>MESI01000101.1 GCA_001770935.1 Burkholderiales bacterium RIFCSPLOWO2_12_FULL_61_40 | reverse complement strand
TTCGGGCTCCTTCCAACTCCCCCTGGCGCGCAAATACGAAATCCAGCCGAATACCTTTGCCGCCAGATTTACGCCCTTATTGGCAGCCATTCACACGCATTGAAGTCGGCAACGTTTGGTGGCTCAAACCAAGCCGCAATGGGCAAAACGCTCAACTCAAAGTCACTGGCAGAAATAGAAATCCCCCTTCCGCCTCTCGACGATCAAATCCGAATTGCCCATCTGCTCGGCAAAGTGGACGGGCTGATTGCCCAGCGAAAACAACACCTGCAACAACTCGACGACCTGCTCAAGAGCGTGTTTCTGGAGATGTTTGGTGATCCGGTGCGGAATGAGAAGGGCTGGGACAAGCCGGAACTGAAAGCCTTCGGCAAAATTTCCACGGGCAATACGCCACCGAGAAACGACCCCGCGAACTACGATGATGATTTCATCGAGTGGATCAAAACCGACAACATCACTGGTGATGCTGTTTTCGTCACACCTTCTACCGAGCATCTTTCTGAGTTCGGCGCGAGAAAGGCGAGAACGTTAACGAACGGGGCATTGCTTGTGGCCTGTATCGCTGGCAGCGTCGAATCAATTGGACGCGCAGCACTAACCGACAGGACTGTGTCCTTTAACCAGCAGATCAATGCCATCCAACCAGGCGCGGATGTCAATCTGCTGTATTTGTATGGCCTGTTTAAGTTGTGCCGGGCTTATCTACAGAGTCATGCCACAAAAGGGATGAAAAAGATTCTGACGAAGGGTGAATTTGAGCAGATCACAATGATCAAACCGCCCCTCGACTTCCAGAACCAATTCGGCGTCATCTCAAAAAGAATCGAAGGCATCAAGTCCCGCTACCAGCAAAGCCTCACTGAACTCGAAGTCCTTTACGGCGCACTGAGCCAGAAGGCGTTCAAAGGCGAACTGGACTTGTCGCGAGTTCCGCTGCCCATTGACCAAGGCAGGCAAATCAACGGCGAACTAGTTGAACAGCAAGCCTACCGATCACCGCTACCCGAGGAAGCAGTAACGCCGACTGCTGTCATCAACGACCTGGTGCAGGCCACGCAGCTCCAAGGGCGTGGCGAACTACTCGCGCGCTGGTTCAGCCAATACCTAACGAATACCTCGCCAGACGCCAGCCTGGGCTCTGCGCAATTACTCGAAGCGGCATGGCAGACGGTGCAAGAAACACGACTGGAAACCGACGGAGAAACACCGGCGCTAACACTGGACGATTACGACGCACTGAAGGACTGGGTCTTCAAGGCCCTGGCCTCCGGTGAGCTGAACCAGCGCTTCGATACGAACAGCAATCGGGTGGCACTGCAAAAGCTGGCGGCCAACTGAGGCACTTGGTGGACCATGAAGCTACTGCGCCTGAAGATCACAGACCCCGCGGGCTTTCGCAGCCTGCCATGCGGCTTTGAACATCATTTCCGCACGGAATGGGCGCTACAGGATGAGTTAACCCAGCCCAAAGGCTTTGCCCCCTTTGTCTGCGCCGGCCCCAACGGCAGCGGAAAATCCAATCTACTCGAAGCGCTGGCGGCAATCTTCTTCCAACTCGAAGTGCTGCGCGTGCGCCGCAGCTTCCTGCCCGAGGTGTTGCAGAGCGGAAAACTGGATGCCTCGCCCGTAGCGTTTGAACTGGACTATCTGATTCAAATACCGCAGGAGTACCGGCGCCAGGATGGCCCGGTGTGGGCCAAGGTGGGCGTCTGGAAAGATCCCGGTGATTCTGTGCGCTTTCAGTGGGAGAACCAGAGTGACTTCGATACCGATGCCTACGAAGCGTTCAAGGGCGGCCATGCCGACATCCTGTTGCCAGAATACGTGCTGGGTTATTCGTCTGGGGAGAACGAAATCCTCAGCCTGCCGTTCTTCAAGATGCGCTTCGTCCAATTCGATGAGTACTGGAATGCGCTGACCCAGCAACTCTCTTACCCGGGGCATCCGGAAACGCGGTTGGCCTATCTCGACAACAGTTTCAGTCAGGCCATTCTGCTGTGCAATCTACTGTTTCAGGACGAGACCACGCTACAGCCTTTCCGCGAGGATGTGGGTATCGAGGCGTTGAAAGAATTCCGCATCATCATAAAGCGGAGCATCGAGGTGACAGCCCAGCAGGCAGCCCAATTGACTTCAGGCGACTATGTCTTGCCGGACAATTCACAAGACGGTTATTTCACCGACAACCCGGCCATTTCATTAAGCACAGAGACTGGTGCCTATACCGTCAATCTGACGCACCTTCTGGAGGGCGATGAAAAGTCATCCATCATCGAAAAGCTCAAGCGCTGCGCCACCTTGAGCTACCTGGATGAAGACACCGACACGCTGATCCTCGACTACTGGGTCAACGAGGCAACCAAAGCGACTTTCCGCAATAATTTCGATGACTCACCCCTGGGCTTGTTTCAGGCTTTTCAGGTGCTGTTGGCGCTAAACCTGTATTCGGTGAGTGACAGCCTCAAGACCGATATCTATCGCTCCAACAGCCATTACGTGAGTGAAACGGCACCTACGCTGGCGTCTGACCAGCGCATCATGCGCTTCAAATTTGTACGCTTCAGCAAACAAGGTGTGCCGGAGCCGATGATGCTGAAGGAACTGTCAGATGGCGAACATCAGTTGCTGCACAGCTTGGGGCTGTGCCTGCTGTTCCGTGACACCAACAGCCTGTTCCTGCTTGACGAGCCGGAAACGCACTTCAACCCCGACTGGCGCGCCAGCTTCATCAGTCGTTTGAATAGCTGCTTGCAAGGTCGTGAAGGGGTCAGCCAGGAGATGCTAATCACCACGCACTCGCCATTCTTGATCTCGGACAGCAAACCAGACAAGGTATTGGTGTTCGAAAAGGACAAGGCCACGGGCAGCGTCAGCATCAGCAACCCGGACTACAACACGCTGGGCGCGTCGATCAACAAGATCACCATGAGCACCTTTGGCAAACGCGAAACCATCGGCGGTCACGCGCAGGCGATCCTCGACGGCTTGCGCGCACGGTTTGAGCAGGGCGATGAAAACCTGGACACGCTTATCGGCGAGATTCACCAGCAACTGGGTGACTCGGTGGAAAAGGTGCTGCTGATCAAGGCCATTCTCGACAAGGCTGAACGTCGCGATCAGGAGGCGCAGGGCTGATGCTGTTTCCCTACACCTACGTGCCGCATCAGATGGAGAAGATGCAGACCTTTATCGACTTTATTTTTCACGAGGTGTGGTGCAAGGCACCGGCAAACGGACCGTTTGGCCTGAATCTGTTCGACGCCAATGCCGAGTTGCGCGAAGTGATGGAGGCGTTCTATTACTCCGACGCGCAAGGTGCCGATTTCTTCTATGGCCATGTGGAGCGTATCTACGGTTTGTTTTCGAAATTGACCACTGCACAGATCAACCAGTTTCAGCAGTGGTACCAAGGCAATAACGATCTGGAGCAGGTGTGCGCCAATCACCCAACGGTGCAACTCGCCCGCTACGCTGACGTCGCAGCCACCCACAAAGACATCAATGCACAACTGGCTGCATTTTTCAAGGGGCTGTATTCGCAATCGCTGTTGGACCTTGCTGCACTACGGGCCAAGATTGGTGACATCAACGACCACTATCAAACCTTTGTGACCACCAACAACGCTGGCAAATGCCCTTTCTGCGGCATCAATGATCTGCTTGGCGAATACCACACGAAGCGCGAAGCCTACGACCATTACCTACCAAAGGCGCTCTACCCATTCAATTCCATCAACTTCAAGAACCTCGTCCCGGCCTGCCACCATTGCAACAGCAGCTACAAGACCAGCAAAGACCCGGCCTATACACCGAAAGACCCAGCCGGTGCAGCTAAGCGTCGCGCAGTCTTTTATCCCTACACGGCAACACCCTACGCCATCGAGCTGCAAGTGACCTTGAAGCATTCGGATATCACGAACTTGACGCCGGCCGACATCAGCCTGCAATTCGGTCCTGCGGCCCTCGACGAAAAAATTGATACCTGGAAGGACGTGTACGGAATCGTAGAACGGTATCGCGGAAAGCTGCTCGGCGGCGATGGCAAAGCCTGGCTTGTCGAAGTGCTTGATGAGTGGCGCTGGAGTGACGAAACCGCCGGGGCAGAGGGAAAAACACCTGATGCGTATTTGCGAGATGTGGGCCGGCACACCGAGAAATCGCCTTATGCCAATGCCAATTTCCTCAAAAATAGTTTTCTTCAAGGCTGCAAAACGGTGGGGTTGTTCGAGCCAGCCGCAAAATGAGGATCCGCGCCATGACTTACAGACAATTGTCTGGTTCGATCTATAGTCCAGTGGACGACAACCCTGAATGATCGCTCTGCTGCGCCAGAGCTGAGCAGGGTCGCAGTCTGGGCTTCTCATCTGACCGAACCGGTTTGGAATGCTCGTGTCGCCGAAGGACCGCTTTGGGAGCGCATTGTCCCAATGGCCGCACCTGGTCGATGTATGTCAGCGTGGCGATAAATTGATTTCGCGCTTGAACCGACCAGACGACAGTCAGGGTCATGCAGCAGTTGGTGCCATGTGCTTGGCCTGCTGTACTGCACTCAGAGCGTCCCGCATGACATCAGCGTGTGACACCGTGGCACCGGCGGCAAATTGCGCATCGGCCTGCGCGTTTTCTTTGATGCTGAGTTCCACGGCATCAAAACCGTCACGCAGCACGAAGCGCAGCATGGCTGCCGGGCTGCGCCCCGAGGCGTGAGCCAGTCGGCTGATTCTGGTTTGAGCGACTTTTGGCAGTTGAATTTCAGTAGTGGTCATGACAATGCTCCCAAGCAATGGGTATCCTAGCTGATTCCTGATTTTTAGGCCATTTGGTCGTCACGGTCCCACACGCGTTCAATCGATACGATGCCGGGAAAAGTTGTAATGCCAGGGAGTTTGTTTCAGTAGGCTTGACGGATCTTTATTTTCCCGAGGGAGCCGCCATTGCACAGGCAAAAGGAACATGGGCACTCTCCGTGTCCGGCATGTGGGGGAGGTTGTTTCAGTGGCGGAATGTCCTGTATTACCGGCCCGCAATCCTCCTTAAGATGTAGGCAGCAGAAGTGGTGTTTCGCCAATCAGTGGCAGGCATTCCCCCGAGGTTGGCCCAAAGCTTGCTAAGCTACAAACAGGAGAATCGTTGTTTATGCAAAAGTTCGATGAGATGTACACCCAGTTGCCCTACGCGTTTTTTACGCAAGGCGGGCAGATCCGTGACCATTACAAGATCTACGACGAATGGCTGGCCCGCCAGCCCGGCGACATGATGGCCAAGCGGCGCGAAGAGGCAGAAATGATCTTCCGCCGTGTGGGCATCACCTTCGCGGTGTACGGCGAAAAGGACGAGGACGGTGCGGGCACCGAGCGTCTCATTCCCTTCGATCTGATCCCGCGCATCATTCCCGCGCACGAATGGGGCAGCATGGAAAAAGGCCTGGTGCAGCGTGTCACGGCGCTCAACCGCTTTATCCACGACATCTACCACGACCAGGAGATTCTCAAAGCCGGCATCGTGCCGCGCGAGCAGATCGAGGGCAACGCCCAGTTCCGTCCCGAGATGATGGGTGTGGACGTACCCAACGCCATCTATTCGCAAATCTCCGGCATCGACATCGTGCGGGCGTCGGACGCCCAGGGCAAGGGGGAGTACTACGTGCTGGAGGACAACCTGCGGGTGCCCAGCGGCGTGAGCTACATGCTGGAAGACCGCAAGATGATGATGCGGCTGTTTCCCGAGCTGTTCAACGCGCACCGCGTGGCTCCCATCGCCCACTACCCCGACCTGTTGCTGGAAACCCTGCGCGCCAGCAGCCCGCACACCACGGCCGAACCCACGGTGGTGGTGCTCACCCCCGGCATGTACAACAGCGCGTATTTCGAACACGCCTTTTTGGCGCAGCAAATGGGCGTGGAACTGGTGGAGGGCCAGGACCTGTTTGTCAAAGACAACTTTTGCTACATGCGCACCACGCGCGGGCCGCGCCGGGTGGACGTGATTTACCGTCGGGTGGACGATGACTTTTTGGACCCGCTGGTGTTTCGCCCCAGCTCCACCCTGGGCTGCGCCGGGCTGCTGGACGTGTACCGGGCGGGCCATGTGACCATTTGCAACGCAGTGGGCACCGGCATTGCGGACGACAAGTCCATCTACCCCTATGTGCCCAAGATGATCGAGTTCTACCTGGGGGAAAAACCCATCCTGAACAATGTGCCCACCTACATGTGCCGCAACAAGGACGACCTGGCCTACACCCTGGCCAACCTGAAAGACCTGGTGGTGAAAGAGGTGCACGGCGCCGGTGGTTACGGCATGTTGGTCGGCCCGGCTGCGACCAAGGCGGAGATTGAAGACTTCCGCAAGGCGGTGCTGGCCAATCCCAGTGGCTATATCGCCCAGCCCACGCTGAGCCTGTCGAGCTGCCCGACTTTTGTCGAAAGCGGCATTGCCCCGCGCCACATCGATTTGCGTCCCTATGTGCTGAGTGGCAAGACCGTGCAAATGGTACCCGGCGGCCTGACCCGCGTGGCCTTGAAGGAGGGCTCCCTGGTGGTGAATTCCTCGCAGGGCGGCGGCACCAAAGACACCTGGATTCTGGAAGTGTGAAACCTTGCGGGACAGATCTTTAGCTCTGTCCTCAACTGATTTAGGGAAATTTATGTTGTCACGCACTGCCGACCATCTTTTCTGGATGTCCCGCTACACCGAGCGGGCCGAAAACGCAGTTTCACCAAAATGCTGCACGGCGCGCAGCGCTGGCGGTGTTTTCGGCCTGGAGGAGCACTACCATGTTGTCTAGAACTGCCGACCATCTTTTCTGGATGTCCCGTTACACCGAGCGGGCCGAAAACACCGCACGCATGCTGGATGTGAACTACCAGACCTCGCTGCTGCCGCAGTCCGAAGCTGTGGCCCAGATGGGCTGGCAAGGTTTGTTGTCCATCAGCGAATTGCTCTCCACTTACACCGACCGTTATGGCGCGGTGCAGGCCCGTGAGGTGATGGACTTCATGGTCAAGGACGAGAGCAATCCGTCTTCCATCCTGTCCTGCCTGGGCGCGGCGCGTGAAAACGCCCGGGCAGTGCGCGGCACCCTCACCACCGAGGTGTGGGAGACCCACAACACCACCTGGCTGGATGTCAAGCGCATGGTCAAGACCGGGGAGTTTGAGCGGGACCCGGCGCAGTTTTTTGAATGGGTCAAATTCCGTTCACACCTGTCACGCGGCGTGACGGTGGGCACCATGTTGATGGACGAAGCGCTGCATTTCATGCGCCTTGGCACCTTTTTGGAGCGCGCCGACAACACCGCGCGCCTGGTCGATGTGAAGTTCCACGCGGTCCACAGTGACTTTTTTGGCACGGCCAACGAGAAAGACCAGGAGTACGACTTCTACCACTGGAGCGCGATTTTGCGCAGCGTCTCGGGCTTTGAGGTGTACCGCAAGGTCTACCGCGATGTCATCAGGCCCGAACGGGTGGCCGAATTGCTGATTTTGCGCCCCGATATGCCGCGTTCCCTGCACGCCAGTTTGAATGAAGTGGTGCACAACCTGGGGCTGGTGGCGTCGGACCATTCCGGTGAAACCCACCGCCGCGCGGGCAAGCTGCGCGCGGATTTGCAGTACGGCCGCATTGATGAAATTCTGGCCACCGGCCTGCACGCCTACCTGACCCAATTCCTGGACCGGGTGAACGATCTGGGCGCGCACATCAGCCGCGAGTTTTTGGTGCCCGTGTACTAGAAAGTGACAGTTCCTGAAGCGGTTTTCTGCATAATGCTTTGAGATTGGAATATGCATGAAAGTCGCTGAAATAGACCGGGAAATTGAACAAGCCAAAGCACGGGGGCCTTTGAGCGACTTGGTGATTCAACCCTGTCCCGGTCCGCTGGCCGAGCTGCGCAAAGAGGTGAATACCGGCGATCCAGACCCCGCAGAAATTGCACGCATTGCGGGCAGTGATGTGGCCATGGCAGCCGCCCTGATGCGCGTGGCCAACAGCCCCATGTACGCCCGCGCGCGCGCTGCGGCCACCGTGGCGCAGGCGGTGGCCATGCTGGGGGTGGGCCAGACGGTGACTATATTGACGGGGTTCATGCTGCGCCGTGCAGTGCTTGTCAACTCTCCGCTGATTGAGCATTTCTGGGAAACGTCCAGCCGCCGGGCCACGGCCATGGGCTTTATTGCGCGCCAGATGTATGGCGTGAATGCCGATATTGCCCAGACGGTGGGGCTGTTTTGCCATGTGGGCATCCCCGTGATGTTGCAGGGGATCAAAGGGTATGCCCAGACGCTGGCCAAAGCCATGGCGCAAGAGGACCGCAGTTTCACCGAGACCGAAAACGCAGCCCACCGCACGGACCATGCCGTGGTGGGCGCCATTGTGGCCAAGACCTGGCACTTGCCGCCCATTATTTCGGTGGCGGTGCGCTTGCACCACGATTTCACTATTTTGAAGGACGACACCGTTGCGGCCGAAGCGCGCACCCTGGTTGCCATGGCGCTGGTGGCGGACCACCTGGTGGCCATGCATGAAGGTGTCAAGGAGCAGCGCGAGTGGGAGCTTCATGGTTCCGCATGCCTGGCCTTTTTGAAGGTGAACGAGGCGGAACTGGAAATCTGGCAAGACAGCCTGCACCCCCAGTTTGACATTGCATCGGTCAACTGAGAACTGAGCAGGGTGTCTCTCAGGGCTGGAATACCAAAGCGTCCAGGCCCAGAGCGCGAATTTTTTCAGCGGCGGTTTGCGCCGCGTTTTCCGTATCAAAAGGCCCCACCCGCACCCGGGTGCGCAGGCCTTTTTTGGTTTGGATTTCTTGTTTGAACACGGCAAACCCTGCGTCGCTCAATTTGACGTAGGCATTGCGCGCATTGTTGTCGTCGGCAAACAGTCCCGCATTGATCAAGAAATGGGGCTCCGCTGCGGGTTTCGTGGTGGTGGGGGCACTTGCCTTGGCGGTGTTAGGCGCCTTTGCTGCCTTTGCCGAGGCTTTTGCGGGGGGCTTGACGGCAACAACCTTGGGGGCGGGTTTGGCAAGCGCTTGGGGTAGTGTCTTTTTTGCCTGGACGGCGACTGCTTTCGGGACAACGCTCGTATGCGCCACCGCCACGGAGGTCGGCGCTTCAGTCGCTTTTTGGGACTTTGTTTCCGCGATTTCTACTTTGGGCTCGGGGCGGTCAACGGGCGCCGATGCCACCAGCGCGGGTGCCGCCGCTGTGGGTGGGGCTGATGCAGCCGCCGAGGGGGCAGATGCTGTGGCCACCGGCGCCATAGCCAGCACCGGAGCGGAAGCAGCGGCCAAGGGCTTGAGGGCTGCATCCAGGGCCAAGTCCAGCGCCTGGTTGCGCACCTCAATGGCCTTCGGAGGGCTTTCGGCCAGCGGTCTGGCTTTGGGGATGTAAAAGTAGCCCATGAGCACCACGCCCACTACCGCAGCGTTGGCCAGTGTCAGCCAGGCCAGGCGCTGGCGGGAGCTGGCCTGGCGGTTGAGCATGGCGCAGGCTTCGGACAGGGTGTTGTTCACCAGCAAGGCATGGGCCATTCTTTTGCGGCATTGGGCATAAAAGAGTGTGTTGCCGTACAGGCCCGGCACGGCAATGGCCGCCAGGGCAAACACCAGCAGAAGCCCCCACTCAGTGGATTCGGGGAGTTGAAATACCAGCCGTCCAATGCCAAACACCAGCAGGGCCAGCCCCACCACGCCACCGGCATACGCCAGGGCCGCGCTCCACAGCTGGCGGTAGGCCATCCAGTTCAGCGTGTACAAGGCCGCACCCCAGTTCCAGCTTGGGCCTGCCCGGTCGGCGGCGTCAAAGCGGCTAAAAAGGGGCAGGTAGTAGCCCAGGTTGACCGGGCCGATGGCGGCACGGTACATCGCGGTGGTGGAGTCGCCTTCGGACTGGTCCGCTGTGGTGACGTCGATGGGGGGCGGTGTGAAGGGGGCTGGCGTGGCGCGCATGCTTTATTTTGGCATGGCGGCTGAAGCCGCAGCAACGGCGGCCGCCACTTCCTGGCCCAGTTCAATCACGGCCAGGGCGTAGTAGCTGCTCCAGTTGTAGCGGGTGATGGCGTAGAAATTGTCCGTGCCCGCCACATACAAGGGGGCATCGCCGCCGTTTTGCAATTCCACCAGGGCCAGCAAGCCGGGGTGTTCCAGGGCAGAGCCTTGCAGGACGGCGCCTTTGGCTGCAAAGGCGGCCGGGGTGAAGGTGGGCACGATATCGGGTGCCATCAAAGCTGCGATATTGAGCTTTTGCATGTCAAACTGCACTGGGTAGTGCGTGGGCATGCCGGGTTGCCATTTGAAAGCCTTGAAATAGTTGGCCACCGAGCCAATCACATCGGCCGGGCTGAGGAACAGGTCCACGCGGCCGTCGCCATCAAAATCCACCGCGTATTTGTTCCAGCTGGAGGGCATGAACTGGGGCAGTCCCATGGCCCCGGCGTAGCTGCCGCGCAGCGCCAATGGGTCGGTTCCGGTACGCTGGGTCAGCTTCAAAAACGCCTCCAGCTCCGACAGGAAAAACGCCGTACGCTCTTTGGCGCGGGGGTGTTCGGCCGGAAAATCAAATGCCAGGGTGGACAGGGCGTCCATCACCCGGTAGGTGCCAGTTTGCTGGCCGTAAATGGTTTCCACCCCGATGATGCCCACGATGATGCTGACCGGCACGCCGGTCTGGCTTTCGGCGCGCTCCAGGGTCTCCCGGTTGGCTTGCCAAAACTTCACCCCCGCCCGGATGCGAACCGGGTCGATAAAGCGGCTGCGGTACACCGTCCAGTTTTTGGGTGTGCCCACGGCGGGTGGGGTGATCGCACGGGCCACGGCCGCGGTGTAACGTGCCTGGCCTATGGTTTCGCGCACCCAAATCGGGTCCAGCTGGTTGCGTTCGGCCATCTCGCTGGCGGTTTGCATCACCTCCGGGCGGCTGGCATACAAGGGGCCTGCGGGGGCGGTGGCATGGGCTTTCTTTTTGGCGTGCGCGGCGCGTGTGTGCTTGGCCTTGGATTTGGTGTGTTTTTTGACTGTAGCCCCCGCATTCATTGCGTAGATAGCTATTAAAACAATAGCAAAAGTGCGGGTGAATTGATTCAATGTCATGGGTGCAAGTGCGAATGGGAGCCTGCGAATGGGAGCTTGGCACCAAGTATCGCATTCCAACACCAGGCCGTGCCAGGCCGGGTTTGTTGATGACAAACTCGCAGCGGCGCGGCGCCTTAGGAACATGTTTCGCTTGATATCAAAAATATGGGCTGCTAATATAACGAATGTTATAACTTGGAAGGGTCCACCATGTCTGCACTCAAACTCACCCAAATCGGCAATTCAGTCGGTGTCATTCTGCCCAAAGAGGTGCTATCGCGTCTCAAGCTGGAGAAGGGGGACACGCTGTTCATGAGCGAAGCAGCCAATGGTTTCATGCTATCCACCTACGATCCGGAATTTGAAGCGCAAATGACGGCGGCCCGACTCGTCATGAAAAAACGGCGTGCGGTCTTGCATGAGTTGGCCAAATGAGCTTGTCCAAAACGTCTTGGAGATGGATCGCCACCGGAGTTCTTTACGCGGTACATGCAGAGCAATTGGCGGAGCATGGCGGGTTGGCGGGGCTGCGGGACGCCAATGCCCTGGAGTCCGCAGTCGCGCGCGCTGAACAGCTTGCCCATTATGGCGTGCCTGACGCTGCCGACCTTGCAGCCGCTTATGGCTTTGGCATTGCCCGTAACCCCCCGTTTTCGGATGGAAACAAGCGCACCGCATTTGTGGCGGTTGAACTGTTCCTGGCTCTCAACGGTTTTGAGTTGATGGCTTCGGACGCGGATTGTGTGATCACGATGCTCGGGGTTGCTGCGGGCGATATGGAAGAGGGCGATTTCGCTCACTGGATTCGCACGCACACGCAGCCCCTTTGACATGGGCAGACCGGCCGCCATGGCGATCGCCATCGTGTCGGCGAATGCGTTTGACGAGGGGCTGCACAGTTCAGTTCGGGTTGGCCAGGGAATCGTGAATGGCCATGTCACTGACGGCCATGTCGCTGGCACGGCGGTTTTGGGCCCGCTGCATCAGCACGGTGACCAGCAAGGCCGCGGCGGCGGAGCCGGTCATCACCGGGGAAGTTGCGAGTATGCTGGCCAGTCCGTTGACCGCATGGACGCTGACCTGCTGGACATGGTTGACCAGGCTGATGATGTCGCTGGCTTGCACGTTCTGCACATCTTCAGGGCGAACGTGTATGTCCGACCAATCACTGCGCAGCCGGATATTGGCAAAAATGCCATTGGCCACGGACACCAGGGACAACACGCCCAGGGGACGAAGTAAAAACTCGATGAGCCGACTTTGCTCGGCCGGGGGAACGGATTCATAAACTTGGCCGACCAGCTGGGCGATGGTGTCGGGCGACACCGGACTGGTCAGATCTTCCGAACGATGTACGTCGGTCGCCTCGTTTGGACTCATTGCATTGCACTCCTCATTAATGATCAGCACATGTCGTGGATATTTTGAATAATTCCCTGGTGCTACGGAGAATGATCAGGATAAACCAGTGCGGGCAGTCGACTTTTATCAAATGGTGTTGAAGTGTGACGACGTGTAAGTTTTACAAACTGCAGGCTCCATTTGGAACCGATCACCATGGCGTTCAGTGCGGCCTGATGTAATGATGTCCTAATTTGATCGAAAGTGGTCTTTGGCAGTGCGGACAAAATGCTGCCACCGCAACAAGATAAAGGCTTCCTTCAACCCATACCCAAGATTGCTTATGATGAAAACCTGTCTGATTGTGATCGATGTGCAAGAATCCTTCCGCCACCGCCCTTACTCCACCGAGCGCGACATCCCGGCCTACCTGGCAGCCCAAAACGCCCTGATCGAGGGCTGTGTGGCGTGGGGCGTGCCGGTGCTGCGGGTGTTGCACACCGATGGGCCCGACACGCCGGACAACGCCTTTGCCCTGGCCTCGGGCCATGTGGTGCCGCTCACCGGGCTGGTGGCCTTCACCCCGGCGGCCACGTTTATCAAACACCGCCACAGCGCCCTTGTGGGCACCGGGCTGGAGGTGTGGCTGACTGAAAACGGCGTGCGCCGCATCATCGTCAGCGGCATCCGCACCGAGCAGTGCTGCGAAACCACCACCCGCCACGCCTCGGACCTGGGCTGGGCGGTGGACTATGTGGTGGATGCCACGCTGACCTTTGACATGGTGCAGCCCAACGGCCAGCCCCTGAGCGCGGCCGACATCAAGGCCCGCACCACCACCGTGCTGAGTGAGCGTTTTACCACCTTGTGCACGGTGGAGCAGGCACTGCAGCGGGCGCAGAGCGGGGAATGAGCGTGGGCAGCGAGGCTTTGGCGTTACGCACCGCACGGCAAATGGACTGCGTATGGAACAAAGTGGCTTGATCGAGGTGCTTTTCATGCTCCTGCCCACCAGTTTGGTGCTGGACTGGGCGGGGCCTGCCGAGGCGCTGCGCATTGCCAACCAGCGCCTGCAGGCGCTGGGCCAGCCGGTGCGCTTTGCCCTGCGCTTTGTCAGCCCGCGCGCGCAGACCTCCACGTCTGTGGGTGTGCAACTGGCGGGGCTGGAGCCGCTGCCCGCGCATGCCACGCTGCACAAATGCTGGGTGGTGTTGCTGGGGCAACCGGGGGCGTCCATGGACGTGCAAACCCCTGAAGCGCAGGAGCTGTTGCACTGGCTGCGTGGCCTGCGGCTGCACAGCGGCCAGCGTGAGCTGGTGACCGTGTGCGCGGGGGCCGTGCTGGCGGCCCATGCCGGGCTGATGGCGGGGCGGCGCGCCACCACGCACCACCACCACCTGGACGAGCTGGCCCACACCGAGCCGCGCTGCGAGGTGGTGGCCAACCGCGTGTTTGTGGAAGACGGCGCGGTGTTCAGCAGCGCGGGCGTCACCACGGGCATTGATCTGTTTTTGCACCGCATCAGCGCGGTGTGTGGTGCGCCCCTGGCCGCACAGGTGGCGCAGTCCATGGTGGTGGCGCTGCGCCGGGGGCCGAATGACCCTGAGTTTTCGCCCTTTTTGGCCTACCGCAAGCACCTGCACCCGGCCCTGCACCGGGTGCAGGACGCCGTGAGCCAGGCGCCCCAAGGTCCGTGGAGCGTGCCGCGCATGGCCGAGGTGGCCCACACTTCGCCGCGCCACCTCACGCGGCTGTTTCTGGAGCATGCCGATATTGCGCCGCTCCAGTATTTGCGCCGCATCCGCCTGGCCGTGGCGCAGGCCGCGCTGCAGTCGGGCCACAACGTGACCCAGGCGGCCGCAACCGCTGGCTTTGGCTCCGATACCCAGCTGCGCCGCGCCTGGCACCAGTTCGGGCTGGAGGGGACTCCTGCGGGATAACAGGGTAGGGGCTGCTACGATGGCTGGGTCCATTCCCGCACGCCCTGAGGAGCCCGATGAACCTATCCCCTGAAAACCCGCACGCCTACCTGGAGAACCGGGCGCTTTTGCTGCTGCTGGTGGCTGTGACCCTGGCCCTGGGCTGGATCCTGCTGCCTTTTTACGGGGCCATCCTGTGGGGCGTGATCATCGCCTTGCTGTTTACCCCCTTGTACCGGCGGCTGCTGGTGCGTTTAAAGCAGCGGCGCACGCTGGCGGCCCTGTTGACGCTGCTGTTCGTGCTGGTGATCGTGGTGTTGCCCTTGGCGCTCATTACTGCCACGCTGGCGCGCGAAGCGGCCCTGGTGTACGAGCAGCTGCAATCGGGCGAGTTGAACCCCACGCTCTATTTTCGCGGCGTGTTCGACACGCTGCCCGACTGGATCGGTGCACTGCTGGACCGCTTGGGGCTGGCCAATTTCAGCGCCTTGCAGCGCCGCCTGTCCGCTGCGCTGGCGCAGGGCACCCAGTTCATTGCGACGCAGGCGCTCAGCATCGGGCAGAACACTTTTGAATTCGTGGCCAGTGTGTTCATCACACTGTACCTGGCTTTTTTCCTGATTCGCGACGGTGACAAGGTGCTGGGCACTATGCGGGAGGCGATCCCGCTGGCGAATGCGCACAAGCAGGAGCTGCTGAGCAAGTTCACCACCGTCATCCGCGCCACGGTCAAGGGCAATCTGCTGGTGGCGGTCATTCAGGGGGCGCTGGGCGGCCTGGCCTTCTGGTTTCTGGGCGTCGGCGGGGCGCTGTTGTGGGCGGTGCTGATGGCGTTTCTGTCTCTGGTGCCCGCCGTCGGTGCGGGTCTGGTGTGGCTTCCGTTTGCGCTTTACTTTTTGATGACCGGCGCTCTTTGGCAGGGCATTGCTCTGATCGCCTACGGCATGCTGGTGATTGGCCTGGTCGATAACCTGCTGCGCCCGATCCTGGTGGGCAAGGACACACGTATGCCCGACTATGTGGTGATGATCACCACCCTGGGCGGCATGGCGGTGTTCGGCATCAACGGTTTCGTTTTGGGGCCCGCGATTGCGGCCATGTTCATCGCGGTCTGGCACATCTACGCAAGCACACGCACCTGATTCCATTTCCATATCAATGGTTGAAACCTTCAGTGCGGCAGGCTTTTGGGGTGCTCAAAAAAGAAACGCAGCATTTCCCGCGTGGCATCGGGCCCTGTGGCATCGGTGTAGGAGCCCTTGCCGTGGCCGCCTGACCAGGCGTGCCCGGCCCCGTGTACCAGCCAATGTTCGGTCAAGGTCTGGCCCTGGTCTCCGTGCTGGGTGGAGCGGGTGTAGCGCCGCCCCTGGGGCGAGACACCTTGCTCTACGCGCATGCTGCCCGGCGGGAAGTTACCCCTTGGGTCCGCACCGGCGGCGCCCGCCAGCGCGGCGGCAATCACCTGCTCGCCGTTGCGCGGGTGCACGGTCTGGTCCTGGTCGCCATGGAACACGATGGTGGGGATAGGGATCTTGGGCTGCAGCGGTGCTTTGGGGGCTGCGCTTGCACGAGCAGCCTTGGCGGGGGTGATAAATTGGATTTTGCCGCTTTGCATCACCATGAGCGCCTCGGCCACATTGCTGGCCGAGCCATTGGGCAGGCCGGAGTGCACGCCCACCGCCGCAAATAGTTCCGGGTACGCCTGCGCAACGATAGCAGCCATGGCACCGCCCGCTGACAAGCCGGCCACATAGATGCGCCGTGCATCCATGTCGTGCTGCCGCATCACCGCCTGGGTCAGGCTGGCGAGCAAGGCCGGTTCACCCCGGCCGCGTTGCTGGTGGTTGTGTTTGAACCAGTTCCAGCAGCGTGACGGGTTGGCCTCTTGCGGCTGCTCCGGGTACAGCACAAAGAAGCCTTGCTCACAGGCGCGTGTATTCATGGCGGTGCCGGTGGCGAAGTCGTCCGGGTTTTGGGTGCAGCCGTGCAGCATCACAATCAGCGGCAGTGCCTTGCCGCCCTGGTTGGGTGGCTGGTAAAGCTTGTAGCGGCGTGTCAACCCGGCGTGGGTGTGGGTACCGCTAATAAAGGCTTCCGTGCCGTTGCCTGTGTTGGAAGTTGGTGTGGGTTTGGCCGATTGGGGTTGGGGCACCTCGTTGTGCACCTCGAAAACGCATCCATCGAGCACCAGCGGCGACGCCTGCGGGCGCAAGCCGCCGGGCATGCTGACCGGCGGCGGATTCGCCGCTGGAGTGCCCCGCAGCGCACGTTGTATGGCCGCGGTCGCCTCCTTCAGGCGGCCCTTGCGCGTTAGCTGGGTGGCGGTGTGCATCCATTTTTGAAAGGTTTCGTTCATACAAACTTCCTTGGGTTGGAGTGAGGAACAGGCCGTAGGCGGTCAGCCCAGGCGGCTGGCCAGCGCCGCTTTCACCGCCGGGCTGGCCTGCAGCGCGCCCAGAATTTCCAGCGAGGCGATGGTGGCCAGCGCCAGCTCGGGGCTCACATCGTGCGCAATCGTCACCAGACCGAGGGCACGAATCTGCAGCGTCTGGTTGGCCGCTTGCACGGCGCGCAAATCGTCCGCACTGAGGTGCTGCAGACCCATCACCAGCATCTTGCGTGCCACCACCTGTTTTACGGCGTCGGAGTGGGTGCCAAGCTGGTTGCGGATGGCGGTACGGATGAAGTCGGTGCGGTTGCTGTAAAAGCCCTCGGCCACCAGCAGGTCGATGTGGCCCAGATCGACAAAACCGAGGTTGATGGTGATCTTCTCGGAGTCCGCCACCTTGGGCTTGACAGAGGGCAGTGGGGTGTTTGGATTCATGTCGCCATCCTAGCACCATCTGTATGGATGGTGCTAGGGTGTTTTTATTCTTGAGAATAGCCAATGGGCAGCACACCACGGGTTTGGGTCACCGTTTAAAAATTAGCAAAGAACTTTTATTAGGGTAAACCCTATACTTTGGTGTGCCCGTATGGCACTTGCACGCAAAGAAGGGTTCCCATGACCGACCGCGCAACACATGCAGTACGCCGTAGTTTTCCGACCTTGTCGGGCTTGTCTCTTTTCAAAGGCCTGCGTCGCCCCCCGACACACTGCCTCAACCTCGCACTGCAGGGCGGGGGAGCCCACGGAGCGTTCACCTGGGGCGTGCTGGACGCCTTGCTGGAAGAGCCCAGCATTGCCTTCGACGGTCTGAGTGGCAGCAGTGCCGGTGCCATGAATGCGGTGGTTTTTGCCGACGGCTGGTTGAAAGGCGGGCGTGACGGCGCGCGCCAGGGTCTGGCCGATTTCTGGACCGGCATCGGCAAACACATGCCCTCCCAATCCACTCCCTTTGACCTGAACCCCCTGCGTGAATTGCTCAACCGCCAGATCGACTTCGCGCGTTTGCGCAGCAACTGCCCCTTCAAGCTGTTCGTCGGCACCACGCAGGCGAATACCGGCAAGCTGCGCCTCTTTCGCGAAACCGAACTCAGCGTGGACGTGATGCTGGCATCGGCCTGCCAGCCCAAGATCCACCACCCGGTGGAGATCGAGGGCGAACCGTATTGGGATGGCGCTTATTCGGCCAACCCGGCGGTATTTCCACTGTTCTATGACTGTGATTCGCGCGATGTGCTCCTGGTCTTGCTGAGCCCGCTCAAGCGCAAAACCACGCCGCGCACGGTGGATGAGACCGAGGCACGCATCGTGGAACTGGCGTTCAGCGCCAATTTCTTCCGTGAGATGCGGATGTTCGCGTATGCCGATGAATTTTCTGGCACCACCTTGTTGAGCTGGGGCAGGCTGGAACGGCGCCTGCTGAACATGCGTTTTCACATGATCGATACCGACCCACTCCCCAGCCTGCACCGCTCCGACACCAAGCTGCTGGCCCACGCCCCATTCCTGGAACTGCTGCGCGGCCAGGGCCGCGAACGTGCCACCCGCTGGCTCCATGCGCACCTGGCGGGTGTAGGGCGCGCATCGACGATTGATGTGCAGAAGTATTTTACGTGAGGGTGGTGGGGTAGTTGAGAGTGTTTTAGGCCTCTGGCCCGCGTGGGATATGCGTAGACAGCTATATTATTTGTAGCTAAAGTACATTGCTCAGTGCGCAATAGCAAAAACAAACAGCAGAAACACAGAGGCGAAAACACGAAATGCAAGCATTTTCAAACTGGCGCTCCGTGCGCATGTGGGAGTCGCGGATGGCGCGCGATTTGCGCCAGCGGCGTGTGCTGTGGTTGCATGGCCTTTGCATTGGGTTGATCACGTTGGCATGCACCTGGGGCGTGTCCGCTCTGCAGATGCGCTGGGGCGTGGAGTCGCTGGCGCTGCGCTACCTGGTGTCGCTGGGGGTGGGCTACCTGATCTACCTGCTGACAGTGCGTGTGTGGGCTGCGGCCCTGATCCGGCGCACCCATGCCGAGGTGCCCGATGTGTCGGGGCTGGATGTGTCCGGCCCACATGGCGGCTGCGACGGGCCTGGCCTGCCTTCCATGCAAAGCGGCGGGGGAGGGGACTTTGGCGGCGGAGGTGCATCGGGAGATTTCTCTGATGGCGCTGCGGACGCGGCTGATGGAATAGGCAAACTGGCGGGCAACGCCCTGGAGGCGGCAAGCGGCAGCGACGAGGCCGCCATCGTGGTGGTGCCCGTGGTGGCTGTGTTCCTGATGGGGTGCGCGATCTTTTTGGGAGCGGGCTCACTGGTGCTGCTGTACTTTGGCTGGGAGGTTCTGCTGGCCGTGGCGGTGGAACTGGCGTTCTCTTACGCCACGGCGCGCACGGCCGTGCGCGCGTCGCGCGAGGGCTGGGCGTCGGCCGCCGTGCGCCTGACCTGGAAACCCCTGGCGGGCGCCGTGGTCTGCGCGGTGGCGCTGGGGGCGGCGATTGACCACTTCATTCCCACGGCGCAGTCCTTGCCGCAAGCGCTGAAAGCCTTGCGGCTGAAATAGGCGAGGGCGCTGGGTGTTCTCGTGGGGACATATTTGCATGTATTGGCATGAGTCTCTGAAATATTTGTTCCTTTGAGATCAAATCCTCGCAGATATCTCGATTGAAACGATAAACTGACCCCATAAGGTCAAAACCAATGCAACTCACCACCCCCGCGCTTATCGAACTCGCCCGGCGATTGCAACACGAGCGCAAGGCGCAGGGTTTGTCGCGTGAGCAGGCCGCAGCGGTGTGCAATGTGAGCGTGTCTTTCATCCGTGATGCCGAGAGCAACCCTGGACGCTGCTCCCTGGAGCGTCTGTTGCAACTCACCCAAGGCTTGGGCCTGACGCTTGCGCTCACCGGTTGGGGCAGGGATGTAGATAGCGACCCGCACGGCGACGGGATTTCCGCCAGCAAGGCGCACCCCGCATGATCCGCTTGCGCGTGTGGGCCGGTCTTCGTCCCATGGGCATGTTTGGCCACGCGGCCGGGGATTACTTTTTTGAATACGACGCGCAGTGGTTGCAGCAGCCGGGTGCGTATGCGCTAGCCCCCCAGTTTCCTTTGCGGTCGGCGCAGTTCACTGGCGCCACCGTGCGCAGTTTTTTTGAAAACCTACTGCCCGAAGGCGCTGCGCTGGACGATGTGATCAGAGCCCTGGCCCTGCGCAACCCGAATACCCTGGAGTTGCTGGGGCAGTTGGGGCAGGACTTGCCGGGGGTGCTGTCCTTGCTGCCCGAGAGTGTTCAGCCCGAGCTTCCTCCCCAATATCGTCAATTACCGTTTCTTGAACTAAGCCGCCGCCTGCAAAGCAAACAGCCCCTTCTTGTGTCAAATGACCAGAGCACGATGTCGCTGGCCGGCGCGCAAGAAAAAATGGGGGTGCTATTTGTGCCACATTCACGTCGCTTGCTAGAAAGCATTGGTCAATCCTTGAGTACGCACATCCTCAAGCCTGACACTCGCCAGTCGCGCTATCGACCCAGCGCCATCAACGAATACGCCTGCATGCAACTTGCGCGTGCATTGAAGTTGCCGGTGCCCGGCGTTTGGCTGCTGCGTGTGCCCGAGACGGTCTACGTAGTGCAGCGTTACGACAGGCAGAACATATTGGGTAATTTTGTCGGCATTCACCAGTTTGACGGTTGCCAACTACTGGGCCATGGCTCGGGCTGGAAGTACCAGCGCCAGGGTGGATTGGTCAGCATCCCGAAGCTGGTGGAGGCCCTGCGCCGCTTGCCGGTACGCGGCGCGGATCTCCTGCAAATGCAGCGCTGGGTGATGTTCAATTACCTCATTGGCAATGCCGATGCCCATGCCAAAAATGTGTCGGTACTGGTGGACAACACAGGCTATCGCCTGGCACCGTTTTACGACCTGCTGTGTGTCAAAGCCTATGGCGACGAAAGCCTGGCGTTGTACATAGGTGACGAAGACACGTTTGCGGCCGTGGGCGCCCATTCGTGGGAAGCGCTGTGCAAAGACTGCGGCTTTCGGCTTCCAGAAACGCTGAAAGGCTTTCGCAAAATGGCGCAGGCCTTGTTGCCCGCGTGGGCCAAGGTGCTGGAACGCACGCTGGCACAGCCCCAGCTTACCCAGGCCGAGCGTGAATTGCTGCAGCGCATGACGCAGGTGTTTGAAGCCCACGCCCAAAATGCGCTGTCCATGACGCAGAATATAGGGTGATGGTGTTCATTTAGGCTTCTAGCCCTCACGGAATGTGCGCAGCCAGCTATCAAAAGAAGAGCGCTGGAAGACGAGATTGTGCGGAGGATGAGGTGTTGGAGGGGATGCTGACAAAAGAAGTTTGATGTTCGGTTAACTATTATTTAAATATCAACAAACAGTTAAACTGCCATCCATGCAAAACCTCAACCTCGAACAGCTCAAAGCCGCTACCGCTGCCGGTGGTGTCACCGGCATCACCCTGCGGGGCGACGGTGCCGCCTTTGTGGTGAGCGTGCAAACCCAGCGCGACGAGGCCATTCTGGTCACCTCCAAAAAGCAGCCCCGCCGCTTTGCCGACCCCCGCAAAGCCCTGCAAGTGCTGCGCACCACCGGCTGGAACGAATGCCGCATCGACGCCACCCAATGGCGGCCCGAAGACCGCGCGCTGGAAAAGACCGCCCGCCCCGACCGCAGCGCCGCCCTGAAAGCCGCGCATGAGGCAGCCCAGGCCGATGCCGATTACGACCGCTGGTTTCACGCCAAAGTGCAAGCTTCCATTGACGGGCTGGCGGACGGCAGCAACCGTGTGCTCACAGACGAAGAAGTGCAAACCCGTCGTGCGGCTTTGCAAGCACGTCTGCAAGGCATGCAGCCGGCACGTTCCGCCTAAATGGCAACGTTAAAGGTCGTCAAGACCGACCAGTTCTTGGCTGACTTGGAGGACGTGGTGCTGTTCATTGCCCAAGACAACGTGCTTGCGGCCATGGACATGGAACAACACGTTCATAGCCAAGTGGACAGCCTGGCTGACCCCAACTTTCCCCGTCGAATGGGCCGCGTGCCTGGCACGCTGGAGCTGGTCGTTCACCCCAATTACGTGGTCGTCCTCCAGCAAACCAACACCACCGTGACAGCGTTCAATGTGCTGCACGTTGCCCGGCAATACCCATGAAATTACAAGCTCCTGGCCCGCGTGGAATTTGCGCGAGCAGCTAGTGCGCCAGCGTAAGCCGGTAGATCGTAGTTGAGGGAAGTTCAATACAGGGAAGAAATAGCGAAATCACTCTGGCCTTGAGTCATGCGCTGCACACCGGGGTCTGGGATGCGGGTCTGTATAGTCGCCCGCATGCTCAATACCCTTCGTTCGCGCGACGCCGCCATGCCTTTCATCATGCTCACCGTGCTCATCGACATGGTGGCCATCGGCCTGATCATTCCCGTCTTGCCGGTGCTGGTGGGCAGCTTCTCCGCCAGCCCGGCC
This sequence comes from Burkholderiales bacterium RIFCSPLOWO2_12_FULL_61_40, assembly GCA_001770935.1. Taxonomy (GTDB): domain Bacteria; phylum Pseudomonadota; class Gammaproteobacteria; order Burkholderiales; family Burkholderiaceae_C; genus Allorhodoferax. Next base: position 3,131 of record MESI01000101.1, on the reverse strand, counting down.
GACCAGGCCTACTGGTATGGGGTGGTGGCATTCAGCTTTGGGGTCTCCAACTTTTTGGCCTCGCCCGTGCTGGGCGCCTTGTCCGACCGCTACGGGCGCCGCCCGGTGCTCTTGCTGGGCTTTTTGGGCCTGGCCCTGAGCTTTTTTGGCACCGCCCTGACCACCACGCTGTGGGGCTTGATCGCGGTGCGCACATTGGGTGGCGCCATGCAGGCCAACGCGGCCATTGCCAATGCCTATGTGGCCGACATCACTCCGGCGGAAAAACGCGCCAAACGCTTCGGCTTGCTGGGTGCCATGATGGGCCTGGGCTTCATCATTGGGCCGGTGATGGGCGGACTGCTGGGCGCCATCAGCCTGCGCCTGCCCTTTTTTGCGGCCGGTGGCCTGGCCATGGCCAACCTGCTGTACGGGTATTTTGTGCTGCCCGAGTCTTTGGGCCGCGCCGATCGCAAGGCCTTCAGCTGGCGTGCGGCCAACCCGGTCAACGCCTTGCGGGCGCTGGCCCAGCTCAAGGGTGTGGGTGCCTTGGTGGGGGTGGTGGCCTTCAGCGGGCTGGCGCAGTTTGTGCTGTACACCAGCTGGGTGCTGTACACCACCTTCAAGTTTGGCTGGGGGCCTATGGAAAACGGCTGGTCCTTGGCGGCGGTGGGGGTGGTGTCGGTGGCGGTGCAAGGTTTCCTGATGGGGCGCCTGCTCAAGCGTTTTCCGCCGCAGCGACTGGCCATCATGGGTCTGGTGTCCTCCGTGCTGGCCTACGCGCTGTGGGGCGCGGCCAGCGAGGGCTGGATGATGTACGCCGTGATCGGTGTCAACCTGTTGGGTGGTACCGTGGCCGCCTCGGTGAACAGCCTGATCTCCGCTGCCGCCGACAGCCGCAGCCAAGGCCAGACCCTGGGGGCAGTCAACGCGCTGAGCAGCCTGACCGCAGTGGTCGCGCCCATGCTGGCCGCCCCGCTGTTGGGCATGGTGTCGCATCTGCCGCAGGGGGACTGGCGCATTGGCGCCCCCATGTATTTTTGTGCCGCCTTGCAGCTCGCCTCACTGGGGCTGGCCGTCGCTTACTTTCGCAAGCACCACAGGCTGGTGGCCGCATAACAGGGTTTGCCCGTCTTCGGGAGCACACAAACGTTCGCCCAGCCCGGCCTTGCGGGCCGCCGCCCGGAGGTCTGCGCGTGTCACCGGGCAGTGGCTGATGGCCTCCAGGTGGTTGGCCACCACCATGCCCTGGCTCAGGTGTGTGAATTCCAGCACCTCGTCTTGCCCCATGATGATGTCCTGTCCCACATCCAACCGGGCGCCGCCTGCGGGCACCACGCTCACCTGGGGCTGGTGGCGCAAGACGAAGTCGCGGATATGGGGTGTCAGCACCGTGTCGCCCGCCAGGTACAGCGTCGGTTCGCCCGGCATGGCAATGAAATAGCCCACGCCATGCTCCATGAAGCGGCCCACCACGCCTTCGCCATGGGTGCAGCGCACGGTGGAGATGTTGCCTTCGAAAAAGGGGCTGGGTTTTTCATGTGCTTCGGGCAGGGGCTGCACGTTCAGGCCCCGCTGGCGCAAATACGCGGCGTCATGGGGGGTGCAGATCACCGGTGTCTGCGTTTGCCGCAGCCATTGTTTGCCATGGCCGTCCAGATGGTCAAAGTGGCCTTTTTGGCAATGGGTGATCAGGCAATGCGTCACCGCTGCCAGTGCCGCATCGGCCTGGGCGGGCAGCTCCACCACAGGGTTGCGCAGGCGCTTGCCGTCCAGCAGGCGCAGCGGTGGCAGCGCCCCTTTGGGCGCCAGCATGGGGTCGACCAGGATGTGGCGGCTGCCGAGATGTAGAACGATGGTGGCGTTGCGTAGTTGGGTAATTTGCACGGTGTTGGGTGTTTTCTGGTGGCTGTGAATACGAATTGTCCGTTCGCTTTGTCGTGGTTTACCATGTCGTTATTGCCATGTTTAATGGCAATATCGACAAATCCGCCACACTCCATCCATGACCGACCCGAAACCCCTGCGCATTGCCCTATTGGCCTACGAAGGCTGCATGGGCACCGAGATCTTCGGCGTGTCCGACGTGCTGCTGATCGCCAGCCACATCGCCAGCGCCATGCACGGCAAGCCGCAGACTCCTTTCGAGTTGCAGGTGGTCGGCCTGGGCCGACGCACGGTGAATCTGGCCGGGGGCATTCCTGTGGGTGTTCGGCGGCCCAGCGGCAGCTATGACTTGCTCGTTGTGCCCGGCCTGGAGATTAGCCGCCTGGATGAGTGGTCTAGCAAACTCGCCCCGCTGGCCCGCGAGCTGGCTTTCATTCGCAAGACCTTTGCCAGTGGCGTGGCGGTGGCGTCGGTGTGTGTGGGGGCGTTTTTGTTAGGGGAGGCAGGTTTGCTGGCAGGCCGCCAGGCCACCACGGCCTGGTTGTGTGCGGACGAACTGGCGAGTCGTTACCCCGCCGCCAAGCCGAGTGCCGGTGCCGTGTTGGTGGAAGACGGCGGTGTGATCACTACCGGCGCGGTCAGTTCGGCGTTTGACCTGGCCATTCACCTGGTCAAGAAGATCCTGGGTGCCGAAGTGGCCAGTGCCACCGCCCGGGTGGCCTTGTTGTCGGGGCCGCGCGCCAGCCAGGCGCCCTTTGTGGACACGGCCCTGCTGGCGCCCGGGCGGCCCACGTTCTCTCACAACGTGGCGCAGTGGCTGGAGGCCCGGCTGGCGCAAACCTATGACCTGGAGCGGGTTGCACAGGCTTTCCATGTGAGTCCGCGCACACTGCTGCGCCGGGTGAAGGCCGAAACCGGACAAACGCCCCTGGCCCTGCTGCAGCAGGCGCGGGTGGAAAAAGCCAAACAGCTGCTGACGAGCACTGCCTGGAGTCTGGCGCGCATCACCGAGGACGTGGGTTATGCCGACGTGGCCACGTTTTCACGCCTGTTTGCCAGGCGGGTGGGGGAGTCGCCAGCGCGCTACCGCAGGCGCTGAGCCCTACCGGTATCCAGGCATACTTATAGGTGCTTTTGGGCCCTGGCCCCCGTGGAGTATGCGCAGACAGCTAGTGCGCCAGCGTAAGCCGGTAGATCGTAGTTGATGGAAGTTCAATACAGGGAAGAAATAGCGAAATCACTCTGGCCCCGAGTCATGCGTTGTT
>MESI01000100.1 GCA_001770935.1 Burkholderiales bacterium RIFCSPLOWO2_12_FULL_61_40 | reverse complement strand
CCAGCAACGCCAGCGCCGCCAGCACCGCCGCGGTGAGCGCCAGCAACGCTGCGACGCTGGCGGGCACCAAGGCAGCGGATGCCAGCACCGCCATGGGTCTGCTGAACAGCGAATACGCCACCGTGGAATACAAAGCCAGCGTGGTCGCCGAGAAGGGGCCGCTGGCCGCCTACAGCCACCCCCGCGCCACCACCAGCATTCTGGGCATGACCGCCCTGCCGGTGGGCAGCGCCAGCTTCAACCAGGGCAGCGCCAGCACCACAGCGGGCACGTACACCGACTTCGTGCTGGACGGAGACTTCAACCTGGTGCAAGCCAGCGGGCTGAATTACTTCGAAGGCAGTTATGACAACCAAAGCGGCTACCCCCAATACGGCACCCGCGTCAACTTCAGTGGGGGCACGCCGGCCGACACGTTCCAACTTGCCGACCACAGCATCTACGCGGGCCGCTGGATGGGGGCGACGGTAGAGGTCCGCGACACCAATGCCACCGTTATCAGCAGCACCACCCCGGCGGCCAGCCTGTGGGCGCTGATCGTGCCGCCGGCCCCCGACTATGTAACCACACTGACCGGAACCACCACCTACAACCTTGCGGGCAATACCACGCCGGTGGATGCGCTGGGCACGCTGGGCACGCTCAATAGCGCCACACTCACGGCGAACTTCGCGACGCAAACCATCGATGCCAGCGTCAATTTCAGCATGTCTGCTGCCAGCAGCATGCAAGGCACGTATGCCCTGAATGCCGGGGCCGTACCACTTGACAGTTGCGGCCAGTTCAATGCGCCAACGGTCACCGTGGTCTGCAGCAGCACCGGCTGCACCAGCGGGGCGAACGGCTATAGCGCATCCCTCTCGGGCAGTTTGGCCGGTGCACAGGCCGCCAGCGCCGGGCTGAATTACAAGGTGTGGCCCAGCGTAAGCAGCGGCGCAATGGTCAGCAATGCTGTGCAGGGTTTGGTCGCTTTTACGGCCAGTACGGCACCTGCCATGGTGCCGGGCGAGGCCTACAACAGCACGGCATTGAGCCTGGCCGTGACCGACAAATCACGCTTCAATTCGAACGTGCTGCTCCTGCCCGGCCATGTGACGCTGGACGCCAACAATGCGCCAACAAAGTGGTTCCGATACTGGGAGGGCCTGGACGAGTTCGCCGTAACCACCGTCAGCAGCCCTTACAGCAGCACCCCCCCCGCCCCCCTGGCGGGAGGCCTGCGGTATGGCAGCTGGGACAGCACCGGTGGCGTCAGCCATGCCGTGACACTGACCCTGCGTCCTGACGCGCCATCCCGCGATTCCAACAGCCCCTTGCCGGTGTACCTGCTGGGGCAGCAAGGTTATCTGGACGCTGCGGTCAACCCTGGCGTCCAGACCGGGCCGCTGGTGGGTACCTTCAGCTACACGCCTGTTTTGCACATATCGAAAGACGCCCGTTCCTGGGCCGACAGCACACTCACCAGCGCCTCCTTAAGCGCCAATTTCACGACCCAAACCGTGGACGTAGCCTTGGGTGGCCTGACCTCCGGCCAGTACTGGAGCACCAGCAGCAACGGCAATGTGCTGAACTTTGGCAACTCCGGCAACGGCTCGGGCGTGCAGTTCCGCAATGACAACGCACAGGTCAAGGTGGACACCGCTCCCATCACGGGTGTCACCCCGGTATGTACCACCTGCTCCGCGCATATCGACGGCACCTTCACCGGACAAAATTATGCGGGCGCCATTCTGAACTATGCCCTGCACCGCAATGACGCACAAGGCCTGGATGTTGCCGGCCTGGTGGCCTTGGACCGCATGGGCGTGGTCGCCAACCCCGTGGTTGCCAATAGCGTGGCCGCCCCCACCGGTTTCAGCGTGGTCGCCACCACCTGGGGCATTGACCAGCCCTATTCCTTGTCGGTGGTCTTGGACGGGGGGAGCGTGCTGAACACCTGGGCCTTCGACCAGCATGCCACCGGCATCGAGCCTGCCAGCGGCAGCAGCGCCATGGGTTCGGTGGGTACCACGGGCTCGGGGGCGATCGACTGGGGCACCTGGGCCGATGGTTCGACCTGGATGCGCAGCGAAAGCTACACCCCTGGCAGCAATACGCTGCTGTGGATCACGGCCCCCGAACCTACACCGGTATACCTGTCGCAGGTGCTCACCGGTAGCGTCAATTACAGCCTCATGGGTGGCAAGGTCACCAATGCGGCGGGGAGTGAGGGGACTTTGGTCAGTGCCAATACCTTCCTGACGGCCAATTTCACCCAGCAGACCGTGGGACTGTCCATCAAAGCCCAATTCAGCGGGCATGACTGGGTGGCCAGCGCCAGCAACGTGCCGCTGAAATTTTTGGACCACGGCACCCGCAACGGATTTTGGGCAGACAGCCAAAACCCCAGCCTCAGCCCGAACCACCTCACAGTGACCGTGGATGGCCAGGCCGCCAGCGGCAACGTGGCGGGCCAATTGGCCGGTGCCAACACCGACTACGCGATCCTCAAGTTCAACCTGGAGGGCACGGGAACGGCTGGGTACACGGATCACATCCAGGGTGTGGCGGGATTGGGGGCGGATACCCCCAACAACGCCAATACAGCCTACCGCAGCATGCTCATGTCCATTACCAACCCCGGCTCGACGTCTCCCGCCACGTTGGTGGATGGCTCCTACACTGCCGACAGCCGCACCACGCTCTCCGGCGTCCATGCCCAGACCTTCGACCACGGCAACAGCACCATTGCCTTTGCCAGCGGCACCCCCACCGGCGGATCGGCCGTGATTGACGGCGCCACAGTGGCCTGGGGCCGCTGGAGCGCCGGAAGCACCGTCAGCACCACCGACCGCGCCAGCGGCACTGTCGTGCCCTATACCCTGGCCGGAGGCGCCCACATCATTACCGGGCCGCTGATGACCGGCCCCGTGGCCCTGCCGACCACGGGCACCTATAGCTACACCATGGCGGGCCATACCGATCCCACCGACCACACCGGCGTGACGGGCTCGCTGACCAGCGCAACCCTGAAGGCCAACTTCACCAACCAGACCGTCGATGTGGGGGTGAACGTCACCGTGGCGGGCTCCACCATGGGTGCGACAGCCAGCGCAATACCTATCTTGCAGCGCTCGCACTTCCAGGCCGACAGCCGCCCGACAGGCTCCAACCCATTGGCCGTTACCTGTTCGGGCGTTTGCGGAACGACCAACCAGGCCAGCATCGCCGGCGGTTTTACGGGAGCGAATGGAAAAGCGGCGGGTATGGCTTACGGATTTACGCGGGAAGGGGTCAATGCGGGCGCCATCAACGGTGTGGTGGTATTCCAAAGGCCCTGAAAACGGAATCAGGGCGCGATCTTGCGCTTGAGCGCCCGCGCAATCGGCTGCGGCAGGTTGGCCAGTGACTGCAGCAGGTGCGGCAGCACGCGCAGCTTCAAGCCGGCCAGCGTCGGCGGCACAATGGCCTCGATCAGGTGCGGGCCCGGTGTGCGCAAGGCGTGCGCAAAGGCCGCCAGAAATTCCACCGTGGTGGTGGCGCGCCTGGACGCCACACCCATGCTTTCGCCCAGGTGCACAAAGTCAATCGGTGGCGTGCGCAGGTCCAACTGAGCCTTGGCCTTGTCGCTGGCACCCACCGCACCCACGCGCTGCAACTCGACGTTGAGGATGGCGTAGGAGCGGTTGTTGAAGATGATGTTGATGACATCGAGTTTCTCGCGCGCCTGGGTCCACAGGGCCTGGATGGTGTACATGGCCGAACCGTCACCCGCCAGCGCAATCACCTTGCGCTTGGGGCAGGCAATGGCCGCGCCCACGGCGTTGGGCAGGCCCTGGCCGATGGCGCCGCCCGTGAGGGTGATGACATCGTGGCGCGGCGCGCCTGCGGTGTACATGGCCAGCATGATGCCGGAGGTCTGCGCCTCGTCCACGAGGATGGCGTTCTCCGGCATGAGTTGCCCAATGGCCTTGCACACCTTGTCGGCGGTGAATTTGCCACGCGGCAGGCCTGGGCGCTTGGGGGCCTGCAGCACGGGCGTGGCCTGCTCGGCGCCCACCGCTTTGGACAACTTGTCCAGACTGCCGGTCACGTCCTGCGTGCAGGACGCCAGGGTGTGCAACTGGCAGCCCTCGGGCGCCAGGTAGCTTTTCTTGCCAGGGTAGGCAAAGAAGGACACCGGCGCCTTGGCATCGACCAGGATCAGGTGGTCCAGACCGCTCAACTGCACCGACGCCAGCTCGGCCAGATAGGCAATGCGCTCCACCGGCGGCAAGCCTGCACCGCGTTCGATGCGGGTGGGGAAGACTTCGGCAAACAGCTTGGCCCCGGTTTGGGCCGCGATGCGGGCCACGGCCATCAGCGCCGGTGCGCGCAGCGCACGGCCCCCCAACAGGATGGCTTTTTTGCCTTCGCCCTGCAGGGCCTGGGCAATGGCGGCCACGGTGGCATCGTCCGCCGCATCAGGTTCGGTGATGACGGGCGGGGCGGCGGGCACACCGCCTTCGCCCCAGGACACGTCGGCCGGCAGGATCAGCGTGGCGACCTGCCCCGGTGGCCCCATGCAAGCGCCAATGGCCTCGGCCGCGTCCTGGCACAGGTCTTGTGTGCTTTGGGAGGTGCGCACCCAGGGCGACACATTGCGCGCCACGGTTTCGATGTCGGACTGCAATTGCGCATCAAACTGCGTGTGGTAGGTGGCGTGGTCACCCACGATGTTCAAAATCGGCACCCGGCCCTTGCGTGCGTTATGCAGGTTGGCCAGGCCGTTGCCCAGGCCGCAGCCCAGGTGCAACAGGGTAGCGGCGGGCTTGTCGGCCATGCGGCCGTAACCGTCGGCGGCGCCAGTGGCCACACCTTCAAACAAGGCCAGCACCGCGCGCATTTCGGGCACGGTGTCGAGCGCGGCCACAAAGTGCATCTCGGAGGTGCCGGGGTTGGTAAAGCAGGTGGTGATACCGGCATCGACCAGGGTCTGGATCAGGGCGTGGGCGCCGTTGGACATGGAAAGTCTCCTCGGAATTTTTAGTGGGAAATGCGGGCCGGCCTCAGAGGCCACGGCCTGTGTTGATGGAGCGTGCCGCAGCGCGCGCCGTGAGAATGCAGCCGGGCAAAAAAGTGCCTTCCAGAGAACGTTTGCCGCTGGCACCGCCGCCGCCAAATCCTGCGGCCTCGCCCACGCAGTACAGGCCCGGCATGGCGTGGCCTGCGGCATTGAGCACGCGGCTTTGCAGATCGGTCTGCAGGCCGCCCAAACTCTTGCGGGTGATGAGCTGCATCTGGATGGCGATGAAGGGCCCTGCGCCCGGCTTTTGCAGCGGCGCGGGTTTGCAGGTGCGCAACTTGTCCGGCCCCCAGTGGCGCGCGTGTTCGATGCGGCGGATCTGGTCGTCGTTGACCACGGAGTCGCCGCGCGAAAAATTGGCGTCAAAGGTATCGGCCGTGGCCTGCAGTACTTCGGGCTTGACATCCTGCGTGCCTACCAGCGCGTTCATCTTGGCCGCCAGCCCGGCCAGCGTGTCGTCCACCAAGAAGTGTTTGCTCTCGGCGGCCATCTGCTTCACCAACCGGTGGTTGCCCAGCAGAGTTTCCTTCAGAAACTGGGGGAACTGCAAGTCGCGGATACGCTGGTTGTGCTCGGCGCCGGAGATGGCAAATTCTTTTACGGCAATGCGCCAGTTCATCAGCTGCCAGGTATAGGGCTTCTCTTGCTCGGCCACGCGCTGGCACAGTTCATGGGTGTCAAAGCCGGTGACCAGCGGCTGCGGGCCGATGCGCTCGCCTTTGTGGTTGAGCCACAGCGCCGATTTGCAGGGAATGGCCGACAGGCCATGGCCCTCAAAATGCGGCTGCGGGTGGGGAAAGCCCGCAGCGTAGTTCCACATCTCGTCCGCATGGGTGATGTTGCCGCCCAAACCTGCTACCAGGTGGTGCAGCTTGCCATCGGCAAAGGGGTGGGCGCCGTTGAGCATGGTGGCGGGCATGGGGCGATGTTTGGGCCAGTTGGCGCGGGTTTCCCCATGGCTGCCGTTGATGCCGCCCATGGCCAGCACCACCGCCTGCGCACTGAACCGCACCTCCTGGCCCGTGGCCTCGTTGATGCCAGAAGCACCGGTGACCACCCCATTTTGGGAATCCAGCGCGGTGATGCGGTGGCGGCTCAGCAGCGTCAGTCGCTGGCCGGTGGCGGCCTGCTGCATCACCTCGATCATGCGCAAGGTCAGGTGGCGCGAAGTGCCCCACACCACGTGGTACCGCGGCAGCGTGTTGCCGTCGCCCTGCATGCCACGCTCCACCCAATTCACAGCGGGCATGAACTTGAGGCCGTGGTCTATCACCCAGTCGTAGACCTGTTCGCGCGAATGCTGTACGTAGTAGCTGGCCCACTGGCGCGGCAGCACATCGTCTTCGCCCAGTTCACCAAAACGCAGCCAGTCGGTTAGCGCCAGTTCGGGCGAATCCTTGAGCTTCATGCGCCGCTGCAGCGGCGTATCCACCAGCGCCATGCCGCCAAAGGCCCACAGCGCCAGACCGCCCAAGCGCTCGGGGGTGTCGCGGTCCACCAGCGTGACGCTTTGGCCCGCGCGCAGGCATTCGATGGCCGTCACGAGTCCGGCCAGGCCGCCACCAATCACCAGCACATCGGACTGAACATTTGCAGTTGCCATAGTGGAGACATCCTCTGGGGAAAAGCCCGACGATAGCGGCTTATCATGGCGAACCCCTTGACTTCAGGAGCCACGCATGTTGACCGCACAGGCCAGTGTTTCCATGAGCTGGGTCAACACCGTGCTCGCCGCCGCCGAGCGCCACGGCCTGACCCGCCCGCAACTGCTGGCCCATGCCGGGGTGGGCGCCGAACATCTGGGCGCCGAGCGCTGGCCCATTGACAACATCACCCGCCTGTGGCGCGCTGCCGCCGAGCTGACCCAGGACCCCGGCTTTGGCCTGAAGGTCGGCAGTCTGGTGGGACCGGCGAGCTTCAATGTGGTGAGTTTCATCTTCCAGTCCTCGCCCACGCTGCGCGAGGCGATTGCGCTGGTGCAAAAATTCCAGCGCCTGATCAGTGACGGCGGGCGTTTTCAGATCATTGAGGGCGAGGACAAAAGCTGGCTGATCTACCACCCCCAGCAAGGCGAACTGGCTTTCAGCCCGCATCAGATTGAAGCCGTGCTGGCGGCGGTGGTGAGCTTCAGCCGCTGGGTAAGTGACCATGCTTTTGTGCCGACGCGGGTGCAGTTCAGCCACAGCCAGCTCGGGCCGCTGGCGGGCTACCAGGCGGTGTTTCAAACCGGGGTGGATTTCAACCAGGCTTTCAGCGGCCTGCACCTGGACAACACCCTGCTGGACCGCCCCCTGCCGCAGGCCGACACCCAACTGGCCGCCATGCACCGCGAATACGCCGCCGCGCGCCTGGCGGCCCTTTCGGAGCTTCCCGACTTTGCGGCCCAGGTCCGCCAGTGGCTGGGGGCGAACCTGGGTGCGCTGAATAAGGTGGGGCACTCTGGCGCAGGCGTGCCAGAGCGCGCCGCCGCCGCCCAACACTTTGGCCTGAGCGACCGCGTGTTTGCCCGCCGCCTCCAAAGCCAGGGCCTGAGTTACTCCGATGTGGTGGACGCGGTGCGCAAGGAGGCCGCGTGTGCGGCGGTGGCCGACTCGGAGCGGGCGTTTGTCGATATTGCGCAGAGCCTGGGTTTCTCGGAGGCCAGCGCGTTCAACCGGGCCTTCAAACGCTGGACGGGGAGTAGCCCCGGCGAGTGGCGGGTTACGCAGCAAAGCTGATGGATTTTGCTACTATTTTTATAGCTGCTTGCGCAGTATCTGCGGGGGCTACAGGCCAATTTTGCTCGAATTAACGCGCTGTCGGGCGCGCAGGTGTCAACGAATCCCTACAACCCTATCAGCGCGGTCTGACAGACGAAAGTCCCCGCGACCAGGACAATGGGAGCATCGAGATCTTCCACTCTTCAGGAGAAACGAAATGACCAGCAAAAACACGATCTGCCTGTGGTTTGATGGCACCGCCGTCGACGCCGCAAGGTTCTATGCCGAAACCTTCCCCGACAGCGCGGTCGGCACCATCCTGCGCGCGCCGGGCGACTATCCCGACGGCAAACAGGGCGACGTCCTCACGGTCGAATTCACCGTCGCCGGTATCCCCTGCATCGGGCTCAATGGCGGCCCGCAGTTCAAGCACAGCGAGGCCTTCTCGTTTCAGATCGCGACCGACGACCAGGCCGAAACCGACCGCTTGTGGAACGCCATCGTCAGCAATGGCGGCCAGGAAAGCGCGTGCGGCTGGTGCAAGGACCGGTGGGGCCTGTCGTGGCAAATCACCCCGCGCGCGCTCATTGCGGCGATATCCGACCCCGATCCCGCGGCGGCCAAGCGCGCGTTCGACGCGATGATGACGATGGGAAAGATCGACATCGCCACGATAGAGGCGGCGCGGCGGGCTTGACGCCTCAGCGAGTGGTTGTTCTCACACCAAGGCTGATTGGTTTTGCTCTTGTTTCTATAGCTGCTTGCGCAGTATCTGCGGTGGCTGCAGGCCTATTTGGCTTGTAAAAACGGGGGGTGTGGTTTTCCCCGTTGCAACAGCGTTTTGCGTCCTTTCAGGGAAGCAAAGTTTCATGTTTTGCTTCACTTTATAGACGTAAAAGCAGCTCGCTTGGTCAGCTGCGCAAGTGGGCCAAGGGGCTGGACTGTGGGCTGGTATGAGCCCTCGTGACCCGCAAGCCCCTTCCGAAAAATGAATTGCGATTGCAATACACTATTGAAATGAAGACAGCCACCATCCCCCCCATTCGCGTCGCACCAGAGTTCAGGCTTGAACTTGAGGGTGTCCTTGCGCAAGGCGAATCGCTTTCTGAATTCGTTGAGAATGCCGTTCGCCAAACTGTTTTGAAGCGCAAACATCAAGCTGAATTCCTGCGCCGGGGCATCGCAGCCATCGAGGAGACCAAGCGTGCAGGGGGCGGCGTTGCCGCAGAGGCAGTGCTTGCCAAGCTTGAAGCCAAACTGGCAGTTGCACGTCGAATCCAGTCTCAGCGCAATTGATGGTCTATACCGTTCAATTCAGCACCGCTGCGGAGGAAGACTTAGAGCGGCTTTTTGATTTCATTCTTCAGCGTGAACTGGAAAGCGCATCTGGCGATCTTGACATTCCCGAGAGGGCGCTGCAGGCGATCAAAGATGGCATCGGCTTTTTGAGATCATCTCCATTTGCCTGTCGCAAGCTTGGGGATAGTCCTTTCGTCCGCGAGCTCGTTATCACTTTTGGCAGCGCAGGCTATGTGGCGCTGTATGAAATCGTCGATAACAGCACCGTCGTCATCGGTGCCATTCGTCACCAACGGGAAGATGATTACCACTGAGTGCACGTTTGGAGCGGGTGATCCCCACCGGGCAGGTGAGCCCGGCCCAGCGAAAGGCGCGTCGCGCAGCAAAGCAGGTGGTTTTTGCTCTCATTTTTATAGCTGCTTGCGCAGTATCTGCGGGGACTGCGGGCCTGTTTGGCTTGTAAGTATGGTGCGGATATGGTTTTTCCCGTTGCAACCGCGTTTTTTCCGCATCTCTTGCGCCATGTTGCATCGGGAGTATGGGGGCAATATTCAAACGAAACGAAAACAACCCATGAGCATCACCAGATCCAAATTAGTTGCATCGGAGTTGCTGCTTGAGGCCGTAAAACGGCACAACATTCACCTGTCGCTTCTGGTTGCCGACACTGGCTTGTGGGTAAATCCTGAGTTCCACAACCGTCTTGTGCGCGATACCAGTTCGGCAGCCATATACCCGGATGTTCGCCGAGCCCGTGGGCAGGGCGAGAAGCGAGGTCAGATCGTCGACGGCGTGCGGCTCGACGACAACACCTATGCCAATGGTGCAATGAAACGTGCAGCCGGACTCGGTAAGTCTGCGGAAGGGTTTGAGGTCTGCCATATCTGGCCTCGCACCTGTTACGACGCGCGCTATCACACGGCGGTCGCCAACATCGTTTTATTGCCTCGTGCATTGGCTGGGCTGTCCGATCACGATATCGAGATACAAACGGCGCTCCAGTACCGGGCGTTTGAACTGTATGGGTGGTATCCAGAGGGGAGGAAGCCACCCGTGAAACCCGAGTTCTATCCTTCGAAATGGCGGGAGCCGCAGCCCGATACCATAAACGCCAGAACTCCACATACGGTCTCGGCATCCTCACGATCTGTGAGTGAAAAGAGATCCCCAGAGAAGCGTCTGGGACTCACAGTTCGGATTGCAGATTGGTCTCGCAAGCCTGACTTGAAAGTGCACAAGATCATCGGTCTGGTTGCCCAAGCGCACGATGGTATCAGCCGTGACGAACTCGTTATGCAAGTTGCTAACGTCACGCAATCAAAGAATCCGTACGGCGCGGTGGCAAGCCTGCTGACGGACAGCGGCAATGCCTATGGGCGTGTCTTCGAGGACTGTGACGGAACCATTCGCATTCATCCAGAGGTTCAGGAGCAGGTTCGTGCGCTTGCGTGGAACGCCGACTAACAGTTGAAGCCGTCGCATGTTTTGCAGCGATCGCAACCCCGTTCATGACACCCCGGTGGTTGCCCACTCCAGGCATGCAACGCAACAAACCAAGAACAACGAAAATGGGACGCATGCAACCCCCCTCCCTTTTCCCCTCGCCAACCCGCTGCAAACTTGTCCCCGCCTTGCTGGCCATCCTCGTACTTGCCGGATGCGCCTCCACACCCTCAGTCGAAACCACAGCACCAGCCCCATCAGCAGTCAGCACCACCCCAACGCCAGCCGAATCCACTGATGCCGAACACCCCCAGAAATTTTCCCGCTGGGTGGCCGAGTTCAGCGCCCGCGCACGCACGGCGGGCATCGATGAGGCCACGCTGCACAGCGCGTTCGATACCGTGCGCTTCGTCCCCAGTGCCATCGCGTCGGACCGGGCGCAGCCCGAGTTCACCCGCAGTGTGTGGGACTACCTGGACAGCGCGGTGTCGCCGCAGCGCATTGCGCGGGGCCAGGCCCGGCTGCAGCAACTGCGCTCCGCTGGGAATGTGGATGCGAAGGTCGATGTGGATGCCATTGCGGCGCGCTACGGGGTGCCGACCGAGGTGCTGGTTGCGATCTGGGGCCTGGAGAGCAGTTACGGCAGTTTTGTGGGCGACATCCCGACCATCGACGCCCTGGCAACGCTGGGTTTTGAGGGCCGTCGCGAGGCGTGGGCACGGGGCCAGTTGCTTGCCGCTTTGAAAATTTTGCAAAACCGCGACATCGACCGCACACAGATGATTGGTTCGTGGGCCGGTGCCATGGGCCAGACGCAGTTTTTGCCCTCGGCCTTTTTGGCCTATGCGGTGGATGCCGATGGGGATGGCCGACGCGATATTTGGGGCAGCGTGCCCGATGTGATGGCGTCCACCGCCAACTTCCTGGCCCGCTCCGGTTGGCAGACGGGTCAGCCCTGGGGGCTGGAGGTGCGCTTGCCAAGCAATTTTGACTACGCGCACGCCGATGCCGAAGTGCGCCAGCCCAGCGCCCAATGGGCGGCTGAGGGCGTGCAGGCCCTGGACGGCGCGCCGCTGCCGACCTTGCTTGAGAGTTCCATCCTGCTCCCGGCGGGCGCACGCGGGCCGGCCTTTTTGGTGGGGCCGAACTTCCATACCATCCTGCGCTACAACAACGCGAGCAGTTATGCGCTCGCCATCCACCTGCTGGCGCAGCGGCTGGCTGGCGGCCCTGCGGTGCAGGCGCCCTGGCCGCGCGAGGTGCAGCCACTGTCGCGCAGCCAGGTGCTGGCACTGCAGACGGCGCTGAACGCACGGGGCTTCGAGTGCGGCACGCCCGACGGCATGGCGGGCCCGGCCACGCAGCGCGGCATTCGCCAGTACCAGCGCAGCCTGGGCCTGCAGGCGGACGGCTATCCGACCCAGGAGCTGCTGCAGCGCCTGCAATGAGGTGCCAAAGTTACTATCAATTTCGTACCAGTTTGTTTGGCCGAACAGGAGGGCGGTGCGTGGAATGCGCTTACCTTCTTCCATTTAGTACGGCATTGCCGTATAATTTTCGCCATGCATACCGTTTCTGAAACCGAGATTTTTCAAAAATACGCCGCTGGCGTGTGGTCGGAAGCTGAGCGCACCGAGTTCATCAACTGGATTGCAGCCAACCCGCTGGCGGGTGACGTGGTACCGGGCTCCAACGGTTGCCGCAAGGTGCGCTGGAGCCGTAGCGGCATGGGCAAGCGTGGTGGTGCGCGGGTTATCTATTTCAAATTTTGGCAAAACTTAGATATGAGGTGGAACATGGGTAAACCAATCGACAAGGCAGTGGACATGGAAATGGAGCAATTCCAAAACGATCTGCTGGAATCCGTTCGACAAATGAAAGCGGGCAAGGCAGCGCGCACGACCGTGGTGGCGTTGACACCCGCCGCCGATGCACGGGCCAAGGTGGGCATGTCGCAGTCTGCATTTGCCACACTTTTAGGCGTATCGGTGCGAACCTTGCAGGACTGGGAGCAAGGCAGGCGAGAGCCTTCGGGTGCGGCCAAGACGCTACTGCGCATTGCCGCGCGTACGCCTGAGGCGATCCGACTGGCCGTTTGAGTTACGTTTAAGCCGATAGCCCGCGAACATCGTCGGTCGTCTGTTGCTCCGTTCGGGTCGATGTCAGACCTGCGCCCGCCCACATCAGCGCATCCACTTGTCCAGCGAACCACCTTTAAACAGGCCACTGGCCGACTCCACCTTGCGGCCTGCGGGCCGGCGGGTGCCGCCCGCGCCACGGGGCACGAGTTCGGGCTCGCCACCAAAGGCCACTTGCCCGGGGTCCAGGGCGACGACTGTGCCGTCCACGGCGGTCAAGGTGGCGGCGCCGGTGTTGACCTTGAGGTAGGTGCCGGACGGGTCTTGGTCCACGGGCGCGTCGGTAACGGCGATCTCGATGTCGGTGCCGCGAATGCCGATGGTGGCGGTAGGGGTGACAAAGACCATGCGGTGGCGGGCGGACAGCTTGCTGGAGATATAACGCAGCCCGCCTTGCACAATGCGCAGCACCTTTTGCCGCTTGCTGCGCGGGCCCTTGAGTTGGAGGGTGGTGAGGTACAGGGTGGAGTCGCCGCGCAAGGCCATGCGTGCGCCGTCGTCAAAGCGCACATAGGCCTCGGCCCCGCTCGCACTGACCAAGGCATCGCCTTCGCGCAGGCGGGTGCCCACCGCGACCGGCCGTACCGCGTCGCCCCGCTGGAGCTGCAGCGTGCCCGTGGTTGCCAGAACGCGCGCCGCCTGGGCGGCGGGGGTTGCGCCCCAGACCGCGACACATACCAGGGCGGTGGCCCAAAATCTGGTTAGCCGCATGGTCACTCCACCTCAATGCGCAGTTCCCGCTCGGCCACGCGCTGCTTTTCGTCCTGCACTTGCAGGGTCAGGCGGTGCTTGCCCACGGGAATCTTGGCGTTTTCCAGCATGAAGCCTTCCGGGGTGACTTTGACGAACTGGGTGAGGCGGTTGGTGATGTCGATTTTGAACGCGCCGTACATCACCTTGAACGTGGCCGGGTTGATGGGGGCGTCGGCCTGGCCTTTGAACTGCACCGCAATCGCAAACGGCGCTTTGACTTTGAGGTCGTTGGTGGGCTCCGGTTTGAGGATATCAATCAGCGGGACCACCGCGCGCGGGCGCAGGGCGGGTGCTTCGTTGAATCCGTCTTCCCCCTTGTATTCCAGGGCCTCGGCCGGACTGATCAGCCAGCCGTCGGCCACCACCGGCAAGGCGCCGCGGATGCCGCCACCGCTGTACTGGCCGGTCAATTTCCCTTTGTTTCTTGCATCATTTGTGCCTTGAGCCCCCGCAGATAGTGCGCAAGCAGCTATCAAAACAGTAGCAAAAGAGCGAGCATCCAGGGCCTTCATTTCACTTCCTCCACGGCGACCATGGCCGCACCGTAGGCGTCTGAGCACAGGGGGTTTCTCTGGCTGGAGCCGGGGGTGCGGCAGGCCAGGCTGGACCCCATTTGCGAGTTGGCCATGAGCGCGCCCAGTTTGGCCCGGCCTTGCGCGTCGTTGAGCGAGGTGACAAAAGGCCCTGCTTTGTTGGCCGCCAGGGGGGTCAAATCACGCGGGCTGTCGGCCACCAGCACCAGCAGGTTGTCGGTGCCCGCCGGGCCGCCAGCCTTGACGCGCCAAGTGGGGCGGGGCAACAGAAGCGGCTGCCCCGCCCCAATTTTGTTGTTCTGGTCCAGGTCGTTGGGAAACAGCAGGTACACCGATTTGTTGTCGGAGCCGGCCAGCGCCACATAAACATAACCCGCCCGGTCGGACTGTACCGACAGGTCCAGCGCGTCCTGCCCGATTTTGAGTTTGTCTTTGCCCAGCGTCACCTGCACGCGGCGCTTGGCGTCGCGTTGCTCAAACATCTGGCGCAGGGCCTGTTCACCGGTCAGCGGCGCGGGTGCCGATGGCGGTGTGACGCTCACCGGCGGCACCGCAACACTGGCTGGCGCTGCGGCCACCGGGGCGCCAGCCAGCGAGGCCGCCATGGCCGAGGCACTGACCTGGCTGAACCAGGCGGGCACAAAGGCCGCATTGCCGTTGAGCACCAGGTTGTGGGGCTTGTAGTTCACATCGTTGGCCATGCGCTTGTTGATCTTCTCCTGGGCGCACATCTTGATCTCGTCCACGCTGATGGCGCCGGAGTTGTCCAGGTCCTTGGCTTCGCGCAGCATGCAGTCACGCATGTACTGCGTGGCCAGGCCGCCCTTGAGTTCGTCGTCAAAGCTGATTTCGTTGTCCCGCGAGGCGCTGACATGGATGATGTCTTGCGGCAGCGCGCCTTTGCTGGCCGCCTCCACCACCAGGTTGCGGGTTTTGACGTTGACGGGCCGGCCGCACTCCTCGGAGATGCTGGCGAATTTGGGCCGCAGCACGCCTTCGTCGTTGCCGTTGGTGATGCCACGCGTGCGCACGCTGGAGGCCGCCTGCACCAGCCCGCCGGAGTGGCAGGCGTCGTACATCACAAACAGTTTGTCGGTCTTGTTGGTGATGGTTTTGAG
>MESI01000099.1 GCA_001770935.1 Burkholderiales bacterium RIFCSPLOWO2_12_FULL_61_40 | reverse complement strand
AACCGCTTCCGGCAAAAACGTGGCCCCCCGCGTGGCCGCCAAGCTCGATGTGGGCCAGGTGTCGGACATCACCAAAGTGGTCAGCGCCGACACCTTCGAGCGTCCCATCTATGCCGGCAACGCCATTGCCACCGTGCAAAGCACAGACGCAGTCAAAGTGCTGACTGTGCGCACCACGGGCTTTGACCCCGCAGCTGCCACGGGTGGCAGTGCGGCGGTGGAAGTGCTGGCCGCCGTGGGTGCCAGCGCCTCCGTGAGCTTCATGGGTTCCGAAATCGCCAAGAACGACCGCCCTGAGTTGACCGCCGCCAAGATCATCGTGTCGGGCGGACGGGCTTTGGGCTCCAGCGAGAAGTTCATGGAAGTCATGACCCCGCTGGCCGACAAGCTGGGTGCGGCCATGGGTGCATCGCGTGCTGCGGTGGACGCGGGCTACGCGCCCAACGACTGGCAAGTGGGCCAGACCGGCAAGATCGTGGCGCCCCAGTTGTACGTGGCCTGCGGCATCAGCGGTGCGATTCAGCACTTGGCCGGTATGAAGGACTCCAAGGTCATTGTGGCCATCAACAAAGACCCCGAAGCGCCGATTTTCAGCGTGGCTGACTACGGCCTGGAGGCCGATTTGTTCGTGGCGGTGCCCGAACTGATTGCTGCGCTCTAAAGCAGACATGAAGAAGGGCATCGCTTGCGGTGCCCTTTTTTTTTGCTTTGTCGATTCGTTTTCCCTGTTTCAAGACTTTTTTGGAGACTCCCATGAGCTACGTCGCCCCCGTCAAGGACATGCTGTTCAACATCCAGCATCTGGCCAACATTGAGCAAATTGCACAGATCCCCGGCTTTGAAGACGCCGGACTGGACACCGCACAGGCTGTGCTGGAAGAGGCTGCCAAGTTCAATGAAGGCGTGCTCGCGCCCTTGAACTGGGAAGGCGACAAGAACCCATCCAGCTGGAAAGACGGTGTGGTGACGGCGACTCCGGGTTTCAAGGAGGCGTTTCAACAATTCACCGAAGGCGGCTGGCAAGGATTGCAGCATCCCGCGGAATTTGGTGGCCAGGGCCTGCCCAAGACCATTGGCGCGGTGTGCGGCGAAATGCAAAATTCGGCCAACCTGAGTTTTGCCCTGTGCCCCTTGCTGAGTGACGGTGCCATTGAGGCCCTGCTCACCGCAGGCTCGGACGAACTCAAGGCTACCTATCTGGAAAAACTGGTCAGTGGTCAGTGGACTGGCACCATGAACCTGACTGAACCCCAGGCGGGCAGCGATCTGGCCATGGTGCGTACCCGCGCCGAGCCCCAGCCGGACGGTACCTACAAGGTGTTTGGCACCAAGATTTTCATCACCTGGGGTGAACACGACATGGCCGAGAACATCGTCCATCTGGTGCTGGCCCGCGTGCAGGGCGCGCCTGAAGGCGTGAAGGGCATCAGCCTGTTCGTGGTGCCGAAGTTCATGGTCAATGCCGATGGCTCTCTGGGCGCACGCAACGATGTGCATTGCGTGAGCATCGAGCACAAGATGGGCATCAAGGCCAGCCCCACGGCGGTGCTGCAGTTTGGCGACCATGGCGGCGCCGTTGGTTACCTGGTGGGCCAGGAAAACCGGGGCCTGGAGTACATGTTCATCATGATGAACGCTGCCCGTTACGGCGTGGGCGTGCAGGGCATCGCCATTGCCGAGCGTGCCTACCAGCAGGCCGTGCAGTTTTCCAAAGACCGTGTGCAAAGCCGCCCGGTGGACGGCTCCATTGCCGCCAGCGCCCCCATCATTCACCACCCCGACGTGCGCCGCATGCTGATGACCATGCGCGCCTACGTGGAGGGCTGCCGTGCCCTGGCCAGCGTGGCGGCCAGCGCCTACGACGCAGCCCACCACCACCCCGATGCTGATGTGCGCAAGCCGAATCAGGCGTTTTATGAATTCATGGTTCCGCTGGTCAAGGGTTACAGCACCGAAATGAGCCTGGAAGTGACTTCGCTGGCGGTGCAGGTGCACGGTGGCATGGGCTTTATCGAAGAAACCGGTGTCGCCCAGTACTACCGCGACGCCAAGATTTTGACCATCTACGAAGGCACCACCGCCATCCAGGCCAACGACCTGGTCGGGCGCAAGACCGCGCGCGACGGCGGCCAGACGGCCAAGGGCATCGCAGGACAAATTGAAACGACCGAAGCCGAGTTGCTGCAATCGGGCACCGCCCACGCGGTGGCCATGGCCAAGCGTCTCAAGGCAGGCCGTGAGGCTTTCATTGACGTGGTCAACTTCGTGGCGGGCAACACCAAGGCCAGCCCCAATGCCGTGTTCTCCGGCAGCGTGCCTTACCTCATGTTGGCGGGCAACCTGATGGCCGGCTGGCAGTTGGGCCGCGCCATGCTGGTGGCGCAAGAGGCTGTGGCTGCGGGGACCGATGTGGCCTTCATGCAGGCCAAGATCACCACCGCGCGTTTTTATGCCGACCACCTGCTGAGCAAAATCCCCGGCATGCGCGACAGCATCGTCGAGGGCTTTGACAGCGTGACCGCCCTGGCGTTGGACGCGTTCTGATACTTTTGGCATCGGCATTGTTGCTATTAAAACTGTAGCTACTTGCGCACAAGATGCGGGGGCTACAGGCGTTTTTCTTATAAATTTCCGACAGGAGACACCATGTCCAAGCTTCCCGCGCCTCTTGACCGCCTGCCGTTTCCGGTGATCGGTTCGCCCCTGTTCATCATCAGCAACCCGAAGCTGGTGATTGCGCAGTGCATTGCCGGGGTCGTGGGCTCCATGCCCGCCCTCAATGCGCGTCCGGCGGAGCAGTTGGAAGAATGGTTGATCGAGATCACCGAGGCACTGGCCGCCTACAACCAGGCCCACCCGGACCAACCCGCTGCACCGTTTGCCATCAACCAGATCGTGCACAAAAGCAACGACCGGCTGGAGCACGACATGGCCTTGTGCGTGAAGTACCAGGTGCCCATCATCATCACGTCCCTGGGCGCGCGCGAAGACATCAACGCCGCAGCCCACTCGTATGGCGGTGTGGTGTTGCACGACGTCATCAACAACAAACACGCCCGCAAAGCCATCGAAAAAGGGGCGGATGGACTGATCGCCGTGGCTGCCGGGGCGGGGGGGCATGCCGGTGTCAAGAGTCCGTTTGCGCTGGTGCAGGAAATCCGCCAGTGGTTTGATGGCCCGCTGGCCTTGAGTGGTTCCATTGCCACCGGAGACGCGGTGCTGGCCGCGCAGGCGTGTGGAGCGGACTTTGCCTACATCGGCTCGGCCTTTATCGCCACCGAGGAAGCGCGGGCGGTCGAAGCGTACAAGCAGGCCATTGTGGACAGCGACTCTGATGAAATCGTCTACAGCAACCTCTTCACCGGGGTGCATGGCAATTACCTGGCGCCCAGCATCCGCGCCGCCGGGCTGGACCCGCAAAATCTGCCCGAGAGCGACCCCAGCAAAATGAACTTTGGCGGTGCCTCTGCCAAGGCCTGGAAAGAGATTTGGGGTTGTGGTCAGGGCATTGGTGCAGTGACCAAGATACAAAGCACGTCCGACTTTGTGGCCCAGCTTAAGCGCGAATACGCCAGCGCACGCAGCCGGGTGATGGCACGCGAATATTGTTGATTGCCATTT
Organism: Burkholderiales bacterium RIFCSPLOWO2_12_FULL_61_40; assembly: GCA_001770935.1. GTDB lineage: Bacteria > Pseudomonadota > Gammaproteobacteria > Burkholderiales > Burkholderiaceae_C > Allorhodoferax. The sequence goes on along the minus strand of MESI01000099.1, from coordinate 33,623 downwards.
GTCTGACGGTGGTCAAACTAGGCGGCCAACCACCTCGCGTTAACCCATGGAATGGCCCCCTCTATTGTGTGTATAGTCTTTGAAAAAGCGACGTTGCGCCGGTAGGGATCGCCGGTGCAACTTGAGGCGTCATGGCGTGGCAAAGGGACGCTGTGCGCCGTAGGTCAGTGGCAAAGACGGGAATGACGATCAATGACTTTCGACAGAACACCTCTTCGTTCCTTTCTCAATCCGACCGGCATCGCCCTGTTTGGCGCCAGTCCGGTGAGCGGCACATTGGGCTATGGCTTGGTCCAAAGCCTGGCGGGCGGGGAGTTTTCCAAGCGCGTTCACTACATCAATCCCAAGCACGTTCAAATTGACGGGCAGGTGTGTGTTGCCTCGCTCGAACAAGTGCAAGGACCGATTTCACTGGCCTTGATTGCAACGCCATTGTCGGCAGCGCCCGACATCGTCGAAGCCTGTGGTCGGCGTGGCATTTCTTCCGCCATTGTGTATTCGTCAGGCCTGCATGACAGTGCTACGCATGATGCGCAATACCTTCGCCTGATCCAGGCCGCCGGTGCGCGCGCCAAGGTGCGTTTGCTGGGCCCGCGTGCCATGGGCTTTGTTCTGCCCCATGCGGGCCTGAATACGACGCCTGTTCCCAAGGCCGTGCCCAAGGGAAACCTGGGCTTTGTGTCGCACTCCAACTCGATTTGTGCCAGCATTTTTGATTGGAGCCACAACAACGAGTTTGGGTTTTCCGCCGTCTTTTGCCCTGGTGAAAGTCTGGATCTGGAGTTGCCCGAAATCCTCGATTACCTGACGACGGATGCCCGCACCGAGACGATTTTGCTGTACCTGGAGGGCATTCGTGATGCACGCCGCTTTTTGAGCGCGGTCCGGGCTGCGGCCAGTGTCAAACCGGTGATTGCGGTGAAAGCCGGCCATCAGCCCGGTTCTGCCCGTTTTGCGGCTTCGCACAGCGGTGGCGCCTGTGGAGATGACGATGTGTTTGACGCCGCGCTGCGCCGTGCTGGCGTGCTGCGCGTCAAATCCATCGGAGACATGTTTTCTGCCGCCCGTGCCCTGGGCAATCCCTGTAAACCACGCGGCAACCGTCTGGCGGTGGTGTCCAACGGCGGGGGGCCGATCGTGATGGCCGCCGATTGTGCGGCTGCGCTGGGCATTGATCTGAGCGCGCTGGCAGCGCCTACCGTCGAGCGCCTGAACATCGTGTTGCCCACCACCTGGACCCGAGGCAACCCGGTCGATGTCTTGTTCGACACCGGCCCGGAGCGTTTTGTCGGCGCCTTGTCAGCCTGCATGGATGACCCCCATGTGGATGGGGTGTTGGCCGTGCTGTCGCCCAACACCTTTGTGGATCCGTGTGCGCTGGCGCATGCCACCATTGAGGTCGCACAGCGCTCCAGCAAGCCGTTGCTGACCTGCTGGCTCGGGGAAGTGGACGCACGCCCGGCGCGCGCAGCCTTTGCCCAGGCACGCCTACCCACCTTCCGGTGTGCTGAAAGTGCGGTGGCGGGTTTCTCTTTCATGGTCAATTGGGTACGCAACCAGGCCTTGCTGCAAGAAACGCCGGCTGCATTGTCGGCCTACCAGGCGCCCAATTCCGAGATGGCGCGTAGCGTGATCGCGCGGTCTCTGGCGGAAGGGCGCAGCCATTTGATGCCCATGGAAGCCAGGGACGTTTTGGCCGCATTCCACATTCCCGTAACGCAGCCGCACCCGATGGTGCAGGGTGCGCGCAAGCTGCATGTGGCGATTCGACCCGATGCGGTGTTTGGCCCGGTGATTTCTTTGTCGGAAGGGGGCGCTGCGGGCGAGATTTATGGCATTCGCTCAACCGCCTTGCCCCCTTTGAACCCCCGCCTGGTTCAGGAGATGGTGGATGAAGAACATATCGCGCGCCTGCTCGGTCCGCTCGGACCCGTGCCAGGCGTTGCACAGGGACCATTGCGCGATATTTTGCTGCGTGTCTCCGAAATGGCCAGCGAATTGGCGTGCCTGCATGCGCTGGATATCCGTTCACTGATGGTTGACGACGAACGTGCCGTGGTATTTGATGCGGCCATCGAGGTGCGTCCTGCAGTCGAAGGCGCACGCTACCAGCACATGGCGATTTGCCCCTATCCGACCCAATTCACCCATGATTGGCGTTTGAAGGATGGTTCTTCCTGCACCATCCGGGCTATTCGCCCGGAAGACGCGCTTGCGCTGCAGGGCCTGGTGCGCCAGCTTTCACGCAAAAGCAAGTACTTTCGATTTTTCAACATGGTCAACGAACTGCCGCAGAAGCAACTGGCGCGTTACACGCAAATCGACTATGCCCGTGAACTGACCTTGGTCGCCACTGGACACCATGAGGGCGGCGATGTGATGCTGGGCGAAGCCAACTACAGCATTCTTGCGGACGCCAAAACTTGCGAATTTGCGCTGGTCGTTGCGGACCATATGGCGGGCAAGGGCTTGGGGGGGCGTCTGATGCGTTGCCTGATGGATGCAGCCCGAGAACAGGGGCTGAGCCGTATCCAGGGCGAGGTGCTGAATGACAACGAATCGATGCTGGCCCTGATGGAAGCCCTTGATTTCACCGCCAGCCTGACCGATGACGGCGTGCTGGAGGTGTCGCGCCGACTTTAGGCACCATTAGCGTTGGCGCTGGCCCAGGGCTTTGGCCTGGGCCAGCCATTCTTCCCGCTGCCGGGGCGTGCTGCCATGGACCGGGGCAAATTCGGTGATGTCGGTGGTCTTGATGCCGCAAAACCCCAGAACCGTGTGTTTCATCTGGTTGTGCCCCGGCCGGTTCCAGATCCAGCGGTAGTACCAGCCGGGTGTGTCCATTGTCACCAGCAGATGGGCGGTGCGCCCGTTCAGCAATTTGTCCCACAGCGAAGAGTGGGCGCGGTACTTGTAAGCGAATCCTGGCAGCAGGGTGCGGTCAATAAATCCCTTGAGCAAGGCCGGCATGGAGCCCCACCAGTTGGGGTAGACCCAAACCAGGTGCCCGGCCCACGCGATGTCCTTTTGGGCCTGTACCAAGTCGGGCTCCAGGGCTTGTTCGCCCCGGTTGCCATGGTGCAGGATGGGGTCAAATTTCAGTTCGTGCAAATTGATGCGACGGATCTCACAGGGGCCTGTACGAGCCCCCGCCTCGTAGGCTTCTGCCAAGGCATGGCAAAAGCTGTTGGTGTTGGGATGGGACTGGATAATAAGAATGTGTTTCATGTTAACAATGTTAACACGCATGTTTCCATTGTTAATATAGAAAGTTGAGTGCATACAATCCACGGATGAAGAGCACCACTGACAAACCCGAAAAGACCGCATACCACCATGGTGACCTGCGCACCGCACTGGTGTTGCATGCGGTGAAACTGATCCATGCGCGCGGTGATCTCAACTTCAGTTTGCGGGATCTGGCCATGAAAATCGGTGTGAGCCACGTGGCGGTGTACCGGCACTTTGCTGACAAAGCGGCTTTGCTCAATGCCGTTGCGGTGCATGGGTTTGGCCTGCTGGCGCAGGCGATGCGGGATGCGGGGGAGGGGTGGAGCCATGAACCTGAGCAACAGTTGGCGCGTCAGGGGGCTGCCTACGTGAATATGGCGGTGCGCTACCCAGGCCATTTTGCGGCCATGTTTGCATCACAAACCGCCAAGTCAGGCCAATCGCCAGAACTTCAGGCTGTGGCCGAAGTGGCCTACCAGTTGTTGGCACAGACTGTCGCCCGGCGTTTGCAATCGGCCCATCTGCCTAGCGCGAATGTGCACGCGGAGGCGCTGCGTTGTTGGGCGCTGGTGCACGGCTTGGCGTGCCTGCAGCTCAGTGGAAACCTCGCTGCCTGCCTGGGCCACGATCCCATGAACACGTCTGATGAAGCGCTGCAGGCCTTTGTGATGGGTTTTTTGTTACCTGCTGGTGTGGTCGTACCACCGTAGTTGTGTGTCCAGTATTTGTAGCGGTCCAATTGGAGCTTGAAGGAACCATCGCACTGGGCGATCCATTGCAATGCGTCACCCAGGGATTTCCCATCGCCGGGCAGCCACTGTAGAGGGTCATGTTGGCGCAGCGCCCAGAGCATGATGTCCAGGCTCTGGTCCAGCACCACTTCGCGCAGTTCACATACCTGGCCACTGCTGGCAATGGCCAAACGGGCGCGCATGGCGTAAGGGCAACGCCGAAACGAATACAGAATGGGGTAGGGTGGGGGCATCACAGCGCCGTGTCGTGGCGACGCTGGGGTTTGGGTAATTGCGCACCAATATGCGTTTGCTGGCGGGCTTTGGCTAATTCCCACTGCCGTTGGCGCTCCCGGGCGCTGATTTTTTGGATGTCGCTGGTGCTGGCGTGGCAGCGGGGGCAACTCACACCGGTTTCAAACAAGGGCGAATTTTGGGCGTCATCTTCCAGCGGCTGGCGACAGGCCCGGCACAGGTGGTACACCTCGTCAAAACCTTGCGCCCGCAGAAAGGCGGTGGACTTTTCGCAGCGGATGCCTCCAGTGCAAAACATGGCAACTTTGGGCTTTTTACCCGTGATCGCCTGGAGCTGTGCGGCTTGTTCGGTCCAGGCGGGCAGTTCGGCAAAGGTCTTGATATGGGGATTGATGGCGTTCTTGAAGCTGCCGATCTCCACTTCGTAGTCGTTGCGGGTGTCGATCAGCACCACCTCCGGGTCCGTGATCAATGCATTCCAATCTGCGGGTTGGACATAGGTTCCCGCCATTTGCGTCGGGCTGATACCGGGCACGCCCATGGTGACGATTTCCTGTTTGAGTCGCACTTTCATGCGGTAAAAAGGCGCTTTGTCGGCGTAGGATTCTTTGTGCTGCAAGTCTGCCAACAAGGGATCTTGGCGCAGGTAGGCCAACACCGCATACACGTCGTCTGGCGCACCGGCAATGGTGCTGTTGATTCCTTCGCGGGCCAACAAGATGAGGCCTTTGACTTGGCGCGCTTCGCAAAATGCCAGTAGCGGGGCTTTACGTTGCGCGTAGTCGGGGAGGTCGACAAATTTGTAAAAAGCAGCGGTCAGAAAGGGATGGTCGGGCATGTCAATATTGTGCCTTGTCGCTACGCGCCAGCCAGCTTCTGTGGATTTGTGCGCAAACCCTTTGGCAACCTTACAGGTGATAAAAAGCCGCGAAAGATATGAAATCTTTCGCGGCTTTTGTGTCAGATCATGGGGTCTGACGAGACCCCATGGGTATCAGCTAAAAAAGCTTTTCAATCGATTGGTCCAACTGTCACCACTGGGTGAATGCTTGCTTCCGCCTTTTTTCAGGGAGTCGTCGAGTTCACGCAAGAGCTTGCGCTGGTGTTCGCTCAGCTTGACGGGGGTTTCCACCGTGATGTGGCAGTACAGGTCGCCGGGGTAACTGGAGCGTACGCCTTTGATACCCTTGCCGCGCAGGCGGAATTGCTTGCCGGTTTGCGTGCCTTCGGGGATGTCAATCGCGGCTTTACCTGCCAGGGTAGGGACATCAATCTCACCGCCCAAAGAGGCCGTGATGATGCTAATGGGAACCGAGCAATGGATGTCATCTCCATCACGCTCAAAAATATCGTGTTTCTTGAGACGGATTTCGATGTACAGGTCGCCAGCGGGGCCGCCATTGGTGCCTGGCTCGCCGTTGCCCGCACTGCGAATACGCATGCCGCCGTCGATGCCGGCCGGGATTTTGACTTCCAGCGTTTTTTGCTTCTTGATCTTGCCTTGGCCATGGCAGGCCATGCAGGGCTCAGGAATCACCTTGCCGGTTCCGCGGCAGGTGGGGCAGGTTTGCTGCACGCTGAAGAAGCCCTGGCGCATCTGCACCGCGCCCGAGCCGCTGCAGGTGCCGCAGGTTTTGGCCTGTGTGCCGGGTTTTGCGCCGCTGCCGTGGCAGGTGTCGCAGGCATCCCAACTGGGAATGCGGATCTGCGCGTCTTTGCCCCGCGCAGCCTCTTCCAGCGTGACTTCCATGGCGTAGCTCAGGTCGCCGCCACGAAAGACTTGGCGTCCACCGCCCGCGCGGCCGCGTTGCTGCCCGAACATGTCGCCAAAAATATCGCCAAAGGCCTCGGCGAAACCGCCATAGCCTTCGCCGCCAGGGCCGCCGCCGCGCATGTTGGGGTCAACACCCGCAAATCCATGCTGGTCGTACGCTGCCCGCTTCTGCGGGTCCGACAGCATTTCGTAGGCTTCTTTGGATTCCTTGAATTTTTCCTCGGCCACTTTGGATGCGTCACCCTGATTGCGGTCAGGGTGGTGCTTCATCGCATGCTTGCGATACGCCTTTTTGATTTCTTCGTCTGAGGCATTCTTGGGAACGCCTAGAACATCGTAATAGTCTCTTTTAGCCATGGTCTTTCAGTACCCGTTTCAACACAAACGCCGCGTGAACATCTGTGGTGTCCAACGCGGCGCCCGATAACAGTGTTCAGCGCAAGCGCTTAGCCTTTTTTGACTTCTTTCACTTCGGCATCCACGATATTGTCGTCAGCGGCCTTGCTTGATTCCTCCTGTGCGCCAGCGGCGTTGCCATCACCCGCTTCACCACCGGCAGCAGCAGCTTCCTTGGCCTGCATGTCGGCATACATCTTCTCACCCAGTTTCTGGCTCACAGCCATCAAAGCAGTGCTCTTTTCATCAATCGAGGCCTTGTCGTCGCCTTTGAGGGCTTCTTCCAGGTGTTTGATGGCTTCTTCGATCTTGGCTTTCTCTTCGCCTTCGAGCTTGTCGCCGTAGTCGGTCAGGCTCTTCTTCACGCTGTGCAGACTGGCATCCGCCTGGTTCTTGGCTTGCACCAGTTCCAGTTTCTTCTTGTCTTCGGCGGCGTTGAGCTCGGCGTCCTTCACCATTTGCTGAATCTCAGCTTCGCTCAGGCCGGAATTGGCCTTGATGGTGATCTTGTTTTCTTTGCCGGTGCCCTTGTCTTTGGCGCCCACATGCAAGATGCCGTTGGCGTCGATGTCAAACGACACTTCAATTTGGGGTGTACCACGGGCCGCAGGAGGAATGCCTTCCAGGTTGAACTCACCCAGCATCTTGTTGCCTGCGGCGATTTCGCGCTCGCCCTGGAACACTTTGATCGTCACGGCAGGCTGGTTGTCGTCGGCCGTGGAGAAGGTTTGTGCGAACTTGGTCGGGATGGTCGTGTTCTTGGTGATCATTTTGGTCATGACACCGCCCAGGGTTTCAATGCCCAGACTCAAAGGCGTTACATCCAGCAGCAACACGTCTTTGCGGTCGCCCGACAGCACTTGGCCTTGGATCGCCGCGCCAACGGCCACCGCTTCGTCAGGGTTCACGTCCTTGCGTGGCTCACGGCCAAACAATTCCTTGACCTTTTCCTGCACCTTGGGCATGCGGGTCATACCGCCGACCAAAATCACGTCATGGATGTCGGCGACATTCACGCCCGCATCCTTGATGGCGGTGCGGCAAGGCGCAATCGTGCGCTCGATCAACTCTTCCACCAGCGATTCCAGCTTGGCACGGGTGAGCTTGATGCTCAGGTGCTTGGGACCAGACGCGTCAGCCGTCACATAGGGCAGGTTGATGTCGGTTTGCGAGCTGCTGGAGAGTTCAATCTTGGCCTTTTCAGCGGCTTCTTTCAGGCGTTGCAGAGCCAGGACATCCTTGCCCAAGTCCACGCCTTGTTCTTTCTTGAACTCGGCAATGATGTAGTCAATCACGCGTTGGTCGAAATCTTCACCACCCAAGAAGGTGTCGCCATTGGTGGACAGCACTTCAAACTGCTTTTCACCGTCGACATCGGCGATTTCGATGATGGACACGTCAAATGTGCCGCCGCCCAAGTCGTACACGGCAATCTTGCGGTCGCCCTTTTCGTTTTTGTCCAGGCCAAAGGCCAAAGCGGCAGCCGTGGGCTCGTTGATGATGCGCTTGACATCCAGGCCCGCGATACGGCCGGCATCTTTAGTAGCTTGGCGTTGCGCGTCATTGAAGTAGGCGGGCACCGTGATGACGGCTTCGGTCACTTCTTCGCCCAAATAGTCTTCCGCGGTTTTCTTCATCTTGCGCAGCACGTCGGCGCTGACTTGCTGGGGTGCCATGCGGCTTCCGCGCACTTCCACCCATGCATCGCCATTGTCGGCGGCGGCAATTTTGTAAGGCATCAGGTCGATGTCTTTTTGCACTTCTTTTTCGGAAAATTTGCGGCCAATCAGGCGTTTCACTGCATACAGGGTGTTCTTGGGATTGGTCACGGCTTGACGCTTGGCGGACGCGCCAACCAGGACTTCACCGTCTTCCTGGTAAGCAATGATCGACGGTGTCGTGCGCGCACCTTCGGAGTTCTCGATCACCTTGGGCGTGTTGCCTTCCATGATGGACACGCAGCTGTTGGTGGTTCCGAGGTCAATGCCGATGATTCTTCCCATAATTTACTCCTGCTAGATTCAAAAATTTGATGTAAAGGATTTGCGGGTCGCCCCGCGAATTTCAAGTGCCCGTTTGACTGTGGCGGTTCTTACTTGGGGGCAGACACGGTTACCAATGCGGGCCGCAGCACGCGATCCGCAATGGAGTAACCCTTTTGCAACACGCTGACAACGGTGTTCGCGTCAAGTTCAGACGGGACGACGCTGATGGCCTGGTGTTGGTGGGGGTCAAACTTGGTGCCGGCAGCCGGGGCGATGGCCATCACCTTGTTGCGTTCCAGTGCAGCCACGAGTTGGCGCAGGGTGGCCTGGGCGCCTTCGCGAATTTGTTCAGCAGTTGCATCCTTGATGATGAGCCCCGCCTCCAGGCTGTCGGCCACGGGCAGCAGGCTTTCGGCAAAACTTTCAACGGCAAATTTGCGGGCTTTGGAAATTTCCTCTTCTGCACGCCTGCGGGCGTTGTCGGATTCCGCTTTGGCGCGGAGATACTGGTCTGCCAGTTCACTGCTTTTGGCCTGCAGGGCGGCCAACTCTGCCTGGGCCAATGCCAGCGCATCGGCTTCGTGTGCATTGGCGGCTGCGACCATTTCTTCGGTGTTTGGGGAACTGGTCTCAGTGGGGTTTGGATTGGATGAGGATGGGGTGTCAGACATGCGGATACGTCAAGTTGTCAATTGCTATTCCCCGAAGTGAGGATGGATCATTGCAATTCAAGGGGCACGCGCAGCATTTTTACTGCGCATGGTTGCGGGCGTGTGGTGAATTTCAGCCCGAAGTTCCCAGCAATTCAACGTCAAACTTCAAGGTCGCATTGGGAGGAATGACGCCGCCTGCGCCGCGCGCACCGTAGCCAAGAGCGGCTGGAATAATCAGGGTGCGAACGCCGCCCACTTTCATGCCAGCCACGCCTTCGTCCCAGCCACGGATGACCATGCCGCCCCCGAGATGAAACACGAAAGGCTCATTGCGGTCCTTGCTGGAGTCGAACTTGGCGCCCTGGGTGCCGTTGTTGTACAGCCAGCCTGTGTAGTGAACCGTGACGCTTTGGCCCTTGGTGGCCACGGGCCCGGTGCCTTCGAGCGTGTCTTCGTACTGTAATCCGGTGGATGTGGTGTGCATGTGTATTCCTTTTGCTATGAAATTGGTAGCTGGCTGCGCCCGTTGACCCTGCGCTGCGTCCAGCAAACCCTAAATTATGCCGCAGACGAAAAAAGACAGGCAACGCCTGTCTTTTGTGCGGGGAGGCCAGACTGTGGCCGCGAATAAGGATCTATTTGGCCTTTTTGGCTTGGCTGCTGGCCCATTTTCCGGCAAAAGCTTGCAAGTCATTCAGGCGCTTGAGCAAATCTCCGCCAATGGGGGTGACGGCATAACCTTCGTCACCGTGCACCAGAAGGCCTGCTTCGCGGAGTTCTTTGATACGGGTGTTCAGGGTATTGGGGGTGATTCCGCCTACGCTGTCTTGCAGCAACCGGAAGGTTTGTCCACGGCCATCGCGCAAGGCCCACAAGACCCGCATGGCATACCTGGACTCTAATAGACCCAGCAATTGGCCAATGGCGACTGATTCTTTCAAGCTCATTAACTACCTCTCGTCGATTGATTTTTATTGCCAATGGCCTGTGCGGTCATTGGAGTTGCTATTGGTTTGGTAAACAGCATGTGAATCCAGGCGAAACTATATCGCAGTTTCGGCTCTGCTACAAGTTTCATAGCTGATTTAGCGCAATCGCAGGCATGTCTGGCGTTGTTCCGCTATTCGCCAGGGCCTGGTTTCCCAACGCGGGCCGCTACTTGTCAGGCCGGGGAGGAGGTGCTAAGGTGGCGCCGTGTGGGCCCATTTTGCAGGGCACATTGGAGCATTACATGGTATTTAATTTCGAGCAGGTTCACAACTACTACGAACGACTCATCTTCGAAGATGTAGCCCGCAGGGCGACGGAGTACCCGGACTTTACGATGGACATGCTTGCCGATGTGGCCTGCGTGGCGCTGAACCGCTTGCCCGCGCGGTATGTGCGCCACGACGTGGACATGATGTTTTACCTGACCGAACAGGAGCGCCATGCCATTGAACTGTCCATGGACGAGGTGTTGAAGTTTGCGTTCGGTTTTGTGCAGGAGCGCGTCAACAAATCGGTGTTTCAAAAAGTGGCTTGAACTTTGGCGAGCAGCTCCGGGCTGATGTCCGGGCGCACACCAAACCAGGCCTCGAAAGCTGGGCGTGCCTGGTTAACCAGCATGCCCAGGCCGTTGACCACGGTATTGCCACGCAATTTTGCAGCCGCCAATAGCGGCGTTTCCAGCGGTACATACACCACGTCCGACACCAGTGCGTCGGTGGGGAGTTGTGCCAGCGAAAGATCCAGGGCGGGTTGGCCGTGCATGCCCTGGTTGGTGGTGTTGACCAGCAGCGCGGCGCCAGCCAGCGCGTCGTGCCGGTCGTCCCAGGGCACCGCGCGAACCGGCAAACCAAACTCCTGTGCCATGTCATGCGCCTTGGCCCAGCTGCGATTGGTCAACCGAATTTCAGTTGCTCCACGCTCCATCAAGCTGGCAATCACGGCGCGCGCGGCGCCACCTGCGCCGACCACGGCAACTGGGCCCGCATCGGCACGCCAACTGGGCTGTGCGTCCAGCAAGCTCTGAATATAGCCATAGCCGTCGGTATTGAGCCCTGTGAGGGAGCCGTCGGTCTCTACCACGATGGTGTTGATCGCACCGATACGGGTGGCCAACGGGTCCACGCGGTCTACCAGGGACATGGCAGCCACTTTGTGGGGGATGGTCAGGTTGCAACCCGCAAAGCCCAGCGCAGGCAGGCCGCGCAGGGCAGTTTCCAGTTTTTCGGGCTGCACGGGCAGCAGCACATAGGCGCCTTGCAGGCCGTACTGTGCAATCCAGTGGTTGTGCAGGGTGGGTGAGCGTGAGTGCGCCACAGGCCAGCCCATGACGCCGGCGAGTTTGTACATCAAAGCGTGTCGGTGAAGCTGCGCAGCTTGTCCGAGCGCGAGGGGTGCTTGAGCTTGCGCAGCGCCTTGGCTTCGATCTGGCGAATGCGCTCGCGGGTCACGTCAAACTGCTTGCCCACTTCTTCCAGGGTGTGGTCGCTGGTCATCTCGATACCGAAACGCATGCGCAGCACCTTGGCTTCGCGCGGGGTGAGGCTGTCCAGAATGTCCTTGACCACATCGCGCAGGCCGGCTTGCATGGCGGCGTCCATGGGCGCAGTGTTGGCGCCGTCTTCGATGAAGTCGCCCAGGTGGCTGTCGTCGTCGTCGCCAATCGGGGTTTCCATGGAGATAGGCTCCTTGGCGATCTTCATGATCTTGCGGATCTTGTCTTCCGGGATCTCCATGCGCTCGGCCAACACGGATGCATCGGGCTCGAAACCAAACTCCTGCAGGTGCTGGCGGCTGATGCGGTTCATCTTGTTGATGGTTTCGATCATGTGCACCGGAATACGGATGGTGCGCGCCTGGTCCGCAATCGAGCGGGTGATGGCCTGGCGAATCCACCAGGTGGCATAGGTGGAGAACTTGTAGCCGCGGCGGTATTCGAACTTGTCCACTGCCTTCATCAGGCCGATATTGCCTTCCTGGATCAGGTCCAGGAACTGCAGGCCACGGTTGGTGTATTTCTTGGCGATGGAAATCACCAGGCGCAAATTCGCCTCAATCATTTCCTTCTTGGCGGCACGGGAAGACGACTCGCCTTCGTTCATGCGCTTGTTGATGTCTTTGAGCTGGTCCAGTGGAACGACCACTTTGGCTTGCAGGTCAGCCAGTTTTTGCTGCAGGTCTTGCACAGGCGGAATGTTGCGCGCCATGACCGCGCTCCAGGGCTTGCCGGCGGCAGCCTGCTTTTCGATCCATTTCAGGTTCAGCAACTGGCTGGCCACCTTGTTGCCCATCTTGTCGCGACCGCTGAAATCGGCAATGAAGTTTTCCTGCGAATAGCCGCACTTGTCCACAATGATGCGGCGCAGTTCGCGTTCTTTCTTGCGGATGTCGTCCACCTGGGCGCGCACCATGTCGCACAGCTTTTCAATGGCCTTGGCCGTGAAGCGGATGGACATCAGCTCTTCGCTCAGCAGCTTTTGCGTCTTGAGGTAGTTGGGCGTGCCGTAGCCTTCTTTTTCGTAAATCTTGTGGATTTTTTCAAAGTGCTCACGCAGCTTGTCGAAGCGGCTCAGGGCTTCGCGCTTGAGCTCTTCCAGCTTCTTGGTCAGTGCCTTGGAGCCGCCCTTGCCGTCGTCGTCGTCGGCGGCGTCGAACTCGTCAAAGTCTTCCTCGGCCACATAGTCGTCGGCCTCGTTGGGGTTGGAGAAGCCGTCCACGATGGTGGTGATGACGACCTTGCCTTCACGGATGTCTTCGCCCAGGCGCAAAATTTCGGCAATGGTGGCGGGGGAGGCCGAGATAGCCTCCATCATGGCCATCAAACCGCCTTCAATGCGCTTGGCAATTTCAATTTCGCCTTCGCGGGTCAGCAGCTCGACCGTGCCCATTTCGCGCATGTACATGCGCACGGGGTCGGTGGTGCGGCCAAATTCGCTGTCCACAGTGGACAAGGCAGCTTCGGCTTCTTCCTCGGCTTCTTCGGCAGTGGCTGCGGTAGAGACGTTGTTGTTGAGCAACAGGGTCTCGGCGTCGGGGGTTTGCTCGTACACCGCCACGCCCATGTCGTTCAACATGGAAATCACGACTTCCAGCGTTTCGGCATCGACCAGCTTGTCGGGCAAGTGGTCGGAAATTTCGCCGTGCGTCAGGTAGCCGCGGGTCTTGCCCAGGGTGATCAGGGCTTTGAGGCGTGCGCGGCGCTTGGCCATGTCTTCTTCGGACAGCACCGTTTCGTCCAGACCGAATTCTTTCATCAAGGCGCGTTCTTTGGCCTTGCTGATTTTCATGCGCAGAGGTTTGACCTTCTCGCCGGGCGTTGCCACGACTTCGGGTTCGCCGACCAGATCGGACTCAATGTCCGACATGTCCATGTCGTCGCCGGAGGACTCCGCGCCTGCAGCCGCCTTGGGCTTGCGACCCCGCTTGGCGCCCGTGCTGGCAGCGGGCGCTGCAGTGCCTGCGTCGGCGCTGGCGGCCTTGGGGGGGCGTCCGGGCTTTTTCTTGGCGGTTGCGCCGACATTGAGAAGGGCGTCCGCGGCTTCCTTCAGTTGTTGGGCTTTCGATTTGACGACGGGTGGCTTGGATGCGGGCACGGTGTTGGCTTTCTAATCGGACTTGAGGCGAGGCGGGCAAACGGATGAACGTGGCCAATGTTCTCTGCGTCGCAGGGTCGACGGGTTCAGTGAACAGGGCAGGGAACCAGGTTCCCAACAGGCAAGATGGGAGGGCGAACATTTGGGATGCAGTCCTTGCGGTAAGGCGGCCTGGTGTGAACTGTGTCAACGTGTGGCCTGGCCCGGAGGTGCTGCTGTCGCTCTTGCCGAATCAACCGAGGATTGTACCGCAGAACCCTGGGAGCCCTACGTGGCCGAAATAGCTCACAAACCCTCAGGCTGGGCCAATGCGATGGCTTGCTTGAGTTGGCGCCAGCGTGCATCCAGCTCCCGGTAGCGGGCCAGGGCGGTGGGATCGCTGGCGGCGGTGGCAATGGCCTGGTCTTTCAGTCTCTCAATCTGCTCCAGCAGCATGCGGTTGAGCAAATCGCGCAACTCAGGGGCCGATTCGCTGGAGGGTTGGGGGGGCACGGGTGCGTCGGCCATCAGCCGCAGGGCCTGTGGCTCTTCGGCGTGGCCGGGCAGCGCCTCTTTGAGCGCGCCCCACGGCAAGGGGCCATGCTCGTGCAACTGTGCTTCCAGCCAAGCCAGCAGGGGGCCGTGGGGTGCCGGCAATTCACACAGCAGGTGGTGGTCTTCGTTGGACAGGGTTTCCCACAAATCGCTGTGGCCCAGCAGGATGCGGGTGGCATGGTCGGCGCGGCTGGCCAGGGGGCCGCGCAGAGGCGGGCGGCTGGGGCGTTTGCTGTCCCATTTTCCTTTGCCCTCCCATTTCCCTTTGCCTTCCCACTTGCTTTTGCCTTCCCAATTTCCCTTGCCTTCCCATTTGCGTTTGCCCTTCCAGCTGTCCGGGTTTTCACCGTCAAGAGGGTGGCTCCAGGTGTCGGCGTCGTGGTGCTGCTGTTGCTCTTCCTCGTAGTCGTCGGGGTGCCAATCGCCATGCCGCGCGGCGGAGGATGAAGGTGCGTGGGACTGGGCTTTGGCACCGTTATTGGCCCACAAGGCGCCCAGTTCCTGGCTGGGCAGTTGCACCTGCGTGGCGATCTCACCGAGCAACTGCAGCTTGAGCGCCCCCTCGGGCAGCAGGCTCCACAGCGGCTTGGCATTGCTGGACATGTGGGCGCGGCCCTCGGCGGTGTTGAGATCGCAGCCTTCGTGCGCTGCCTCCACCAGGAAGCGGCTCAGGGGGGTGGCCTCGCTCACATAGCGGGCAAAGGCGTCCTGGCCGTTGGCGCGGATAAAGCTGTCGGGGTCGTGTTCCTGGGGCAGGAACAGGAATTTGATGCTGCGCACATCCGTCGCATAGGGCAGGGCGGCATCCAGCGCCTTGCGCGCGGCGCGCCGACCGGCGCTGTCGCCGTCAAAACTGAACACCACCGAGTCCGTGAAGCGAAACAGCTTGTGCACATGGTCGGCGGTGCAGGCCGTGCCCAGGGTGGCCACGGCATTGGGAAAGCCCAGTTGCGCCAGCGCCACCACGTCCATATAACCCTCGGTGACCAGCACATAGCCGTGTTCGCGCAGGGCGTTGCGCGCCTCGAACAGGCCGTAGAGTTCGCGCCCTTTGCTGAACACCGGGGTCTCGGGGGAGTTGAGGTATTTGGGTTTGTCGTCGCCCAGCACCCGCCCGCCAAAACCGATGCACTCGCCCTTGATGTTGCGGATGGGGAACATGACCCGGTCGCGGAAACGGTCGTAGCGCTTTTCTTCGGTGCCGCCTTCCTCCGCCAGTCGCTCGCCGGGCCGCCCCAAGGGCGACTGCACCCCCTCGGGGGGGCTGGCGGAGCCAGGGCTGGGGGCAATATTCGAAATCACCAGGCCGCTTTCAACCAGCAGCGGGTCGTCGTAGTGGGGGAAGACGCTGGCCAGGTTGCGCCAGCCTTCAGGGGCGTAGCCCAGGCCGAACTGTTTGGCCACTTTGCCGGACAGGCCGCGCCCCTTGAAATAGGCCACCGCACGGGGCGAGGCTTTGAGGTGGTGGCGAAAGGCGTCTCCGGCTTTTTCCAGCACGCTGGTCAGGGTGTTCTGCTTTTCCCGCTGTTCCTGGGCACGGGCGCGGTCCTGGGGGGACGCATCGTCCTCGGGTACCTGCATGCCGTACTGCTGGGCCAGGTCTTTCACGGCCTCGATAAAGGTCATGCCGGCGTGGTCCATCAAAAAGCCAATGGCATTGCCGTTTTTGCCGCAGCCAAAGCAGTGGTAGAACTGTTTGGTGGGGCTGACGGTGAAGGAGGGCGATTTTTCCCCGTGGAAGGGGCACAGGCCCATGAAGTTGGCGCCGGCCTTTTTGAGCTGCACGTAGCGGCCCACGATCTCCACCACGTCAGCGCGGGAGCTCAGTTCCTGGATGAACGATTGGGGGATGGCCATGGGGGCGATTGTAGAAACATTGGGGGGCGCAACCGGGTGCCCAGCGGGCCTCGTCAGCGCGTCTCCGGGAAGGCAGGGCGGTGCCAGGTTCTGGGAATTGCTATTGAATTAGTAGCTGCTTACGCATATTCCACGGGGGCTAGAGGCCTAAATAGTTCCCAATGTCGGTCAAATTGCGCAAGGTCCGCCGGCTTTCGAACTTCCGGACCACCCCGCTCAGGGGATCAATAAATTCAATCGATTGGGCCAGCAATTGCAGGGGCCGGGCGTAATCCGTTTGCCCCTCGGGCGTCAGCGTGGGGTAGATGCCGTCCCCCAACAGCGGCAGGCCCAGGGCCGCCATGTGCACCCGCAACTGGTGGCGGTGGCCGGTGACGGGCCTGAGTTCGTAGCGGGCCCAGCGGCCCAGCACTTCCAGCGGCGCCAGGTGGGTGAGGGTGTTGGGCGCGCCGTCCACCTCCTCTTGCTGCATGAAGTGGGCCGCCGGGGCGATGCGGCTTGCCCTTTGCAGGGGCCAGGGCAGGTCGGGGTTCCAGCGGGCGATGGCATGGTAGGTCTTGTGCACCGTGCGCTCTCGAAACAAGGCCTGGTAGGCATTGCGGGTGGCGCTCTGGACGGAAAACAGCACCAGCCCCGCCGTGTCGCGGTCAATGCGGTGGATGGGGGACAGCGCCTCCAGCCCCAACTGGTTCTTCAGGCGCACCAGCACGGTTTCCTGCAGGTATTTGCCAGAGGGCAGCACCGGCAGGAAATGGGGTTTGTCGACCACCAGCAGGTGCTCGTCCTGCCACAGGACCTCAGCCTCAAACGGGATGCGTGGCTCGGCCTCCACGGCGCGAAAGTAGTACAGGCGGCGCTTGGGGGTGTAGGCGCAGTGCGCAGTGACCGGCTGCCCCTGGTCGTCGACCACATCGCCGCTTTCCATGCGTTGCAGCCAGACCGACGCCGGTACGCCGGGGAAGCGCTGGAACAAAAACTCGGCCACCGTGGCCCACGGCCCGGTGGGTAGCACCACGCAACTGGCACCCACCCCGTTGCGGCCAGGCGGCGGGTTAGGCCGGTGTAGCGCCACGGAAAGCGTAAGGGGCAGAACCAGAGCGACAGCGCAAGGGCTGGGTGGCAGCGGGTTTTGCGCAGGTTAAGGAGGAGCCCGCGCAGCGGGCGGGGGACACGGAGCAAAACCCGCTGCCACCCAGCCCGCACGTAGAAAGAAGCGCTGTGGCCACCCTATATCCGTTCAAACACCACATCCCAGACCCCGTGGCCCAGCTTGATGCCCCGGTTTTCGAACTTGGTGAGCGGCCGGTAGTGCGGTTTGGGGGCGTAACCGGCCAGCTCGGGGTGGGTTGCCAGCGCGCGGTTTTTGAGCAGGGGCTCGGCGCTCAGCACTTCCAGAATCTGCTGGGCGTAGGGCTCCCAGTCGGTGGCGCAGTGCAGGTAGCCGCCGACCTTGAGGCGCGCGGCCAGCTTGGCCACCAGCGGCGACTGGATCAGGCGGCGCTTGTTGTGCTTGGTTTTGTGCCAGGGGTCGGGGAAGAAAATGTGCACGCCGTCCAGGCTTTGCCGGGGCAGCATGTGGTCGATGACCTCCACCGCGTCGTGGGCGCAGATGCGGATGTTGGTGATGTTGTTTTCGCCAATGCGCTTGAGTAGCGCGCCCACGCCGGGCTCGTGCACTTCGCAGCATAAAAAGTGGGTGTCGGGCAGGGTGGTGGCAATCTTTGCGGTGGCTTCGCCCATGCCAAAGCCGATTTCCAGCACCACCGGGGCGGCGGGTTGGGCCATGGTTTGAGCATCATTTGTGGCGCTAGCCCCCGTGGAATCTGCGTAGACAGCTACCAAATCAATAGCGGATGCACGGTAGGGCAGCAAAAACCGGGGCCCCAGGTCTTCAAACGCCTTGGCCTGGCCGGTGGTGGTGCGCCCGGCGCGTTTGACAAAGCTCTTGATGGTGCGCATGAAGGGCTTGGGGGCGTCGTCCAGAGTGGGGAGGGCGTCGGAAGGGGTGGTGGTCATGGTGAATCGCGTGTCAGTGTGGCCTGCATTGTAGGCAGTGGGGACCGAGGTCTGGGCTTGTGCCCAAGGCCAGGTGAGGCCACTGCCAGGTCCAGACTGCCAGCGCGCCCGCCACCGAGCCTGCCTGCGCTGGCAAGCCCAACACCTGCGCGGCCTGGTTCAGTGCAGCCAGCGGGTCGGCCAGGTCCAGCGCCTGCGCGCCGTTTTGCTTGCTCAGTTTTTCGCCGTTGGGTCCCAGCACCAGGGGCGTGTGCAGGTAGACCGGTGTGGGCAGGCCCAGGGCCTGTTGCAGCAGGATCTGGCGGGCCGTGTTGTCGGCCAGGTCTTCGCCGCGCACCACATGGGTGATGTCCTGCGCGCCATCGTCCACCACCACGGCCAGTTGGTAGGCGTAGCAGCCGTCGGCGCGTTGGAGCACAAAGTCGCCCACTTGCGTTTCCACATCTTGCTGCTGGGCACCCAAGCGGCGGTCGGTCCATTCCACGGGGTGTGCAACTTTTGCTATGAATTCAGGAGCTGCTTGCGCATATTCCGCGCGGGCTGGAGCTTGATTTGGCTTGTAAGTGTCGGTCCGCAGGCGCCAAGCCCGCCCGGTCTTGCCGTGCAGGCCGGATCGGCAGGTGCCGGGGTAGACCAGCTCGCCGTGGCGGGGCTTCTCGCGTCCTGCGTGGTGCAGCGCCAACTCAATGTCTTTGCGCGAGCAGGCGCAGGGGTAGGCCAGCCCCTTGCGGGCCAGCACGTCCAGCGCAAACTGGTACAGCGCGCTGCGTTGTGATTGCCACACGGGAGGCTCGTCGGGGCGCAGGCCGCAGGCGGCCAGCTGGCGCAGGATGAGATGGTCGGTACCGGGAACGGTGCGCGGCGTGTCCACGTCTTCGATGCGTACCAGCCAGGTCCCGCCGTGGGCGCGGGCGTCCAGCCAACTGGCCAGCGCCGCCACCAGCGATCCGGCGTGCAAAGGGCCGGTGGGCGAAGGGGCGAACCTACCTCTGTAGTGAACTACCGGACTCATTCCGTTTTCAGATCAATGGGAGATTAGGCGCGCCGACGCAGGCAGTGCTTTAGCACGACCAGGAGGGGCAACGACATATCGCATTGATATGGAAATGGAATCACACCATTGCGAGTGCCAATTCGAGGCCGGACACAAAAGCATCTTCCACCCGGTGGCCTATGCACCAGTCGCCGCACACGCCCAGACTGGACTTGGCATCCCACAAATGGGACTTGCCCAGGGGCACCTCGGTCTTGGCATGCAGCCAGCGCTGGGTGTCGATGTGGGCCGGTTCGGCGCGGATGCCGGTGACTTCCGAAAAGGCTTTCAACAATTTGGCCTGCACGCGGGCGGTGTCATCCTGCAGGTGCTCGGCTGACCAGGCGGCGCTGGCCTGGACGGTCCAGCGCTCCACGATGCCGCGGCCGGGTTTACTGGATTCGCGGGACAGCCAGGCGATGCGGTGGTGGGTGCTGCGCGCGGCGTTCCACTGGGGGCCCAGGGTGGTCAATCCGGGCTGCACGGCCTGGGGGAAGGCCAGCATCAGGGTCCAGCAGGGGGCGATGGTGACCTTGTCCAGTTTTTTGACCAGGGCACTGGTTCGGGGGGCGGTTTTCAGCAGCGCCTGGGCCTGCGGGGCGGGGATGGCCAGCACCACCGCATCAAAGCCGGAAAACACATGGCTGCTGTCGCCCGCACCGCTGGTGCGCAGTTGCCACTGGGCTTTGTTCAGGCTGTCGACTTCAATGTGGGTCACATGCGTTTCCAGCTCCACTTGCATGGCATCGACCAGTGGCTTGGCCCAGCGCCGCACCAGGGCATTCATGCCCGGAGTGGCGACCCAATGGGGTTCGCGCGCGGGCAGCCCGGAGGCGGTCACGCGGCCCTGTTCGTCCAGCACCTGCACGGTGACGGCGCTCCAGCGTTTGCACACGGTGGGGGTGGTTTGCAGGGCCTGCGCGAAGCGCGGATCGCGTACCGTGAAGTACTGCGCACCTGGGTCAAAGGTGCCAAACGCGCTGCTGCGCGAGGCCATGCGCCCGCCCACCCCTGGACTCTTTTCAAACACAGTGACACGGTGGCCCGCTTGCACCAGCGTGCGGGCACAGGTGATGGCGGCGATGCCGGCACCCACGATAGCGATGTGTTTGGAATTTGTCATGTGTGCGTTCTCCAAAAGTTATTGTTCGTAGTCGCTTTATACACTTTGCGCGCGCCCAAGCACTTATTCCATCTTCAGATCAAACCACTATGTTGGCGCTTCGCGGGCCGGGTTCACGGGCCGCGGCTAAGGCGCTCGCAATTCCGGTACGTCTTTTGCCCGCCAGTCGCGTGGTAGCCAGGGCCAGGGCTGGGGTGCTTCACCCATGTCACGGTAGCGCAGTTGTTCCAAGATTTTCCCTTCGCCACTCCACAAGCCGCGTGGGTCTTGGCGGAAGTCCAGTGCGTACCAGTTGGTTGGGGCGTGGGTGCCTGACTGCGGCAAGAGAAGTCGGCTGAGGCGGTTGCCTGTCTCACCTGCTTCCATTCGTAACTGCTCCTTGCCGTCAGTAGTCCATAACCGTACTGTGCTGTCATTGCCCGCGCTGGCCAGGGTGTGGCCGTCTGGGCTCCAGGCCACGCTGTTTACCCCGCCTTGGTGCCCTTCGAGCGCGCGTATCAGTTGGCCGCTGCTGGCGTTCCACAGCCGCACTGTGCGGTCTTCGCTTGCGCTGGCCAGGGTGTGGCCGTCCGGGCTCCAGGCCACGTTGTTGACACCGCCTAGGTGCCCTTCGAGCGCGCGTATCAATTGGCCGCTGTTGGTGTTCCACAGCAGCACCGTTGCGTCATCGTCCGCGCTGGCCAGGGTGTGGCCGTCCGGGCTCCAGGTTACGCTGCTGACCCCGTCTTGGTGCCCTTCGAGCGCGCGTATCAGTTGGCCATTGCTGGCGTTCCACAGCCGCACCGTTGCGTCACCGCCCGCGCTGGCTAGGGTGTGGCCATCCGGGCTCCATGCCATGCTGCGGACACCGCCTTGGTGCCCTTCGAGCGCGCGTATCATTTGGCCGCTGCTGGCGTCCCACAGTTGCACCGTTTTGTCACCGCCCGCGCTGGCCAGGGTATGGCCATCCTGGCTCCATGCCATGCTGCGGACACCGCCTTGGTGCCCTTCGAGCGCGCGTATCATTTGGCCGCTGCTGGCGTCCCACAGTCGCACCGTCTGGTCATGACTTGCGCTGGCCAGGGTGTGGCCGTCCGGGCTCCAGGCCACGCTGCTGATCCTGCCTTGGTGCCCTTCGAGCGCGCGTATCATTTGACCGCTGCTGGCGTCCCACAGTCGCACTGTCTGGTCATGACTTGCGCTGGCCAGGGTGTGACCGTTCGGGCTCCAGGCTGCGCTGCTGATCCAGCCTCGGTGCCCTTCGAGCGCGCGTATCATTTGGCCGCTGCTGGCGTCCCACAGTTGCACCGTTTTGTCACCGCTCGCGCTGGCCAGGGTGTGGCCGTCCGGGCTCCAGACTGCGCTGCTGATCCAGCCTCGGTGCCCTTCGAGCGCGCGTATCAGTTGGCCGCTACTGGCGTCCCACAGTTGCAACGTTTTGTCACCGCTTGCGATGGCCAGGGTGTGGCCGTCTGGGCTCCAGGCCACGCTATTGATCCAATCTTGGTGTCCTTCGAGCGCGCGTATCAGTTGGCCGCTACTGGCGTCCCACAGTTGCACGATAGTGTCATCGTGCGCGCTGGCCAGGGTGTGGCCGTCCGGGCTCCAGGCCACAATGCGGACCCCGTCTTGGTGTCCTTCGAGCGCGCGTATCAGTTGGCCGCTGCTGGCGTTCCACAGCCGCACGGTTGCGTCATTGCATGCACTGGCCAGGGTGTGGCTATCTGGACTCCAGGCCACGCTGTTGACCCAATCTTGGTGCCCTTCGAGCGCGCGTATCAGTTGGCCGCTGCTGGCGTCCCACAGCCGCACCGACTGGTCATGGCTTGCGCTGGCCAGGGTGTGGCCATCCGGGCTCCAGGCCACACTGGTGACCCCGCCTTGGTGTCCTTCGAGCGCGCGCAGTAGTTGGCCGCTGCTGGCGTCCCACAGCCGCACCGTCTGGTCATCGCCCGCGCTGGCCAGGGTGTTGCCGTCCGGGCTCCAGGCCACGCTGCGGACCCAGTCGAAATGTTTTGCAACGGGTGCCAGTGACAGGTGAGTGCCCGAGGGCTGAACCATTGCCGGGTGGCTACGGTGCAACCCTTTGGCACCGGGGGCGGTGGCTCCAAACACCAGGGCGTTGGTAAAACGGGGACGGCCTTCGGTTTGCGCAAACTCGGTGCACCGCAGGTCGGCCCGGTCGAACTGCGTACCCTGAATGTGGCTGCGTTGCAAGCGTGCGTTGAGCCAGATCGACTCCTGAGCCTGTGCGCCGCCCAGCCAAATGTTGTTTGCAAAACAGTCGCTGAAGTTGGCGCCTTGCAGTTGTGCTTGCTCCAAGTTCGCACCGGGTAGCCGAGCCTTTACCAATGAGGCTTGGCGTAGTAACGCACTGGGCAAAAAGGCTTCGGACAAGTCAACACCGTCAAGCTTCGCGCCCTGCAAATCGATGCTCAGTGCGCATAGGCCGCGCAGACCTAGTTCGCGCAGGTCCGCGCCCGCCAGTCGCGCTCCTTCGGGAATATAGGCGGCCATGGCCTGCTTCAATGCGTCCGCAGGCCCCGCCCAGTCCAGCCAGTTGGTGGGCGACGCCTTTCCCCTTTGCTCTGCCCAAGCCAGCCGGTGGCCGAGGATCAGTGCGTTGGTGCGCGCTGCGATGGGATGCAAGCCACTGGTCTGGGTGGTCAAAATTCCGGACAACGACGCACGCAAAGCCGTGCGTCGTTTTTCGTCTGACACCGGTACCAAATCGTGCACAAAGCCGCAGACCTCGTTGGAGAGACGCGCCATGTCCAACACCTGTGCCAATGGACCGGGGGGCTGGGCATTGGCCAGGAGTGGGCTGGTAGCTGCACGTTCAATGCGCCGCGCCAGAAAATATTCTAGAAAACTACGGTGTGAAAAACCGTACAGCCCGTCGGGTGTGCGTGACAGAAAGGCGGCAGTGCGCAATTCCACATCCAACTGGTTGGGGTCCAGCTTGCCGCGCAGATCGGGTCGGTCCTTGAGCATCGCAAACAGGTCGCCGTAATGCAGGCGGTTGCCCACGCGTTGCCATAGCAGGTGGGACAATTCTTCCAGTACGGTGCGCAGGGTTTCGCTGCTGCTTTGGCGCTCGGTGGGTTTGAAATCGTCCAGCCACTTGTTGGTGTAAATTTGGTACAGCGTGCCGGTGTTTAGCGCCGCGCCGGTGCGTGCCTGTTGCTGCTTTAAATCGGGCAGGCTGGCGATGATGATGTCCAGCAGTTGCGGCCGGTCACCCAGCTCCAGCAAGTGCTGCTGCTTCAAAAACAATAGCGCCTCACGCCCGCTCTGCTTGCCCAAACGGCGATTCAGGAACTGCTCTATTTGCTGGGTGTTAAACACGGCCACAGTGTCGATGGCACCATCAAAGCGTTGCGTAATGTCTTGCAGGGGTGAGGTGGCAATGCGGTCCTCCTGGCCCTCGGCTACCTTGATGGCATCACCATGGTCCTTGAAAAACTGCTCGCGGCAGGTCACCAGCACGCGGTTGCCTTGTGCGGTGTCGCCTGCGCCGCCAGTGATGCGCACCAGCATGCGGAACTGCTCCACCACGCTGCGCCCGGCGGCTGCTATGCCCATTTCGTCAAATGCGTCAAACAGCAGCACGATGCGCCCACGCTGCACCAGATGAAGTAGTACGCGTGGGTCTTTGCGTTGACCGGTGGCTTGCCGCCAGCGCTCTGCCAGCAACTCTTCCAGTGACACTTTGTTGGGGAACTCCCGCAGACTGATGCGCAACGGCACTGGTGCGGTGCTGTCGCCACGGGCCAGCTTGGCCAACTCATATGCCAGCTTTTCGGTGTAGGCGGTCTTGCCAGTGCCATAGTCGCCCAGCAGTACCCACAAGCGGCTGCCTCGGCCTTTGGCCCAGTCCACACCGTGGGCGACCAGGTCTTGAATGCCGGGCTCTTCTTTGTCTGCCTTGGCATTGGACTGGTTGGGCTGCGTACGTTGGCTAACGTAAGCGGCTGCCAAAGGAGATTGCTCGAAGTCGGCGATCAGTTGGCCCAGGTAGCGGTCAAAGTCCAGCAAGCGCCGTTCCAGGTCTTGTGGGGTGTAGACGCTGATGTGCAAATCTTTGGCGGCGCTGAAGGCAGCAGGCGAAAAACTATTGGCAACCACCATGCCCCGCGCATTGAGAGCCCGAGCATCCGGCTTGCTTAGCCACACGCCCAGCTTGTCAACAACATCCGCACCCATCGCAGATTGGTGGTCTTTGCACTCGACGAAATAAACGGTTGATTCCAGCCCCGTGTCGATACGTGCAACCAAATCCACCCGGTTGCTGTCTACCAGTTGCTCGGGCTCCACCGTGTAGCCCAGAAGGCGCAGCAGATCGGCTACGCGCTCTTCAAAGCGCTTGCCTTGCGCGGTGCGTGAACTGCGTGGGTCGTTGGGGGCGCGGTCAAAAATATCGGGGCGTGCGTCGCGTTGTTGTTGTTCGGCGGTGTCTTCCGCGAACAGGGTTTCGACAAAGGTGCTCAGGTCGGTGGCGAGTTTTTCGTAGTCTTTGGCGACTTTGCGCTCGGGGTTGTTGATGAACAGGGCCTCTGAGAACGGCAGGTCGGGGTCATAGCGGATTTCGTGGATGGCGGCCAGTTCCATTTTGAAGGCTTTGGCCCAGAGTTCACGGCCAGCGGCCAGTAGCGCTGGGTTGTCTTGTGGGATAGGGGACGCCACGGGGAATAAGCGCAAGTCGCCTTTGTTGCCACGCAGGCTGCGCTGTGCCTCGGTGCGGCTCAGCAAGGCTTCGTGCACGTCACCCAAACCACGCAAATTTTGCGCACCGTAGCCACCCACCAGCACCGTGGCATCAGGAATGGCGCCGGAGATCAAGGCGCCCAGATCGGTCAGGCCGGTGCGAGAGTCCAGCAGTACGTGCCGATAGCCCAGTTCACCCAAATGGTCAATCAACTCATTAAGCAGATCACGCCCCACAGTGGGGTCGTTCGCCAACAGATGGTTCCATTGGATGTCAAAGTACAGCGCTGCCGCATCGGCAGCGTCGCCGTGGGCGGGCAGGATGGTGAGGTTGTCGAGCGCGGTGTCATAGAGCAAGCCGTCAAACAACTTGAAGTCACCTTTGCCCGGCGGGCGCAATTTGTTTTTCTGCCATTCAATGAGCCAGTCAAAGAAACCCGCTTTGACCGGGCCAGCATTGCGCAAGGCGGTGATGTGGTGTAAACCGGGCGCTTCCACATCCATATCCCATAACAGGGTTTTTCCTTTTCGCGCCAGAGCAACGGCTAGGTTTGCGGCCAGCAGGGTGCGGCCAACGCCGCCTTTATAGCTGTAAAACGTGATGACGGCGGGGCGCATAGTATGGGCGTTCCTTATGCAGCTTTTAAGCGGCGGAAAAATGTGCTTCCAATGTGATCTTTGGTTGGTGCCGCTTTTTCAGCGTCTTTGCCTGCCACTGGCAGCGACACCCAGCTTTCCTTGCCTTTGCGTTGGCGCACGATCTTGCCTTGGGCCTCAAGCGTCCCCAGCAATTGGCTGACGCGGCCCGCACTCAGCTTCAACTCGGTCACAAGGTCGGATTGCCTGCACTCAGGATGGCTGGCGTGCATAAGGATGGCGTCCTCGTGCAGCAACTTGAAGGGTGCTTCGACCGCGTTGACCTGCAGTGCATTCCTTTTGCCTTCAAGCAGATCGCCAAAGGCCTTCCAGCGTATACGAAAGGCCTCAGTCTCGGCGGCATTGCCGGTCAAGACTCTCGCAAGTCCGCACAACTGTTGAACCTCCAACAGGCCTTCGCGGTCATTGGGTCGCAACAAAACGACCAACACCCAGTGGTTCAGATAGACGTCCATTGCCGCGATTTGTGCCGGTGTCAGTGCGTCCAGGGCTCGCAGTGCCGCCAAGGCCTCGGCGGGCTCGGACTGCTCAGCCAAGTCTTCGGGGTGACGATCAAACCAGTTCATGATTAAACCAATGTAAATTTAAAATTATTTACAGTTTATAGTAGTTTAAAAAATGACAGCTTCAAGAAAAACCTGAAATCGGCTACTTGATCCGCATGAGGCTGGGCCGCGCGGATTTAGGTGGCATTGGAGCCTGTTGGATCAATGGAAATGTCACCAGTCCACCGGATTCGCCAACCTGTGGTTCATGCTCTTTACAACCAGCGGTATGCCCAAAACCGCGTACACACTCAGCGGGTGGCTGAACGGGTTTTACGGCCGTATTCAGGGTCTGCGCAACCACGGTATGCGTGCCTGTTTTGACGACGGAAAGTTCCTTGGCCCGCTCCTTATGGGCTCGGATGGTCTTTTCATCCCCAAAGCTGGGCACCAGCACCCAGTCCATGGGAACTTCGGTCAGGAGACTTTCTACAGAGGGGTGAGCATCCAGGAAGTCCTTGCAGATCAGCACTGTCATGCAGCCGATGGGCGTCACCAACACATGCACAGAATCGCCCAAGTCCACTTGCTCCGCACCGTGGTCAAAATCGCCAAAGATGCGCAGCTTGCGATGGGTCAGTAGTGTTTCACCGGTATCACTGCTGTAAAGCGGTGCGGTATTGAATGCTTTGTGGCCCTCGGTTTCATGGAAGCTGCCAGCCAAAACCATGAACAGCGAAGGTGTTGGGTTGCGGTACAGGTGGCGGACCAGTGCCTGCCGATGGTCCATGTCGAGTGTGAATTCCGGGAAAACAATGATGTTTGCCCCGGCTTCGGTAGCGGATGCGACTGCGGTCAGCAACGATGCGCTACGCACATCCTGAGGTGCGACACATGCCGTGCGCCAGTTGCCAATGTCATTGCGTGTCCATTGCACGTCCGCTGCGTCATTGAAATGGCCAATCCAAACCTTGAGGGCTGGTTGTTCGTCTGACCACAGTTTCGTAAAGCCTTCCGAAACGGTTGATTGACTGATGTTGATATGGACCCGTAAGCCGTAAGCGGTTTCAGTGGGCAACACCACATGGCGGTGGAACCATGCTCCAAGGTTGCACGCCTGCCGGTTTAACGAAGCATTGCGCCGCGCTTGCAAGACCACTGGAGCCAGCCAGTAGCCTTTGCCATCCTCGGTGCGTGCCAAGGTTTCGGTGTCGAAGCGAGCTGGAGTGTTGTACGGGGAATTGGTATGGGCGATGTAGTCGTCCAATGCACGAATGAGAGCCAGCGGCGCAGCTTTGATGCGATCCATTGATGGCGTGACTTGGCTTTGGATGTCGGTTAGAAACTGCTGCCTTTCACTTTCCAACGCCTCATCCGTGCTGCGTGTCTGTTCCCATGTGTTCAAACGCGGACCGTTTGAGCCCAGGACCCATAGACGCACGAGCGCTTGTCTCAGGTCGTGTTGTTGCAGCAGCTGCGCTACCCGTTTCATTGTTTGCCTCCCCCAGAAATTGCTCTTCTGGCAGTTTACGCGAGGCAGGCGCCACCAATCCTGGTCAAGACACAGCGCACGCTGCTGCAAAGAGGTGATTCCGTTCACGGCCCGCGGTGCTGCTCCAGCAAGGCCGCGCGCGTGGTGGCGCTGTCGAGTTGTTGCAGCCACCACTGCAGGGCGCGGCCCTGCTCGGTGGTCTTGCCGCCACGCCATGCATAAGCGATGGCCACCTGGCGCTGCGGGCGCTCGGTTTTTTTGACCACCAGACGGCCGGTTTCGATGTAGGCGTCTGCCATGCAGCGGGGTAGACTGCCGCCGCCCAGGCCGCGCAGCTGGGCGTCGAGCTTGGCCTGCATGCTGGCCACGGTGAACACGTCCTGTCCGCCCAGCAGGCCGAAGGTCAGGCCGTCTCCGCGCTGCACCGTGTCGGCCACGGCCACGGCGCGGTGTTTCTGGATGGTGTCGTCGCTCAGGGGCTCGGGGGCATTGGCCAGGGGGTGGTGGGGCGCCACCGCGTACACAAATGTGACGCTGCCCAGTGGCTTGCCGTGGATGCCGGTGTGGTTGGCCACATCGGGGGCCACGCCAATGGCCAGGTCGGCCTGGCCCGAGGTCAGCGCCTGCAGCGTGCCCGAGAGGGCCTCGTCCCGCAGGCGGATGCGGGTGGGCGGTGCGAGGCTGAAGAAGCTGTCGCACAGCTCCATCATGGTGGGCTTGGAAATGATGGTGTCCACCGCGATGGTGAGCACCGATTCCCAGCCGGTGGCCACGCGCTTGACCCGGTTGGCCACGGCGTCGATTTCGGCCAGCAAGCGGCCGCCTTCGCGCAGCAACTCGGCGCCGGCCGGGGTCAGCTTGGCCTGGCGCGCGCTGCGGTCGTAGAGCAGCACATCCAGCGCATCCTCAATCTGGCGCACCCGGTAGGTCAGGGCGCTGGGCACCATGCCCATCTCGCGGGCGGCGGCGGCAAAGCTGCCCGACAGGGCAATGGCTTGCAGCATGGCCAAGGCGTCGGGGGTCAAAACATCGCGCGGAGTTTGCATGGAATAGGGGGTGTAAATTGAAATTATTTGAATGATGCCATCAAACAGGGTGGACCGTAAAAACCACGCCCAGGTTCAAAATTCAATCCACGCAACGAAGGAGTTTTCTATGCTGACCGTACGCAAATCCAATGACCGCGGCTATGCCGACCATGGCTGGCTCAAGTCTTACCATAGCTTTTCTTTTGCTGGCTACTACGACCCCAAACACATGGGCTGGGGCAACCTGCGGGTGATCAACGACGACTACATTGCCGCCGGCATGGGCTTTGGCACCCACGGCCACCGCGACATGGAAATCATCAGCTACGTGGTGTCCGGCGAACTGGCGCACAAGGACAGCATGGGCAATGTCAAGGGCATCCCGGCGGGCGATGTGCAGCGCATGAGTGCGGGCCGGGGCGTGCAGCACAGCGAGTTCAACCATGCAGCCGATGCCACCACCCACCTGCTGCAAATCTGGATTGAGCCCAGTGTGCGGGGCATTGAGCCGGGTTACGAGCAAAAAACCTTCACCGCCGCCGAAAAGCAGGGCCGCCTGCGCCTGCTGGCCTCGCCCGATAGCGCACAGGGCTCGGTGCTGATCCATGCCGATGCCCGCCTGTATGGCGGATTGTTCGACGGCGACCAAAACGCGCAACTGGCGCTGGAGCCCCAACGCAAGGGCTACGTACACCTGGTGCGTGGCGAACTGGAAGTCAATGGCGTCAAGCTCACCACGGGTGATGCTGCGCTGCTGGAAGGCGAAAGCCTGATTACCCTGGCCCATGGAGCAGACGCCGAAGTGTTGGTGTTTGACCTGCAAGCCTGATTTTTTACAACCCCTCAAGGAATATTTCCATGGCAAAAGTAGCAGTCGTTTTTCATTCCGGTTATGGCCACACCCTGCGCATGGCGCAATCGGTGGCCGATGGTGCCGGTGCCGAGATGGTCGCCATTGATGCGGACGGCAATGTGTCCGATGCCGGCTGGGCCACCCTCCACGCCGCCGATGCCATCATCATGGGCTCACCCACCTACATGGGCAGCGTGAGCTGGCAGTTCAAGAAGTTTGCGGATGCGTCCAGCAAGCCCTGGTTCAGCCAAGCCTGGAAAGACAAGGTGTTTGCCGGTTTCACCAACAGCGCCACCATGAACGGCGACAAACATTCCACTTTGCATTACCTGTTCACACTGGCCATGCAGCAAGGGGGCATTTGGGCCGGTACCGCGCTGATGCCCGCCAACAACAAGGCCGCGCAGCGCAACGACGTCAACTATGTGGGCTCCTTTGCCGGCGCCATGGCGCAGTCGCCTTCCGATTCCTCGGCCGCCGAAATGCTGTCCGGCGACCTGGAAACCGCCCGTTTGTTGGGCCTGCGCGTGGCCGAAGTCGCTGCCAAATTCAGCCGGTAGTCCTTTGGGGGAGGGTGCGTCAGGTTTTTTCCACGGCGCTGAGGTCCGTCCCCACCGCGCGGCGTTCATCGAAAACAAAACACCCGCCGCTGTAGTGGGCGCCGTCGGTTTCTTCAAAGTACTTGAGGATGCCGCCTTCCAACTGGTAGACATGCTCCAGTCCCGCTTCGCGCATCAAAATGGCGGCCTTCTCGCAGCGGATGCCGCCGGTGCAAAAGCTCACCACAGTTTTGCCCTGCAGGTCCGCCTGGTGGTCGCGCAGCGCCTGGGGAAATTCGGTGAATTTGGTGATGCGCCAGTCGATGGCGCCGTCAAACGTGCCTTCGTCCACCTCGAAGTCGTTGCGGGTGTCCAGGGTGACCACCGGGCGTCCGTCATCGTCCACGCCGGTGTCCAGCCAGCGCCGCACGGTGGCGGCCGACACGGCCGGGGCGCGCCCCTGCGCCGGGCGGATGGTGGGGTGGTCCATGCGGATGATTTCGCGCTTGACCTTGACCAGCATTTTTTTGAACGGCGGATGCTCGGACCAGCTTTCCTTGGGCGCAATGTCGGCAAAGCGGGGGTCGGTGTGCAATTGGGCAACAAAGGCATGCACGGCCTCACCGGGACCGGCCAAAAACAGGTTGATGCCTTCTTCGGCCAGCAAGATGGTGCCTTTGAGCTGCAGTTCCAGGGCACGGGCCAGCAGCATTGGCTGCAGCGCGGCCGCATCGGGCAGGGGGACGAATTGGTAGGCGGAGATGTTCAGTATGGTGTTCACACCCCTGATTTTAGGCGGTGGGGCATTTTTGCCCCCTGCTCAAAAGGAATAGACCGGCTTGGTGACCATCAGAAAGAAAATCCCCACCATGGCAACAAAAGCCGGGTAGCCCAAGGCCTCCCACCAGCGCGCATAACGCCCGTAGCGTGCGGGCAGCGGGGTACTTGTTGCCAGCGCCTGTCGGGCCATGGCCGCCATCTGGAGTTGCAGCCACACCACCGGTAGCCAGCACAGACCCGCGAAAACAAACAAGGCCAAAGACAGCGCCACCCAGGGCGTGGACAGGGGCCAGCCTGCCAGATGGGCCAGCCACAAGCCGGTGGCGGGCTGGATCAGGGCGGTGGGTGTGGTGAACCACCAGTCGGCCCGCACCACCAGCCGGGACACCATGGCCTGGGTTGCGACGTTTTGGGAGCGGTTGGCAAAAAACATGAAATAGGCCGAGCCAAAGCCGGTGCCCACCATCAGCACGCTGGAGAGAATGTGAATCCATTTGATGAGCAGGTAGGTGTTCATGGGGGTGTTTTTGCAAGAATCCAAAGCGCCGCTGCCATGGGCATATTTTTGGTCAGCGGTCCCAGCGGGTGCAGCCACAGGGAGGGGTCCAGCACGGTCGCCACCAGTGTCATCATCAGCATGACCGCCAACGCCGCCAGGTAAGTGCTGCGCACCGGGCGCAGCCACAGGGCCAGGCCCAGCAGGGCGTCCACCGCCGCACCCGACAGGACCAAGCCGCGCACCAGCCAGGCGTCGTCCACTCCAGCGGCGTGCAACACCGCGCTGCTTTGGCCATCCAACTCCCACACACTGGTCAGCGCGGTGGCCAGCCACACAAAAACCAGGCTGTAACGCAGCAGCGTGTGGTGCCCCGCTGTCATGTACTGGTTCCTGGCGCGGCGCTGGCACTGTTGTTGGGCGCATCGGGCAGGGCATCATTCACCACGTCGGTGACCATGCCCCAGCGGGCGAATTCGGGTTCGAAATCGGCCAGTGTCAGCAGGCCCATGCAGGCGCTTGCGCCCACGGGCAGGGGCGCACCTCGGGCCAGGCGGCGGGCCAGCAGCACGGCCGCCATGCAGGGAATTTCGGGACCATGGTCGTGGTCGGCGGCAATGTGCCAGGCGCGCCGGGCCGCACGGCCTGCGCCGTCCAGGCCCTCCACCCGCAGCACCATGCCACCCAAAGGCGTGCCCAAAAAATCCAGTGCGCGGGCGCTGGTGTTGAGCAGACCGGCCAGCCGGGCGGGCCGGGCCATGACCCCCCAACTGCGCAAGGCCGCCAGCACGGCAAACGCACGCTGCGCGAAACCGACCTCCAGCGCCGCGCGGAACATCACGCGCTGGTGCACTGCGTAGCGCGTAGGGAAAAGCTCCAGGTCCGGGATGTCACACAGCGCGCCCAGGCGGGGCCGCAGGCGCGCGAAGTGCACCCTTTGAGGGGATGCCCAGCCGCGTTGCGCCTGCCAGCGCCCCTCATGCCAGACCTGCAGTGCTTCGCCGCAGTAGTTCAGCACGGCTGCCAAAGTGGCCTTGCCGCGCGGTGCGGTCTGGGCGGGCGCAATGCAGGTGTCGATGCTGTCCACGCGCTGCCACCCGGCGCACAGATGCTCCACCACGGCCGATGACAGGGCGGGCACGGTGCTGGCGCCGCTGATGGCACAGCGGTCTGCCGCCGCAAAGGTGGCGTGCAGGGCTGGCGAGAAGTCGCAGACAAAACGGCGGCCATCGGCCAGGTCGATGTAGTGCGCACCGGCCGCTGCGGCTGCCTCGGCCACGCCGTAGTTTTGCTGCTGGAAGGGCCCGGCCGTATGGATCAGCAGCCCGACGCCCAGCTGGCGCAGGGTCTGTGCCAAGTCAGGCGCGCTGTGGTCGATGGCAACGCCTTGGGCACCGTGGCCGAGTTCCGCGGCGAGTGCGTTGGCGCGCTTGCGGTCACGCCCGCCGACCAGCAGTTGCAGGGTGGGGTCTGTGGACAAGGCGCGGCAGATGCGTGCCCCAAAATTGCCGTAGCCGCCTAAAACGAGTGTTTTCAAGGGGAAAAATTCCTGTGCTGTTGGACTGCCGTGTACGGGTGCTTTGCTGCCATTATCGGCCTGGCGAAATGGGGTTTTGATTGCCTTGCCTTGCTTTGCTTTGGTTTGGTTTGGTTTTCGCTGCCTTGTGTGCCTGTGGGTGGGCGGGGCAGGCGGACCGGGCATCCCTTCTCTGACCCACGCTCGCGGGTGGGCTTTTCTGGTTTGCTTGCATTGCCGCGTTAACTCGGTGGTTGGTGCGCCTGCTGGTGTGGCAGCCGCGAATGGGGCCGCCGAAGGGACACCCGAT
Source organism: Burkholderiales bacterium RIFCSPLOWO2_12_FULL_61_40 (assembly GCA_001770935.1). Taxonomy (GTDB): domain Bacteria; phylum Pseudomonadota; class Gammaproteobacteria; order Burkholderiales; family Burkholderiaceae_C; genus Allorhodoferax. The sequence continues at coordinate 613 of MESI01000099.1, read as the reverse complement.
CCACCTGCCTAGGGCTGCCCTTTACCCATAACTATTTTCATCCTGATCTTGCCGCTGCCAGCGCGAATCCGGCGCACATCATTTGCAAACAGGCGTAGCCCTGCCACATTAATTGATGACCAGGCGGGGGATCGTTAGCCCGCCCAAGGTAGCCGCCGAGTTGAGCGACCATGCGCACGGCTTGCCCCAGCAGCAGGGGTTGGGAGAGTTTTTTTTGCACTCGCCATGAGTACCTGAATCTCCAAATCCGAGAACAAGACCTCAGCGGCCAGTTGCGGGCACTCCCGTCCCAGCAGAGTCAACAGCATGATGCGCCAGGCGATCACCAAATTGATGGCAATCGTGCGCTTGAGCCGCTCGGCGGTTTTGTGTTGAAGCTTTTTTTAGAGGCGACAACTAGTCTGACACAGGGGGAGGGCGGCCAACTCGCCCGCCCACTGGGCACCCGAGCCATAGAAATTCTTGCGCCCCACCACCGCAGCGCGCTCATCGCGCTCGGCGACGTTGTTGTCCATGGGCACCCACGGGCATTTGACAAACACGCCCAAGCCACTCCAGTGCGTCTTCATGCTTTGCAACACCTTGCGCGCAGGCTTGCCCAGCTTGGGGTCCG
>MESI01000098.1 GCA_001770935.1 Burkholderiales bacterium RIFCSPLOWO2_12_FULL_61_40 | reverse complement strand
GCGGTCTTTGATCGAATCTGGCACACCAGGTCCGTTGTCGATCACATGCAATTCCAATGCCAACCGGTAGCGTTGTTTGCCGAAAGTGATTTGCCGGGATACGCGGGTGCGAAACGTGAGGTTGGCGTCGCCTGCCGCAATGCGTTCCGACAGGGCTTGGCAGGCGTTGTGCGCAATGTTCAGCACGGTCTGGATCAGTTGCTCACGGTCGCCGCGAAACTCAGGAATAGAGGTGTCGTAGTCGCGCACCACCCGCAGCCCTTTGGGGAACTCCGCCAAAATCAGTGAGCGCACGCGCTCGCAGACCTCATGGATATTGACGTCGCCCACCAGGTGCGGACGTCGGTGCGGTGCCAACAGCCGGTCCACCAGGCTTTGCAAGCGGTCCGCCTCGCGGATGATGACCTGGGTGTATTCGGTGAGCTCGGGCGACTCCATCTCCATTTCCAGCAACTGCGCTGCGCCACGAATGCCGCCCAACGGATTTTTGATCTCGTGGGCCAGGTTGCGGATCAGTTCCTTGTTGGTCTGGGCCTGCTCGGCCAGGCGGTCTTCGCGGTCCTGGCGGGTTTGTTGCTCCTGCGGCACCATTTCCACAATGATTTCGTCCGCAGGCTGGCTGCTGGTGACGATGACATGCACCGGCATGGGCTCTGCGCCCACCCGCTTGAGCCAGGCGTCATAACGCAGGGTGGCAAAGGCGTTGTCCTGGATGCCTGCCAGCGCACTTTGCAACTGGTGGGTCTCGGTAAAAACATCCGCCAGGCAGGAGCCCACAATCATGCGACGGGAAATGCCGAGTGCATCTTCCAGCGCCGCATTGGAAAAGAGTACGGTTGCGTCGGTTTGCGCCACGGCCACCAAGGTGGCCAGCAGGTCAAACGATTGAAAGCGCGCCGCAACCGTGGCGCCAGTGGAGTGAGGAGAGGTGTTCAAGCCCGCTATTTTGCAGCAGAGGCACTGGACGCCGACGACACACGGCCCAACTCGCGCCGGATACCGGCAATGTCACTCTCGTTGCGGCTGATACTGGCCTTGAGTTCGGCCACGCGGTCCTGGTATTTTTGAAAATTGCGGGTTTCGGGCCCGAGTTTCTCGGGCTCCCCGTTGTTGTATTCCTTAAGCAACTCCGCCTGGCGGGCTTCGGCCTTTTTGAGCTCCGATTCCAGAATCATCTTGGCATCGGAATCCTTGGCCCGCTGGTCGCCCGCATCCACCCGCTGGCCGGGTTGCGTCGCCGCAGCAACGCGGGTTCCTGAGGCGGCTACAGGCTTATGGGCTTGGACCACGGTAACGTTGCCGCCCGATACCAGTTTGCAATTCTTGGCCTGCGCCTCGGAAACCGTGTTGGTGTATTCGTTACCGCAACGGTAAATACGCTCCTGCGCAACAGCGCCAGTCCCGACCCACAGGGCGGCAAGGGGAATCAGAATGAGAGTTTTCATACAGTGTTGATGCATCCAAATGCAATGCGATTGATCCAGTATGCGCCAAAAAGTGCCATAAAACAAAAATCAAAAAAAAGGACGGCGTATGCCGTCCTTTTTTTACACCTGACCGGCCGCCGCCAGGGCGGCAGGTATTACAGGGAGTAGTACATGTCGTACTCGGCAGGGTGCACCGACATACGCATACGGGTGACTTCTTGCATTTTCAGTTCGATGTAAGCATCAAGCATGCTGTCGGTGAACACACCACCCTTGGTCAGGAACGCACGGTCTTTGTCCAAATGTTCGAGGGCCTGGTCCAGGCTGTGGCACACGGTGGGGACCAGTTTGTCTTCCTCGGGTGGCAGATGGTACAGATCCTTGGTGGCAGCTTCGCCGGGATGGATCTTGTTTTCCACGCCGTCCAGACCTGCCATCAGCAAAGCGGCAAAGCCCAGGTAGGGGTTCATCAATGGATCGGGGAAGCGGGCTTCCACGCGACGGCCCTTGGGGTTCGCCACAAACGGGATACGGATCGAGGCGGAACGGTTCTTGGCCGAATAAGCCAATTTCACCGGTGCTTCGAAATGGGGAACCAGACGCTTGTAGCTGTTGGTGCCGGGGTTGGTGATGGCGTTCAAGGCACGGGCGTGCTTGATGATGCCGCCGATGTAGTACAGCGCGAAGTCCGACAGACCGGCATAGCCGTCGCCGGCAAACAGGTTTTTGCCGTCTTTCCACACGGACTGGTGCACGTGCATGCCGGAACCGTTGTCGCCGTGGTAAGGCTTGGGCATGAAAGTGGCGGTCTTGCCATAGGCATTGGCCACATTGTGGATCACATATTTTTGCAAAATGGTCCAGTCAGCGCGCTCCACCAAGGTGCTGAAACGGGTGCCGATTTCGTTCTGGCCAGCGCCCGCCACTTCGTGGTGGAACACTTCAACCGGAATGCCCAGCGATTCGAGAATCAGGGACATTTCAGCGCGCATGTCTTGCGTGCTGTCAACGGGAGGCACTGGGAAGTAACCACCTTTGACCGTGGGACGGTGACCACGGTTGCCGCCTTCGAGCTTGGCGCCCGTGTTCCAGGGTGCTTCGTATTCGTCAATCTCGTAGAAGGTGTTGTTGGGTTCAGTGCTCCAACGCACGCCGTCAAAAATGAAAAATTCTGGCTCGGGGCCGAAGAATGCGGCATCACCAATACCGGAGGCCTTGAGGTAGGCTTCCGCGCGCTTGGCAATGGAGCGGGGATCACGGTCATAGGCCTTGCCGTCGCTGGGCTCCACCACGTCACAGGTGATGATGATGGTGGTTTCTTCGAAGAAGGGGTCGATGTTGGCGGTGTTGGGATCGGGCATGAGCAACATGTCCGAAGCTTCAATGCCCTTCCAGCCCGCGATCGAAGAGCCGTCAAAGGCATGGCCCGACGTGAACTTGTCTTCATCAAAATGGGATACAGGCACCGTGGTGTGCTGCTGTTTGCCGCGGGTATCGGTGAAACGGAAGTCAACAAATTTGACTTCGTTCTCTTTCACCATCTTCATCACGTCTGCGACGGTCTTGGCCATCAAATACTCCTGTTGCACGGTTGTTAAAAGAATTGCCCTGTCCACAATGCAGCTTTTGTGCCAAAAGTTGCAACGCACACATTTTTGTTAAAGCACTCTATTTTGCCTTGAGATCACTGCTATTTTGGATGCCCCAGGTCAAAGACTCGCTTGGGAAAAAATTCATTGCACCCCGAGTGCAGCACCAATGCTTCAATACGGTGCGCACACTATTGGTGCTATGTTATTTACGCACCAACTCGGGGCCTATTGGCACTTGCAAGACTTCCAAGCCGCGACGCAAACCCTGGTACGCGGGCTCGACCACATCCGGATCTCCCTTGACCCCCAGTTCAATATGGCGCCCATATTCAGGGTGGTCCACACTGGGTAGGCTGAACACTTTGACGCCCAGGTAGACCCGCTCAATCTCTTCCATCAAAGGCGTCAGGGTGGCTTCCATGGCACCAAACACAATGATGGATTTCTCCATCCAGGCGGCGGTTTGGAACAGATGCGGGTAATGCGTGTCCAACACCCACTCCACCATGGGCCAAGCCATGACCGGAAAGCCCGGTACGAAATGGACCGTGCCACAGCTAAAGCCAGGAATCCCGTTGAAAGGATTGGGGATGATCTGTGCGCCCACCGGAAAAACGCCCATGTTCAGGCGGTGGATGTTGTCGCTCTGGTGCGGATCAAACACCTGGCCACGCTCTTGGGCGGTGGTCCGCATACGCTGCACAATCAGGGCCTCTGCTTCCGGATGCAAAGCCAACCCCACACCCAGGGCCCGCGCGGCGCACTGGCGCGTATGGTCATCGGGCGTAGCGCCAATCCCACCGGTGGAAAACACCACGTCGCCCGACGCAAACGCGCGCTGCAAAGTGGCGGTGATGCGCTCGGGGGAGTCCCCCACATAGTCGGCGTAATCCAGCTGCAGGCCACGCGCATGGAGCAATTCAATGACCTTGCTCATGTGCTTGTCGGCGCGTTTGCCAGACAGAATTTCATCCCCCACCACGATCAGGCCAAAGTTCATGGGAATCTCACAAGTTAGGTTCGGCAACCAGTTGCACCGCTACGCGTTCACGCCGCAAGTCCTGCAAAGCAGCCAGGCAATAGTGGGCAAACCACAGCGACGAAAAAGCAAAAATCAGGGTGTATACCCAGATGGAAATGGGCACCAAAATGGGGGCCATCACGATGGTCATGACGCCAATCGACCAGATCAGGCTGGGTGCCGCACTCAAATAGCCCACCAGCATGCCCATGCCGACCAATGCAATCCGGTGGCGGAGGATCAGCGTTTGCCGCTCCTCTCGGGAGGCATGTTCCGCCAAAGCATCAAAGACCATGACCCGGTAGGTCAACCAGCCCCAGATCAGCGGGGGAAGCACCAGCACCAGGGGCGGCACCAACCACAGCGGGACCGACACCACCAGAGCCACCAGAGCCATCGCCGTAGATCCCAGCGACCACCCCAAACTGCCCCAAAATGAGGCTCCCTGCTTGCGCTCCAGCCCCTCAAACCGGCGCTTGGCGACCAAGTCCACGATGGCGGGCGTCATCAACAAGCCAACCACCAGCAATGAACCCATCACAATCACCGGGGTCACCACGGCAATCACCACCATGGGCGCCAGTACCGACTTGAGTTGCCCCATGCCTGCACGCTCCAGCCAGGCCCATGCATTGTTCAACAGCGCGGAGGACTCCAACAAAACCCGGACCTGGTCCAGCGCGGGTTCCCAATAAAAATACCCCAGCCCGCCGATGACACCCACCATCAGGATCAACGGAAGCAAAGACAAGATGATCACGCGGGGATGCATGCAGTACGCGGCCGCACGCCAAAACGAGTCAAGAATCAGGTTCAAGGTAAGCGCTCCCAGTGCCAGCTACGCGGAAATTTGTGCCAAATCCCCGGCACTCAGCCAGCGCCATTGTCCAGGCAACACATCATCGGGCAAACGCAGCCCCCCAATCTGGGAACGGTGCAAGGCCTCGACCCGGTTGCTCACCGCCGCCACCATGCGTTTGACCTGGTGGTATTTGCCCTCCGTCAGGGTGAGCCGCAAGTGGTATTCGTCCACCGCCTCGCACGCCGCTGCGCGCACCGGCTTGGGGTCGTCATCCAGCACCACCCCCTCCAGCAAGCGGTCCACCTGGCGCGCGTCCAGCGGGTGCTTGACGGTCACCTCGTATACCTTGGGCACATGGTGGCGCGGCGAACTCATGCGGTGAATGAATTTGCCATCATCGGTGAGCAGCAGCATGCCCGTGGTGTCCTGGTCCAGCCGCCCCACCGCTTGCACCCCCTGCACCGCCGCCTTTTGCGGTCGCAGGCGCAGTGGCGAAGGCAAAAGGGTGTAGATGCTGGGGTAGGTGGACGGCTTTTGTGAACACTCGGTGGCAGCGGGCTTGTTCAGCACCAGGTAGGCCTTCTCGGCATACGGCCAGTCTTCCCCCTGCACCCGGAAACGCAATCCTTCCGCTACAAATTCCATAGCTGCTTGCGCACAGGGGACGGGGGCTAGAGCATCATTTGGCATATAAACCTGGACCAAACCCTGCTGGATCAGGCCAGCGCACACACGCCGTGTGCCAAAGCCTTGTGAATAGAGAACATCTTGAAGTTGCATAAACCGTAGTATCGCAGGCCCAATCCCGTTAGACTGTGTCCACCGTGTTTCCCACCAATACGAGAGCCACCCATGTCAGACGATCTGGTTTTTAGTGACGAACTCCCGACACCCGTCCTTCGGAAAGAGCAAACACCTTGGCAGGTACTGGTGGTGGACGATGAACCGGCAGTCCATGAAGTCACCAAACTGGTCATGGCGGGGTTTGAAATGGAAGGGCGCCCCTTGCAGTTCACCCACTGCTACAGCGCAGCCGAAGCCCGCGCCGTTCTCAGTGCACCCAACGATTTCGCCTTGATACTGCTGGACGTGGTCATGGAGTCCGAGCATGCCGGGCTGGATCTGGCACGTTATATACGCGAAGACATTGGCAACCTCAATGTACGCATCGTCCTGCGCACCGGGCAACCCGGCCAAGCGCCTGAAGAGCAGGTCATCCGCGACTACGACATCAACGATTACAAGGAAAAAACCGACCTGACCCGGCGCCGCTTGATCACGGTGTTCTACGCCGGCCTGCGCGCTTACCGGGACCTGATGCGTATTGAACACGCCCGCCAGGGACTGCGGCGGTCCATTGAGGCCATCAGCCAAATATGCGATTCCGACAATTTGCGCAATTTCGCATCCGCCGTGCTGGAACAGGTCAATTTTTTGCTGAATCTCAATGGCGAAGGCCTGTGTGCGAGCCACCTGTCCACCTATGCAGCCAATGCGGCCAACGGCAATATTCGGGTATTGGCCGCCACCAATGCGTACTCCCAACTTTTGGAGGGACAGGATGTGGACAAGCTGCCCGCCGAAGTTCGCGAAGCCCTGAACCGCGTATTGGCAGAAAAAACCAGCCACCACGGCGACAAACACTACGCAGGCTATTTCCGTACCAAAGCGGGTAGCGAAAGCCTGATTTACATGGTGTTTCCCGAACCGGTGAATGACAGTGCGCGGGAGCTACTGGAATTGTTCTCGCGCAACGTAGCCATCACCTACGATGGCCTTTTGCTGCGCGAAGACATACAACACGCCCAGCGCACCACTATTTCGATTTTGGGCGGTGCCATTGAAAAGCGCAGTGACCAGCCGGAACAGCATTTGCGGCGTATAGGCGAGGTCGCAGCGCTGCTGGCAGAAAAAAGCGGCGCGTCGTCCGCCGACGTGGATCGCATCCGCATGGCTGCCACATTGCACGATGTGGGTAAATCCTGCGTAACAGACCAAATTCTCACCAAGCCTGGGCCACTGACCGCGCAGGAGTGGGAATCCGTAAAAACCCATGCACCACAAGGGCACGCACTTTTGTCCCGCTCCAGCGCGGACATCCATAGGCTGGGAGCCGTAGCCGCACTGGAGCACCACGAACACTGGGATGGTTCAGGCTACCCACAAGGCTTGAGCGGGGAAAACATCAGTTTGGTCGGGAGAATTTCCGCCATTGCGGATGTACTGGATTCTCTGGTCAGTGCCAGCTGCTACAAGAAAGCCTGGCCCCTGCAGGAAGCCCTCACCTACCTGAACACCCACGCCGGCCAACAGTTTGACCCCGGCCTGATTGCGGTACTCAACGCCCATCTGCAAGCTGTGGAAAAAATTTACAGCTAGGGCGCAAGGCGGGATTTTCCAGGCATTTGCAGAGCCCCAAAAATACTCCGCTGAACTGCGGCTTGCCTATACGGTGTGCACCATGGACGGGCGGGGCATTGCGTGTGTCGATGTGCAAGGCCCAAGCGGCCGTCCGATGGCGAAATTCACACCGGCGCAGATTTTCCTGAAAGCCGCCTGCCATCCGGTTGGGATGCAAAACTCATTTCTGGCACCCTTGGACAGCCGCTCGGCAGTTTTAGGAAAATAAACGGCTGCAAAGCGACCACCGACGTGTTCGCTACGCCTATTTACTTGTTCTTTAACTTCCCGCGAGGAATCACCGCAGTAGTCACCACGGCACGTATTGGCTCACCTGAAATGGGCTTGGGCGGTGATGTATCTTTTTTTGGCTTTTTGGCTTCTTTATTGGTTTTTTGCTGACCTTTGGCCATACTGACCTCCGTTGTAAAAGTGAAAATGGAATACACACTTTACACGATACATTCCTGGGGAATTGCGCTTTACCCAAGAAAAAAGCCGCCAGCGGGTTAACGTTGGCGGCCTTCAAGAGAGGTGGTGGAGCTGGGGGGATTTGAACCCCCGTCCGCAAGCCTTGTTCGGGCAGATCTACATGTTTAGTGGTCTGATTTGAGTCTCGCCACCTGTGTCGCGCAGCCACACGCTACACAGGACGCCAGCACCCTATTTTCTCGCCCCGGGTTAAGGTACCCAGCCCGGAGCCAGCCGATGAAATTATCTTTACAGCCGGGAGTCTCTAACTTGCGTTAAAAACCCCTTGCCCAGCCCATCGGCCTGCTGTTGTAAAGCTCACTGGCAATTAAGCAGCGAGTGCGAAACGTTCGTCGTTTGCAGTTAGTTTGTTTGAATCTGTTTTACGAGCACATTCAGCTCGACATGCACCACACCGCGTCCGAACCCACGTCGAAACCAGTGCAGCCCCTCGACCCCTATTTTAGGCGTTTGCGAGCAATTGCAAGAGTGCCAAAGGAGAATTAATTTCAGCGTGCGCACCCCAGGCTTGCGTATCCGATTGGCTGCCCAGGTACCCGTAGGTTGCGGCCACGGTATACATACCGGCGGCATTTCCCGCCACCACGTCGCGCTCGTCATCCCCCACATACAGGCATTGTGATGGATTGACCCCCAGGCGCTGGGCCGCCTCCAGCAAAGGCGCAGGATGCGGCTTGGCATGCGGTGTGGTATCTCCACTCACAATCGCACGCGCTGTTGCAAACAATGGCATGGCTTGGGTCAGTGGGACCGTGAAGCGGGCCGATTTGTTGGTTACCACACCCCATAACAACTGCCGCTGATCAATCTGACGAATCAACTCTGCAACTTCATCAAACATCACTGTACGTTGGCTCATGCATTTTTCGTAATTGCAAAAAAACTCTTCCCGCATGGATTCGTACGCAGGGTCGTCTGTCGAGAGGTCGAAGGCCACACCGAGCATGCCGCGCGCGCCAGCCCCTGCCATAGGCCGGTAACACTCCAATGCAAGAGAAGACAAGCCCCGGTCCAAACGCATTTGGTCTGCGGCAGCACCCAGATCCGGGGCGCTATCAATCAGGGTGCCGTCCAGATCAAACAGCACGGCGGTGATTCCTTGGAATACCTGCATCAGACAAACCGCCCCGGCTTTTGAGCAGCAAACATGTAATTCACGCCCGTATCATTGCTAAGCCAATAACGCTTGGTTACAGGGTTGTATTCCAAGCCACTGGTATGGCGCACATCCAAAGCAGATTTTCGGCAGTAACCGGCCAATTCACTGGGACGGATCATTTTGGCGTACTCGTGGGTACCACGGGGCAGCAGGTTCAGCAGGTATTCCGCACCCAAAATGGCAAACAAAAATGACTTGGTGTTTCGATTGAGCGTTGAAAAGAACACCCATCCACCAGGTTTCACCAAGGTTGCACATGCATTGACCACCGATGCAGGATCGGGCACATGCTCCAACATCTCCATGCAGGTCACCACGTCATACCGACCTGGGGCCTCGTCTGCCAGCGCTTCGGCGCTCACTTCTCGGTAGGACACACGGGGAGTCTGCGCTTCCAAGGCATGCAACTGGGCTATTTTGAGCGCCTTGGTGGACAAATCGATACCCAGGACCTCTGCACCCTTGCGCGCCAGGGAGTCTGCCAAAATTCCGCCTCCGCACCCGACATCCAGCGCACGCAGGCCTTGCACTGGGCAAATGCCATTAATCCAGTCGAGTCGCAGGGGGTTAATTTGGTGCAGTGGACGGAATTCACTCTCCATGTCCCACCATCGGTGGGCCAACTCAGAAAATTTGGCCAACTCGGCCGGATCAGCGTTCAATGGGGTATTCATCCCGTGATTATTGAGCATATTGCATAGCCCACAGACTCAGCCTGTGGCCCGCCCTGTACATTTTTAAAGCAAATAACAAAAAACCCGCCGAAGCGGGTTTTTTGAGAAACCGTGAAGTAGTTCCTATTATTTGGCGCGTGTTCCAACCACTTCAATTTCAACACGACGGTTCTTGGCACGGCCTTCGGTGGTTTTGTTGTCCGCAACAGGCTGCTTCTCGCCCTTGCCTTCGGTGTAAACACGGTTTTTCTCAACACCCTTGGACACCAGATAAGCCTTCACGGACTCAGAACGTGCCACCGACAGTTTTTGGTTGTATGCATCGGTACCGACGGCGTCGGTGTGACCTACCGCAATGATGACTTCCAGGTTGATGCCCTTTATTTTGCCCACCAGGTCATCCAGCTTGGCTTTGCCTTCAGGCTTGAGCACAGACTTGTTGAAATCAAAGAATGCGTCAGCAGCATAAGTTACCTTGCTGGCGGCAGCTGTGGGAGCAGCAGCCGCTGCGGCCTTGGGTGCAACAGCGGCAGCAGCAGCAGCGGGAGCCGCTGCCGGAGCTGCTACAGCCGCCTTGGCAGCTGCAATCGCGCCATCGCAGCCGGGGGCAGCAGTGGCGGGTGTCCAGCTGGCATCACGCCAGCATTCACCGGAAGCGTTTTTCCATACATCACCCGCAGCGCTCTTCCAGTTGTGGATTTCTTGCGCGCCAGCAAAGGTGGTGAGTGCTGCTGCAGCGAGAGCGATGGCTACTTTATTCAAATGTTTCATATTTTTCCTTTTTGCTGAACAAACTGCAGCATCGCTGCGGATAATTGGACAACGACCGCAATAGCACACAAACCACAGGCTATTGAGACCGTTTAGCCGATTGTGCCATAGGGACGGCAGCCTTTCGCAGCGTCCTGGAGAGTGCAGAGCCGGATGCCAGGCCTACTACCCAGGAACGTTGCTGCAGCGCCACATCTCCCGGCCGTAGAATCGGGGGTTGTCCTTGACATTGCCTTGACCCACCCATGACCCAGTTCGCCAAAGAAACCCTGCCCATCAGCCTTGAAGAGGAAATGCGGCGCAGCTACCTCGATTACGCCATGAGCGTGATTGTGGGGCGCGCTCTGCCCGATGCGCGGGACGGCCTCAAGCCGGTGCACCGGCGTGTGCTGTTTGCCATGCACGAGTTGAGCAATGACTGGAACCGCCCTTACAAAAAGTCTGCGCGTATCGTCGGTGACGTGATCGGTAAATACCACCCGCACGGCGACCAGTCGGTCTACGACACCATCGTGCGTATGGCGCAGGACTTCTCCATGCGCCACATGCTGGTGGACGGACAGGGTAATTTCGGCTCGGTGGACGGCGACAACGCGGCGGCCATGCGTTACACCGAAATCCGGTTGGCAAAAATTGCCCATGAAATTCTGGCGGATCTGGACAAGGAAACGGTGGATTTCGGCCCCAACTACGACGGATCCGAGAAAGAACCTTTGGTCATGCCGACCCGGCTGCCCAATCTCCTGGTCAACGGCTCGGGCGGCATTGCGGTGGGTATGGCCACCAATATTCCGCCGCACAACCTGAATGAAGTGGTGGACGCCTGCCTGCACCTGTTGCGCAACCCGGAGGCCACCATCGACGAACTGATGGAAATCGTGCCGGCCCCCGACTTCCCTACCGCCGGCATCATTTACGGCATCAATGGGGTGAAAGACGGCTACCGCACCGGCCGCGGCAAGGTGGTGATGCGCGCGCGCTGCCATTTTGAAGACATCGACAAAGGCCAGCGCCAATCCATCATCGTCGACGAGCTGCCCTACCAGGTCAACAAAAAGACGCTGCAAGAGCGTATGGCTGAGTTGGTGCACGAGAAGAAGATCGAAGGCATCAGCCACATCCAGGACGAGTCGGACAAATCCGGCATGCGCCTGGTGATCGAACTCAAGCGCGGCGAAGTGCCCGAAGTCGTACTGAACAACCTGTACAAACAGACCCAGTTGCAGGACACCTTTGGCATGAACATGGTGGCGCTGGTCGATGGCCAGCCCAAACTGTGCAACCTCAAGGACCTGATTGAAGTGTTCTTGCAGCACCGCCGCGAAGTGGTGACACGCCGCACGGTCTTCAACCTGCGCAAGGCCCGCGAGCGTGGCCATGTGCTGGAAGGTTTGGCCGTTGCCTTGGCCAATATCGACGACTTTATTGCCATCATCCGCAACGCGCCCACCCCCCCGGTGGCCAAGGTGGAGTTGATGAGCAAGCCTTGGGACAGCAAGCTGGTGCGTGAAATGCTGACCCGCACCCGAGCGGACGGCGGCGTCATCAATGCCGATGACTACCGGCCAGACGGCCTGGAAAAAATGTATGGCATGGGCAGCGACGGCCTGTACCGCCTGTCCGACACGCAAGCGCAAGAAATTCTGCAAATGCGTCTGCAACGCCTGACCGGACTGGAGCAGGACAAGATCGTGGCCGAGTACAAACAGGTCATGGCCGAAATCGAAGACCTGCTGGACATTCTGGCCAAACCGGCCCGTGTATCGACCATCATCAGTGAAGAGTTGACGGTTATCAAGACCGAATTCGGTGAGTCAAAACTGGGTGCGCGCCGCAGTTTGGTAGAACACAGCTCGTTTGACCTCTCCACCGAAGACCTGATCACCCCCACCGACATGGTGGTGACGCTCTCGCACAGCGGCTACATCAAGAGCCAGCCCCTGAGTGAATACCGGGCGCAAAAACGCGGTGGCCGTGGCAAACAGGCCACTGCCACCAAGGAAGACGACTGGGTCGACCAGCTCTTTATCGCCAACACCCACGACTACATTCTGTGCTTCAGCAACCGCGGCCGCCTGTACTGGCTCAAGGTGTGGGAAGTGCCACAGGGGTCGCGCGGTTCGCGCGGACGCCCCATCGTCAACATGTTCCCGCTGCAGGATGGCGAGAAAATCAATGTGGTCCTGCCGCTCACCGGCGACAAGCGCAGCTTCCCGGCCGACCAGTATGTGTTCATGGGCACCTCCATGGGCACGGTCAAAAAGACAGCTCTGGACGAATTCAACAACCCGCGCAAGGGCGGCATCATCGCCGTCAACCTGGATGACGGCGACTACCTGATTGGCGCCGCCCTGACCGACGGCAAACACGACGTGATGCTGTTCAGCGATGGTGGCAAAGCCGTGCGTTTTGACGAAAACGACGTGCGCCCCCTGGGCCGCAGCGCCCGCGGTGTGCGCGGCATGATGCTCGACGATGGCCAGGGCGTGATTGCCATGCTGGTCGCCGAAGACGAGTTGCAAAGCGTGTTGACCGCCACCGAAAACGGCTACGGCAAACGCACCAGCATCACCGAATACACCCGCCATGGCCGCGGCACCAAGGGCATGATTGCCATCACCCAGTCCGAGCGCAACGGCAAGGTCGTGGCCGCCACGCTGGTGCATGCCGACGATGAGATCATGCTGATCACCGACAAGGGCGTTCTGGTGCGCACCCGGGTCGCTGAAATTCGTGAACTGGGCCGCGCCACGCAAGGCGTCACCCTGATCGGCCTGGACGAAGGCTCCAAGCTGAGCGGATTGCAGCGCATTGTGGAAAATGATGCCAACCCGGCAGACGATGCAGGCCCCAGCGACAGCGAAGACGGCACTGCGGAGACCTCCTGATTGCTATTCATTCAATAGCTGCTTACGCATATTAACAAAGGGCTGCAGCCCTATTTGACCTACAAAATACTCCGATGCAACGCCCTTTCAACTTTTCAGCTGGTCCCGCAACCATTGCCCCGGAGGTCTTGGCCCAGGCCGCCGCTGAAATGTTGGACTGGCCCGACGCCAGCGGCGTGCGCAGCGGCATGGGCGTGATGGAGATGAGCCACCGGGGCAAGGAGTTCCAGTCGATCTACACCCAGGCCGAAGCCGACCTGCGTGAATTGCTAGCCGTGCCGCCCCATTTCAAGATCCTGTTCATGCAAGGCGGTGGCTTGGCGGAAAACGCCATCGTTCCGTTGAATTTGGGCGGTATGCGGGCCACGCCGGGTTTTCAGGGCACCGCCGATTTTGTGGTGACCGGAAGCTGGAGTGAAAAGTCCCAAAAAGAAGCGCGCAAGTATTGCCAGGTGAACATTGCCGCCAGCAACCAGGCCGATGGCCATACCCACATTCCCGATGCTGCCAGCTGGCGCCTCAGCGACCATGCCAGCTACGTGCACCTGTGCACCAACGAAACCATCAATGGTCTGGAATACCAAAACCTGCCGGACCTGCAGGCTTTGGGCTCGAATGCGGCACTGGTGATTGATTTTTCCTCCCACGTGGCCTCGCGGCCGGTGGATTGGAGCCGCGTCGGACTGGCGTTTGCCGGAGCGCAGAAGAACCTGGGGCCCGCGGGCTTGACCCTGGTGGTGGTGCGCGAAGACCTGCTGGGCCACGCGCTCAGTATCTGCCCCAGCGCTTTTGACTACAAGGTGGTGGCCGACAACCATTCGATGTACAACACCCCGCCCACCTACGCCATCTATATGGCCGGGCTGATTTTTCAATGGCTCAAGCGCCAAGGCGGCGTCCAGGCCATGGAAGCCCGCAACATCGCCAAGGCAGCGCTCCTGTACGACGCCATTGACAACTCCCGCTTTTTCATCAACAAGGTGCACCCGGATTGCCGCTCCCGCATGAACGTGCCCTTTTTCCTGCGCGACGAATCCCGCAATGACGCCTTTTTGTCCGGCGCCAAAGCCGCCGGACTTTTGCAACTCAAGGGCCACAAGTCCGTGGGAGGCATGCGCGCCAGCATTTACAACGCCATGCCGTTGGAAGGTGTGCAGGCGCTGGTGAACTACATGCGCGAATTTGAACGCTTGCACGCCTGATCCATCCCAATTCCCATGGCAAAAACACTCCCTGAACTCCGTGTCCAGATCGACGCCGTCGACCTGGAACTGCTGGCCCTGCTCAACCGGCGCGCCGCGCTGGCCAATGAGGTGGGCGAAATCAAACGTGTGGAAGGCTCTACCGTATTCCGGCCGGAGCGCGAAGCACAGGTGATCCAAAACCTGCAGCAGGCCAATATCGGCGCACTCAAAAGCGACAGCGTGGCCGTCATCTGGCGCGAGATCATGTCGGCCTGCCGCGCGCTGGAGGCGCCGCAACGGGTGGCCTATTTGGGACCTGCGGGCACCTTCACGGAAGAAGCCGCCCTGCGCTTTTTCGGCTCCAGCATCCACCGGGTGCCCTGCACCAATTTTGACGAGGTGTTCCATGCCGCCACCTCCGGCGCCGCCGAATTTGGCGTTATCGCCCTGGAAAACAGCACCGAAGGCGTGGTGACCCGCTCGCTGGACCTGTTGCTGCACTCACCGTTGCACATCATTGGCGAAATCAGCCTGCTGGTGCGCCACCACCTGCTGCGCACCACGCAATCCCTGGAAGGCATTGAAGTGGTGCTGGCCCACCCCCAGGCCCTGGCACAGTGCCAGCAATGGCTCAACACCCATCTCCCCGACGCCGAGCGCCGCGCGGTGTCCAGCAACGCCGAAGGAGCGCGTCTGGCCGCTGGCAATCCGGCATGGGCAGGCATTGCCAGCGAACGTGCAGGTTCGGAATTTGGTCTGCACATCGCCGCCCATGCGATTCAGGACGAAGCCTTCAACCGCACCCGCTTTGTGGTGGTCTGCCTGCCCTCCACCCTGCCCGCGCCCCAGGCCACTGGCAAAGACTGCACCAGTCTGGTGGTTTCGGTGCCCAACCGCCCGGGCGCGGTGCATGACATGCTGGTCCCGCTCAAAAAGCACGGCGTGTCCATGACCCGTTTCGAGTCCCGCCCCGCCCGCTCGGGCCAGTGGGAATACTATTTCTACATCGACCTGCAGGGCCATCCCTCGCAACCCCAGGTGGCGGCGGCCCTGCACGACCTGCAAGACCTGTGCGCCTTTTACAAAATACTGGGTGCCTACCCCCTGGCCGATTGATGCGAACCCACAGGAATCTCTATGTTTGAACAGCTCGGCCTCATTGGATGTGGCCTGATGGGTGGCTCGTTTGCGCTGGCCCTCAAGCGGGCAGGCCTGGTTAAGCGGGTCGTGGGCTACAGCAAATCCCCCAGCACCACCGAACGGGCACGCGCCATGGGCGTGATCGATGTGGAGGCCCCTTCGGCGCTGCTGGCCGTGTCGGGTGCCGACATTGTGGTCGTTGCCGTGCCGGTGGCCGCCACCGAAGCGACCTTCAAGGCCATCAAGCATCTGGTGACGCCCAATATGCTGATCATGGACGTGGGCTCCACCAAACGGGATGTCATTGATGCAGGCCGACGCGCCTTGCGCGAACACATCGGCTGCTTTGTACCGGCGCACCCGATTGCCGGCAAAGAAGTGTCTGGTGTCGAACATGCGGACGCCGACCTGTACACCGGGCGGCAGGTCATTCTCACGCCCATTGAACGCACCATGACCGTCCAGCTGCAAAAAGCGGTGGACGTCTGGTCGGCACTGGGCTGCCGGGTGCTGCAAATGTCGCCCGAGCAACACGACGCAGCATTTGCTGCGGTCAGCCACCTGCCCCACCTGATTGCTTTCGCCCTGATGAACTCCATCTCTGGCCAGCCGCAGGGCAAGGATTACCTCTCCCTGGCAGGCCCGGGCTTTCGGGACTTCACCCGCATCGCCGCCAGCGACCCCAAGGTCTGGCGCGACATCATGGTCTCCAACCGGGAAGAGTTGCTGGCCCAAAGCAAGATCTTCCAGCGCAATCTGCAGGCCCTGGAACTCATGATCTCCAGCGGCAACGCCGAAGCACTGGAGGGCCTGTTAGAGCAGGCCAGCATCACCCGTGGCAACTGGAGCATGAGCTCCAAACTCAACAAATAATGTTTTCCACCGAATTTCTGGACCTTCCTCCCCTCTTGGGGGCTTCGGGCACGGTCACCCTCCCCGGCTCCAAAAGCATTTCCAACCGCGTCTTGCTGCTGGCCGCCATGTGCGAAGGCACCACCACCATCCACGATTTGCTCGACTCCGACGACACCCGCGTCATGCTGGTGGCCTTGCGTGCCTTGGGCTGTGGCATCCGGCAAGACGGCTCTACGGTACGAATCACCGGTCTGGGTGGCCAACTTGGCCAGCAACACGCCAAGCTGTTCCTGGGCAACGCGGGAACCGCCATGCGGCCTCTGACTGCCGCATTGGCGGTCTTGGGCGGTGATTTTGAGCTGGGCGGCGTGCCCCGCATGCACGAGCGCCCCATTGGCGACTTGGTCGATGCCCTGCGCCAATTGGGTTGCCAGATCGACTACCTGGGCCAGGACGGCTACCCGCCGTTGCGCATCGGATCTCCCGCACTGCAGCTGCAAGCCCCTATCCAGGTGCGTGGTGACGTCTCCAGCCAGTTTCTGACAGCCCTGCTCATGGCACTGCCGCTGGTCGCGCGCCAGGACATCGTCATTGACGTGGTCGGTGAGCTGATTTCCCGTCCCTACATCGAAATCACCCTGAATTTGCTGGCCCGTTTCGGCGTGCAGGTGCAGCGCGACGGCTGGCAGCGTTTCACCATTCCCGCAGGCTGCAAGTTAGTGTCCCCCGGCGAAGTACATGTGGAGGCCGATGCCTCTTCCGCTAGCTATTTCATAGCGCTTGGCGCAATAACTACGGGGGCTGGAGGCCTGGACTTGGGGTTTTGCCAAAATGGCTTAAAAATCCAAGGCGTGGGCGCCGACTCCATCCAGGGCGATATCCGCTTCATGGAGGCTGCCCGGATGATGGGCGCCCAGATCGAAAGCGGCCCCAACTGGCTGCACATTAGCCGGGGCGCCTGGCCGCTCCACGCCATCGACCTGGACTGCAACCACATCCCCGATGCGGCCATGACCCTGGCGGTCATGGCGCTGTACGCCGATGGCACCACCACCTTGCGCAACATTGCCAGCTGGCGCGTCAAGGAAACCGACCGCATTGCCGCCATGGCCACCGAATTGCGCAAACTGGGCGCCACCGTGGTCGAAGGGGCTGATTTCATCCAGGTCACGCCGCCCGCCTCTGCGGCTGACTGGCGCGCGGCGAGCATCCACACCTACGATGACCACCGGGTCGCCATGTGTTTTTCGCTTGCCGCGTTCAACCCGGCCGGACTGCCGGTGCGTATCCAGGACCCCAAATGCGTCGCCAAAACCTTTCCCGATTATTTTGAAGCGCTGTTCTCGGTGGCTTGCGTTGCGCCTGCAGCGGTGCCAGTCATTTGTGTGGATGGGCCTACCGCGTCTGGCAAAGGGACACTGGCGGCGGTGCTGGCCGAAAAGTTGGGCTACCACTTTCTGGACTCCGGTTCGCTCTACCGCATCACCGGCCTGGCGGCCACCCGCGCGGGTATTACCCTGGAGGTGGTGAATGAGCAGGCCATTGTGGATCTGTTGCGTTCTTTGCCCATCCACTTTGAAGGCAGCCACATCTGGCTGGGCGGCGAAGATGTCAACGAGGCGATCCGCACCGAGGAAGCGGGCATGAATGCCTCCAAAGTGTCGGCCTTTCCCCAAGTGCGTGCCGCCCTGATCGACCTGCAACACAACTTCCGCCAGCTGCCAGGATTGGTGGCCGATGGCCGCGACATGGGCACCGTCATTTTCCCCGATGCACCATTGAAGGTGTATCTCACCGCCAGCGCCGCCTGCCGTGCGCAGCGCCGCTATAAGCAGTTGATTTCAAAGGGAATTGCAGCTACACTCCCATCTCTTCGCGCGGACCTGGAAGCACGCGACGCCCGGGATGCCTCCCGGACCGTTGCGCCCCTCAGATCAGCAGAAGACGCCCAGTTGCTGGACAACTCGGATTTGACGGTCGATGAGTCCGTTGAAATCGTGCTGAACTGGTGGCAAAGCAAACAGCCTTTCGGACCAATCTGAAAAGCTGACTGGTCCACACAACTCCTCTCGCGCATCAAGCGCACCGGTTGTGTGGTTCGACAACTTAACCCCGCGGTATTGTCCGCAAAACACATGTCAGAATCTTTCGCAGCCCTATTTGAAGAGTCACAAAAACGCTCTGAAACCCGTATTGGCGAAGTCGTCACCGCTGAAATCGTTCGTATCGAACACAGCTTTGTCGTGGTCAATGCCGGTCTCAAATCTGAGGCTTATGTTCCCTTGTCCGAATTCAAGAGCGACAAGGGCGAACTCGAAGTGCAAGTCGGCGAATTCGTTTCCGTGGCCATCGTTGCCATGGAGAACGGCTACGGCGACACCATCGTCAGCCGCGACACCGCCAAGCGCCTCGCTTCGTGGATGTCTCTGGAAAAGTCTTTGGAATCCGGCGAATTCGTCACCGGTACCACTTCCGGCAAGGTCAAGGGTGGCCTGACCGTTCTGGTCAACGGCATCCGCGCCTTCCTGCCCGGCTCCCTCGTCGACACACGTCCTACCAAGGACCTGTCTCCGTACGAGAACAAGACCATGGAATTCAAGGTCATCAAGCTCGACCGCAAGCGCAACAACGTCGTGTTGTCACGCCGTGCCGTGGTCGAAGCCTCCATGGGCGAAGAGCGCGCCAAGCTCATGCAGAACCTGAAAGAAGGCTCTGTGGTGCAAGGTGTGGTCAAGAACATCACCGAATACGGTGCATTTGTGGACCTGGGCGGTATCGACGGCCTGCTGCACATCACCGACATGGCATGGCGCCGTGTCCGCCACCCCTCTGAGGTGGTGCAAGCCGGTCAAGAGATCACCGCCAAGATCCTGAAGTTCGACACCGAGAAGAACCGCGTGTCTCTGGGTCTGAAACAAATGGGCGACGATCCATGGATGGGCGTCAACCGCCGTTATCCCCAGTCCACCCGGATGTTCGGCAAGATCACCAACATCGCCGACTACGGCGCGTTTGTGGAACTCGAACCCGGCATCGAAGGTTTGGTGCACGTGTCCGAAATGGACTGGACCAACAAGAATGTGGCTCCTTCCAAGATCGTTGCCCTGGGTGACGAAGTCGAAGTCATGGTTCTGGAAATCGACGAAGACAAGCGTCGCATCTCCCTGGGCATGAAGCAGTGCAAGGCCAACCCATGGCAAGAGTTCGCACAAAACACCAAGCGCGGCGACCGCGTGAAGGGCCCGATCAAATCCATCACCGACTTCGGCGTGTTCGTCGGTCTGGCTGCTGGCATTGACGGCCTGGTGCACCTGTCCGACCTGTCCTGGAACGAGTCCGGCGAAACCGCCGTGCGCGAATACAAGAAGGGTCAGGAAGTCGAGGCTTTGGTCCTGGCTGTGGACGTGGACCGCGAGCGCATCTCCCTGGGTATCAAGCAGTTGGATTCCGATCCGTTTACCACCTTCGTGTCGATCAACGACAAGGGCCAGGTTGTGACCGGCAAGGTCAAGACCGTGGATGCCAAGGGCGCTGAAATCGACCTGGGCGACGACATCATCGGCTACCTGCGCGCCAGCGAAATCTCCCGCGACCGCGTGGAAGATGCCCGCAACGTACTCAAGGAAGGCGACGAAGTCACCGCCGTGGTCGTCAATGTGGATCGTAAGACCCGCAACATCCAGTTGTCCATCAAGGCCAAGGATGCTGCAGACCAAAGCGAAGCCATGGCAACATTGAGCCAGCAGTCTGCCCGTGAAAACGCCGGCACCACCAGCCTGGGCGCCTTGTTGCGTGCCAAGCTCGACAGCAACAATTAATCTATTGGGGACAGGGCGAAAAATCTGTCCCCCAAGATTTTTAACATGTTGTTAATCTGAATGAACGACCGGCTGCCTGTGCGCACCGGTCGTTTTTTTATCGCCCATTTTTGAATTCCATGACCCGCTCCGACCTCGTTGAAGAACTGGCCAACCGTTTTGCGCAACTGACCCATCGCGACGCCGAATTTGCCGTCAAGGCCATTCTGGACGCCATGAACGATGCGCTGGTTCGCGGCCACCGGATTGAGATTCGCGGCTTTGGCAGCTTTTCCGTCAACCACCGCCCCCCCCGCATGGGCCGCAACCCGCGCAGCGGCGAAAGTGTGGCCATCCCCGAAAAGCGTGTCCCCCATTTCAAACCGGGCAAGGCCCTGCGCGAAGCCGTGGACCAGCGTACCGCTGAACTTCAAACCGACTCCAAGCCCTGATGTGAATAGGTAGAATCCGTCGGCACCGAGGAGATCAATGAAACAAGTCGCATGGCTCTTTAAGTGGTTACTTAAAGCGGCCATTTTTTTTACCCTTTTCGCTTTCGCGCTGAACAACCAGCACGATGCCACTGTTCGATTTTTCTTTGGCCAGCAATGGACCGCTCCGCTGGTTCTGGTGGTTTTGAGCGCTTTTGCCTTGGGACTGCTGATCGGCATACTGGGCATGGTTCCGCGCTGGTGGCAACACCGCCGCGATGCTGCCATCGCGCGTGAAGCGGCCACTGCCGCTGCCACATTGGTGGCAAGCGATAAACCGCCCACGGCGCCACCCCATGGACTTTGACATCACCTTGATACTGCTGGGCATGCCCGTGGCCTTTGTGCTGGGCTGGATGGCCTCACGCATGGACATGCGCCAACTGCGGATGGAAAACCGCCAGGCACCCAAAGCCTATTTCAAAGGCCTGAATTTCTTGCTCAATGAGCAACAGGACCAGGCCATAGACGCCTTCATCGAAGCGGTGCAAAGCGACCCCGACACCTCGGAGTTGCATTTCGCCCTGGGCAACCTGTTTCGCCGCCGGGGCGAATACGAGCGCGCCGTGCGGGTGCACCAGCACCTGCTCTCGCGCGGCGACCTGAGCCTGGACGACCGCCACCGGGCGCAGCATGCGCTGGCACTGGACTACCTCAAGGCCGGTCTGCTGGACCGCGCCGAAGAAGCCCTGCTCAAGCTGGAAGGCACCCGCTTTGAGGCCCAGGCACGCCTGGCCTTGCTGGCCAACTACGAACGCTCGCGCGACTGGGAACATGCGGCCCGCATCGCTGAAAAACTGGAGTCCTCCGGCCAGGGCAGCTTCAAGGGGCGGATGGCGCATTACCTGTGCGAGCAGGCGGCAACCCTGATCGCCGCCAAGGACACGGCACACGCCCAAGCCTTGCTGGAGCAGGCCGTGCAGATTGCCCCGGATGCACCGCGCCCCCGCGTGGACCTGGCCCGCCTGCAAAGCCAAGGGGGGGATGCCCCCAACGCCTACGCCACTTTGTCTGCCGCCATGACAGCCACCCCTGCGGCCGCATCCCTGATCGCGCCCCAACTGGCCCGCTACGCGATAGGCGCCCAGCGTGGTACAGACGCCCTGGAACTGCTGAAGGCCACGTATGCGCAAACACATTCCCTGGACGTGCTGGACGCCATCGTGGCACTGGAAGCTGCGGATCCCAGCGCCACCACGACCGCGCGCGAATGGTATGCACACCACCTTGAAAAAGAACCCTCACTGGTAGCCGCCGCCAAATGGATCGCTGGGGAAAAGCTGGAGCACGAGCAATTCCATCCCCAGGTTCAACGCGCGCTGGACCATGCGGTCAAACCCCTGACCCGCTACCGCTGCGCAGCCTGTGGCTTTGAAGCCAAACAGCACTTTTGGCAATGCCCCGGCTGTCAGGCCTGGGACAGCTACCCTGCCCGGCGCGTCGAGGAGTTATGAACACCCCCCGGCTTGCCCACTGCGTGTGGCCGCTTCTGTGCCTCAGCCAGAGGCAACGGCTCTTCGGGGCCGTCCAAGCCTGCGCAGGCAGGCTTGGAGCCGCGGCCCTCAGCCCCTTGCAGGGGGCAACGCCAGTGGCCCGGCACAGCCGGTTCCACGGCATTTCTGGATGAAGACACTTCAGGCGCAGCGCTTGAATGACAAAGAATGATGACTATTACCAAAGAACAAATTTCCGCGTCCCGCGTACTGGTCGTGGGCGATGTGATGCTGGACCGCTACTGGTACGGCGCGGTGGACCGCATCAGCCCGGAGGCCCCGGTGCCCGTGGTGCGTGTCACGCGCGAAGAAGAGCGCTGTGGTGGTGCGGCCAACGTGGCGTTCAACGCGGCCACACTGGGGGCGCAGGCGTCGCTTCTGACGGTGGTGGGCGACGACGAAGCCAGCCACAAGCTTGAAGCACTGGTGGCCCAAACCGGCATACGCACCCACTTTGGGCGGGACGCGGACCTCAAGACCACCGTGAAACTGCGGGTCATTGGCCGACAACAGCAGCTGCTGCGCCTGGACTTCGAGAATACGCCCAAAAGCGAAATCCTCGCCACACAGACTGCCACGTTCGAGCACCTGTTGCCCCAGCACGATGCGGTGCTGTTCTCGGACTACGGCAAAGGCGGGCTGGCCCATGTCAGCGACATGATTGCACGCGCCCGCGCCCTGGGCACCCCCATCCTGATCGACCCCAAGGGCAGCGACTATTCGCGCTACCAGTACGCCAACGTCATCACCCCCAACCGGGCTGAACTGCAGCAGGTCATAGGCCACTGGAGCTGCGAAGGCGATTTGCGCACCAAGGCGCACCATTTGCGCGAACAGTTGCACCTGGACGCGGTCTTGCTCACCCGCAGCGAAGAAGGCATGACCTTGTTTGACGCCACCGGTGAACTGCATGTGAGCGCGCAGGCGCGCGAGGTGTTTGACGTCACCGGCGCCGGTGACACCGTCATCGCCACCATGGCGTCGTTGGTAGGCGCGGGCATGTCCCTGCGCCAGGCCCTGCCGCTGGCCAACCGCGCGGGCGGCCTGGTGGTGGGTAAATTTGGTACGGCCACCGTGTCGTTTGAGGAATTATTTGCATGACCCGAATCGTTGTCACCGGCGCGGCCGGTTTTATTGGCTCCAACCTCATCGCCGGGCTCAATGCCCGTGGACACGACGACATCATTGCCGTGGACGATCTGAAGCAGGGCGACAAATTTCGCAACCTGGCCGATCTGAAGATTGCCGATTACGTGGACGCCGACACGTTTTACGACGATTTTGCCAATGGCCACTACGGGCAGATTGAAGCCGTGTTCCATGAAGGCGCCTGCAGCGACACCATGGAGCAAGACGGCAAGTACATGATGGCCAACAACTACACCCTCTCCTGGCACCTGTTCCAGGCCTGCCAGAAGCGTGGTGCACGGCTGCTGTACGCCTCCAGCGCCGCCACGTATGGCGGCTCCGACACCTTCCGCGAAGACCCGGCGTTTGAGCTACCGCTCAATGTGTACGGCTACTCCAAGCTGCTGTTCGACCAGCGCATGCGCCGCGAATGCGGCATACAGTTTGAGCGCACCAAGGCTGGCCGCACCCACCAGGTGGTGGGTTTCCGCTACTTCAACGTCTACGGCCCCCGCGAACAGCACAAGGGCCGCATGGCCAGCGTCGCCTTTCACCAGTTCAACCAGTTCCGGCTTGATGCCAAGGTCAAGCTGTTTGGTGAATATGGCGGTTATGCCGCCGGTGGGCAAATGCGCGACTTCGTTTTTATTGACGACGTGGTGGCCGTGAACCTGTGGTTCTTCGACCACCCTGCAGAGTCCGGCATTTTCAACCTCGGTTCGGGCCGCGCCCAGCCCTTCAACGATGTCGCCAGCTCGGTCGTCAATGCCATGCGTACGCTGAAAGGTGAAGCCGCCTTGCCACTGCCCGCCATTGCCGAGCAAGGCCTGGTGGAGTACGTGCCCTTCCCCGATGCCTTGCGTGGCAAATACCAGTGCTACACCCAGGCCGATTTGACGGCGCTGCGTTCCACGGGCTGTGACCATGCGTTTGTGGACGTGCAAACCGGGGTGGCTAAGTATGTGCAATGGCTGGCCCGCCATGCGTAAGCCTCTTTTGCTGCTGGCCCTCGCCCTGGCTGCCCAGGCCTGCTTTGCGGCGGTGGAGGTGAACCAGGCGAGCGAAGCCGAACTTGATGGCGTCAAGGGCCTGGGGCCCAGCAGCACCCGGCGTATCCTCCAGGCGCGCAACCAGGGGCTTTTCAAGGACTGGGCCGATTTCATGGCCCGCGTCAAAGGCATCAAGCCCCCCACGGCGGCCAAGCTCTCCCAAGAGGGTCTCACCGTCAACGAAGCGCCCTACCCTGGCAGCGGGTCCGGCGCCAACGCGGCCGCCCAATAATGCATGCCGTGTTGGCCATCTGCACGGGCGCCAGCATCGGCGCCCTGGTCCGCTGGCAACTGGGCCTGTGGCTCAATCCGATGGCGGGCGCTATCGGCACCATGCCGCTGGGCACTTTGGCCGCCAACTTGATTGGCGGCTACCTGATTGGCATATGCGTCGCGGTATTCCAGGCCCTGCCCCAGCTGGACCCGACATGGCGCCTGGCTCTGGTCACAGGTTTCCTGGGCGCACTCACCACGTTTTCCAGCTTCTCCGCCGAAGTCGTCGCCATGCTGGGCCAGCAGCGTTATGCCCTGGCCCTGGGAACCGCCGCGCTGCACCTGCTGGGCTCTTTGCTACTCACCGTGGCGGGCATCCGGTCTGCTACATATTTCATAGCTGCTCACGCATAGTTTACGGGGGCTACAGGCCTATTTCGCCCCCAAAAGTTCAGCTACTTGCCTGCAGGCACCGTTTTCACCACTTTTTTCTTGGCCGCGGGCTTTAACGCAGGCTTGGTTTTTGCACCGCTTGTCTTGCTGGCGGCAGCTTTGGGGGCTTTGACCGCTTTTTTGGACGCGGGCTTGGGGGCTACGGTTTTTGTGGGTGCCGCTTTCGTGGAGGCGGCTTTCCTGGGTGCGGTTTTCTTGGCTGGCGCCGCCTTCTTGCTGGCACTCGGTGCCTTCACGGGCAACACCGCCTCGTCCATCTCGATACCAAACACATCGGCCAACAGGGAATCGTCGAGCACCTTGGCCACCGCCGGGCCTTTTTTGGACTGGGGCAAACCGGCGCCAGCCTGGTGGACCAGGTCTTTGGCATCGACCCCGCGCAATTCAAACAGCAGCTCCGGTTTTTGGTCCAAGCGCGCGCCCACACCGTACAGCACCGCCGCCACATGTTTGCACATGCCCGCCCAATCCGGGCAACTGCAACTGAAACTGATTTCCTGGGGTGCAGGAAACAGCCCGGTGCGCGGTGTGCAGATACGCTGCATGACGGCGGTCGAGAGTTTGCCTTGCAGCAACTCCACCAGCGAATCAATCGAGCCCGCACAGTCTTTGCCAATGGCCTGCCATTGCTTGGGCGACACCGGAACCACCTTGACCACCACCTGGTACAGGCTGGAGCCCATCACCTGCGCTTGCACTTCACCTGCGGTGACTTGGAGGTCGATGACCGATCCATTGCGGACATAGGTGCGGCCACGGGGCATGCGGTTGGCGTAGTCGCTATAGGCTTCCAGGTTGTCGCACCAGGCCTTGCCCCAGAAGGTTTTGGCAACGGCGCCCCGGTAAGGCGCGATAGGTGAAAAATTTGCACCTGCTTTCTTGGCCTTGGCGGCGGTTTTTTCTGCCTTTTTTCGCCGCTCAGCAACCGGTACATAAGGTTTCCAGCCGTAGTAGCCCATAGGTTCTTTCAATTTTCCTGTGCAGTATGGATGTCCAATTTGACCAGATCCAACAGTTCGTGGTCGCTCATTTCGGTCAGCAACAATTCGGCACCGCCTTCCAGCACGTCTTTGACCAACTGCTGCTTGGATTCAATCAGGGCATCAATGCGGTCTTCCACGGTGCCACGGCACACAAATTTGTGCACCAGCACGTTCTTTTTCTGGCCAATGCGAAACGCCCGGTCCGTGGCCTGGTTCTCCACTGCGGGATTCCACCACCGGTCGAAATGGATCACATGCGAAGCCGCAGTCAGGTTCAAGCCGGCACCGCCCGCCTTGAGCGAAAGCACAAAAAAGGGCGTCAACTCATCTTCCTGAAACCGCTTGACCAGCCCACGCCGCTGGGCCACCGGCGTGCCGCCATGCAACACCAGGCCATCCCGGCCGAAGATGGCGCCCAGAAACGCGGCCAGCGGCTCCGTCGTCTCGCGAAACTGGGTGAACACCAGCACTTTTTCCTGCCGCGCAGCAATCACTTCCGCCAATTCGCGCAAACGCGTGAACTTGCCGCTGTCTTGCGCACCCCAGGCACCGTCGCCCAGCCACTGCGACGGATGGTTGCAAATCTGTTTGAACCGCATCAGGTACGACAGCACCAGCCCCTTGCGGGCCATGCCGTCGGCCTGCGCCAGTGCAAGTGCCAGTTCCTCCACCGCACTCTGGTACAAGGCCGCCTGCGCCGGGCTCAAATGGCACCAGGCCTTCAGCTCGGTTTTGTCCGGCAGGTCATCAATCACCCGCTTGTCGGTTTTGAGCCGCCGCAAAATGTAGGGCTGCACCAGCTTGCGCAGCGGACCAAAGTGTTCGCCCTTGGCCAGCCGCTTGGCAAAATTGCCAAACACCTTGTCCGAGCCCAGCAGGCCAGGGTGCGTGAAGTCAAAAATCGACCACAAATCAGACAGGCGGTTTTCCACCGGGGTGCCCGTCAACGCAATACGTGAGCTGGCCTTGAGTTTCTTCACCTGCCGGGTCTGCTTGGCACCGGGGTTTTTGATGGCCTGTGCTTCATCAATGACCGCCACACGCCAATCCAGCTCCATCAGCACGGGCAAACGCAAGAGTGAGCCGTAGCTGGTAATGACAAGGTCAACGCCCTGCAGCCGCCCGGCATCCAGCGCGCGCAGTTCCGCGCCCACCATGGCGGAGGGATGCACCACCAGCACCCGCAGGCTGGGGGCAAAGCGTTCGGCCTCCTGCACCCAGTTCGCCAGGAGCGACGCGGGGGCCACCAGCACACTGGGACGCGTTCGCGATTGTTGCTCACGCTTCAAGACCAGCAGCAAGGCCAGCACCTGAATCGTCTTGCCCAGCCCCATGTCATCCGCCAGGCAAGCGCCCAGGCCCAGCTGGGTCAGCAGGTACAGCCAACGCACGCCCGCTTCCTGGTAGGGCCGCAAAGTGGCCTTGAGTTGCACCCCGGGGCTGACCTGCGCCAAACCATCGGGCTGGCGCAGCCCTTGCAGCGTTTGGGCCAGCCAGGGGCCCGCCACCAGTTGGGTCCAATCGGCGCTGGCCGCGTCCAGATCCCCCTCCAGCGAAGCCCCTGCCATCAGACGCATGGCCTCGGAGAAGGGCAGGCCACCCGCCTTTGCGGCTTGCTCCATGCCTTCAAAACGCGCCAGCATGCGCTGCAACTTGTTGCGGTCCACCTCGACCCAGCGCCCGCGTATCCACTGCAGCCCATCGCCGCCCTGTAGCAAGGCCTGGCGCTCTGCCGCCGTCAGGGCTTCCCCGTCCAGCGTCACGGCCATGCTGAAGTCCAGCAGCGCATCCATGCCCAGCAGCGACGGAGCCTGCGCGCCCACGCTGGCTTGCACCTTGGGCCGCACCGGTCGGCCTGCGCCCCAGGTGAGCGGGACCCGCACCAGAATGCCCGCAGCCTCCAGCCTGGGAACATCGCTGAGAAAGCGGTAGGCCTCCTGCGGCGTCCAGCGCAGCGGGTGGTAAATCTCGCCGGCCTCCACCATGTCTTGCAACCAGGGGCACTGCGTGGCTGCCGCCTGCACCGGCCGCAACAAGGAGAGCAGCTGCGCCTGGCTCTTGCCATCGGAGAATTCGGTCAGAGCCCTGGACAGCGGCAAATGCTGCGCTTTGCCATGGGCCGACAAACGCGAGGTGTAGGTGGCGAGAAAGGCAAACGGGGCGTCCGCGTCCTTGCGGTTTTCCGCCAGATTGAAGACCACCCGCCCCACCAAATTCCAGGCCGGGTGCCGTGCTTTGAGGAAATCAGCGAGCGCCAGCCCGGAGGCTTTCAGCTCGGCGTGCACAGCGGCGCCTATGGCGGACCACAAAGACGCCAGCACTTGCGGCCTCAGGTACTCGGCACCGGTCATCGGTGGCGCATCGGCCAGCAGGGCGTCCCATGCAGCATGCGCAGCTGCGGGCATGGGCAGTTCAGTGTCTTCGCCCACGCCGCACAGGGCCGTGACAAAACGCGCTGCAAAATCGCGCCACCAGGCCAGCACCGGTGGCAACACACTGGCCACTTGCGTGGTGCCCAAATAGAGCAGCCCATGCCCTGCGCCCTGGGCGAAGGCGCCCGCCAGCCCTTGCTGGAGCGCCGCAGGCAAGGCCGGTGCGTGCGGCTCCTGCACCAGCAGCAAATGGCCGCGCGGCGTCAGCAGCAAAGTGGGGGCTTGGGGGGTGGCGGGGGCGTCAATAGGCATGGTGGGGTGAACAGCATAGTCGAAACCCCGGCGGGCTGGGCTTTTCAGCACATACCCCCCGCCGCAGGGGCACACCGGCAGTGCCACAGGCAAAACCGAAATGCTATTTTTTTTATAGCACCTCACGCATATTCCATAAGGGCCAGGGATATATTTCATGAATAGCCCCAAGTACGTAGCCCAGCGTGATCGTGCAGACGGCGCTTGGCTGGCCCTGCGCTGCCGCGTGAATCGCACGTCAGGGTTTCTTCAGCCGCAAAACCGGCGATTAAGCTTAGACTCGGCGGGTTCGCAAAGGGGGCAAGAATGGAACGCAGCCGCTGCCCCTCTTTTAATTACAACTGCAGGAGACACCATGGCACCTTTACTCGCGCTGTCCCGGCTGATCGACACGATCAGCACCTGGGTCGGCAAATTCACCATGTGGCTGATTCTGATCACCACCCTCATCAGCGCGGGCAATGCGCTGGTGCGAAAAATCTTCAACACCAGTTCCAACGGCTTGCTGGAAATCCAGTGGTACCTGTTTGCCGCGGTATTTTTGCTGGGCGCGGGCTACGGTTTCTTGAAGAACTCGCATGTGCGCATTGACTTCATTTCTTCCAAACTGAGTGAACGCACACGCAACTGGGTGGACGTGGTGGGCATTGTGGCCGTGCTGCTGCCCTTTTGTGTGATCACCGTCTCCTTGGGCTGGCCTTTCTTCATGCAGGCCTTGACCAGCGGAGAAATGTCGCAAAACGCCGGTGGACTGATCCGCTGGCCCGCCTATGTGCTGATTCCGGTGGGCTTTACCCTGCTGGCGCTGCAAGGTGTGTCGGAGCTGATCAAACGCATCGCCTTTTTGACCGGCAATGGCCCCGACGTGCTCAGCAGTGAAGAAAACAAGTCTGACGAACAAAAACACCTCGAAGAGCTGGAAGCCCAAGCCGCCCGCATGCTGGCAGGAGACAAATAAATGCAAACCACTTTCCTGGCACAGCAATTTGTGCCCCTCATGTTCTGCGGACTGTTTGTCCTGCTGCTCACCGGCTTCCCGGTAGCCTTTGGCCTGGCGGCCACGGGCCTGGCCTTCGGTTTTGTGGGCATTGAGGCCGGCATCTTCCCGGCCGCCATGTTCCAGGCGCTGCCCTTGCGCATCTTCGGCATCATGCAAAACGACACGCTGCTGGCCATTCCGTTTTTCACCTTCATGGGCATTATTCTGGAACGCTCCGGCATGGCCGAGGACCTGCTGGAAACCGTGGGCCAGGTGTTTGGCCCGGTGCGCGGCGGCGTGGCCATCGCGGTGATTCTGGTGGGTGCCTTGCTGGCCGCCACCACCGGCGTGGTCGCTGCGGCTGTCATCTCCATGGGCCTGATTTCCCTGCCTGTGATGCTGCGCTACGGCTACAGCCGCACCATTGCCACCGGCACCATCACCGCCTCGGGCACGCTGGCGCAGGCCGTCCCCCCCTCGCTGGTGCTGATTGTGCTGGCGGACCAACTGGGCCGCTCGGTGGGCGACATGTACTCCGGCGCCCTGATCCCCGGTTTGCTGCTGGTGGGCTTGTACATCGCCTTCATCGTGGCCGTGGCCATTTTCAAGCCGGCCATGGTGCCGGCACTGCCGCCCGAAGCCCTGCTGTTCAAGGAAGACAACGGCAACTCCGGCCACAAATCCCTGCTGGCGCTGGTGTTGGTGTGCATCGGTGTGGGTTACGCCTGGGCCCAGGTGCATGACGGTCTGATGACGAAGTGGCTGGAGCGCGAAACCGCCTCCCCTGGCGATGAAATCGTGATTCTGTCGCTGACGCTGGCCTCCCTGACCGGTCTGGCACTGTCCATTGCCAACAAGGTGACCCGCATGGGCCTGCTGTCCAAGCTGGCCGAGCAGGTGACATTTGTGCTGATGCCTCCGCTGATCCTCATCTTCCTGGTGCTGGGTACGATCTTTCTGGGTGTGGCCACCCCCACCGAAGGCGGTGCCATGGGTGCACTGGGCGCCCTGGTGCTGGCCTTGGGCAAGCGCCGTCTGAGCATGCCCCTCATGAAACAGGCCCTGGAGAACACTGCCAAGCTGGCCTCCTTTGTGCTGTTCATCCTGATTGGCTCCACCGTTTTCAGCTTCACCTTCAACGCTGCCGACGGCCACATCTGGGTGGAACACCTGTTTGACAAGATTCCTGGCGGCGCCTTGGGCTTTTTGATTGTGGTGAATATCCTGGTGTTCATTCTGGGCTGCTTCATCGACTTCTTCGAGATCGCCTTCATCGTGATTCCGCTCCTGGCCCCCGTGGCCGAGAAGATCCTGCCCGGACTGGTGCCCGGCATGACCCCGGACCAGGCCATGATCTGGTTTGGCGTGATCATCGCCATGAACTTGCAGACCTCGTTCCTCACACCGCCGTTCGGTTTTGCCCTGTTCTACCTGCGCAGCGTGGCGGCCAAGTTTGACTACAGGGACCGGGTCACCGGCAAGCTGATTCCCTCGGTCAAAACCACCGAGATCTACAAAGGCTCCATCGCCTTCATCGTGCTGCAATTGATCATGCTGGCTGCGGTGATTGCCTTCCCGGTGCTGGTCACCGGTGGCATCGAGAAGGAGGAGTCGCTGAGCTCCGACCAGATCATGGAACAGCTGGAGATGCCCCAGGCCGATGAGGCCGCCGACCCCACCGCCGGCATGGAGGGCATGGCCATGGAAGGTGAACCGGCGGACCCCGCTGCCGAAGATGCGGCCACGACCGAGGATGACCCCATGAAGGCTATGCTTGAAGAGGCGGGGAACGACGCCATGAAATAATAGGCACCCGACAAATTTACACAGTTACATCCCATGACCGAAGCCACACCTGTCCAATTGGTTGGCGCTGCCCTGTTCGGGTTGGCGTTGATCCACACTTTTTCAACCAAATTTTTTGAGCATCTGGCCCACACCCGGCCCAAACATGCGGGCCTGTGGCACTTGCTTGGGGAGGTCGAGGTTGTATTCGGTTTCTGGGCAATGGTTCTGGTTCTGTTTATGCTGGTCACCGGTGGCAAACAAACGGCCACCGATTACCTGGATTCACGAAACTTTACGGAACCCATGTTCGTGTTTGCCATTATGGTGATTGCAGGAACACGTCCCATTTTGCAGTTTGTGGCCTATGCCGTGCATTTGATCTCCGGGTTTGTCCCGTTGAAGCGCGATATGTCCATTTATTTTTTGACTCTTTCGTTTGTTCCACTGATGGGATCTTTCATCACCGAGCCCGCCGCCATGACCTTGGCGGCGCTCATGCTCCGGGACACACTATTCAGTCAGGCCGTCAGCACAAAATTTAAATATGTCACCTTGGGCGTGCTGTTTGTCAATATCTCCATCGGGGGCACACTCACGCCCTTTGCGGCGCCCCCCGTGCTGATGGTGGCAAGCAAATGGAACTGGGATATCTGGTTCATGATTGCAAACTTCGGCTGGAAAGCCGGTATTGCCGTTCTCTTCAACGCGGCCTCGGCAACGCTGCTGTTTCGCCGGGAATTGGGCAATATCAAGGTACAAGCGGCAACCAAACAAGACTCCGTGCCGTTTTCCGTCATTGTGGTGCACTTGCTGTTTCTGGCAGGAGTGGTGGTGTTTGCACACCACCCTGCGGTATTCATGGGCCTGTTCTTGTTCTTCATGGGATTCTCCACGGCCTACCAACAGTACCAAGACCGCCTGATCTTGCGCGAGGCACTTCTGGTCGCCTTTTTCCTTGCCGGCCTGGTGGTGCTCGGGGGAATGCAACAGTGGTGGCTGCAACCCATTTTGCTCAGCATGGATTCAACGAGTGTTTATTTTGGCGCAACCCTGCTCACCGCCATTACGGACAACGCGGCATTGACCTACCTGGGCTCCTTGGTGGAAGGTTTGAGCCATGAGTTTAAGGTAGCCTTGGTTGCTGGAGCGGTGACTGGTGGAGGTCTGACCGTCATTGCAAATGCCCCCAACCCTGCGGGCGTGGCGATATTGCGGGGAAATTTTGAGGATATGACGGTCCACCCCCTGGGTCTCCTTGTTGCTGCCATTCCGCCCACCCTGGTAGCGGTATTGGCTTTCCGGCTGCTTTGATTCATGCCCGTCCTGCACAAGGAATATTTGCCCATCCCCATGGATAGGGAAATCCCTTGTCAAATAATTACATTTGTTCAAATATAATGACCACGCTGGCTTGGCGTGAGCAGCTGATCAGCAAAACGAGTTTGGAGCCCTTCGGGGCTCCTTTTTTTTGTCAGTCGTTCTCTTCCCCTGCGTGTCTTTCGCGCCTTTCACGCCGCTCATCGCGCCGGTACTTGGCACGAATGGCCACGCTGGCCCGGCGACCCGAACCACGTGTTGCCTCCGTGTCCCGGCAAACCAGAACGGGAACGGTGGCTATGGAGATCAAACCGGAAACGATACTCCCTGTGAGGAGGCGCACGACCGCGTTGTGTCCTTCGGTCCCCACAACAATCAGATCGCAATGCCGATGATTGGCGGCCTCGGAAACACATTGGGCGTCATCGGCACCGATGCCCGTCGCGGTATGGCAGAACACACCAGCACCTTCAGCCAGTGCACTTGCGTCAGCCAACAGGCGGGTAGCGTGCTCCCTGGCTGTGCGCTCGAACTCATCGGGGGAGGTCTCCCCCACCTGCAAGAGGTCCGAATTTGAAAATACGTTCTTCGGCAAGACGCAAAAAAAGAAAATGTCCGCGCGGTGAAACCGGGCCAGTTCAATCCCCTGCCAGATGGCGGATTGCGTCACCGCACGGTCATCCACGACGACAAGCAACTTCTTGTACATTGTTCTCCTTTCAGGTTTGCGGCAGGCGGCGTATCTGCAATTGCGCCAGCGAGGAATACAAAGGCGCACTGATCAATCGGGAAACGCCGCTGGCGATAAGCGCGCTGCCCATCAGGCTGAGCACCAGCGCATGGCCATCCACCATTTCCATCACGATGATGAAGGCGGTTAGCGGGGCTTGGGTCACCGCCGCCAGAAAACCCGCCATGCCCAAGGCGATCAGCGTGGGGGCATTGGCATAGGCTGTCAGTTGGGCAATGTCGTTACCCAAAGCGCCACCGATCGCCAGCGAGGGCGCAAAGAGCCCGCCCGGAACGCCTGCCCACGCCGTAATCCAGGTGGCCAGGAATTTGAGCAACACATACAGACCCGAGGCATCGCCCTTGCCCTCCAGCATGTCGCGTGTGTGGGTGTATCCGCTGCCATAGGTATCGCCATGGCTCACCACACCCAATACCGCCACGGCCAGCCCGCAAAGGGCGGCAAAGCGCACGGGCGAGTGCTGGCGAAACCGGCTGAACCCATCGCCCGACAGGCCTGCCAATGACACCTGCAGCAGGCGGGCAAACAGTCCACCCGCCAGACCGCTGCACACGGCCACCAGCACGCCCGGCAGTAGCAAGGCCCAACTCAGGTTCTCCACCCGTATCACGCCAAAGTAGGTGGAATTGCCGTAGACCGAAACCGCCATCAAACCCGCCAGCACGATGGCCGCCAGCAACAGGCCGCTGTTGCGCTGTTCGGGTTTGCGCGACAACTCTTCGATGGCAAACATGACGCCGCCCAGCGGCGTATTAAAAGCGGCTGCAATACCTGCCGCACCGCCAGCCATGAGCAAGCCATGCTCGGACACCTGCGACTGCCTGGGCAGCCAACGCCGGGCGTGGTGCAAGACCCCGGCGGCAATTTGCACCGACGGCCCCTCGCGCCCCAGCGACAGGCCGGCCAACAATCCCCCAGTGGCAAGCACCATTTTGGCAAACGCCAGGCGCAGGGACACATACAGGTTCACGCAGGCCTTGGGCACCTCGGGCGTCAGCGCCGCCATGACCTGCGGAATGCCAGAACCGGCAGCGCCTGCGGCATACCTGCGCGTCAGCCAGACAATGGCGGCAGTCGCTGCGGGTGTCCACAACAAAGGCCCCCACCAGAACTTGTTTTCAAATTCAGAAAAAAGGGCAAGGGCGTGCTCGGTCATCCAGGTGAACACCACCACCGTCAAGCCGGCCAGGGCGGCAAAGGCCAGCACGACGCCTCGGCTTGCCCATAAACGCCAGTCATAAACCTCTTGCCGGATCGCAGAATAAACCGAAGGGTGGTGTGGCATGGGTCGCTGTAAGAGGAAATGACGTAATCAACCAACGTGTTCTAAGGCAGCTTGCCTAGATACATTTAGACAAATGCAATATGTTACATTCCGCCAAATGTAATCGTTAACACCCACCTTTGGAAGCACCGTTACAAAAAGGAGACATATGATAAAGATCGGACTCATGGGCTACGGCAAAGCCGGTCAGGCCGTGGCCCAGGTTTTGCGCACCGATCCCCGTTTTGAGCTGTGCTGGGTGGCCCATCGAACCGCGCCAGCGCAAGAGGCAACCGTTGCCGACAGCGTTATACCGATCGTCGGGCTCAACAACATTCGCCTGGGTGAATGGCTGGACACACACCCTGTGGATGCACTGGTGGATTTTTCCAGGCCAGATGCCGTCTTCCTGTATGGAGAAGAGGTCCGCAAACGTCAGTTGATGCTGGTCAGCGCCATCTCGGCCTACAGTGCGCGCGAGCTGGAATATGTGCGCAGCCTGGGGGATGACACGCGGGTCCTGTCCTCGCCCAACATCACGCTGGGCATCAACTTCCTGATCCTGGCCTCCAAGCTGCTGCGCAGCATTGCGCCGTTTGCCGATGTGGAAATCCTGGAGCAGCATTTCCGCGAGAAGCCCGAAGTGTCCGGCACAGCCAAAAAAATCGCGGAGAGTTTGTCGATCGCCGGGGAGCGGATCACGTCGCTGCGCTTGGGCGGCATTGTGGGTCACCATGAGGTCATTTTCGGTTTCCCGCACCAGACGGTTCGCCTGAGCCATGACTCCATTGACCGCAGGGCATTTGGCACCGGAGCGGCTTTTGCCTTGAGCCAGCTGGCCTTATGTGGCACGGGTTTCTACACGTTCGACGACCTGTTGATGAGAATGGTGCGCAGCCAGCTGGCAGTGGCGTGAAATTCTTCATCCCTCAGCTGCGGTGGCCCGCGTGTTGGCCTCTATCATTCAGTGGATACCGTTATCCAGTGATGTGCATATGCCGCAAGAAAACCGTCCCCATACAGACACGACCAGTCCAGCCCAGGTGCTCAGGCGCTTTCGCGTGGTGTTCAGTGCCGTACGCAACCATTTTCAGCAAGTCGAAAAGCAAGTGGGGCTGGGTGGTGCCCAGGTCTGGGCACTGAATGTGATCAGCGACTATCCTGGCATTGGCATGGGCATGCTGGCCAGGAACATGGACGTTCACCAGTCCACCGCCAGCAACCTGGTCAAAACCCTGCTGCGCAAGGAAATGATCAGCATGACCAAATCTGCCGAAGACCGGCGCAATGTCCACCTGCACATTCTGCCCGCCGGGCTGCAGGTGCTGGCGCAGGTGCCAGGCCCTTTTGAAGGTGTTTTGCCAGAGGCGCTGGAGCGCCTGTCGCCGCCCACCTTGCTGCGCCTGGACCAGGATCTGAGTGAGCTGATTCAATTGCTGAAAGCCGATGAGCAGGCCGGTCGCACTCCTCTGGCTGAACTTTAAAAAGGCAATGGGGCTATCGCAGGCAGTGCGTATCTTGATCGAACCACGGTCCCCGGCGATCAACCTCATCGTCCTTGAAAAAATTGAATGCTGGCATTGAGCAGGTAAAGCGCCAGAAGCGAAAGGCTGGCCCCACTGCCGATATGCCCCCTGCGTGACGCGGGGCGGTAGGCCAAGGCCACCACAATGACGCCGCTCATCAGCACTGCGGTGATGGCCGACATCGCGTGCGCCTGTGACACATGCATAAAAATGGGCCCCTTCCCGTACGCAAAGTCATCCACAGCCAGAATCAGCACGTCAAACAGGTTGCTGCCCAGCAGGTTGCCAAACGCCATATCCACCGCACCGATGCGAATGGCCCCCCAGGTGGTGGCCAGCTCAGGCACGGACGTGGCAAAGGCAACGAACAGGGTTCCAACCAGGGAATTCGACCAGCCCATCACCCTGGCCAGCTCCACGCCGACCATGGGTAGCCATACGCCGGCGCCCACAATCACGGCGGCTGCAATGCCATAGCCCATCAATGCGGTCTTGAGGGCCATGTCCGGGAACTGCGCGGCGGCGGCGCTGGTGTTGCGCTGTTCCGTGAGGTAAAGCATGCGCATCGCCACAAGATACGCCAGAAGAATCAGCACGCTGGCGAAGCTGACAGGCCCGATGGAGGGCACCAGGCCCTGCGCGCTGAGCAGCAACGCCAGGCCCACACTCGCCATCAAAATGACACCAAATCCCGCTGACAAGATATGCCCGGCGCCAACCGGGGCGTAGTTTGCACCTGGACGGTAGACCACATCGACCATGGCGAGAATCGCCAGATTGAACACACAGCTGCCCAAGACATCACCCACGGCAATGTCGGGCGCATCGGCCACCGTCACGGCACTTAAACCAGTCACCAATTCAGGCAAAGAGGTCACCGTGGCCAACAAGATCAGGCCGACCCAGTTGCGGGAAAGCCCGGTGTGTGCCGCAATGGCGTCGCCATAGCGGCTCAGGCGCACACCGGCCACACCAATAAGCACCACACACACGGTGAATTGCAGCCAGACCAGCAAAGTCGAATTCATGGGCATGATTTCACTCCAGGTTTCAAGGTCCGGTATTGCGCTAGGGCAACTTTATTCCCCGCGAACCCGGCTCTCGCGCTCATCCTGCAGGGCAACTGCAATATTTCCCTGCGGCAGACCCAGGGTGTGCAAGGCAAAGGAGGACAGCTGCAAACCCGCTTCCAGTGTTTCAGGCACCACGGCGGTGGCCCCCACCGCGCGCAGTTCGTGGGCATGCCGCTCATCGCGCGAGCGGGCAAAAATAGGCAATGCGGGGTAGGCTTCGCGGGCCACTTTGACCGTGTGCATGGCGGCTGCGGGCTGGTCCATGGTCACTATCAGTGCTGTAGCGCGGGCCGTGTGCAGCTTGTGCAGCAGGTCCAGGCGCGCTGCGTTGCCGTAGTAAACGGGACGGCCCAATTTCGCCAGACGGGAGACGATTTGGGCGTCGTGCTCGATGGCGACGTAGGGCACAGCCTGCTTTCTGAATACATCGGCGAGTAACTGCCCTACCCGGCCCTGGCCCGCAATGACCATGTGGCCCGCCAAGCTTTCAGGCGCGTCCGCTTCTTCCAGGGCCGCCCCGGACGAGGGGTTCAGGCGGTCCAGCCTTTCGCCCAGCGTCTTGCCCACCTTGGCCACCAGCGGCGTGACCATCAGACTCAGGCTCACCACCAGCAGCATGAACTGGGCCACATCGGGTTGGAGCAATTGCATGGTGGCGGCCACGCCAATGACAATGAACGCAAATTCGCCGCCCTGCGCCAGCAGCATGCCGCCTTCCAGCGACTTACCCCACGGCATGCCGCCTGCGCGAAACACCGCAGTGCTGACCAGCGTCTTGATGGCCATCAGACCGATCACGGAGACAGCAATCCAGAAAGGGTGATTCGCCACCTCGCGCAGGTCGATGGCCATGCCCACCGACATGAAAAACAAGCCCATCAACAGCCCTTTGAAGGGCTCGATGGTCACCTCCACTTCGTGCCGGTACTCCGTCTCGGCCAGCAGCAGGCCTGCCAGGAAAGCACCCAGCGCCAGGGACAGCCCGGCCGCCGCCGTGGCGCCCGCTGTGCTCAGGGCAATGAGCAGGGTGAGCGCCATGAACACCTCCGGCTGGTGCTGCCGGGCGAAAAGCCGGAATACGGGCCGGATGGCCCTGCGCCCGATGACAAAAATGAGAAGCACCACGCCGACCGATTTCAATGCCGTCCATGACATCGCTTGCGCAATGCCTTCGGTCGACTTGCTCGCCAGCAAATCCACCAGGATCAACAAGGGCACCACCGCAAGGTCCTGCAGCATGAGAATGGCAAACGTGGCCTGCCCCAGTGGTTTGGCCAAGGCCCTGTGCTGCGACAAGAGTTGCATGACCACGGCGGTAGACGACAGCGACAGCACCAGCCCCAGCACCATGGCGACCTGCAGGGAGTTGCCAAAGAAGTAGGCCAGCGACCCTATGACAAATGAACTCAGCAGCACCTGCACCATACCGCCCAGGAACACCCAGTGCCGCAGGGACCACATACGCTGCACGGACAGCTCCAGCCCGATCAGGAACATCAGAAAAATAACGCCCAGCTCCGCCAGCGACTGCACGCCCGGGCCACGCGCGAAGGTGAAGGTTTCCAGCCATGGCCACTGGTCCACCCACAGTCCAAAGCCATACGGTCCTACCAGCACCCCAACCACCAGAAAGCCCAGGACCTGGTTCATCCGAAAGCGCTGAAGAAGCGGAATCAGGATGCCCACCAAGGTGAGGAACAACAAGGTTTCACGTAAAAAAGGAAGTGCGGGCTGGTGTTCCATAGGGGTTCCTATCATCACCACAAAATCTGCATTTTTGGTTTTCGTCGGGCATTTTTTGCATGCACCTCCGGTGCACACGCCGTTCGGTCAAAAAAAAACCCCGCCAGGCGGGGTTTTGGAATGAAACCGTTGTTGCGGTTTACAGCTTTTGCGATTGCATGAAACTGTCAAACTTGGCTTCCGTGAAACGGAACCACAGGTTTTGGTCCTTGCGGAACGCCGCCATGTCTTCGTACACTTTTTTCCAGTTTGCGTTTGTCTTGCTCAGTTCCGCATACAAAGCCATCGATTCTTTGAATGCGAGGTCCAGAACATCCTTGGGGAACGGCAGCACCTTGACCTTTTGGCCGACCAGTTGCTTCAAAGCAGCCGGGTTCTTGGCATCGTACTTGGCCTGCATTTCGGTGTGGGCATACGCTGCAGCGGCTTCCACGATCGCCTTGTTTTCCGCCGACAAACCGTCAAAGGCTTTCTGGTTGATGTACAGGTCGAGCTGGGGACCGCCTTCCCACCAGCCGGGGTAGTAGTAGAAAGGAGCAACCTTGTTGAAGCCCAGCTTCTGGTCGTCGTACGGACCCACCCACTCGGCCGCGTCGATGGTGCCTTTTTCCAGCGCGGTGTAGATTTCGCCGCCAGGAATATTCTGGGGCACGCCGCCCATCTTCTCAAATACCTTGCCCGCAAAACCGCCAATGCGCATTTTCATGCCCTTGATGTCTTTGACCGACTTGATTGGCTTGCGGTACCAGCCGCCCATTTGCGCACCGGTGTTGCCCATGGGGAAATTCACGATGTTGTATTTGGCGTAAAACTCGCGCATCAGCTTGCCACCATTGCCCTGGTATTGCCATGCGGTCATCTGACGGCTGTTCAGGCCGAAAGGAATGGCGCAGCCCAGTGCAAAGGTTTCATCCTTGCCGAAGAAGTAATAAGGCGCGGTGTGGGCCATTTCCACGGTGCCGTTTTGCACGCCGTCGACCACACCAAAGGCGGGCATCAACTCGCCACCGGGGTGGACGGTGATGACAAACTTGCCGCCGGACATTTCGCCCACTTTTTTGGCGAAGGTTTCAGCACCGCCATAAATGGTGTCCAGCGCCTTGGGGAAGCTGGAAGCCAGACGCCAGCGAATGCCCGCTGTCTGCGCTTGCACGGCAGGTGCAGCACCTGCTGCCAGTACGCCGGCGATGCCTGCGTTTTTGATAATTGAACGACGATCCATGGGGTCCACTCCTGAAACAATTGGTTGAACAGCTCGTGGTGCGGATTTGCCCCACGAAGACTAGTTGAAGAGTCTGCAAAGATTGTAGGAATCGGCGCAGCCGTGAACGTGGGGGTTTTCCCTCGTTCGCGGGTCTTCAGGGCCTGGTCTTCAGGATTCTGCAAGCCTGCAGAAGACGGCCATCAGGTCAACAAGGAGCCGAAGCGGCGCGTAATGGACGCTTGAATACCGGCAGCGTCCAAACCTTGCAGCACCAGCAATTGGGCGTGGTCACCATGTTCAATGAAC
The DNA here is from genome assembly GCA_001770935.1 of Burkholderiales bacterium RIFCSPLOWO2_12_FULL_61_40. Classification (GTDB taxonomy): domain Bacteria; phylum Pseudomonadota; class Gammaproteobacteria; order Burkholderiales; family Burkholderiaceae_C; genus Allorhodoferax. The sequence continues at coordinate 5,178 of MESI01000098.1, read as the reverse complement.
TGGTCGGCCAGGCCCAGCTGCAGCACCGGCAAGAGGGTGCCCGCCGCATGCAGCGCCTCCAGCACGGCACTGCCCGCGCCGCCCAGGACCGCACCCTCTTCCACCGTGACCAATGCCTGGTGGCCGCGCGCCACCTGCGCCAGCAATTCGGTGTCCAGCGGCTTGGCCCAGCGCATATTGACCACGGTGGCGTCCAGCGCCGCTGCTGCCTCCAGGGCGGGATGCAGCAAAGTGCCAAAGGCCAAAATGGCAATGCCCTTGCCCTGCCTGCGGATCTCGCCCTTGCCAAAGGGCAGGCCGTCCAGGCTGGCCTGCACCGCCACACCCGCGCCCGCGCCACGCGGATAGCGCACTGCCACCGGATGGTTTTGGGCGAATGCGGTGCTCAGCAGTTGCCGACATTCGTTTTCATCGGAGGGGCAGGCCACACTGAGGTTGGGAATGCAGCGCAGGAAGGGAATGTCGTAGGCGCCGGCATGGGTGGCGCCATCGGCGCCCACCAAGCCGGCGCGGTCCAGCGCAAACACCACGGGCAGGTTTTGAATCGCCACGTCATGGATCAACTGGTCGTAGGCACGCTGCAAAAAGGTGGAGTAAATCGCCACCACGGGCTTGAGGCCCTCGCAGGCCAGCCCTGCGGCAAAGGTCACCGCGTGCTGCTCGGCAATGCCCACATCAAAGTAACGCTCGGGAAAACGCGCTTCAAACTCCACCAGCCCCGAGCCTTCGCGCATGGCGGGCGTAATGCCCACCAGCCGCTGGTCCTGGGCGGCCATATCGCACAGCCACTGGCCGAACACCTGGGTGAAGGTGGTTTTGGCGCCGCTGCTGGGTTTTTGCAGGCCTACCGCCGGGTCAAACTTGCCGGGGCCGTGGTAGGCCACGGGGTCGGCCTCGGCCAGCTTGTAGCCCTGCCCTTTTTTGGTGACCACATGCAAAAACTGGGGGCCTTTGAGGTGCTTGATGTTCTCCAGGGTGGGTATCAGGGAATCGAGATCGTGCCCGTCGATGGGACCGATGTAGTTGAAGCCAAATTTCTCGAACAGGGTGGCTGGCACCACCATGCCCTTGGCGTGCTCTTCAATGCGCTTGGCCAGCTCAAACAGGGGCGGCGCCCCCTTGAGCACGGTTTTGCCCACGTTTTTGGCGGCCGCATAAAACTGGCCGCTCATCAGCTGGGCCAGGTAGCGGTTGAGCGCGCCCACGGGGGGGCTGATGCTCATGTCGTTGTCGTTCAGGATGACCAGCAGATTGCAGTCGGCGACCCCGGCGTTGTTGAGCGCCTCAAAAGCCATGCCTGCAGTAAGTGCACCGTCGCCAATAACCGCGATGGAATAGCGGTCTTCCCCCTTGATTTTGGAGGCCAGCGCCATGCCCAGGGCCGCCGAGATGGAGGTGCTGGAGTGCGCGGTGCCAAAGGTGTCGAACTCGCTTTCGGCGCGTTGCGGAAAACCGGACAGCCCCCCCAGCTGGCGCAGCGTGGGCATGCGGTCGCGCCGACCGGTCAGAATTTTGTGGGGGTAGGTCTGGTGGCCCACATCCCACACCACCCGGTCGTGCGGGGTGTTGAACACATAGTGCAGCGCCACGGTGAGCTCCACCGTGCCCAGGTTGGAGCTGAGGTGGCCGCCGGTTCTGGCCACGCTGTGCAGCAAAAAGGCGCGCAGCTCGTCGGCCAGCGCACGCAAATGGGTACGGGGAACTTGGCGCAATTGCGCCGGGTCATTGATGGTGTGCAGCGCAGGGGACGGGTTGTGGGGCATATGCTATTGCTATAGTTTTAGTAGCTGCTTGCGCAATTAAATAGGGGGCTGGAGGCCAATTTGGCTTGAAATTCAAGGCCCATCAGCAGGCGCGGTTGACCACCATATCGGCCAGTGCACGCAGGGCCTGCGTATCGGGCAAGCCGCTGGCATCCAGCGCGGTACAGGCCTGTGACAGCAGGGCCTGTGCGTAAGCCTGGCTGGCATCCAGGCCCATCAGTGAAACGTAGGTGGGTTTGTCATTGTCGGCGTCCTTGCCCGCCGTTTTGCCCAGCGTGGCGGAATCCGCGGTGACATCCAGAATATCGTCCACCACCTGAAACGCCAGGCCAATGGCTGCGCCATAATTTTCCAGTGCCGCCAGCGCCGCTGGACCGGGTGCACCGCAGCATGCGCCCATCAGCACACTGCCTTGCAACAGGGCACCGGTTTTTAATTCGTGCATTTCACGCAGCTGGCTTTCGCTCAAAGGCATGCCCACGCTGGCCAGGTCAATCGCCTGCCCACCGGCCATACCGGCACTGCCGGCGGCGCGGGCCAACAAACCGCACAAGCGGGCCTGGGTTGCGGGTGCCACGGAGTCGTCCAGGGGTGTGAGCAACTCAAAGGCCAGCGCCTGCAGCGCGTCGCCGGCCAACAAGGCACTGGCTTCGCCAAACTGCACATGCACCGTGGGTTTGCCACGGCGCAGCACATCGTTGTCCATGCAGGGCATGTCGTCATGCACCAGCGAATAGGCATGGATCAATTCAACTGCACAAGCCGCGCGCAAGGCGGCTGTGTACGTGGCGGCACGTTCGCGCAAAGGACATACCGCCTCATGGGCTGCCAACACCAGCAAGGGCCGCAGGCGCTTGCCGCCGTCCAGCACCGCGTAACGCATGGCGTCCACCAGTTCGGCAGGCGCGCCATGGTCCACCCCCTGGGGCGCATCTGCGGTTACCCAGGCGCCCAGCGCGGCCTCCACCTCGGCCAGCCGGGTGTGGCTCCAGGTATTCAAATCAAACAATGCACTCATTGCGGCTTCCAAACTTTGAGCGTGCCTTCGTCCAGTACCTTGATCTGGTCCTCCACCGACTGCAATTGGGCCTTGCAAAACTGCAACAGTTCCGCCCCGCGCTGGTAGCCGGACAACATTTGTTCCAAAGGCAAATCGCCGGACTCCAGGCGCCCCACCAACTGCTCAAGCTCGCCCATGGCAGCCTCGTAGCTCACGGGGACGTTGGCGGGGGAAACGGGCGAAGAAGGGAGAATGGCCTTAGGCATGGGATAAGCGGGGGTAGAACGAGGACTGAGAAACCACGATTTTAGGCCTTCCAAGGGTGAATGAGGTCCGAGCGCCATACCCGGCCGCCTGTTTCAGCGTTCATTGGCGTTTTTCCTTGCGGTCGTGCCATTCGGGGGCAAATTATCGGCTGCAAAATAGTCCTTTAAATTGCCTGTGTCTTTACCCATACTGGGACTCTCGGTTTCACCGCAGTCTATAAAGCGGCGGACCGCTTTCAGAGAGGATTCCCTCTAAAGTCAGGAAGCTGCAATGCCTTATTCCGCAAAACACCCCGTCACGCCCCACCCATCCCCGGCGCATGCGAAGGAAAAACCGCCGACCCAGGTTTTTACCGGGTTTACCAAGTTGTATGAGTTGAACATGGCAACGTCCAAGTCCATCTTCGAAGAGTTCACCCACTATGCCCAGGCCGCCATGGGCGCCAAAGACCCGCAGGAGTGGTGGACCACGCAAAACGGCCTGTTCCAGGCGTTGACCGGCACATTTTCAGCCTACCTTCAAAATACATGCCATCTGGCTGAAAGTGCTGAAGCCAGCTTCCCGAACACCCTTGGCGGTGAGTTGAACGACGTAAAAAGAATGCTGTCAGACGTTTTTGAAAATGCGTTCCGCTACACACCCGCAGGTACTGGCTACCTTCCCGCGGGCGCCCAGAACGCGGGTGATGCGACGCGGAACTTGATCGAATAGGAGGGAACGGGGCTTTGCCACCCCAAAAGCACACTGAAAGCCGTACAATCAGGGTCGGCAGCTCTCGAGGTAACTGCCATTCAAACCCCTCTTTGAGGGGTTTTTTACATCCTGGAAGGACCGAGTTGTGCAACAGCTGTGCAAAAACACCCCTCCTGCTTGGCACGAGAAACCCGCAAACAGCGCAAACCTTCGGGCTCCGTACGCCAACCCAAGCAGCGTCACGCAACTACCCGTTTCAAGTTACTTTGATCCCGCGCTGTACCAGCGCGAGATGCAAACCATTTTCCAGCAAGGCCCCCGCTACGTGGGGCATGCCTTGAGTGTGCCCAATGTGGGTGATTACTATGCCCTGCCGCAGGAACAAGGGGGCCGGGCGCTGGTGCGCCATGCGCAGGGGATTGAACTCATTTCCAACGTGTGCCGCCACCGCCAGGCGGTCATGCTCAAGGGGCGCGGGTCGCTGGACAGTGCCGGTGGCAACATCGTCTGCCCGCTGCACCGCTGGACCTACAGCGGCGCCCCCCATGAAGCCAGCGGGGAAAAGGCGGGCACTTTGGTGGGAGCGCCCCATTTTGCGCACGATCCCTGCCTGAACCTCCATAACTATCCCTTGCGGGAGTGGAACGGGCTTTTGTTTGAGGACAACGGGCGCGATATCGGCGCCGATCTGGCCGACATGGGCCCGCGCGCCGCACTGGCTTTTGACGGTTTTGTGCTGGACCGGGTGGAGATGCACGAGTGCAAGTACAACTGGAAAACCTTTATTGAGGTTTACCTGGAGGACTACCACGTAGGGCCCTTTCACCCCGGCCTGGGCCAGTTTGTCACCTGCGACGACCTGCGCTGGGAGTTCAAGGAGCACTACTCGGTGCAAACCGTGGGTGTGGCCCGGGGCCTGAGCCAAGCGATCGCCACCGGCGGTTCCCCGGCCTACGAACGCTGGCAACAAGCCCTGCTGAACTACCGCAGCGGCGTGGCCCCCGAATTTGGCGCCATCTGGCTCACCTACTACCCGCACATCATGGTGGAGTCCTACCCGCATGTGCTCACCGTCTCCACCCTGCACCCCATGGGGCCGGACAAGACCATGAACATGGTGGAGTTCTACTACCCCGAAGAAATCGTGGCCTTCGAGCGCGAGTTTGTCGAAGCCCAGCAGGCCGCCTACATGGAAACCTGCATCGAAGACGATGAAATCGGCGAGCGCATGGACGCCGGACGCCAGGCCCTGCTGGCACGCGGCGACAACGAAGTGGGCCCTTACCAGAGCCCCATGGAAGACGGCATGCAGCATTTCCACGCGTGGTACCGCAGGCAGGTGGGACCGGAATCGCTCTCTTTTTGAGTTGCGGTAGGAACAAAGGTTACCCTCTGCCCCCCGCGCAGATCCGTACGTGCGGAATTCCCGCATACGGCTCCTGCCTCAGGTATGTG
>MESI01000097.1:25170-31949 GCA_001770935.1 Burkholderiales bacterium RIFCSPLOWO2_12_FULL_61_40 | reverse complement strand
CGCCAGTTATAGGAGGTGTCGGAGTTTTTCAAAAGCACCAACATATCCGTCTTGCCATCACCATTGAAATCACCGGAGAAGACTTGGGGGGCCAGCCCCGTATTGCCCCAGTTTCCTAAATTGAGGTCATTAAATATGGGTGTACTTCCGCCTCGCCAATTCCAAGTCTGCGGAAACTGGCATCCCAACACTCCATCACACTCCGTCAAATTGGTCACCCGCGAACGGTTGGTCGCTGCACTTGTTTCATAAACCAACCGGTAGTCCTTGACCATGGTGCTCCCGATGAAGGTCTGGATGTTGCCAATGCGCTTGGCGCTCTTCACAACCGCACCGGCCTGGTACCCTGTCTCCACGTCTATCCTTGCCATCGTGGTTGGTACAAACTGCACCGATGCCGTAGGCACCAGGGCCGGAGTGGATATGGCATTGCCCGTGTAGTCGATCCGCTTGGGGTAATACGCCCCATTGGCCACATCCTCGTCATAGCTCAGGGTCATGGTGTTGAGCTTGACGTCCGTGACCTTGTTTTGCGCCCATACCCTGACCGTTTCCGGTGGCCAGGTGGTTGAGCTACCAGCGGCCTTGATCGCTTCAATCCTTGAGTCGGTGCTATTGCCGTACTCCAGGATCAAGCCCGCCTTGGTCATGACGGTGAACGATGCGGGGCCATTGCCCGCTGCACCATTGGCAGTGATCTTGCTGAAGCTTTCGATCTCGGTGCGATATTCAGTTCCGGGAGTGCCGTAAGTGCCCGTACCCACCAGCACCAGGCGTTGTCCGTCCATACAGAAACGGTCATTGGCATCGAAGTTCACCCCGCCCATTTCTCCGTCCCGTGCCCGGGTACGGGGGCAACGGGTGATGGCCGACAGTCCCGAAATGCCCCAGCCCATGCCCAGCATGCCGTTGCCGCTTTGGCTGTTGTAGACGAGTTCGAGCTTGGGTTGCATGCCCGCAACGCCCGGTGGAACCTGGATGGGGATGCGGTAGGTGGCCGCGCCACTGGGGGAGACTGCAAACTGGCCCGGGGTGCTGCCCGCAACAGTGGTTTGGGCCTGCGCTGAGAGTCCGAGTAGGGATACAAGCAGGACAAGACCAGAAAACCCCAGGGAGCGTTTGACGTGCATGAATGGACTCACTTGTGCCCAGCAGGGCAGTGTTTTAAATTGCTGTCAGCCAGATGCATGGACCGCTTGACTGACTCTCCGTTTAATTTAGCGTTTGGAGTTTAACCGCAGAAATAACCTCCCCGGCAAAGACAAGAATAGTCGAAAGCACGCGCCAGCGGTCTGGCATCAGGGCTTGGGCTACGCCACCACTTGCGAGATCGCAGGCTCCATTCGCGGTTGCCACGGAACAGGCGTGCCAGTGGCCAGTCCGTGCCACGGCCCAGCGCTAGGCTGCAAAGTCCAAATCAGGGAGCGCTCCGTTTTCTTCGGAGTAGCGCTCCTTGATTTTCAGCATCTCCGGCAAAGCCGCCTTGAATGCGGGCATCAGGCCCGGATCGAAGTGCCTGCCCGCCCCCTCTTCAATCATCTGCAGGGCCGCCTCCACGCTCCAGGCCTTTTTGTACGGTCGCACGGTGGTCAGGGCATCGAATACATCGGCAATCGCCACAATCCGACCGAAGATGGGAATTTCCTCGCCTTTTAAGCCATTCGGGTAACCGCTGCCATCCCATTTTTCATGGTGCGTGATGGCCACACAGCGCGCCGCCTGCAACAGCTCGTCCTTGTGCTCGCCGATGATCTCGGCGCCCATGGCCGGGTGCTGGCGCATGACTTCCCATTCAATCTCGTCGAGCTTGCCAGGCTTGAGCAGGATGTTGTCAGGGATGCCGATTTTGCCGACATCGTGCATGGGGGCCGCGTGGAAAAGAATATCCACGCTGGCCGCGCGCATGCCGGTGGCCTGCGCAATCAGACGCGCGTAGTGGCTCATGCGGATGACGTGGTTGCCGGTTTCGTTGTCCTTGAACTCCGCCGCCCGCCCTAGGCGCCGGATGATCTGGCTGCGGGTTTTTTCCAGTTCGGCGGTGCGCAGGGCCACCAGACGCTCCAGCTCGCGGGTCTGGTCGTACAGCGCCAGGTGGGTGCGCACCCGGGCCAGCACGATGGCGGGGCTGATGGGCTTGGTGATGTAGTCCACCGCGCCCATTTCCAGGCCCTTTTTCTCATCCTCCATCTCGGTCATCGCGGTGACAAAAATGATGGGAATGCCGTGCGTGTCGGAGTTGCGTTTGAGCCGCTGGCACACGTCGTAGCCGCTGATGCCGGGCATCATGATGTCCAGCAGGATCAGGTCGGGTTTGTGTTCTCCCGCCGCGATCTTGAGGGCTTTTTCACCGTTGAGCGCGATCTTGGTCTGGTAGTGGGGGGCCAGCACCTCGGCCAGCACATCGATGTTGTCCGGCGTGTCGTCCACGATCAAAATGGTTTGTTGGGCGGGGCTGCGGTGTGGCGCATTCATGGCGTGGGATTTCCCTATTTTTCTTGAAATTAAAGTGCCAGGTCCAAGGCCTGGGCGGTTTCCTTGAGCTTGTCCAGCGCGTCCTCGAACTCGTATTTGCCAATGAGCTTCTGGATTTGGCTGCCCACGGCCCCCTGCCCGACGTTGCGCAATTTGTCCGTAATGCCTTCCACCAGCTTGGCGGCGCGGGCATCGTCGTCGGCCAGAAGTGCGGCCAACTGCTGCAGCTCCTTGGCCAGCACCTCGCGGTCCACGGCCACCGGTGGGGCTGCCAGGGGCGCAGCGCCGGGGGTGAGTACCGCAGGCGCCAGAGCCTGTGCAATCTGCGCCAGCAGACCGGTCAGCTCCTGCGCCATGGCGTCCAGCGCTTGCGGCAAAGCGTCCCATTGCGCAGCTTTCAGCAGACTCTCCACCGCCCCGGCGCGGGCCAGCAACTGCGTAGCCCCGATGTTGCCCGCCAGCCCCTTGGTGGTGTGCGCCTCGCGGGTGGCGGTGTCCAGATCACGGCGGTCCATGGCCTGTTGGATACGCGCCATGGCGTCCGCCTGGGTCTCGGCAAAACGGGCAATCAGCTTGCGCATGAGTTTGGCGTTGCCGCCCATGCGGCGCATGGCCAGATTCAAATCCAGGCCGGCAATGGCGGGCAGTTCGCCCTCGCGCCCTGGCCGCGCGCCCTCGGGTGCGTCCAGGGCGGTTGCCTGCGGATTGGAGGGCGTGATCCAGCGCGCCAGGCTGGTGAACAACTGGTTCACATCAATGGGTTTGCCGATGTGGTCGTTCATGCCCGCCTCCAGGCACAACTCCCGGTCGCCGCTCATGGCGTTGGCGGTCATGGCCAGGATGGGCAGGTCGTGGAAGCGCCCGTCCGCGCGGATCTGGCGCGTGGCCTCGAAGCCGTCCATCACCGGCATCTGGCAGTCCATCAGCACGCCATCGTAGTGGTTGCGGTTGACCTGGCCCACCGCCTCGGCCCCGTTGTTGGCCACATCCACCCGGATGCCTGCGCCCTGCAAAATTTCCAGGGCCAGCTCCTGGTTGACCTCGTTGTCTTCCACCAGCAGCACATAGGCCCCGCGCACGCGCTGCTCGGCCTCGTGGCTGGCCTCCTGGCGCTGCTGCTTGCGCCCCCGGGTGACCACTTCCTTGCCCAGGGCGCACAAGATGCTGTCCAGCAGGGCCGAGGGGCCCACCGGCTTGAGCAACAAGCCGTCGATGCGGGTAGCTCCGGCCTGCTCCATGAGTTCGTCGCGGCTGTGGGCGGTCACCATGACAAAGGCCGGCACCCCGCCCAAACGCGGATCGGCGCGGATGCGCTGCACGGTGGCCAGTCCGTCCAGGCCCGGCATCATCCAGTCCATCAGCACCAGGCCATAGGGCTGGCCGGCGTCCTGCGCCTCCTCCAGCGCGGTGATCGCCTCCAGGCCGCTTGGCACCGCCGTGGCGGCGAACTTTTGCGATGCCAAAATGGCCATCATGATCTCGCGGGCGCGGGCGTTGTCGTCCACCACCAGGATGCGCAGGCCGGTGACGTCGGCGTCCAGCGTGGTGCGCACCCGCTGCTCGGCCTGCAAGCCGAACTGGGCGGTAAAGGTGAAGGTGCTGCCCACGCCCACCTGGCTCTGCGCGCTGATGTCGCCATCCATCAGTTCCACCAGGCGCTTGCAGATGGTCAGGCCCAGGCCGGTGCCACCGTATTTGCGGGTGGTGGAGGCATCGGCCTGGGTGAACGCGCTGAACAGCTTGGTGCGCTGCTCTTCGCTCAGGCCCACGCCGGTGTCGCTGATGTCAAAGCGCAGGCGAATCTGGCCGGGGTGGCGCTCGGCGTCAAAGTCCACGGTGCGGATGCCCACGGTGATTTCGCCCCGGTCGGTGAACTTGATGGCGTTGCCCACCAGGTTGATCAGCACCTGCCCCAGGCGCAGCGGGTCGCCCACCAGGGCCGTGGGCACCTCCGGCGCCACGTCAAACAGCAGCTCCAGCCCCTTGTCCTGGGCCTTGATGACGCTGAGGTCGGCCAGGTTTTCCATCACGTCTTCCAGGTGAAATTCCGCGACCTCAAAGCGCATCTTGTCGGCCTCGATTTTTGAGAAATCCAGGATGTCGTTGATAATGCCCAGCAGGTTGCGGGCCGCCGAATCGACTTTTTCGATGTAGTTGCGCTGCTTGGGCTGCAGATCGGTCTGCAGCGCCAGGTGCGACATGCCGATGATGGCGTTCATGGGCGTGCGGATTTCGTGGCTCATATTGGCCAAAAAGTCCGACTTCATGCGGGTAGCGTCCTCGGCCAAGTCCCGGGCCTCGCGCATCAGTTCGGCGGCCTGGCGTTCGGCGGTCACGTCGTCAAACATCCACACCGTGCCGCGCGACAAATCCTCGTGGTCGATGGCGCTGCCGCTCAGACGGCACCAGAAGCTGGAGCCATCCTGGCGGGACAGTTCCTGCGTGCTGTAGTGCGTCTCGCCGCGCTGGATATCGGCGTAGGGACCGTTGTCCGGCCCGATCCCCGGGGGGTACCAAATACGGGGCGACTGACCGAGCAATGCACCATGGTCCCAGCCAAACAGCTCCTCCAGGCGGTGGTTGGCCCGCACAATGGTCCCGTCCTTGATGAAGGCGATGCCCAGCGTGGCCGATTCGAAAATCGCACTCTGTTCGTCGCTGGCCTGGCGAATGGCCTGTTCGGCCCGCTTGCGCTCGGTGATGTCGACCATCCAGCCCAGGATGCCGGGCTGGCCCTCGTAGTCGGTGGGCAGGTAGGTCACCAGCAGATCGCGCACCGAATGCCGGGGGCAGTACATCTGCACTTCCATATTGTTCACGGTGCCGTGCGTCTTGAGCTCCATGACGATTTTTTCGCGGGTCTGCGGCCACACCAGGGCGTTGGACGCCGAGTCGCCCACCTTCATGTCCAGCAATTCGCCCACGCGCGGGTTGGCAAAGCGAATAATGCCGCCGGTGCTGACCGCCACACCCACCGGCGCCGTATCCAGAATTTTCTGCAGCCGCGTGGCCTGCTCGTTGAGCTTGTTGATGAGCGCGGTCAAGGTCAGCCCAATCAGCGAGGCATTGAGCAGCATCAACACCAGCAACTGCGCCCACATGTAGCGGGTGAAGTGCTTGACCTTCATGGTGTCGCTCAAATCGCCGGGCGTGTGCATCATGGCCAGGGTGTCGTCCAGCGCCCGCAGGATGAAGAGCACGCCCGCCGCCATCACCGGCCACAGCAGCACCCAGGCGGTGGTGCGGCTGAAGCTCTTGCGCAGCACGGTGCTGCATTCAAAATACCCCCTCAAGGCAAACCAGGCGGCGGTCAGGTACACCCCCACCCCGGCGGCGTTTTGCATGCCAATGGCGTGGGCCGTCACCATGACCAGCACCACGCTGAGCGCCACCAGACAGTGGTCCCGCACCGAGGTGCAACGCAGTCCATACAGGTCGCGCATACCGGAGCGAAACAGCATGGTGCCCCCCAGAATCAGCAGGTCCGAAACGCTGAAGGCTTGGTAGAACTTGAAGAAACTGATATCGGACGCGCGAAACGTGGCCACCACGGCCCCGCTCACCAGCAACAGGTTGGCGGCACTGAAGTGCAGCGAAGCGACCCGGGAGATATTCAGCTTCAAGCCAAACACCGCCCAGCCCAGCCCGGCCAGCGCGGCCACCAGGGTTAGGACCTGGGCAAGGACTTCTGGTTCACTGATCGGCATTGATTTTTCCTTGCTCTGGTGAAGGTGTTGGTTCTGCTATTTCGGCGTGCAGTGCATAGGGCAGGCTGACACGCAAGGTGGTAGTGCCTTCGGCATCGGACGTTTCCATCGTCACGCTGCCCCCTTGGGTCTGTGCAATCAGCCGGGCCGAAAAAGTTCCCAGCCCGGTCCCCCCCGGTTTGCCCGAGGTGGAGAACTTGTCGAAGAAACTTTCCCGAATGTCCGGCGGTACCACGCCGTCATTCGTCAGCAAGACGGTGATCTTCTCTTCACCCTGCTGCAGGTCGATATGAATGGCCGTGTTTTCCCTGGCCGCTTCCATCGCATTTTTGAACAGGTTGCTGAACATCGAATAACACAGCAGCTCATCGCCCAGGACGTGGGCATGGACCAAGGCGGGCGTCACCTGCCCCTGGGTTAAAAACTCGACGCTGAGTTGGCGCGAGGCCAGTTCGGACGCAGCCTCCCTGACAATGCGTTGGAGTAGCTGCGACAGCTCCACCCGCTGGGGGTGGAACTCGTATTTCCCCTGCTCCATCTTGTACAGGTCCAGCGACAGGTTGACCATGTTCAGCACGCTGTAGGCGGCTTGCTCGATGT
>MESI01000097.1:0-25104 GCA_001770935.1 Burkholderiales bacterium RIFCSPLOWO2_12_FULL_61_40 | reverse complement strand
GTACTTGACGATCTCCTTGTGCTGCTGGGCCAGCAAGTTGTCGCTGAGCAGGCTGGAGGAAAAACTGATGATCCCGGCCACCGGGCTTTTCACGTCGTGCTGGGCGATGCGTTCCACATCGTCGCGCAGGCGCAGGTTGTCTTGCAGCACCGCGTTTTGCTCAATCAGGGCAATGCGGTTGCGTTTGAGTTCGGCAAAAGAGCGGCGCAGTTTCAAATGGGTGGCGATGCGCGCTTTCAGAATCGGCGGATCGGCCGGCTTGGTGACAAAGTCCACCGCACCAATGTCAAAACCCTGGGTGACATCGGTGGTTTCGCTCATGGCCGTGAGAAAGATCACCGGAATGTCGGCGGTGGCCGGGTTGGCCTTGACGCGGCGGCACACCTCAAAACCGTCCATCTCCGGCATCATCACGTCCAGCAAGATCAGGTCGGGGATTTTTCCGGAGTCCAGAATTTTCAAGGCCCGTTCGCCGCTGTTGGCGGCCCGCACCTGGTACGCGTCGCTCAGCAGTTCCACCAGCAAATCCAGGTTGTCCGCCACATCGTCCACCACCAGGAGGGTGGGCTTGGCGGACGCCACACCAGGCTCTGCATCCAGTGCCAAAGCCGCATCATGGCGCACCACTTTCAAGGCGGCGCCTGCGCCTTTGGGCCGCAGGACGGCAGGCACCGTGCGGCGCGACGCCAGCGCCTGCGGGCGCGGATGTTCGATCACTTTGTTGATCTTGAGCTCCAGCGCGGCCACATTGAAGGGCTTGACCATGTATTCGGACACCCCCGCCTCGATGGCCACCTGCACCTGGTGGCGCTCGGTCTCGGCGGTCATCATCAGCACCGGCAGGTTGAAGTACTGGGCACTGGCCCGAATCTTTTTGAGCAGCTCCAGCCCCGACATCACCGGCATGTTCCAGTCGGAAATCACCACGTCGATGGGTTGCGCCTGAATCGTGCGCCAGGCTTCGGCGCCATTGACCGCCGTGACCACGTTCTTGATCCCCATCTGGGTCAGGCTGTTGGTCAGGATGCGGCGCATGCCCTCCATATCGTCCACCACGAGAAAGACCAGCTTGTTGTTCATTGTGTCCCGCTGAAGATTAGTGCACCCACCGTTCCAGGCCCTGCGATCCGCCGCCGCCCAGGGCGCCCATCGCAATGCCTGGAGGGAAGTCTAGCCGCTTTCGGGGTACGGCATGGGGGTACGGGTATTGGGGATGGTGATGGCCTTTGTCCCGGCGTCTTCGAATAAAAACAGGCTGTAGCCCTTATGGGATATGCGCAAGAAGCTATGAATTTAATAGCGAAAACTGCTTCGTCGATTGCTATCGCTGCCCTGGCAGCAGAGCCGTCTGCGGATCGCAGGCCGCCTCGGTACCTGGCGATCCACGGATGCCGAGAAACAGCAGGAACTCGACAACAACGCCCTGGCCTTTGCAGGAGAAGGCGGCGCAGTAGCCGTGGCCGCAAGAGCGCGGAGGCAGCAAAGCCTGTGGCGAGGCATAGCCTTCGGGCGGGCTACTGCTCGGAGGCGCCAGTGTAGGCTTCGCCACCCACGTCATCATGAAACAGACGGGGCACCGGTCCAGTCCGACACTGACGAAGTGCACCAAGCCGCTGGCGCTGAGGAAGACGCCTAGTTTGCTTTGCCTCCAATCGGCCGAGGCTGTGTGAAAACGCTCCGAACTGGCTAGACTGCACCAACCCGTACCTCGCGAGGTGATCCATGAAGAGATTCATCGAAAGCGAGGATCGCAATCAGGTCACACTGCTACCGGCACTGTCTTGACGACCATATTCCACGGAAAATTGCATGGACACCATTGCACCGGAAGCCAGGTCCCGCCTCATGAGCTGCATCCGCAGCAAGGACACCACGCCTGAACTCGTCGTCAGGTCGATGCTGCACCGGATGGGATACCGGTTCCGGCTACACCGCAAGGATCTCCCCGGACGGCCAGACGTAGTTCTGCCAAGGCACAAGAAGGCTGTGCTGGTACATGGATGCTTCTGGCATGGCCATCTCTGCAGGATTGCTCCGGGGCCGAAGTCCAACACGGCCTATTGGTCCCCAAAAATCGAAGCAACCCGCGCTCGGGACCTGCGCAACCGGACCGCCCTTATTGACTTAGGTTGGGATGTTCTCGAATTGTGGGAATGCGAAATCCGCGACGCGAAAAAAACAGCGGAGCGACTCTGCGCATTCATGCAGAACGGCCCAGCAGCACGCCCCTCGGACCGCGACTCCCCCCTACACAATTCGAAACGATTCACCACTATGGTGTAAAATGGTGCATTCAATTTTAGGGGGGCAGTCCATGCGGATTCAGGCAAAACGCCATGACAGCGGCGCGCATGAGCGCTCGGTCCGCGCTTCCATTAGCTTCCCGGAAGAGCAGTACCAAGTCTTGGAAAGGATCGCAGCGGAGAACAAGGTTTCTCTTGCCTGGGTCGTACGCGATGCGATCGATGGCTACTTGAAGTCCAGGTGGCCCCTTCTCCCGCAAGGCACCGATGCCGAAGTTGCACAGCAGAGAAGCGAGAGATCGTGAAGAAAACTTTTGAAAAAAATGGTGAAAAGATCAGGGTGTTATCCCTGTTCTCGGGTTGTGGCGGCATGGACTTTGGCGTGGAAGCGGCCGGCGGCCACGTCATATTCTCTAACGACGTCCTGGTAGACGCCTGCAAGACACTGGAGAAGTACTTCCCTGGCGCCGACATCCGCAATGCGGACATCTCCGGAATCCAGGCATTTCCCGACGCAGACATCGTCGTGGGGGGGTACCCGTGCCAATCCTTTTCAATGGCGGGCAACCGGGACCCTGAGAAGGACGAGCGCACGAACCTATATAAGCAATTCCTAAGGGTAGTGGGCATCGTCCGCCCCAAGTACTTTGTTGCGGAGAACGTCTCCGGCCTCAAGGCGCTGAACAGCGGCACCTTCTTGAAGGAGCAGCTCGACGCCTACTGCAAGGCCGGCTACAACGTCACGTACCAGGTCTTGAACGCCAAGGATTACGGCGTTCCGCAGTCGCGCAAGCGGCTCTTCATCGTAGGCGTGAGGAAAGACCTGAACCAGGCCTTCGAATTCCCAAAGCCTACCCATGGCAAAACGACCAAGGCTTCCGGTCCGCTCATTCCCTACGCATCCCATGGCGACGCTATCAAGGGCTTGCCGCTCTGGCCAGAAGGCGAATTCTACGAACGCCCACACGATCCCGAAGGCCACTTCTCCTGGTACTACATGTCGCGGAACCGCAAAGCCAAGTGGGCGGACCCGGCATTCACCGTTGTTGCCAACTGGCGGCACATCACCCTGCATCCAGCAAGCCCAGTGATGACCCTTACATGGTCGAACCTTGCGGATGGCTGGAAGCAACGCTGGGACTTCTCTGACCAGTACGAACACACACAGGCTGATCCGAAGCGCAAGAAGCTGGAAACACCGCGCAGGCTTTCCTGGCGCGAGTGTGCGCGTATCCAGACCTTTGATGCCAAATTCACGCCGGTTGGCGAAACAGACTCCAAGTTCACCCAGATCGGGAATGCGGTGCCGCCAAAACTGGCCGAAACCATGTTTACCCACCTTTTCTCCGGTGCTGGCCTGGTTGTGCTTGATGCCCAAGCCTCCCGCAAAGCCGCTTAGAACCGAAATGCACCTGCCCGGTGAGTCTGCAAAAGGATTGCTGTGAGCAGCGCAACTACATTGTCCCTCGTCAGCGCTGTCCTGTCCGCCGCTGAAATTTCCAAGAATGAAGCCCAACTGCGGCACGAGCTAGAAAACGCGCTTGAACAGGCCTGCTCGGAACTATCCATTCCTTGGACGCCGTTCCAGCTTGAACGGGCCCTCAAGGCTAAAGGCAAGCCCACAAAGTTCGCAGACGTGGCGCACGGCGCAGTGGTCATCGAATATGAGCCGCCTAAGTCGTTCAGCGGGCGCGCTGGGAGCAAGGCAAAACATGCGCGCCTACAAGCTGAAGAATATGGGGAGCTGATTTCCGCAGAGGAAGGACGGGCGCTCCAGGAATACGTCCTGGTCGCCTGGGACGGAGCCCACATCACCTTTGGCCGCTTCGACGGCGCTACCGCCACTTGGGAAGATGTCGTCGCGTTCGACAAAATTTCCGCGGATCGCTTGCTCGCAGCTCTAGAAAGCAATGGCCGTCCGCTCGTCCATCCCCAGCTCCTGCAGGCACTGGTGGGACCGGACTCTGTGTATGGGACGGCGCTGATTCCGGAGCTCTACGCCAGCATCTGCAAAGCGGATGCGTCCCCAGCTACCACAAAAACGAAGATGCTGTTTTCGGAGTGGCGTAGGCTGTTCAGCCAGGTCGTTGGGTTCCAGCCAGCGCATATGAAAAAGCTGCTCGCCCGGCAGGAGATCTCGCACGACCAGCCGTACCAGGACAACCCTGCGGCATACCTTTTCGCGCTCAATACATACATCGCCATCATTGCCAAGGTCGTGGCTGCATGCGCACTGCCGAAGGCCAGCCAAGATGTACTAGAGCCCGGTGTTCCGGTAGCAGAGCGGCTACGTGCCGTTGAGACTGGCGAGCTTTTCGAGAACGCAGGTATCCTGAATATGCTGAGCGGAGATTTCTTCGCCTGGTACTTGGACGACAGCGACTGGCCCCGCTACCAGCCCCACCTCGGCGCCATGCTGGGAAGGTTGGGTGGCGTCGATTTCGCCGTCTCCAAGAAGCACGCAGATACGACCCGCGACCTTTTCAAAGGCATCTACGAACGATTCATTCCCAGGGAGGTCAGGCATGCCCTCGGTGAGTTCTACACCCCGGACTGGCTGGCAGAACACGGGATGGACTTGCTGGAATGGAAGCCGGCTGATTCGCTGACCGATCCCACATGCGGATCGGGCACTTTCTTGCTCGAAGCCATCCGGCGCCGGCGCAAGGCCAACAGCGGCGCGACAGCTCAATCGCTGCTCGCAGGCATCCACGGTATCGACCTCAACCCCCTCGCCGTCCTCGCGGCCAAGGGGTCCCTTGCCGTCTTCCTGTCGCCCCACTTGGACCCAGCAAATCCCATCCGGCTGCCGGTGTACTTGGCGGATGCCATCTATCCAGCTGCCGTCGATCTCTTCTCGAACTACAGCCACGTCCTGCATACGGAAGTAGGCCCCAGGGAGTTTTCCGTCCCAGAGCGGATGATCGGACACGCAGATTTCTTTTGGATTTTCTCGAAGATGCGGATGCTTATCGATGCGGACTACCCGGCAGCGAAGATCTGCAGTTCGATATTTCCCGACCTGCAAGCAATGGGGCTCGACCCGTCTGACATCTCCATCGTCAACACGACAGTCGCCAACCTGGTTGAGCTCCACGACCAAGGATGGAACGGCATCTGGTGTTCAATCTTGGCCGACCGCTTTGCAGCGGGTGCAATCCCAAGGTCGTCGCACATTTGCGGGAACCCACCGTGGATCAAATGGAGCAACCTGCCAAAGGACTACGCCCAGTCGATCCAGCAGCACTGCCGGGGGCTTGGCGTGTTCAGCACCGACAAGTGGGTAGGCGGCATCGAGTCTGACATCTCGACTGTGATCACCTACCAGACCGTGAAGCACTACCTCGCCCATGACGGGCGCTTGGGCTTCTTCCTTCCTGGTTCGGTATTTACCACCGAGTCCAGCGCCGGCTTCAGGCGCTTCTCAATCGATAACGGAAGTTTGCCGTGCCGGGTCCTGCTGGTTGAGGACTACCAGGACATCAGGCCGTTCGACGGCGTGAGCAATCACCCGACTTTCCTGATGCTGCAAAGGGATGCGGCCACTGCGTTCCCTGTTCCATACCAGTCATGGACTGCGGACGAGAGCGGCAGCGCCAATCAGCGGACCTACGTTTCTGCGGATCAGTTCCGCCGCACGGCCAAACGTATCGACGGAATTGCTGTGCCAGTACCTGGCGGTGATGGCACACGGCCGTGGCTCGTCGGCTCGGCACAGGACCAGGCGGTGTTCTCGAAGGTTTTCGCGGCAAGTGCGAAGCCCGAATACAAGGCGCGGAAAGGCATCACCACGGACCGTAACGGCATCTTCTGGGTTCACGCCACGGGCGTAGTGGGACCAGACCTGGTGACAGTACGGAATGCCGCAGACATCGGAAAGACGAAGGGCATTCCCCAGATCACTGCAACGGTGGAATCGGAGCACCTTTTCCCGCTCCTGCGTGGGCGCGGTGTTGCTCCGTTCAATGCCGTACCTGAGGCGGACCTCCGTATCCTCGTTCCGCAACGAGGCATGCATGGCGACCCGGATCTGCCCACTGAAAGCCCGCATAGCTTCAAGTTCCTCAACCGCTTCAAGAGCCATCTGGAACAGCGGTCCAGTCTGAAAAGATTCCAGAAGGGACAGGAGTTCTATTCGCTGTGGAGCACCGGACCCTACACATTTTCACCCTTCAAGGTACTTTGGCGGGAAATGGGCAACACGTTCGCGGCTGCCTATATTGGAAGCGCAGCAATCGAACACGCGGGAGTAAAGACCGTGATTCCAGACCACAAGCTCTATTTCATCCCAGTCGATTCGGAGCCTGAGGCGGCCTATTTAACGGGCTTCCTGAATGCACCCACCATCGCCAAGGCAGTTTCCGCATACGCGGCCCAGCTTAGCCTCGGGGCAAGCGTTGCCGAGTACTTGAATATTCCCAAGTACGACGAAGCAGATGAAAAGATGGCAGCGATCGGGAAAATTGCGCGAAACCTGACAGAAAAGGCCGGCGACACGCTGCCTTCTGATCTCGCCCTGCTCGATTCGCATGTTCGGGGACTCCTATTGATCGGGCCCGATAAATCTTGATAGCAAAAGTAACTCAAAATACGACACAGACGCCTCAAAACGCCTTAGCGGCAGCCCCTGCACCCAGCCCATGGGAACGCACCGGGCTGTTGTGGCGGGGACAAGCAGCGGATCACTCCACCCCCACCATCCCAGCTGCGGTGTAGCGCTTGCCAGCCACCCGCTCAGGCACAAAAAGCCGGTCCAGCTCGGCCACGTCTTCGGCAGACAGCACATAACCTGACGCCGCAGTGTTTTCTTCCAGGTAGCGGCTGCGGCGGGTGCCCGGGATCGGCACCACATGCGGGTGCTTGCACAGCATCCAGGCCAGTGCCACTTGGGAGTTCGTCATGCCACGGGTCGTGGCGAAGCCGTGCAGGCGGTCTACCAAGGGGCGGTTGGCGGTCTCGGCCTCTGCGCTGAAGCGCGGGAGGTTTTTACGAAAATCCCCGTCACCCAGGCTGGCAGGATTCACCGCGCCGGTGAGAAAGGCGCGGCCCAGCGGGCTGTAGGCCACAAACGTCGTGCCCAGTTCGGCACAGGTCGCCAGCACGTCGTTTTCCGGCTCGCGGGACCACAGGGAGTACTCGCTTTGCACCGCAGCGATGGGGTGCACGGCATGGGCCTGACGCAGGGTCTGGGCGGACACTTCCGAGAGCCCGATCTGGCGCACCTTGCCCGCTTCCACCAGGCCCGCCATCGCCCCCACCATGTCTTCGATGGGCACGGCCGGGTTGCGCCGGTGGCAGTAGTAGAGGTCAATGGTGTCCACCCCCAGCCGCCGCAAAGACGCGTCACAGGCGCTGCGCACATAGGCCGGGCTGTTGTCGATACGGCGTTCGTACTGACCGGGCTCGCGCACGATGCCGAATTTGGTCGCCACCACCACCTGTGCCCGGCGTGCCGCGCCCAATTGGTGGAGGAAGGTCCCCAGCAGCGTTTCGTTGTGGCCGTGGCCATAGGTGTCGGCGCTGTCGAAAAAATTCACGCCAAGCTCCCATGCCCGCGCCAGTGTGGCCAGGGATTCGCTGTCGTCGCTGGCCCCATAAAACTCACTCATGCCCATGCAGCCGAGCCCGATGGCGGACACGGGTGTTTGGGCTGGCCCCAAGAGTCGTTGTTTCATTGTTTTGACTTTATTGAACGGTGTAGCCGCCATCCACCACCAGGCCGTGGCCGCTGATGTAACTGGCGGCGCTGGAGAGCAGGAACAGCACCGGCCCGGCGATTTCGTCCGGCCGACCGGCACGACCGGCCGGGGCGCTGGCCATCGCGCCCTCCAGATTGGCGCGGCTGCCGAACCCCAGGTCGGCCATCGCGGTGGCAACCGGACCGGGGCACACCGCATTGATGCGAATGCCGTGTTGAAAATATTCCAGCGCTGCGGTGCGGGTAAGCCCCATCACGGCGTGTTTGCTGGTGACATAAGGCGACAGCGTGGCAAAGCCGACCTGGGCGCCAATGGACGCGGTGTTGACAATGGCACCACCGCCCGTCTTGCGCATGGCTTCGATCTGGTATTTCATGGACCAAAACACACCCGAGACATTGGTGCGCATCACAGCATCGAAATCAGCCGAGCCGCCCTCCTGCAGCGGTGCCGCCACGCCCAAGAGTCCGGCGTTGTTAAAGGCGCCATCGATGCGTCCAAAATGGGCGACCGTGGCCGCCACGGCATGGCGCACATCGGCCTCCACGCTGACATCCATTTTGAGCACCAGTGCCTTGCCACCGGAGGCGACGATATCTTGGGCCAGTGCCGCACACGCATCCTCCCGGCGTGCTGCCAGGACCACATGGGCGCCCACCCGGCCCAATGCCAAGGCGGTGGCAGCGCCTATGCCCGACGATGCGCCGGTGATGAGGTAGGTTTTTCCTGCGAGATCAGACACGATTTTTTCCATGAAATTTCCTTGTTTTTGCGATAAAGAGGCGGGAGACAGGGAGCTTAGATTTTTAGGCACTGTGCAACAACCCGCATTTTTCTGCATGGGTTGGTGAGTTATTCTCAGCAATATGATTCCCACTTCCTTGACTGACCTGCAAACTTTCGCGGTGGTGGCGCGCTTGCGCAGTTTTCGCGGAGCGGCCGTGGAACTGGGGGTGTCGCCTTCGGCCATCAGCCATACCCTGCGCGGCCTGGAAGAGCGACTGGGCGTGCGTTTGCTCAACCGCACCACCCGCAGTGTGGCGCCCACCGTGGCCGGGGACAGCCTGCTGGCCCGGCTGTCGCCGGCCTTGCTGGACATCCAGACGGCGCGGGACGAGGTCAACACCTTTCGCGACTCCCCCATGGCCACCCTGCGCATCAATGCGCCGCGCGCCGCCGCCGAGTTGGTGCTGGCGCCGCTGGTGACGCGTTTCCTGACCCTGCACCCCGGCATGAAGCTGGAACTGGTCACGGACGACACCCTGGTGGACATCGTGGCGGCCGGCTTCGACGCGGGCGTGCGTTTTGGCGAAAGCCTGCAACAAGACATGGTGGCCATTCCCCTGGGCGGGCCGCAGCGCTTCATCGTGGTCGCATCGCCCGCCTATGTGGCGGCCCACGGCGCGCCACTGCATCCGCGCGATATGCAGCAACACCGCTGCATCGGCATCCGTTTTCCCAGCGGCGTGCGCTACCGCTGGGAGTTCGCCCAAGGCGCGGAGCAACTGGAGGTGGAGGTGGATGGCGCCCTGTGTGTGAGCGACATGGGGCTGATGGTCCGCGCCGCCGAAGACGGTTTGGGGCTGGCCTATGTCTACGCACAGTACGCCGAGGCGGAGCTGGCGTCGGGGCGGCTGTGCCAGGTGCTTGATGCCTGGTGCCCGGAAATCGCAGGCTTCTTCCTCTACTACCCCAGCCGCAAGCGGGTGCCTGCCGGGCTCAGGGCGTTTATCGACATGCTCACGCAGAAAACGGCGTAGGCCGCACAGGCAGCAGACTTCCTAAAGATGCATGGTTGGCGCCGATTGCCCCTGGAGCTGGCGCAGAGCAGAAAGCGCAGCTTGGGCAGACTCGATTGGAACAAAAATGTGGTCATGGTAGGCAGCGGCAACGACATTGCAACTGACACCTGCCTCACCCAGCGCGCGAGCGAACGCTGCCGTGAGGCCGACGGCCTGAAGATCGGAGTGAACTTGGAGCGTGATCCAGGCCGCGCGAAAGAGAACCGGCAGATTTGCCCGGATGGCTTCGGCTTCGGAGGTGATGAGTGTGAGGCCCTCAGCCTCCCGAAACGTCGAGATGGCCGAGAGCGAACTCAGATCGGTTTCATGCGGCACCGACGCAAAGACGACCACTCCGGGATGCAGCTGGGGCTCCATGGACCGAAGCAAGGTGGTGAGATTGGAGACGGGGGTGGTCATGAACGTCAAAATTCGCAGGCGCCGCGGGCGTCAGTGTGGAATGACCCGTTCGACAGCAACTCAAGCAACCTGTGCATGAAACCGAAGGCCCAATGCCCTCGCCACCTTCAAAACGGTTGCGAAAGTCGGGTTCCCATTTTCACCAAGGGCTTTGTACAAGCTCTCCCGACTCAAACCCGCGTCGCGAGCCACTTGCGTCATGCCCTTGGCACGCGCAATGTCGCCCAGTGCGCGGGCGATTCCCGTTGCGTCCTCAGGTGCTTCTTCCAACCATGCATCCAGATACGCAGCCATTTCCTCTGGCGTTCTCAGTTGTTCCGATACGTCATACGCAACAGTTTTTGTCGCTTTTGTCCGTGACGCTACTGCTTTAGACATTGCCTTGGTCATAAAAATACTCCTAAAGTCCCTTTGCCAGCGCGATCGCAGTTTTGATGTCCTTCTGCTGGGATGATTTGTCCCCTCCAGCCAGCAGGACAACAACTACACCGGCTCGCTCTGTGTAATAGACCCGGTACCCAGGCCCGAAATCGATCTTCAACTCGCAAACACCGTCGGTAAGCGCCCTATGCTGCCCCGGATTTCCGTGAACGAGCCGATCAACCCGAACCTGAATGCGTGCACGACCCGCTCGATCATTGAGCGAATTAATCCAATCCAGATAGACCTTGGTTGCTTCCACGTGCATCAGAAAATTGTATCCTATGGATTACAGCATGCGCAAGGCCAGATCGCTATGAATTTGCGGTCGAACGTGAAGGTAACCGGCGCGCAGCAAGCGCCGCGAAGCGGCCATCTGCTGCTGCGCGTCCGCGACGAGCAACTTGTTGGGACTCTACATCGGCTACTCGACGTTGCAGTTTGACGTGTTTTCGCAAGCGACCACCATTTGCTCAAGAGCTTCCCGAACAAGCTGAATGGTTTCCTCAACGGCTTCGCTGGCGAGGATGTTGCGGCCGACTCTGCGAGATGTGCTAACGAAGCGTTGATGAGGCACCAGGGCTTGGGTTGCCGATTGAGGCGAGGATATCTTGCGTGAAACACCCGCAATGGCGTAGCCAACTCCACCACCATTAGAGTACGGAGTGAACTCCGCCAAGACAACAATCTGCCATTTGCTGGACGGATACCGAGAAGTAAACCTGTCAGACACGATGTCTGTAACCTCGCTACCGCAGTTCTTTGACGGGAAATGGCAGACCATCGAGAAAGGCCCGGCCACGGCCGACTTCGCTGCGAGGAAGAGGAAGAATGCGATAAGCATGAGTTTTGCGGCATGCTTCATATCTGGCGCACCAATTGAAAAGCGGGCAACGGCATTAGAGCCCATGCGAAATGTACTTTGCAAGACCTGAAAATTATTTTGGACGCTACAGAATAAACTGGACATGAATTCCTCCTGAAAGTGGCTTGCAGCCTTGGTTTTAGCAGTTGTTTGGAACTTTTATACAGGTATCAAAATCCGACAAATCCCGCAACTGTCTTTGCATGATTCTAGGCCTCAACCGCTCAGCAGATAGTCCATGTGCAGGTCGATGGTGCCCAGCTCAAGCGTGATGTGCGAGGTTGGTTGGCCATCCGCCACTCCGGTGCGATCAAGCCTTGACGGTATTCAGGCGCAGCATCAATGGCATATGTTTTAAATTTCCCGACCGGTAAATATCTCTTCTGCAGAGCTGGATTCAGGTCGATAATTTCCCGAAGGGGAAACTGAGCAAGCCATGACTTCCATTCGATCACCTCAACAACTAGGGTGTGCACTGCGTGCTGCCCGCAAGCAGCTCGGGCTGACGCAGCCCCAGTTGGCCCTGGCGGCGGGGGTTGGTGTGCGCTTCATCGTCGATCTTGAAGCGGGCAAACCCACCTTGCGACTGGAAAATATTCTGCGGGTCATTGATGCCCTGGGTGGAGAGATGCAGCTGAGCGGATTGCCATCCGCCGATGCCGCAGACCCACACGAGGGCCCTGACCATGGTGCATGAGCTGGAAGTCACTCCCACCCATCGCCCGCAAGCTCCAATCCGCCCCTGGATACCGCTTTGCAGCACCAGCTTCCCAACGAAATAGGGCTCCAGCCCCCGTAGAATATGCGCAAGCAGCTACCAAATCAATAGCAAAAGCAACTCAAAACTCAGGAAACGATATACGCCCCAGCCCCTGTGGAGAGCAGCTTGCCGTCGGCACCCCAAAACTCCATGCGGGTGGAGGCCACGCGGGAGCCCAGGCGCATGACTTCGGCGCGCAGCTCGAAGTACTCGCCGATGCCGGGGCGCAGGTAGTCCACGCGCAGGTCGATGGTGCCCAGCTTGGCGAAACGTTGCAGGCGCTGCAGCGGTGTTTCGTCCATGTGGCGCGCGCCAATGGCGGCCATGACCGCCAGCCCGCCCATGGCGTCCAGCCCGGCGCTGATGACACCACCGTGGATGCGGTTGAAGCTGAAGTGGCCCACCAGGCTGGGCTTCATGTCGATGCGCCCACGTACCTCGGCCGAGTTGATCTGCGTGATGCGCAGGCCCAGCACCTTGTTGAAGACCACCATCTCTTCAAACACTTTTTTCAAGCCGGTGACGAACTCAGGCTCGAACTCGATGGCCGCCCCCGATGCGGGGTCGGCATTGCCGGTATTGCTGGTAATGCTGGTGTTGCTGCTATGGCTGGGACTCATGCTGTTGATTCTCACAGGCCGAGCTGACGCGAGGCCAACTCTTTCATGATTTCTTCGGTGCCGCCGCCAATGGTCATGACCTTGACTTCGCGGTAGATGCGTTCGCACTTGGTGCCGCGCATAAAGCCCATGCCGCCCAAAATCTGCACGCCCTGGTCGGCGCAGAACTGCATGGTCTGGGTGGCGTGGTTTTTCAGCAGGCAGACCTGTGCCACCCATTCGGCACCCTTGGCCGCCTTGTTGCCACGGTCACCTTCGTCGGCGCGAACGGCAACTGCATTCAGCCAGGCACGCGTGGATTCGATGCGCATCTTCATGTCCATGAGCTTGTGGCGAATGACCTGGTGGTCCACCAGCGCGCTGCCAAAGGTCTTGCGCTGGCGCGCCCAGGCCAGGGCTTCATCAAAGCAGGCCTCAGAGAAACCCAGCGCCATGGCGGACATGCCCAGGCGTTCGCCGTTGAAGTTGGTCAGAATCATCTTGAAGCCCGCGCCCTCCTCGCCCACCAGGTAGCGCGCCGGCACCCGCACGCCGTCAAAGTGCAGTTGCGCGGTGTCCGAACACAGCCAGCCCATCTTCTTGAGCGGGGTACGTGTCAGGCCAGTCGCGTCGCCCGGCACCATCAGCATGGAAATGCCCATGGGCCCCTTGTTGTGGAGGTCGGTGCGCACCGCCACGGTGTACCAGTCGGCACGCAGTCCGGAGGTGATGAAGATTTTTTCACCGTCCACCACATAGGCATCGCCTTCGCGCCGCGCCGTGGTGCGCAGGGCCGAGACATCGGTGCCGCCACCGGGCTCGGTGATGGCCAGTGCCGCAATCTTCTGACCCGCCAGCACCTCGGGAATCACTTCCCGCTGCAGCGCCGCTGAGCCGTGGCGCAGCACGGGGGGCAGGCCGATGTTGTGGCTGAACAAACTGGCCATCAGCCCGCCGCTGCCACCGTGGCGGGCCAGGGCCACGGACAGGGCGTTGCGTAATTTCCAGGGGCTGGGCGTGCCGCCCAGTTCCTCGGGGTAGCCCATGCCCAGCCAGCCCAGCTCGGCGGCGCGCAGGTACAGGCTGCGCGGGAACTGCCCCGCCTCCTCCCACGCCTCCAGATGGGGGGCCACTTCGGTGTCGATAAAACGACGCACCGCGTCTTCCACCAGCGCGATGTCGTCATCACCAATATCCGTCACTGACATAGGGAACTCCTGCAACGTTTGTTTGAACGGTTTATTCCGTTTTCAGATCCATGCGAGATGAGGCGCGCCGACGCAGGCAGTGCTTTAGCACGACAAGGAGGGGCAACGATATATCGCATTGATATGGAAATGGAATCAGCCCCGCAGGGGGCGCTTGGCCACCCCCATGGTCTTGGCGATGATGCCCATCATCACTTCGTCGGCACCGCCGCCAATCGAGCCCAGGCGGCCATCGCGGAACATGCGCGAGACCTTGTTTTCCCAGGTGTAGCCCATACCGCCCCAGAACTGCAGGCAGCCGTCGGGGATCAGGCGGTTCAGGCGCCCGGCCTTGAGTTTGGCCATGGAGGCCAGTTCCATCACGTCCTGGCCCTGCATATAAAGCTCGCAGGTGCGGTAGGTGAGCGCGCGCAGACTTTCCAGTTCGGTTTTCATCTCCGCCAGCTTGAACTGCACCCACTGCTGGTCGGCCAGGGTGGCGCCAAACATCTGGCGGTCTTGCGCCCACTCCACGGTCCACTGGATGCAGTTGTGCAGGCTTTGCAGGCAACTGGCGGCGCACCACATGCGCTCTTCCTGGAACTGCTGCATCTGGTAGACAAAACCTGCGCCCTCGGCCCCGATGCGGTTGCGCTGGGGCACGCGCACCTTGTCAAAGTACAGCAGGCCGGTGTCGCTGGAGTGCATGCCGATTTTCTTGATCTTGCTGGCCACTTCAATGCCGGGGCGTAGCTTGCCGTTCTCGCGCAGGGGCACCATGACCAGGCTTTTGTTCTTGTGCGCGGGGCCGTCGCCGGTGTTGACCAGCATGCACATCCAGTCGGCCTGCAGGCTGTTGGTGATCCACATCTTCTGGCCGGTGATGAGGTAGTCGTCCCCGTCCTTGCGCGCCGTGGTTTTGATGGCCGACACATCGCTGCCCGCGCCGGGCTCGCTCACCCCAATACAGCCCACGGTGTCGCCCGCAATGGCCGGTACCAGAAACTCTTTCTTCAGCTCTTCACTGCCAAAACGCGCCAGCGCCGGGGTGCACATGTCGGTCTGCACACCAATGGCCATGGGGATGCCGCCGCAGTCGATATGGCCCAGCGCTTCGGCCATGGCCAGTCCGTAGGAATAGTCGAGCGCCATGCCGCCATAGGCCTCGGGCTTGGTCAGACCCAAGAGGCCCAGGTTGCCGAGCTTCTTGAAAATCTCATGCGCCGGAAATTGCTCGGCCGCTTCCCAGGCCTCAACGTGAGGGTTGATTTCGGCGTCGATGAAGCGTTTGAGGGTTTTCTGGATTTCCAGATGTTCGTGGGTGAATTGCATGTTCAGGTCCTCCAAAAAGTGGCTAGGAAAACACCTTGGGTGTTTGGGCGCGGTGAAAGCCATTGAACGGCTGGATGGCGTCGCGCGTTTGCGCTTTGGCATCCGCCACACGCATGGGCCAGCCCATGCGCACCTGCGGGCGGGCGCCGTCAATGCGCAAGGTGGTGCCGCTGATAAACGCCGCCGCCGGGCTGAGCAGGAACACGATGCCCGCCGCCACTTCCGACTCGGTGCCAAAACGGCCCAGAGGCAGGGTCTTACCCATTTCGCGCAGCATGGGCCCCACCTCGGGCGGATAGTTGTCCATGCCGCTGGAGGCGATGTAGCCCGGCGCCACCGCGTTGACCCGCACGCCCCGGCCGCCCCATTCCACGGCGGCCGTTTCGGTCAGGCTGACCATGCCAGCACGTGCCGCGCCGCTGTGGCCCATGCCGGGCATGGAGCCCCACATATCGGCCACGATGTTGACGATGGAGCCGCCGTGTTTGTGCATGCTTTGCACAAAACACTCGCGCGCCATCAGGAAGCCGCCGGTGAGGTTGGTATTGGTCACCGCCTCCCAGCCCTTGGCGGTGATGGCTTCCAGCGGCGTCATGTACTGGCCGCCGGCGTTGTTGACCAGGCCGTCGATGCGCCCCCGTGCCGCCACAACGGCCGCCACGGTTTGTTTGACGGCGTCTTCCTGGCGGATGTCGCAGACCTGAAAACTGGCGCTGCCGCCGTCCTGCGTGATTTCCTCCACCACCGTTTGCAGCTTCTCCGGCTTGCGCCCGATCAGCACGGTGTGCGCCCCCAAAGCGGCCAGTTCGTGGGCGGTGCAGCGCCCGATGCCTGAGCCCCCGCCGGTGACCAGCACGACCTTGTTCGCAAATAAGTGGGGCGTAAATACAGAACGGTAGGACATACAGACTTTCAATCAGTTGGGAACGGAGCAAGGTTTCAGGAACAAAGCCATGCAGGCATCGGTCAATTCGTCCAGCGAGGCGCCTTTTTTGCGGTCATACCATTGCACCGACCAGTTCAGCGCGCCCAGGATCAGCAGGCGCGACAGCTTCACCGGTGCCAGCAAATGGCCGCTGGCATGCAAGGCTTCCAGCACCGGGGTCCAGGGCGCTTCGTAGTCGGCCTGCAACTGGGCGATAGCCGCGCGCTGGCGGCTGCTCAGGGAGCGCTGCTCGTAGAGCATGACCGGAATAAAATCGTTGCCCGGCCCGTGCAAGGTGTCAAAGTGGGAGCGGATCAGGCGGCGCAGCTGCACCCAGGGCGACTGGTCCGGCGATGTATCCTCCGATGCCAGCGCGGCGCGCTGGCGCGCAATGGCGCTGTGCATGCCCTCCTCCATCACGGCGTAGAGCAGCGCATCCTTGCTTTTGAAGTGGTAAAACGGCGAACCGCTGTGCATGCCCACAGCGGCGGCAATGTCCCGTGTGCTGGTGGCGTCAAAACCCTGGCGGCGAAACAGGCGGGCCGCTGCGGCGAGCAGATCCACCCGGCGGTTGCCGTCGTCGCGCTCCAATTCGGTCTTGCGCGGGCGCCCGCGGGGACGCTTGGGGGCCGCGTCGGCAGGCAAGGCGGCAAAGGGGTGCAGGGACAAGGCAAGGGTGTTCATGGTTCCAAAGCATACCCAACCTGCTTATTTTTAGCAAGCAATCGCTTTGTAAAAATCATAACCACGCACACCCGCAAGCCCGGCGCGCCTTTCGCGCCCAGACAACAGGCATAAGTGTTAGAGTCTTTTCTGCCACTTCAGACCGTTGGACTTCCTGACTGCCCATCCCTGTTTCGGTACGTGCGTGATCAAGAAAATCTCCCGAGTTGTTCGCCAAGCCCCATCACTGACACGAGAAACCTGCATGCAATTGAACCTCCTACGGTGGCGCTCACTCAAGACCCGGCTGACCTTTCTGACGCTGGCCATTTTTTTGTTCAGCATCTGGTCCCTGGCCTTGTACGCCAGCCGGATGCTGCGCGAAGACATGCAGCACCAGCTGGGCGAACAGCAGTTCGCATCGGTGTCCCTGGTCGCCGCCAACGTCAACGACGAATTGAATGAGCGCCTGAAGGCCCTGGAGAATGTGGCCGGGATCATGCGGACAGAAGCTTTTGGCAATGCCACCGCCGCGCAATCGTTTTTGGAACAGCAGCCCATTTTTCAGAGCATCTTCAACGGCGGCATTTTTGCCACCCGAATGGATGGTCTGGCCTTTGCGCAAGTCGTCCCCGCCGGAGCACCAGGCAATACCTATGTGCGGGATACCGGCACCGTGGCCTCGGCACTCCAAGGCCAACCCACCATCGGCCGGCCATTCGTCAGCCAGGCCATGCCAGACCCTGTTTTGCTGATGGCGGTGCCCATTCGCGATACACAGGGCCAGGTGACCGGAGCCTTGTCGGGGGTGGTCAACCTGCGGCGCTCCAACTTTCTGGAAAGAATTGCGCTCAGCAGTTACGGCAAGTCCGGCGGCTACATGGTGATCGCACCGCAGCACCAGCTGTTTGTGACCGCAACCGACAAAAGCCGCGTCATGCAGCCCACTCCGGCCCCCGGCGCCAATACGATGCACGACCGGTACATGCAGGGATTCGAAGGCTACGGCATTGCCCGTAACTCCTTGGGTGTGGAAGAGTTGTCGGCGGCCAAAGGGATTGCGGCGGCGGGCTGGTTCGTGGTGGCCGCCTTGCCGACCGCCGAAGCCTTCGCCCCCATAGACGCCATACAGCAGCACCTGATGCTGGCCGCTGCCGCGTTAACGCTATTGGCCGGGGGGCTGATCTGGTGGACCACCACCTGGATGTTGCAAAAGCAGCTGTCACCCCTGCTGGCCGCCTCCAGATCGCTGGCACTGGCCGATCCGACCCAGGCGCCGCAGCCCCCGCTCCCAGCCAGGCAGGATGAAATTGGCCAACTCATTGGCGGTTTCCAATCGCTGCTCGATACGTCGGCGCAGCGGGAGTCCTTGCACCAGCAAATCATCAACACCGCCAGCGTGGCCATTTTTCTGGTCGACATGCAAGGCCGCATCACCCAGGCCAACCAGCCCATGGCCGACATGTTTGGCTGCACGCACTCGGCCCTCGAAGGGGCGGACTATGTC
Source organism: Burkholderiales bacterium RIFCSPLOWO2_12_FULL_61_40 (assembly GCA_001770935.1). Lineage (GTDB taxonomy): Bacteria > Pseudomonadota > Gammaproteobacteria > Burkholderiales > Burkholderiaceae_C > Allorhodoferax. The sequence continues at coordinate 6,703 of MESI01000097.1, read as the reverse complement.
TCCCTGGTGCATCCTGAAGAACGCGAGGAAGGGCGAAAAAAAATGCTGGCCCTGCTGGCCAGCCAAATTCAGTCGGTAGACCTGGATCGCCTCTATTGGCGCGCCGACCACACCCGGTTTTGGGGCCGCCTCACCGGCCGGCGTTTCGTCGACGCCCAGGGCAAAGACCGCGGCCTGGTGGGGGTGATCGCCAACATCAGCGACCGAAAGCAGGTTCAGAATTACGAAAAATTTCGCAGCCGCATCCTGGAAATGCTGGCGGCCAGCGCACCGCTCAGTGCCGTGCTGGAGGCCATCGTGCTGGGCGTGGAACAGGTCCGCTGCGAGTCCCTGTGCAGCATCCAGTTGCTCGATGGCGAGGGCAGGCACTTTTGCAAAGGGGTGGCTCCCAGCCTGCCTGATTTTTACAACGACGCCTTGACCGGCCTGGCAATCGGTGCAGGAATGGGCTCCTGCGGCGCAGCGGCTTTTACCGGCGAACGCGTCGTGGTGGAGGACATTGCAACGCACCCCGACTGGGCGCCTTTCAAGGACCTGGCAGCACGGGCAGACCTGGGCGCATGCTGGTCGCAACCCATTCGGTCCTCCAAGGGCAAGGTGCTGGGCACCTTTGCCATCTACCACCGCACCACTGCGCGCACGCCGCAGGCAAGCGACATCGCCGTGATTGAGCAATCCGCGTCCCTGGCCAGCATCGCGATCGAAAAAAGCACCGACGCCCAAAAACTGCGCGACAGCGAGGAGCGTTACCGCACCCTGGTGGAGTGGTCCCCCGACCCGGTTCTGGTGCACCGGCTCGGAGAAATCTTGTACGTCAACGCAGCCGCCATCAAGATGTTCGGCGCCAAAGATGCGTCGGGTCTGGTGGGCCAATGGACCCGCCAGCTGATCCATCCCGACTTCCTGGAAGCACAGACGGCGCGCATGAAGGCCATCAACGACAAGGTGGCGATCCCCCCGATGGTGGAATCGAAATTTCTCCGGCTGGATGGAGGTGCCATCGACGTGGAGGTACAGGGCACCGCCATCACCTACGACGGGGAACCGGCCATTCATGTGTCCATCCGCGACATCACTGCACGCAAACTGGCCGAATCCCGGCTGCAATTGGCGGCCAGCGTTTTCACCCACGCCCAGGAGGGCATTTTTATCACCACGCTGGACGGCGCCATCATCGACGTCAATGCCGCCTTCAGCCGCATCACCGGTTTTGGCCGGGGCGACGTGCTGGGGCGCAACCCGCACATCTTCAGTTCGGGACGGCATGACCGGCATTTCTACCAGGCTCTTTTTGCCGAACTGGCTGAAAACGGCCAGTGGCATGGGGAAATCTGGAACCGCCGGAAAAATGGTGAGGTGTACGCCCAGATGCTCACCATCAGCACGGTGAACGATGTCAATGGCCGGGCCCAATACTATGCGTCCCTGTTCTCCGACATCACCGCCATGAAAGAGCACCAGCGCCAGCTCGAACACATTGCCCATTTTGATGCACTCACCAGCCTGCCCAACCGGGTTTTGCTGGCGGACCGCCTGCACCAGGGCATGGCACAGGCCCAGCGGCGCGGCCAGCCTTTGGCGGTGGCCTTTCTCGACCTGGACGGGTTCAAGGCCGTCAACGACAAACATGGCCACGATGCCGGAGACCAGTTGCTGATCGCCCTGGCGGCCCGCATGAAACAGGCCCTGCGCGATGGCGATACGCTGGCCCGCATGGGCGGTGACGAGTTTGTGGCGGTGCTGGTCGATTTGCCCGACATAGCCGCCAGTGTGCCCCTGCTCACGCGTCTGCTGATCGCCGCCGCCGAGCCGGTGCAAGTGGGGCCCTTTGAGCTACAAGTTTCTGCCAGCCTGGGCGTCACTTTTTATCCGCAGGCACAGGAGGTGGATGCGGACCAATTGCTGCGCCAGGCCGACCAGGCCATGTACCAGGCCAAGCTGGCGGGCAAGAACCGCTACCACGTCTTCGACGCCGCACACGACCACAGCGTGCGCGGCCACCACGAGAGCCTGGAACACATCCGCCAGGCCCTGGTGGAGCAGGAATTCGTGCTGTTTTACCAACCCAAGGTGAATATGCGCACCGGCGCGGTCATCGGCGCCGAAGCGCTGATCCGCTGGCAACACCCTGAGCGCGGTCTTTTGCCGCCTGCGGCGTTTTTGCCCGTCATTGAAGACCACCCGCTGGCTATAGCCATCGGCGAATGGGTGATTGACACCGCGCTCACCCAGATGGAGCACTGGGCCAGCGCGGGGCTGGACATGGAGGTCAGCGTCAACATCGGCGCGCGCCAGTTGCAGCAAGTGAACTTCGTGGAAAGGCTGCAGGGGATTTTGGCCCGGCACCCCCATGCCAAACCCGGCGGACTCTCCCTGGAGGTGCTGGAAACCAGCGCGCTGGAAGACGTGGGTGGCGTGTCCCACGCCATAGAGGCTTGCAGGCGCATGGGTGTGCGCTTTGCACTGGACGACTTTGGCACCGGCTACTCCTCGCTCACCTACCTGAAACGCCTGCCCGTTGCCCTGCTCAAAGTGGACCAGAGCTTTGTGCGCGACATGCTGGACGACCCGGACGATCTGGCCATTCTGGAGGGCGTGATTGGTTTGGCATCCGCCTTTCGCCGCGACGTCATCGCCGAAGGCGTGGAGACCATTGCCCACGGCACCATGCTGTTGCAGCTGGGTTGTGACCTGGCACAGGGTTATGGCATTGCCCGCCCCATGCCGGCCCGGCAATTGCCCCTGTGGAAGGCCCACTGGCGGCCCGACCCGAGCTGGCACCACATGGCACCGGTGCGCCGCGAAGACTTCCCCATGCTGTTTGCCGGCGTCGAGCATCGCGCCTGGAGCAAGAGCATGGAAGATTTTCTGCACGGCCTGCGCGAAGCCCCGCCGGAGCTGGACCACCTGCAATGCCATTTGGGCCAATGGCTGGCCAAAGAGGGCCAGGCGCGCCATGGCGCGCACCCCACCATTGCGGTCATCGACACCCTGCACCAGCAGGCCCACGCGCTGGCCACCACCCTGTGCGATCTGTATGGCGACGACCGGCCGGGTGAAGCACTGGCGCGCCTGCCCGAACTCCTGACCATGCGGGATCAACTTTTGGAACAATTGCGGTCATTGCTCCCGGCATGACACGCGGCAGCGCACACGGAATACGGCCATGCATCTGAATCTCTTTCGACGGCGCTCTCTCAAAGACAAGGTGACTTTGTTCACCTTGGTCATTTTCCTGTTCAGCCTGTGGTCGCTGGCGTTTTATGCCAGCCGCATGTTGCACGAGGACATGCAACGACTTTTGGGCGAGCAGCAGTTTTCCACCGCATCGGTGGCGGCAGCGGACGTCAACCGGGAATTGAACCTGCGTTTGCAGGCACTGGAAACCGTGGCGCACAAAGTGGCCCCTGCAGTGCCCAACCGCACAGCAGCCTTGCAGTCGATGCTGGAAGACCAGGCGGTGGTCCAAAATCTGTTCAATGGAGGGGTCATTGCGTACCGGGCCGACGGCACCGCTATTGCCGACACCGTGCGTTCTGCGGGCCGGATTGGCATCCATTACGCAGATACCGACACCGTCGCCGCTGCGCTCCAGAACGGAGCATCCACCGTTGGGCGGCCGCTGATAGGCAAACAGCTGGGAACTCCGGTGTTTGGCATGGCGGTTCCCATTCGTGATCCCCAGGGCACCGTGATCGGTGCCCTGGCGGGCGTGACCCAACTGGGTCCTTCCAATTTTCTGGACGAAATCACCAGACTGCATTACGGAAAATCGGGGGGGTTTTGGGTCATCGCACCGCAATACCGCTTGATTGTCACCGCCACCGACAAAACCCGCGTCATGGAAACGCTTCCGGCCGTCGGCACCAACGCCGCGTTAGACCGGTTTATCGCGGGCGACGAGGGTTCGCAGGTGTTTGTCAATCCGCAGGGCGTCGAGGTTTTGGCATCGGTCAAAAAAATTCCCAGCGCCGGGTGGACCGTGGCGGCACTGTTGCCCACCGCGGAAGCCTTTGCCCCCATCACCAACATGCAACGGCGCATGGTATTGGCCACGCTTGTCTTGACGCTGCTCGCAGGCGGCTTGACCCGCTGGATGCTCAAACGCCAGCTCGTCCCCCTGTTTTCCACCGTCCAAACCCTGGCCACCCTGGCGCAAATGCAGACACCCCCGCCGCCGCTGCCCGTCACCCGGCACGATGAGATTGGCCAGTTGATTGGCGGCTTCAACGGCCTGCTCAAAACCCTGGCGCAAAGAGAGACTTTGCTCACGCAAATTCTGGACACCTCCAGCGTGGCGATCTTTGTCGTTGACATGCAGGGGCGCATCACACAAGCCAACCAGCGCATGGCCGAAATGTTCGGGTGCACGGTCGATGCGCTGGTGGGGAGCGAATACGTGGCCCTGGTGCATCCGACCGAACGGGACACCGGCCGCAGCCAGATGCTGGCCCTGCTGGCCAATGAAATCCCATCCGTCGACCTGGACCGCCTGTACTGGCGGAGCGATCAAACCGAATTCTGGGGCCACCTGACGGGCAAACGCTTTGTGGACGCCGACGGGGCTGAACGCGGCCTGGTGGGCGTGATCGCCGACATCACGGATCGCTACCAGGCCAAAAAATGGGAACAATTTCGCAGCCGCACTCTGGAAATCCTGGCTGCCGGAGCTCCGCTCCCCAGCGTTTTGGAAACCATTGTGCGCGGCGTGGAACAACTCAAACCCGCCATGCGCTGCAGCATTTTGCTGCGCGACCCGGATGGCAAACACCTGGGCCAGGCCATCGCTCCCAGCCTGCCGCCGTTTTACAACGCAGCCCTCTCAACCCGTGCCGAGCTGGGGGCCTGCTGGGCGCAACCGATTCGCGCCGCCTCCGGCCAGGTGCTGGGCACCTTTGCCATCTACCACCGCCAGCCCCACACACCGGAGGCCAGCGACATTGCGCTGATTGAACAGGTCGCCCACCTGGCCAGCATCGCCATCGAGAGAAACGCCGCAGCGCAGGCCATTCGGGACAGTGAAGAGCGCTTTCGCTCCGTCATGGAAAATATCCCCAGCGTGGCGGTGCAAGGCTACACCCCCGATGGCACGGTGACCTTCTGGAACCGGGCCTCGGAACTTCTGTACGGCTACAGTGCCGCGCAGGCCCTGGGCCACAATTTGCACGAGCTCATCATCCCGCAAAACATGCGCGACGACGTGAAAGCCGCCATGCGACGGATGTATGAAACCGGTGTACCGATTCCCTCCGCAGAAATGCAGCTCCAGACCCGTGACGGCGCCCTGGTGCCGGTGATCACCAGCCATGCCCTGGTGAACCATGCGGGCCAGCAACCTGAATTATTTTGCCTGGACGTGGACCTGAGCGAACGCAAGCGTGTCGAACAAGCCCTGCACGAGAGCGAACACCGCTACCGCACCATGATCGAATGGACGCCCGAAGCCATTGGGGTGCACCGCAAGGGAAAAGTGGTCTACGTCAACCCTGCGGCGGTCCACCTGTTTGGCGCCCGGTCTGCACAGGAATTGATCGGCAAGCCCATCATGGATCTGGTGCACCCGGACTGCCGCGCCTTCGCGCTGGCACGCGCCCAGGCGGTCGCCGACAACGGCATCTCCGTACCCATGGTCGAAGAAAAATACCTCCGGCTTGACGGATCGGCGATTGACGTGGAAGTGCAGGCCACGCGCATCGTGTTCGATGGCCAGGACGCCAACCTGATTGCGATCCGGGACGTCACCGAACGCAAGCAAGCCGAAGAAAAACTCCAGTTGGCTGCCAAAGTGTTCTCCCACGCCCGCGAAGCCATCATGATCACCTCGGCCAGTGGCGCCATCATCGATGTCAATGCGGCCTTTAGCCGCATCACCGGTTACAGCCGTGAGGAAGTGTTGGGCCAGAACCCGCGCCTGCTCAGCTCGGGACGCCAGGGCAAGGAGTATTACGCCGCCATGTGGCGGGATCTGGCCGCGCAAGGCCACTGGTATGGCGAGGTCTGGAACCGGCGCAAAAACGGCGAGGTCTATGCCGAGATGCAGACCATCAGCGCGGTGCGGGGCGCCCAGGGTGAGGTGCAGCAGTATGTGGCCCTGTTCTCCGACATCACCGCCACCAAGGAGCACCAGCAGCAGCTGGAACACATCGCCCATTTCGATGCCCTGACCAATCTGCCCAACCGCGTGCTGCTGGCCGACCGGCTGCACCAGGCCATGGTGCAGACCCAAAGGCGCGGGCAGCAAACGGCCGTGGCCTTTCTCGACCTGGACGGCTTCAAAGCCATCAACGACCAACACGGGCATGACGCGGGTGACCAGTTGCTCATTGCCCTGGCCACCCGCATGAAGCAGGCCTTGCGCGAAGGCGATACGCTGGCCCGCATGGGCGGTGATGAGTTCGTGGCGGTGCTGGTGGGTCTGACCGACCTGGCCTCCTGCGTGCCCCTGCTGACCCGGCTGCTCACGGCAGCGGCCCTGCCGGTGCAAATTGGCAACTTGACGCTGCAGGTTTCCGCCAGCCTGGGCGTAACCTTCTACCCACAGGCCGAAGTCGTGGACGCCGACCAGCTGTTACGCCAGGCCGACCAGGCCATGTACCAGGCCAAGCTGGCGGGCAAGAACCGCTACCACGTCTTCGACGCCGAGCAGGACCGCAGTGTGCGCGGCCACCACGAGAGCCTGGACCGCATCCGCCATGCCCTGGAG
>MESI01000096.1 GCA_001770935.1 Burkholderiales bacterium RIFCSPLOWO2_12_FULL_61_40 | reverse complement strand
AAGACATGATGTTCACCTCCAAATCGGACTTGGATCACATCTTCTTGATTCTGGTTCCTTTGCTCCATTTGTTAGTCAGGGTGCTTTTGCTCTAGCCGTTATGAAATGAGCGTGAGTAGCTATGAATTGCATAGCGTTTATGCAGGGGTTCAAGTCATGAAGGCGTTCCGCCCTAGTCAATTGATTGGCGCAATGCCGCCAACTGCGCCGCCGCCGCCGTGATCGCCTCCACCAGCACTTCGCGCAGCGGGTGCGGTGCCGCCACCTGGGGCAGCAGCAGGCTCACCTGGAAGGCAATGGGCACCGACAGGGGCCGCACCAGCAACTCGGGGCCGGACAACTCCAGGGCGGTGAGCGGGTTGACGATGGCCACGCCCAGCCCCCGGCGCACCAGGGCGCACACCGCCACCGCGCTGGCGGTTTCCAGGCAGGTGCTGCGCTGCACGCCCGCTGCCGTAAACATGAGGTCGATGGCGCGCCGGTAGGGATCGCCCGCCGCCAGGCTGACGAAGCGCTCGCCCGCAAAGTCCTGCGGCGCCAGCACGGTTTTGCGGGCCAGGTGGTGGCCGCGCGGCAGCACCGCCACCTCGTTGACTTGCAAAAGCGGGCGCAGCTCCACCCCGGTGGGGGCCTCGGCGGTTTCGCTCAAACCCAGGTCGTAGCGCTGCTCGCTCAGGGCCTGTTCCAGCCAGGGGGACTCTTCGGGGCAGATGCTGACGGCCGCCTGCGGCGCGGCCTGGGCAAAACGCAGCAGCGCATGCGGCACCAGCGCGTGCGCCAGGGCGGGCAGGCAGGCCAGGCGCAGGCGGCCTGTGCTGAGGGTGCGCAGTTCCTGCGCCCGTGCCGCGATCTGCTCCAGGCCGACAAAAGAGCGCTCCACCTCCTGCATCAGCGCCAGGGCGCGCACGGTGGGGCGCAGGCGGCCGCGCACGCGGTCAAACAGGGCAAAGCCCAGCACCTGTTCCAGCCGCGCCAGCTCGCGGCTTAGGGTGGGCTGGCTGGAGGCGGTGACCTCCGCCGCGCGGCCCAGGTTGCCGTGCAACATGATGGCCCGGAACATGCTGAGCTGGCGGTGGGTAAGGGCCGGAGCGGGGCCGTGGGCCGTAGCAGGGGAGGGGGCGTGTGTCATGCACAAACTATATCCATATTGAATATTATGCAGATAAAAATGGCATTGATTGAATAGTCTGGGCGGGGCATGATGCCTCCATGAACCCCTTTACCGCCTCCACCCTGTCCCAACTCGCCCAAGCCCACGGCACCCCGCTGTGGGTGTATGACGCCGACACCATCCAGCGCCAGATCCAGGCCCTGCAGTCTTTTGATGTGGTGCGCTTTGCCCAAAAGGCCAATTCCAACACCCACATCCTGCGCCTGATGCGCGCCCAAGGCGTGCTGGTGGATGCGGTGTCGCTGGGCGAAATCGAGCGCGCCTTGGCCGCCGGTTACCAGCCCGGCTTGCACCAGGGGCATTACGAGATCGTGTTCACCGCCGACCTGCTGGACCACGCCACCCTGGCACGGGTGGTGGAGCTGGGTATACCCGTGAACTGCGGCTCCACCGACATGCTGGACCAACTGGGCGCCGCGCACCCCGGCCACCCGGTGTGGCTGCGCATCAACCCCGGTTTTGGCCACGGCCACTCCAACAAGACCAACACCGGCGGCGAACACAGCAAACACGGCATCTGGCATACCGCGCTGCCTGCGGCCTTGGCCAAGGTGCGCAGCAACGGCCTGCAACTGCTGGGCCTGCACATGCACATCGGCTCGGGGGTGGACTACAGCCACTTGCAAGAGGTCTGCGGCGCCATGGTGGCGCTGGTGGCCACGGTGCAGGCGCAGGGCCTGGACCTGACGGCCATCTCGGCGGGCGGCGGTTTGTCCATTCCCTACCAGGACGGCGAGCCGGTGGTGGACACCGCCCACTACTTCCAGTGCTGGGACGCGGCGCGCCAGCAGATCGCCACGCTGCTGGGCCACCCGGTCACGCTGGAGCTGGAGCCGGGGCGTTACCTGGTGGCAGAGAGTGGCGTGCTGGTGAGCGAGGTGCGCGCTACCAAACAGCAGGGCGCGGCGCATTTTGTGCTGGTGGATGCGGGTTTTAGCGACCTGATGCGCCCCTCCATGTACGGCAGCCACCACGGCATGGGCGTCATTGGTGCGGACGGCGCGCCTGCCACAGGCCCCCTGGTGGATACAGTGGTGGCCGGGCCGCTGTGCGAGTCGGGCGACGTTTTCACCCAGGGCGAGGGCGGCGTGGTGCTGACCCGCCCCTTGCCCGCCGCCCAGGTGGGCGACTTGCTGGTGCTACACGACACCGGGGCCTACGGTGCGTCCATGTCCTCCAACTACAACACCCGCCCGCTGATTCCCGAGGTGCTGGTGGAAAACGGTCAGGCACGGGTAATCCGGCGCAGGCAAACTGTGGCGGAACTGCTGGCTTTGGAATCCCTCTGAACCCCCGCAGATCGCGTCACCCCACATAGTGCGCAAATAGCAGGCCGAGAATATCGCCCGGACGACAAAGCGCGGGAATACCCGCGCTTTGTTTTGCACGGTGGCGACGCACAATTCGGCCGACTTATTACCTGGAATTGAACCATCCATGCGCAGCCCTGAAAAAATCCTTCCCTACGCCCAAAAACTCGGCGTGTTTGTCCTGTGGGCCTGCGCGGTGGGGTCGAGCCCCGCTCTGGCAGAGCCGGGGGTGTCTGCGGACAGCATCACCCTGGGACAAAGCACCACACTGTCTGGCCCCTTGGGTGATTTGGGACAGGACGTGCTCAAAGGCTCCAAAGTGTATTTTGATGCCCTGAATGCGCGGGGTGGCGTCAACGGCCGCAGCATCAAACTGGTAACCAAAGACGACGCCTACGACGCCAAAAAAACGCTGGAAAACGTGGAGGGCTTCATTGCCAGCGATGCCACCCTGGCCCTGTTCGGTACCTTTGGTACACCCAATAATGAAGCCTTGTTGCCGGTGGCGCGCAAAGCAGGCATGCCGGTGCTGATGCCCTACAGCGGCGCACCGTCGATCCGCGCCAAAGCCTTCGATGGGGTCTTCAATCTGCGCGCCAGTTATGCCGACGAAGTGGAGCGTCTGGTGGACCACCTGTACACCGTGGGCATTCGAAAAATTGCGGTGGCCTACCAGAACAATGCCTTTGGCAAAGAGGTGTTGGTGGCAACGGTCGAAACCATGGAGCGGCGCAAGCTCAAACCTCTGTTGGCCATTTCGGTGGAAAACAGCGCCAGTGACGCACCGACTGCCGCCGACAAACTGCTCGAAAGCCAGCCCGAGGCCGTGTTGCTGGCCTTGGCGGGCAAACCCGCGGTGGACGTGATCAAAAACATCAACCAGCGCCGCCGGGGCCTGTCGATGTATGCCTTGTCGGTGTTGGCCACACCTTCCAATCTGCGGGCGCTGGGCAAGGACGGAACCGGGGTGGCGATCACCCAGGTGGTGCCCTACCCCATGAATGCGTCCCTGGGCATCGTGCGGGAGTACCAGCAGGCCATGGCGGCTGCCGGGTTCAACGACTTTTCACACCTGAGCCTGGAGGGCTATATCAACGCCAAGGTCGTCACCGAAGGCCTGCGCCGGGCCGGCCGCGCGCCCACGCGCGCCAGCGTGGTGGCTGCTTTGGAGGGCATGAGCAATTACAACCTGGGCGGCATGGTGGTGTCGTTTGGACAAGGCGCCAGCAGCGGCTCCCATTTTGTGGAGTTGACCATGATCAACGGACAAGGCAAGCTGATCAAATAGCGCTAAAAATCGGCGGCCACGATCTTTTTAACAACAAAAAATCAGTAGTTCCGTTTTTAGCGAAAGGGTTTGAGAATCCATTGCATCGCAACTTCGCCATGCATCTCCTGGGAGAACGAGGCGCACCTGCTGGAAAAGGAGTTCGGCAGCAAGGTGGACATTTGGCTCCATGGCCGAGGCGTAAAAAGTACACTTCAACGACAGCGGCCAGTTCGACAAGCTCTACACCGTCAAATAATTTTTCCAACCATGTTCAAAATTTACTGGACCGGCGCCCACAACGAAGCGTGCTCGCAAAACGAGGAACTGCTTACCAAGGCTCTGGCAATTGTCAAAGAGAAGCGCGACGCCGGACATTCATTTGTAACCATGGTCGCAGAAGATCCACGCCAGGTGGGCAAGCCCGGTGTGGATGCCGTCGTGGATGGAAAAACACCAGACGGCCATGACTATGAATGGTCCAAGGCCGGTCGCGCCGGAAAGCCCCGTAAAAACGACAAGCTGGTGGTCATCAAAGACCACTGATACCACTTGTTGCTAGCCGGCCTGGCACCAGCGACCGGAATCCGGGCACACAGCAACCCGTGCACCGTTCAGCCAGACTTGCTCCTCGTCCAGGCGTAAGGCGGTGGCAGGGTCGGTGTCGAAGGCGATGCCCAGTGCCTGCCCGACATGGATGTTTTCGATGGGAAGCTCCCAGGTCAGAAATACCTGGGTGCAATCCTGGCCGACGGAGAAGTCGGCCCCGTCAAAGCCGCTGCCGCGGCGCGCAATGACGGCGTGCGGCTGGCCTGTATCCAACACCACCGCCGTCCCCCTGACCAGGGGAATGTGAAGGCCGGAGAACGGGAAATGCAGGTCCAGGCCCTTGTCCTCGCTCAGAAAGAGATTGCAAAAGGCCGATCCACCGTAGTGCGCGCCATCGTGGTGGTACCGCGCGCCACGGCAGGCCATCAGCGCCACCTCACTGGAGGCCAGCACCTCCTGCAGACCCAGCCCACGCGTCCAGTCGGACACGGCCTGCACGCAGCGCGCATAGTCCGGCCAGCGCATGCGCGCCCGCGCCAAGGGCAATGGCTCCACGTCTCCCGCTTCCAGGCCCAGGCGCAAGGACACCTCCCTTTGCCAATCGGCCAGCAGCCTGGCAGGGGGCGCAGGCACATCGACCGTGCCGGATAGAACGACATCGCTCACGCTGCGACTGCGGATGACTTCGCCGCTCCAGTAGTAGGAGATGGGGACGGGGACGGGGTGGGGGCGGTCTGGTAGGGGATGCGGTGGATGGGGAGGGCGCATCCGCGTGAGTGTAGTGAGGCTGCGCTAGTTCACTGCCCCCAAAAAGCGTCCTCTTGCGTTTGGTCGCTGGAGAACAGGCGGACTTCGACGATCTTGCCGCCCTCCATGCGAATCAGGTCCACGCCCGCTTGCTTGAGCTGGATGCCATTGGCCTCGCCAGCAAACTCTATGGTGATGGCCACCCAATCTCCGTTGGCCATGTAGTGGTCGGCACGGGTGATGGCGAACGTCCCCTTGGAAACCTCCATCATCGCGCCCAGCATCGGGCCGACAGCGGCCATGCCCTGGTGCGTGCCGGAAAACCGGTTCTTGCCCGGCTGGTGCCAGATCACGTCGGGCGAAATGATGCTGCCCAGTGTGGCCTGGTCGCCGGTTTGTACTGCCTTGATGTAGGTCTTGGCGATGTCGATATTGTTCATGGTGCGCTCCTGTGTTGACGCGGTTGTGAAAGAGGGTTGTGCCTCGAATAGGGTTATTATTGGACATTAAAGGACCATTTAAACGGTATATTGCCGACTAAGTCTGATACTTATTGGACATTTCCAGTAAACTTGCCGTGCAAGGCAAGCAAAGCGGCACGGTCCGCGTCAGGAAGTACAAAGCAGATGAGCACAGATATTCAGCGCCTGGGTTATCGACCCGAAGCCAGCTACCCACTCGACCTGGAAGTCTTTTCCGTGGCCGACCTGCGGCAGCGGGCCAAGGAGCAAGTGCGAGTAACCCACAGGTACGAGTTCCACACCCTGGTGTGCGTCACGCAGGGCACCTGCACCCAGATGGTCGACTTCAAGTCCATCGCCTGTGCGCCCGGGTCGCTGCTGGTGGTGCGGGCAGGCCAGGCCCACAACTACGGACAGAGTGAAGATTGGGACGGCTGGAACGTGCTATTCCGCCCAGAATTCGTCTTGCCCGTTTCAACGACCTCTCACGACCTCAAGCTCGCGCTCGATTTGGAAAGGCTGCCTGAACACATGGTCCTCAGCAGCCAAGAGCTGCGCAAGGTAACGGACCTGTTTCAGCAGATGCACGCGGACACGCTGACGGATGCGTTCATGGGTGCGCCGCCAGAAGACGTGCATGCCTTGCTGCGCCACCAGCTCCATACGCTCTTGACACGGCTGAGCATTCTGCAAGGCCGGCGACAAGCAGCGCAGGCGCCACTGGTATCCCCTGCGTCGCAACGCTTCCAGCGTTTTCAGCAACTGGTGGACGAGCGCTTCGCGCAGTGGCACCAAGTGGCCGACTACGCCAGCCAACTCGGCTACACGGAAAAAAGCCTGGCGCGCGCAGTGGCAGCGGGAATGGGCATGACGGCCAAAGCCTTCATCGCCGGGCGCATCAATCTGGAAGCAAAGCGCCTGCTGGTGCATACGGACATACCCGTCGTTACCATCGCCGAGAAGCTGGGTTTCGACGAGCCCACCAACTTCAGCAAGTTTTTCAAGCGCGAGGCCGGCTGCACGCCGATGGAATTTCGCCGCCAAGCCGGTGCGCGCCATTGTGGTGGGCCCGATTGATCATCGAAGTGCAGATGGGCGCGCAGCAATTTGCCGAGATGGACTTCAAGGACGGCGAAACCCTGCTGCTCACCCCCCGCAAGGCGCGGGTGTTCGTGGCCTGAATTAAAAGGTGCGCGCCCCTTCGAGCACATAGGTTCCGGGTGCATCGCTCAGGAGGCGGTAGCCCGCGTCCGGCGCCCCCATGGGGGGCGGTGCGGTCTCTTCGCCGGAGCGTTCCGCCAGCCAGCGTTCCCAGGCGGGCCACCAGGAGCCCTCATGCCATGTGCTGCGCGCGTGGAAGGCGTCCGCCGACAGGTATTTGTTGTTGGGGTGGTGGGTGTTGATCTGGTATTGGGTGGGGCGCGGGCCGGGCGGATTGACCACACCCACGTTGTGCCCCCCTGTGGTCAGCACGAAGCTCACCTCGGTGCGGGTGACGCGGTTGATGGTGTAGACCGCGCGCCAGGGTGCAATATGGTCGCTGGTGGTGCCCACGGTGAAGATGGGAACGCGAATGTCCAGCAGCATCACCGGCTCGTCATCAATCTCCAGGTGGCCCTCGACCAGATCGTTGTTCAGGTAAAAGCGCTGCAAATATTCGCTGTGCATGCGATGCGGCATGTTGGTGGTGTCGGAGTTCCAGGCCATCAGGTCGAACATGGCGCTGGGCCGGCCCAACAGGTAGTCGCGCACCCGGCGTGACCAGATCATGTCGAGCGAGCGCAGGTAAAAAAACGTGCTGCGCATGCGTGCGCCACCCAGATAGCCGCGCTCCCACATGATGTCGTCCAGCCAGACGATCTCGCTGGGGTCAATGAAGAGCCCCAGTTCGCCGGGTTCCGAGAAATCGGTCAAGGAGGCAAACAGCGTCATGCTTTGCAGGCGTTCGTCGCTGACGCGCGCCATGTGGGCGGCGGTCACGGTGAGCAAGGTGCCGCCTATGCAATAGCCGACGCTGTGAATTTTCCGGTTCGGCACGATGGCGTTGACGGCATCCAAGGCGGCCATCACCCCCAGTTGCCGGTAGTCGTCAAACCCGAGATCGCGCTCCGGCGGCCCGGGATTTTTCCAGGAAATCATGAACACCGTGTAGCCGTGGCCCACCAGGTACTTGACCAGAGAGTCTTCGGGGGTCAGGTCGAGAATGTAGTACTTCATGATCCAGGCCGGCACGATCAGAATGGGTTGCGGCTTGACCTGCGCGGTGGTGGGGGTGTACTGGATCAGCTCGATCAGGCGATTCTGCAGGACCACCTTCCCCGGTGTAATGGCCACGCGTTTGCCGACGGGGAAATCCTCCGCGCCGCGCGGTGGCGCGCCCTGCAGGAAGCGGTTGACATCGTCTTCGAAGTATTCAGCACCGCGTTTCAGATTGTCGCCACGTTCTTCGAACGTCGCCTTGAGGGCTTTTGGGTTGGTCCATAAAAAGTTGGACGGCGAGGCCATGTCCAGCACCTGGCGTGTCAGGAAGTTCACCATGTGTTCGTGGTGCAGGTGCATGCCGCGCACATCTTGCGTGGCATCGTTCCACCACTCCTGCTGGAGCAGAAAGGCCTGGTACAGCATGTTGAATGGCCATTGCTGCCACTCTTCGTCCCGAAACCGCCGGTCGTGCGGCATGGATTCGACGCAGGGGTTGGGGTGTTTGTGCTCCAGTTCGCATTGGATCCACTGGCCCAGGCGCGCGCACTGGTTGGTTCCCTTGGCCCACAACTCGCCTTGCTTGGCTGGATACATGTTGAGGTGCGTGAACCAATCCGTATAGGCCAGGACCAGCGTGCCTGGCGAGAGCGGCATACTGGTCCTGGCCAGCATGGCATTGCGCAACCGATCGACCGGGTGCGCGGGGTGTATGTCAAACGTAGCGATGAGATTTTTGAGCATGCGATGGGCCTTCGCTATGGATGCAGCTTGGGAACGTCTACCCAAAAAAGTCTAGTGCCCAGAGGGACGCGCTTCATTGACCTTTGTCACGCGATCTGGATGCTTTCGACCACAAGATGGGCTTTCCTGAGTGAGTGCGGTGTTGGCGTGCATGGCGAATACACCTCGGGGTGCGGCTAGGAGGAGATATGGATTCAGTCAATAGGGATGCACGGACATTGCCAAAGCCTGTCGTATTGATCACGGGCGCCGAAGGCCGGCTCGGCAAAGCGATTGGCGCGCAGTTGGGCGATGCGTACCGCGTTGTCGGTTTGGAGCTGGCATGCCAAGGTGCGGACTGCATAAACGCTGACATCACTTCGCAGGAGTCACTGGCGCAAGCCTGCGCCACCTTGCGAACGCAGTATGGCAACCGCCTGGCCTCGGTCATCCACCTGGCGGCCTTCTATGATTTTTCGGGTGAGCCCAACCCCTTGTATGCACAAGTCAACGTGCAGGGCACCGCCCATTTGTTGCGGGCCTTGCAGTCGTTCGAGGTGGAGCAGTTCATTTATGCCAGCACCATGCTGGTCCATGCGCCAACGGTGCCGGGGCAGCCGATCAGCGAAGACGGGCCACTGGCGCCGGCCTGGCCCTATCCGCAATCGAAGCTGGAGGCCGAACAGGTGGTGAACGCTGAACGCGGCACCATGGCGACCCTCATCCTGCGCCTGGCCGGTGTGTACACCCCGGATTGCGATGTGCCCTCCCTGGCCTACCAAATCCAGCGCATCTTTGAACGGGAGAGGCTCAGCCGGGTGTTCCCCGGCAATGCGGCGCATGGGCAGTCCTTTGTGCATCTGGACGATGTGGCGCAGGCATTTCGTGCCGCGGTCGATCGGCGTGCCCAGTTGCCGCCCCAAGCCACCGTGCTGGTGGGCGAGCCGGTGACGGAAAGCTACGAAGCCTTGCAAAACCTCATCGGACGGTGTGTTCACGGTGAAGCATGGGGTGCGCTGCAAATTCCCAAGAGCCTGGCCGCGACCGGTGCCTGGCTACAAGACAAGATCGAAGACGTGGTGCCAGATGCGATTGACCGGGGGCTTAAACCCTTCGTCAAGCCCTTCATGGTGGCACTGGCCGACGCACACTATGAACTCGACATCGCACGCGCCGAGCACCTGTTGGGCTGGCATCCCGAGCACACGCTGCGCCGCAGCCTGCCGGCCATCGTGGGCAAACTACGCCAGGATCCGGCATATTGGTACCAGCGCAACAAAATTCCGCTGCCGCTGTGGCTGGAGAAAACGCCCGACGGGCCAGGGCCTGCCCTCAGCGCGGTGGAACAATGCCGCACGCTGGAGCGCAGGGAGCACCAGCAGACGCTGTGGTGCCACTTTGCCAATGTCGCGCTGGGGGTGTGGCTGATGTGCGCGCCGTTCACCTTTGGTCTCACTGATACCGATACCTGGACGGTGGCGAGCGACGTGATCGCTGGTGCGCTGATCGTGGTGTTGGGGTTGCTGTCGCTATCGCTCGGCGCAGGCTGGGCGCGCTGGAGCGTGGCCACCCTGGGGGTGTGGCTGCTGTTCGCGCCCTTGTTGTTCTGGACGCCCAGCGCCGCGGCCTATGCCAACGACACCTTGGTCGGCTCGCTGGCCATCATCTTTGCCGTTGGCATACCCACCGCGCCGGGCATCAACCCGCTGGCCCGCATGGATGGCCCCGATGTGCCGCCGGGTTGGGACTACAGTCCCTCGGACTGGACGAACCGGATTCCCATCATCGTGCTGGCCTTTGTCGGCCTGTTCATCTCGCGCTACTTGGCGGCCTACCAGCTCGGGCATATCGATGCGGCGTTCGATCCCCTGTTCGGCGACGGAACCGAGCGTGTCATCACCTCCTCGGTGTCCGAGGCCTGGCCGGTGCCGGATGCCGGCTTGGGTGCCTTGGTGTATGTGCTGGAGATCGTCACCGGCGTCATCGGCGACAAGCGGCGCTGGCGCACCATGCCGTGGCTGGTGCTGCTGTTCGGTGTGCTGATCGTGCCGCTGGGTGTGGTCAGTGTGCTCTTCATCATCATTCAGCCCATCGTCATCGGTACCTGGTGCACCTTGTGCCTGGTGGGGGCCTTGGCGATGCTGTTGCAAATACCCTATTCGCTGGATGAAATTATCGCCACGCTGCAGTTCCTGAAAAACCGCCGCCAACAGGGCATGCCCTTGTGGTATTTGCTGTGGCACGGCGACCGGATGGAGGGCGGACGCATTGACAATTCGAACGAATTCGAGGCCCCGGCACGCACGGTGGTGCGCAACATGCTGGTGGAGGGCGTCAACATGCCCTGGACCCTGCTGGTGAGCACCGCGCTCGGCATTGCGCTGATGTGCACCCGCCTGCTGTTTGGCACGGAAGGGGCTGCGGCCGACAACGACCACTTGATTGGTTCACTGGTCGTGACCTTCTCCATCATCGCCTGGGGCCATGCGGCGCGTCCCGTGCGTTTCATCAACATCGCTTTTGGTGCATGGCTGGTGATGGCGCCGGCGTTGGTACCCGGGTACGCAGGTGTTGCCGCGGTTGCGTCTTTACTGTGTGGCATTGCGCTCATCTGGCTGGCATTGCCCATGGGGCGTATTTCGACGCACATGGGCGCATGGGACCGGGTTGCCAACTTTCGCCTGCATATCTCTAAAAGCAACCGATAAGCCTGAGCCCCGAGAAACGCGCTGCTGCCGCTACTCCACCAGGTCGGTCTGGATACCAATGAATTTTCCGCTGCCGGTCTCCAGTTCGCAGCGGTAGGTAAACGCCACCGGGCGCATGCCGACGGCGCGTTCCAGCTTGCCTTGCCCCCACAGGTAGGTGTGGCCGCCAGGCGCAGGTTTCAGTTGCCGGGCTTTCGCCTCCAGCATGATGTTCACCACCCGTGGAAATTGTTCCTTGAGCGCAGCTGCGGCCGCGGCTTCGCAGACCTCGGGCGAGAGATGCGTCAAATCCGCCTGCCAGGGCTTTTCGACCACGGGACGGGACACCACACCGGTTTCGCGGAACACCACGCCGGTGGTCTCGTGGGTTTGTGGGTCGACCGTACAGCTGTAGGTGAAAGGCATGGCGCCGGACGCCCCCTGGTAGCGGCCCTGGCCCTTGACCTTGGCCCCATCAGGCGTCTGCGCTGGTTTGGTGTTTTCCGGTGCGATGAACCGCACTTGCTGCGCATTGCGGCCGCGTGCCTTTTGAATGGCCTCGGTGACCGCTACTTCACAGGTCTGGGCGGGCGTGCCCGCATGGGCGTGGGCCATGGCGCACAGCCACAGGGCGATGCCCCCGCATTGGAATTGGATTTTCATAACAAACCGATCATCTGTACGGCCATCAGTCACTCCCCAGGGGCTCCAGTATCGCACCGCCGCCGGATGGTGGGGCAGTCAACGGCCTTTGGCGTCTGGGGTGAGTGCCGCAGACACCGCGCAAAACCCTTGGGGTGGCACCTGCAAAGCCGCGTTGAACTTGCTCGACAGATTTTGGAATGCGATCAGTGCGGTGAGTTCAATGATGCTGTCGTCGTTGAAGTGCGTGCGCAGTTGGGCAAATTCCTGCGCCGACGGCTGCCGGTCGGTGTAGGTCACGGCTTCGGCATAGGCCAGCGCCGCTTTTTCCCGCTCCGAAAACAGCGCACTGCGGGCAAAGTCTGCCATGGCCAGCAACTTGGCTTCGCTGACCTGGCGCTTGAGTGCCGTTGCGGCGTTGACATCCACACAAAAACTGCACCAGTTGATTTGCGACACCCGCACCGTCACCAGCGTGCGTAGCGCCGGTTCGATGGGCGAGCTGCGCCGGTCCAAAGCGCCGTACAAAAGCGCCAGCGCCGCAAACACCTTGGGGGTGCGCCCCCAGAGCCGGGCGGGCTCCAGCACCGCGCCATAGCGGCGCTTCTGGTTCCAGAAAAATAGGCGAACGTACCAGGGGTACGGTTGCGAGTCGGGCGTGGGGATGGCGACCATGGGCGTTGTCTTTCATTGCGTACAATTGCTATTGTATTGATAGCTGCTTGCGCACATTCCACGCGGGCTGGTCCGGGATTTGATTCAGAGAATGTTGGAGGTCCCTAATCGCGTGCCGGGCTGCTGACAGGCGCAGCCTGCGCCTTGGCGTACCAGCTGCGCCATTCGCTGGCGGTCGCGTATTTGTGGCCGGTGACGGCGCTCAGGGCGAAATAGACCTGTTTGCGGTTGTCGGGCGTTGCTGTGTCGATCATCTGGATCAGCGCCGGTACCGCGTCGGCATCTTTGCGCTGCGCCAGGCCTTGCAAGGCGGGGCGGCTGAGGCGCAGGTCTTTGTGGTTGGCAAACTTTTCCAGGGTCAGCCGGGCCTGGGTGCCCGGCAGGTTGGCAATGGAAGCCAGAACCGTCGTGGCCAACTCGGGGTGGGTTTGTGCCTTCTGGGCCAGGTAGGGCAGGGATTTTTCGGAGCGGATCATGCCCAGGGCCTCAATGGACAGGTTCGCCAGCTTGGTGCTGTTGCCATTGGCCGCTTTTTGCAGATCGTCCACCGCCTCGGCCGCCTCCAGAATGCCCAGCGACCAGGCGGCGCCATACCGGCCTTCGCCATCCGCTTCGCGCAGGGTCTGGATGAGCAGGGGGATGTTGTCTTTGCTGCCCATCCAACCGAAGGCGCGCGCCAGGATTTCGCGCTCCGGGCTGGCCGGGTTGGCCAGCAGCGCGGCCAGCGTGGGCTGCGCCGGGAGGTACTTCAGGCGGCCCAGGGCATAGGCGGCAGGCCCCACCACCTTGGCCGCGTGGGTTTCCAGCGCTTGGAGCAACTTCGGGCCTGAATGCCCATCCGGGGTCTGGGCAATGATTTCCGCGGCGCTGAAACGGATCTCCCTGTCGTCGTGCGCCAGATAGGGGAACATCCGGGGAAGGGCTTCGGGGCTGTGGATAAGCAGCAAAGCCTCGACCGCGTTTTCGCGCCCTTTGACAAAGTCCCGCCCGATGGCCTCGCTCAAGACCGCAATGGCTTTTGTGCTGCCAATGCGCCCCAGGGCCAGGTAGCTGGCCGACAAGGTGGGTGAGGCGGGGGTATCGCGTGCGAGTCCGATCAGATAGTCCTGCGCTGCAGATACCTTCAATTTGCCCAGCACCACCGCGAAGTTCTTGGCCTTTTCCACGTCCTGATTGGCCAGCGCCATGCGCAGGATGGCGTTTCCTTGGGCGTGCGCCTGCATGGCCACCAGCGCCTCCACCGCCTGCAAGCGCAAGACGTCGTGGTCGGCGTTCAGCAATGGCAGCACGGCGGCGGCGCCTGCGGGGTCACCCATGCGGCCCAAGGCATCCAGCACCACATCGGGTGAAATGTCTTGGCCAGGGGCCAGCAGGGCTGCGATGGTGGCGGTGGATGCGGTGTCTTTGAAGCTGCCCAAAGCGATGGCGGCCACCCCCCGCACCGTGGCGCTGGAGTCGCTGTGCAGCAAGGTGCGCAAGGGGACGATGGCCTCTTGGTCCTGCATTTGCGCCAGCGCTACCACGGCCTGCGCCCGCACCACCGGCAGGGTGGAGGTCAAGTCCTGGCGGACGGCGTCCAGGCTGCGTTCGGGCGGCGAGGCGGGGGGCATTTCAGGTTGAGACATCGCCGCGTTTACCGCCCAGGCCAGACCGGATGCCACGAGCACCAGGGCGCCGATCTTCAGGAATTTGGAACCTGCGCCCTTGTTTGCACCAGTTCTTCCAGTTCCTTTTTCCATACGATGAGTTCTTTCTTGGCTGCGGTTTTCTTGCTGGCGCCCAGGTCGTCGGAGTTCACATAAAACTCCACCAGTTGGATTCTGGACTCCAGTTCTTTGATTTTGTAATTGAAGAAGTTGCGTTGCTGCTCGGGCGTGATGCCCGAATCCCGCGCCTGCTGTTCGGTCACCTCGGCCGGTTCGCCCGAAGAGGGCTGCGCAAACCGGTCCCGGTGTTTCTGTGCAGCCTGTTTGGCCACCAGTGCGGTGGTGTCGTCCAACTGCTGGCGCACCGCCTTTTCCTCTGCGGCATTGATAGGGGGCTTGAACTCGTTGGGGATGTAGATATTGTCGGGATGCTGGACGGAGAAGTTGACCCACTCCACCCGGACCTTGGCGCGCTCTGCCGCGCTGGGCTCCCCTTTGCGCACATGTGGCCACAGGCGGTCGACCTCGGACTGTGCATCGGTTTCGATTTTTGCCACCTCGGCGATGGAGCGCTGGGGCAACTCCACGGTGGCTCCAAAAAATGCACCGGGGGAGCCCACCAGCGGAGTGGCCGCTGGCTGGGGGTTAACCGGTTTCTGCGCATTTTTCGCCGGTGTGTCCCAAAACAGCCAGGCCAGCACGGCGACCAGCACCACTGCCGCACCCACCGCCATGACCCGCTGCTTGTTCATACGCACACTGAATCGGAAAAACTAGGCAAAGACCCCGATCACCCAGGACATGAACTGGCCAAACAGGTTGTTGTTGAGGAAGTTCTTCAGGTCCACCGGATTGCGGTTCAAGCTGTCATTGGCCCAGGCGCTGTATTCCGAAATAGCGGGAATGGTGTAGCCATATTTGGCGTTGATGGACTTGATCAACTCATTGGAAAACACGGCGTGCCCCAGCATGTTGGGGTGTACCCCATCCAGGCCAAACAGGCCGGGCTGGTTGGGCAGCGGCCAATTGGCGCGGGCCAGGCCGGGGGCGGTGCCATTGGGGCCGGTGATGGGGCGGCCATTTTCCCGAATGTCATCAAACACCACCTTCAGGTCGGCGACCGCAAAGCCCATGGCTGCGCCTTGTGACTTGATGTCGTTGTTCATGGTTTGCAGGAAGCTGCCTATCGTGGCCACTTCATTGGCGTCCAGCACCTGGTCCGCGCTCGATACCGAGCTGCGGTAAAAGGGTTTCAGTCCGCTGTACTCGGGTCGGTTTTGCGGGTCGGTGTATTTTTCCAGATAAGCAATGGATGTCACATTGGGCACCGTGAAAATCACACCGCCCTTGAGGCTGCCCATGGCCGCCAGGCGGCGCATGGTTTCCGCAAAATCGCGCTTGAAACGCTCGGCATCCAGACAGTCCAGGCTGGTGTGCAAGGCGGTGCACAACACATGGTTGGCCCCCACGCTGCCAAACAGGAAGCTGGGTTTGACCTTTTCCATGATCTGCATTTGCGTACCGGAGCCGCGCAGGCCGAACTGGTGGAATTTGTCAGGCGTCTGGCAGTCGGCCACCTCGACCCAGCGGTAGGTGTACCAGTACCAGGTTTTCCAATACCACTGGCGCTCCTGCTTGCGTGCGGTGATGTCCTCACACTGCCCGCTGGTGCGCAGCACCGTGGAGTATTCGGCGCCGG
>MESI01000095.1 GCA_001770935.1 Burkholderiales bacterium RIFCSPLOWO2_12_FULL_61_40 | reverse complement strand
CAACCAACTGCTGGACCGCATCGAGGCGACGCTCAAACAATCGCTGCGCATGGCCGCGACGCAGGGCGAGATGGGCGCAGCGGCGGATGTGGGTATGCACGCCAATCTGCTGGTGTGTTATGTGATCGGCCGCTGGCAGCAATTCGCCAAGAGCGGTTTTGCGCGCGACCCGGCGGCGCAGTGGTCGGCGCAGTCGGCGATATTGCTGGGTAAATAAACCTTGAAATAGCAAGTAAACCACGAAGAACACGAAGGACATGAAGAATGACAAATGCTACGAAAAATCTTCGTGATCTTCGTGGCCTTCGTGGTGCAATGTTTTTTGCAGGATAAATCCAAGGGGCAGAAATGATACTAATACTCACTTCAAACGTCAGCGAACAGGCGCCGGAATACCGGCAGTTGCTGGCGCATCTCGCGACGCTGCAAGGCATCCAGACCCGCGTGCATGTCGAGCGCGGCAGCGAACAGGCGCTTACGGAAATCTACCTGATCGGCAATACCAAACTGCTGGACATCGGGGACATGCAGAGCCTGCCGTGCGTCGAGCGCGTGGTGAGGGTTTCCGAGGAGTACCGCATCCTCGGGCGGCACAAGGACGACCAGCGCCCCACGCATTTCGAATACAACGGTGTGCGCTTCGGGCAGGACACGCTGCACGTGTTCGCCGGGTTATGCGCGGTGGACAATCGTGAGCATGTCGAGATCATGCTCAAGGCGTTGCGCGACAACGGTCAGGTTTGCACGCGCATGGGCGCATACAAACCGCGCACCAGCCCGTATGCCTTTCAGGGACACGGCAAGAACTGCCTGCCCTACGTGTTCGAGCTGGCGGGCAAGTACGGCATCAAAGTATTGGCGATGGAAATCACCCACGAATCGCACCTTGATGAGATTCGCGAGGCGTTGCGCCAGACCGGAAACCCGACCGGCGTGATGCTGCAAATCGGCACGCGCAACACGCAGAATTTCGAACTGCTGAAAATCGTCGGGCGGCAAACTGAAATGCCGGTGCTGCTCAAACGCGGCTTCGGCATCACCCTGGACGAATCGCTGAATGCGGCGGAATATCTGGCTTCGGAAGGCAACCGCAACGTGGTGTTCTGCCTGCGCGGCATGAAGACCAACATGGGCGATCCGCACCGCAACTTTGTCGATTTCGCGCATGTGCCGGTGGTAAAGCGGCTGACGCGCATGCCGGTGTGCGTCGATCCATCGCACTCGGTGGGATCGCGGCAATCCTCCCCGGATGGCATACTCGACATGATGCACGTCACCGCGCAGGGCGTGCTGTCCGGCGCCAATATGGTGCTGGTGGATTTTCACCCCGCCCCGCCCAAGGCCTTGGTGGATGGCCCGCAGGCGTTGCTGCTGAAAGAATTGCCGTATTTCCTGGAAGATGTGCAGATCGCCCGTGAGGCGTATCTCAAGCGTGTCGCGCTGCGGCAGCGTTATCCGGATATGTGATTTTCAGGGCGTCGGGCGGAGCCGCCGCCCTGTTTATTCAATCGTCTTTCTCTTCACGCCCGCCTTCGCGTGCGCCGTTTCCTCTACCCCGGATGTCATGCTCATCGGCATTGCGGTGGCACTCAACGCAATTATCGAAATCACGGATGCCTTCCTCGATATGCTCGCGGCGAATGTTGTCCGGTGTGTGCTCGTGGCAGCCATAGCAGGTGTAGCGGC
The DNA here is from genome assembly GCA_001770935.1 of Burkholderiales bacterium RIFCSPLOWO2_12_FULL_61_40. Lineage (GTDB taxonomy): Bacteria > Pseudomonadota > Gammaproteobacteria > Burkholderiales > Burkholderiaceae_C > Allorhodoferax. The sequence continues at coordinate 3,554 of MESI01000095.1, read as the reverse complement.
TGTAGTCGTTAGCAACATGGCAGGTCACGCAGCTGGCATTGTGGTCGCGATCAAGCTCGAAATATTTGCGGTGATTGAACGTCGCAGGTGTCCACTTATTCTGGTTGTGGCACTGGCTGCAGTTGCCGGAAATTTGCCTGTGCAGCGAGTCGGCAGGCGATTTGTGGCATGACTGGCATTGCTCGAGCGTCGCCTTTTGCAGCAAGGCATGATTGAAATGCCTTTGCGGCCGGAAACGCTTCACGCCTGCGTGGTCGCTATGGCAGGCTATGCAGTCCTGATTGACCAACTTCTGGTGAAAAGGAGTCGAGGTGAGCGACTTGGTGATGGGCTGGCCTAGCGTCGTCAGACGGCCGATCTCGGCAGTTTTATGGCAGGAAACACAGCGCTCCGACGACGCGCCACGTAACGGTGCATGGCAGGCGAAGCAGTCCGTTTCCAACTGCTTATGGCCGGGGATCAGTTTGCCCGGCCCGACCATCAGGTTCGGGTAGACGAAAGCCAGAATCGCAATCGTGATCAGGTTGGCGGCCAGCACAAGTTTGAGGATGCAGCTCATACCCAGCCCCAGAACAAAAAGATGCTGATGATGTGACCCAACGCAAGCGTTGCGAACACGACGAAGATCGGGATATGCACTTTCCGCCACTTGGTCATGGCATCGAGCGTTATGGCATCCCAGAACACAGCCTGCTCCACATCGGGACGCGACAGTCCGCGCAACTGGAAGTGTTCGCGCTGGCCTTGCACATGGCGGCGCGAGCGATCCAGCAGCAGCTTGCCGACCATGCCGCTTACCGCGTTCACTCCCATGGCGACCGTGGCCAGCCAGGGAAGGATGGCGTTGAAATGAATGCCGGCGTGGATCAGCACGAGCGACGCGCCGATCCAGGTGCCGAATTCGTGCAGGGTAAGCAGTTTTTTTGGATTTCCCGTCTTGATATATTTGCGCTTGCGCAGCGAATAGATCAGCGAGGCGATGATCAGGAGCGTGCCCGGTATGCCTAGGTAGCGGCCGACCCATACCAGATTCAGACGATGCAGCAGATAGTCCCCCGCCAGGGTGACCACTGCCAGCAGGCCGACCAGCAAGGTGAAGGGCAGGATATGTTGGCGCCAGAGTGAGATCGTCATTTATGCCTCCAGGGTCACGTCAGTCTTCGGCGTGCAAGAGCAAAGCAGGCATGTGCCCGGCTCGGGATCGTAATCCGGCGGCTGGCGGTAAGTCACCTCGCCTGCCCGGATCGTCGTCTGGCAGCTGCCGCAGCTTCCGGCGCGGCAACCGGAATCGACGGCAATGCCATGCGATTCGGCAAATGCGAGCAGGTTGCCTGCTGTGGGCTGCCACGGCAACTGCTTGCCAGACTTCGCGAAGGTCACGACGATGCCGGTTTCAATTGTCCCGGTATCCTGCGACGCGGCGACCGCTGCTGTTGCGGGTTGCCTGCGCTTGATGGATGACGGGCCAAAGGCCTCGAAGTGGATATGTGCATCCGGCACACCCCAGTCATCCAGCGCCGGCACGAGGCTCTCCAGCATCGGGGTTGGGCCGCAGATGTAGAAATGATAAGGCTTGAGAGGCAATTGCATGCGCAACAGATTTACATTGATGCGCCCCCGGTGCAGATAATCATGTCCGGTCACATTTTCTCTGGCCATATCTTCCGGCAGCGGATCGCTGAAACACAGCCGCAAATGAAAGTTCGGATGCGCCGCTGCCAGTGCTTCGAGATGCGATTTCATCACCAGCTCGCCACCGTTGCGCGCACCGTAGAACAGCCAGATTTCGCGCCCCGGCTGTTCGGCCAGGCACCAGTTCAACATGCTCAGCATCGGCGTGATGCCGATGCCGCCAGCGATCAACACTGCCGGGGTATCGCTGCGGTCGATATGAAAGTGTCCGGCGGGGGCACGCACCTGCAAGGGGCTGCCCGCCGTTACTTGATCGTGGAAGAAAGTGGATGAGCGTCCCGGCGGCACGTGTCTGCCCTTGGGCGGCGGCACCCGCTTGATCGAAATGCGGTAGCAATCGGGGCGAGGCGCATCTGACAAGGAATAGCAACGGACAATCTGTTCGCTGCCTCCTGTCGCCGTCGGTATCTCAAGGCGAAAGGTCAGAAACTGTCCTGGCAGGAAAGGCGGTAGCGGTTGGCCATCTTCCGGCATGAGGTAAAACGAACAGATCGACTGCGCGGCATCTTCGACGACCTTGCGGTCGATTCTGAACGTCCGGAAGCCTAGCCAGGCAGCAGCGGCAATCTCTTCCGCGCCGCTCGATACATTCTGCATTGCCGGTAAACCCAACTCCGCAGCACGGCTGCGCAAGGCATGATAGTCCAGCCAATGGCGCCAGAAGCCGATGCCGAGAAAGATCGCCAGTTGCAGCACGATTCCCGACACGATCCAGAGCAGCAAAGAGAGTGAGGTCATAGAGTTTATGCTAGCATGAAACTGCGCGCATCAATGCTGATGCCTGGATAGGCGGCACGTGGAATCGACGCATAATTTATAGCCCGGCACAACCATACCTGCAAAGACAACGATGGCCACCAACAACAAATACCGTCTGCTGCTGCAAGTAAGCGCTTTCGTCGCTGTGGTAATAGGTGCAAAACTCCTTGTTCATTTTCTTGGGTGGGAAATTATTCCCGTCAACCCGCTATTTCCCGGAATTTTGGCGGCGAACGTATTCCTGATGGGGTTTCTTCTGAGCGGAGTCATGTCGGATTTCAAGGAAAGCGAGCGTCTCCCGGGCGAGTTGAGCGCATGCCTGGAGAATCTGGCGCAAGACGTACGTGGTATCCGGATGGCAAAACCTGAAGCCAATGTTGGCCCCTGTCTGATTCTTCTATCGCAATTGAGCCGGGACATTCTGAGCTGGTTCCATAAAAAACATGGCACGGCAGAACTGCTGGAGCACGTAAACGAGCTAACCTTGCAGTTCGCAGCGATGGAGCAATGGGCTCAAGCGGTGCTGCTGGTTCGATTAAAACAGGAGCAGGGTAATCTCCGGCGCACCCTCATACGCACTTACACCATTCGGGAGACGTCCTTTGTTTCCTCAGGCTACTTGCTCGCCGATCTCATCACTATCCTTCTTTGTATAGGTCTCGTATTGTCCAAGATTGAACCGTTTTACGAGTCGCTGTTCTTTGTGGGCGTTATCTCGTATCTGATGATTTTTCTCATAATGCTCATCAGGGATCTTGATAATCCGTTCGGATATTACGAGCACTATTCTGTGGAAAACGTATCCCTTAAGCCGCTTGAGGAAGCTGCGGGTCGGCTTGCGCAGATCGCCAGCATCGAAGCTTCGCCGCTCAATGGGGGCGCCGAACAATGCACTGCACCGGACACGGATTTGCCGCGCCGATAAACATCAAATCAGAGCCAGTAAAGATTGGCTTTTGATTCGCCCAACTGGTGAGCCAGTACCCCGCTAGATTAACCCCATCATCACCAGCGCGATGAAGGCGGCAAACAGCACGAAGTGGCTGATGCCCTCGATGGCGTTGGTCTCGCCGTCGTGCAGGTTGTTCATCACGGTCAGGAAG
>MESI01000094.1 GCA_001770935.1 Burkholderiales bacterium RIFCSPLOWO2_12_FULL_61_40 | reverse complement strand
CGCGCCGCTGCCCATCACCACCGGAAACAGCTACAGCGCCTCGGGCGCGCTGTGGGCGGCACACGACGCGCTCTTGCGCATGCGCCTGCTGCCCGCCCCCAAAGGCAAGGGCCGCGTGCAGTTCAAGGCCATGGTGGTGGGTGCCACCGGGGCCATCGGCTCGGTCTGCGCCCGGCTGCTGGCCAAAGCGGCCCAAGAGGTGTACCTGGTGTCGCCCGAAACGGCCAAGCTGCTCTCGCTGAAGGAATCCATCCTGCAGGAAACCCCCGACGCCAAGCTCTTCCTCTCGGCCCAGGCCGACAAGGACATTGCCGCCATGGACATGGTGGTGACCGCCACCTCGGGCGCGGGCAAGAAGGTGCTCGACATCATGAAGGTGAAACCCGGCTGCGTCATCACCGACGTGGCGCGCCCGCTGGACCTGCCCCCCGAAGAAGTGGCCAAACGCCCGGATGTGCTGGTGATCGAGTCGGGCGAAATTTTGCTGCCCGGCGAGGTGCGGATGAAGAACATCGGTCTGCCCAAAAACGTGGTCTATGCCTGCCTGGCCGAGACCATTGTGCTGGCGCTGGAAGGGCGCTTCGAGAACTTCACCGTGGGCCGAGGCATCGAGTGGGAAAAGGTGCGCGAAATCTACCAGCTCGGCCTCAAACACGGCATGCAACTGGCCGCCATCTCAGGTGTGAACGGGCCATTTAGTGATGAAGACATTGCCCGGGTGCGGGAGTTGGCGCTGGCGGCGCGGGCTAGGCTGGCGCTGGCGCCAGTGAAGGCGGCCCCACGCAAAAGGGCGGCCGTCAAAGCGTCTAAACCGGCGGCACCGGTCAAAAAGGCGGCCTCGGCAAAGCGCGGCACACTGGCGGCTTGATTTACTTCACTCAAGGGCTGGATGGGAATGAAATAGGCCTCTAGCCCCCGTATTCATTGCGCATATAGCTATGAATAACATAGCACTTCACAAGCAATGCAGTGCTCTGGAACAACCGGTTGTAAAAGGGGGCATCAACGCATGCCACACGCGCCCGGTCCGTCCGGGTGACCGCACGATCCGCAGGGACTCGGCATGGCGGGTGCGGCTGCAGTCGATGCGCCGGGGGTGGCAAAAACGGATAGCAATTTTTCAAGCGCCGTGGACTGGCAACTTGGGCATTGGGGAATAGTGTCAGAGCGCACCAGTGCTTCAAATTGGTGACCGCAGTTGCTGCAGGCGTATTCGTACATTGGCATTTTTTAACTCCAAGTTGGGGGCGGATTATCGGTCCAAGCAAGCACCCTCGGGTGGGTGGTTGGGAATCGCCAAGGGGTCTGATGCGGACTGCAGTTGCTGCAAATTAAAGACTGCTGCAGACCCCTTGCTGCCACACAACTTTTGATCTGATTACTCCAGACCTGTCAATCGGCTACGCACTGGAAAATCGGCAATGTGGCGTTATTTCCGCAGCCTGGAGCACCCGGACTCGATTGCTGCACCCGCCACCGGGCCAGACTCGGTTTCCCCCATCGCATCTCTTGTACATTCGTTGATAGTTAACTGTACAAAAGACCGGAGAATTTACAGCATGAACCAGCAGGCAACCGAGCAACATATTGACCCAAGCAAGTGGGAGGGGGATGCATTTAACAGGAAGATTTATGCCGACTTTTTGTCTCAATATATCGAGATGCGCGTGTCAAAGACGGATGAGCCGTTGACCGTTGCATTGGACGCAGCTTGGGGAACCGGGAAGACTTTTTTTGTAAACAAATGGGCCAGCGATATCGAAGCCAGGAATGGCGGCGTAATAATTTTTGATGCATGGAAAAATGACTTTTCCAATGAGGTTCTAGTTTCATTCATGGCAGAACTCTCAATTGGCATGAAGCCACTTCGCGAGCGCATTGCGACAACAGTGAAGGTAGCCGAGGTGCTCAATCAACAGACGAAAAGCCTGATGAGTGGGTTCAGAAAAGCTGCGTTGCCTGCTGCAGGCGCAATAGCGAAGGGCGTGCTTAAGAAGTTAACTGGCATGGCCGTAGATGAAATAGTGGATGCCATTGAAAGCGGCAATACGCCTGATGTCGATGACTTTGACTTGGAGAAAGCCACAGAGGGAGCTGTAGAAGACTTGGAAAAAGGACTGGAGACATTCTTTGAAAAAACTCTTGAGGCCCACCAAGCGCGCTCGGCGGCAACTCAAGACTTCAAAGACGCGCTCGAATTGCTCGTGAAGACTCTGCAGGCTGAAAGCGCCATAGAGGGACCGCTTTACATTTTTGTAGATGAGCTTGACCGCTGCAGGCCTGACTACGCGATAAAACTTCTTGAAGGGATCAAGCACCTTTTCGCTGTGAATGGAGTTGTATTTGTAGTGTCCACCAATATGGATCAACTCTCGAAATCTGTTCAAGCGGTTTATGGCGGAAACTTTGATGGTTTTGGCTATTTGAAGCGATTTTTTGATTTTGAGTTCACGCTTCCACAACCTGATTTTTACAGCTTCGCGCAGGTACTTATGCGTGACCTTCCCCTTTTTACTGGCAGAAACATAAATTACGGACTGGACGAACCGGCATACAAAAAAGAGGTCCTGCTCGCAAGAAGTTTTGAACTAATCACTAGTGCCTTTAACTTGCCCTTGCGGTCTCAAAAGCAAGTTTGGATGATTGCTTCCGCAGCGTCATCCGGGATTCCTGCAAACTCGCAAATCAGCGTGCTGTGGCTCTTCTTCTTATCTGTATTGCGGCACAGCCATCCAGAGACATTGGAAAAACTAGGTGAGAAGTTATTGTCGTTGGATCAGTTCAAAGAGCTGTGCAAGCCTATTGGAGGTATCTCTGGAACTTCTGCAAAGTCGTTTCACCGGGTCGAAAGGCAAAACGGATACGGTCATTTTGATGAAGCTAGCTTCGTTGAATTGACAAACATTCTGTATGTCTATCACAAAGCAGTTTTTGAAACCATTGACGAAATTTCAAAGAGAATGAACCAGGATAGTTTGAGATACCCAAAGTACCTTGTAAATAATATGGTCAATGAGCGCCCCAACCCTTACAACCCGGAAATTGAGTACCGCCCATTTATTCAACACTATCAAAAGTTGGTAAAAATGGCTGGTCTGATGAGTTGACGCCCCAGCCACCTAAACAGCCTCTCCAAACCGTACCTTGTCAACGCTGCCGCTCATGTAGGCTTAGCTAGAGACGAGTCTTGGACGCAGTTGTAATACCGATCCTATGTTCTTGGCTTCTTCATAAGAGTTCCCTACGATGGCAAAAATGGGCGCATCACGCGCAATTGAGAACGGCTTACAAACCAATCCTGTCAACTGGATGAATGGGAAGCGGACACCCACCAACGGCAGCAATCGCTGCACAACCGTAGTCCGTTGCGCTCCATTGTTGAAGGGCAACCTCGGGGAAAGTCGTTAGATCGCTATAGCCAGAAACTGGTGCATCAAACGGGCGCAGAGACACCCTCAACCAAAATCATGTTGAAAAATTCAGTGGTCCCGAGGCGTTTGCTCCGTGCTGCGCGGTAGGTCTCGCCGTCATACCAGGCCTTCGCGGCCTCATAGCTTGGGAATTTCAGCATCGCCACACGGCCGGGTTTCCATTCGCCTTCCAGCGATTCAGAGCGACCGCCCCGAATCACATACTCACCCCCTGCAGCTTTAACCGTTGCGGGAGCATCCGCCATGTACTGTTTGTACTGTTCCATGTTGGCGATTTGCATATCAACAATGATGTAGGCAGCGGGCACGGTTTACTCCAAATCAAGATCGGCAATGAATAGCGATGCCGTTGCGCTTTGCTGGTTGAATGCTACTCGGCTTTACTCCCTGGCAGCCATTCGTGAAAGCCGACAAACGCCGCAATACGGATGCGCCACCCGCCACGCGGTAAAGTGACCCCATGCACAGCAAACCCCTTCTGGCCCACGGCCGCGCCTTTGCGCACATCGCCGCCCTTCACCCCGAACTCACGGCCTTGCGCCGCGACCTGCACGCACACCCCGAGCTGGGCTTTGAAGAGGTGTACACCGCGCGGCGCGTGGTGGAGTCGCTCAAGGTGTGTGGGGTGGATGCCATCCACACCGGCATCGGCAAGACCGGCGTGGTGGCGCTGATCCATGGCCGGGAAAAACCCAACGATTCCAGCCCCGCCATGCTGGGCCTGCGCGCCGACATGGACGCGCTACCCATGGCCGAGCACAACGACTTTGGCTGGAAGTCCACCAAAGCAGGTTTGATGCACGGCTGCGGCCACGACGGGCACACCGCCATGCTGGTGGGCGCGGCGCGTTACCTGGCGGAGACACGCAATTTTTGCGGCACAGCGGTGCTGATTTTTCAGCCGGGCGAAGAGGGCTATGCCGGTGCGCGGGCTATGGTGCAAGACGGTTTATTTGAGCGTTTTCCGGTGCAGTCGGTCTACGCCATGCACAACTGGCCCGCCATGCGCGCAGGCACGGTGGGTATCAACCCCGGCCCCATGATGGCGGCAGCGGACCGGGTGCGCATCGAGATCACCGGGCGCGGCGGCCACGGCGCGCACCCCTACCAAACGGTGGACCCGGTGCTGGTGGCGGCCCACATCATTACCGCCGTGCAAAGCATTGTGTCGCGCAACGTCAAACCGGTAGACAGCGCTGTGGTCAGCCTGTGCGCCATGCAGGCCGGCGACCTGAGCGCCATGAGCGTGGTGCCCGGCAGCGCCACCCTGGTGGGCACGGTGCGCACTTTCAAGCCCGCCGTGCAAGACCTGGTGGAACGCCGCTTGCAAGAGTTGTGCGTGGCGGTGGCGCAGGGCTTTGGCGCCACAGCCACGGTGACGTTTGAGCGCATGTACCCCGCCACCATCAACACCGCGCCCGAGGCCCGGTTTGCGGGGGACGTGGCCGCCGCGCTGGTGGGTGAAGACCAGGTGGACCGGCACCTGGAGCCCAGCATGGGTGCGGAAGATTTTTCTTTCATGCTGCAAGCCAAGCCCGGCGCTTATTTGCGCCTGGGCCAGGCCCGAGGCGACGGAGCCGGTGAAGCCTGCCTGCACAACCCGCTGTACGACTTCAACGACGAAGTGCTGCAGCTGGGCGCGGCGCTGTTTGCGGGGCTGGTGGAGCGGGGGCTGTCAGCATCGCTACAAGCGGTCTAAGGGGATCGCCAATCTCAGAAGTGCGTCCAGATTGGATTCTGCATGCGTCCAAATTGGATTCATGGCTACGCTCCTGCCTTTAGTCCCAAGGCGGTTCAAGTGGGAATCAACGCATGCCACATGCGCCCGGGCCGTCCGGGTGGCCACACGATCCGCAGGGGCTCGGCATGGCGGGTGCGGCTGCAGCCGATGCGCCGGGGGTGGCAAAAACGGACAGCAATTTTTCAAGCGCCGTGGACTGGCAACTTGGGCATTGGGGAATGGTGTCGGAACGCACCAGCGCTTCAAATTGGTGGCCGCAGTTGCTGCAGGCGTATTCGTACATTGGCATTTTTTGCTCCAAGTTGGGGGTGGACGATCAGTCCAAGCAAGTGCCTATCTGCTTGATGGCGGGAATTTGCAAAGGGGGTCTGGTGCGGGCTGCAGTTGCTGCAAATTAAAAGACGGTTTTAGGATGGTTCTGGCCGTGGTATGGGGTACTCGAAGGCACTGCTGAAACGACGAGCGGAAAGCGTCCCACTGACCAATTTGTTCGGCTGACGAATGACGTTAGGCCGTTGACATGCTTCAGTTGATCCAGATATCCATGTTGATCGCACCAAGAACTCCAGCGAGATGTTGCATTCCCACAAGCTGGCCGGTGCTCGTAAGAAACGCTGTTGGCGCTTGGACCGCTGCGAATTCTTCCATAATTTTAAGTATCGCTGTGGCGCCTTCCGCACGTAGTTGATCATCAGTTGCAGGCAGGAATGTGTACCTCTGGCGAAGTTGACTTGGAAATAAGTTTGCGTCGGCCACTGGGTTAATTGTGAGAACTCCTGAGCTTGCCAAGTACTGGCGATTTGCAGGTGACATCCGAAAACCAGGCTCAACATGCGGGAGGATTCTTTGGAATATCACTTCTAAGGAGCTGGTCGAGGTTAGTCCGCTGTGTATGACCGACTTCGTATATTGAATGAAGGCTAGGTATGAGATTTGTGCCTTCGTGAGAGATGGCAGAACACGGACAGCGGCCTCGCAAACAAGCTTCAAAAGCGGCTTGTCCGCTGCTGCAAGCCGTTCAATTAGGACACGCGAAACCAACGCAACGTCTGATTCATTGCCTTTCAGGGCGCATCCGCGAAGCGCTTCGTTGAACGTGTTTTGAGCATCCGGCTTTGCAAACTCTCTTGCAGTAACGCGACATGTGGCCCCAAGTTGACTGACGAACTCCGTTAGAAATTTTTCAACGTTCTTTTGAGCCTCTTCCTTTGCAGCCTGCTGAAGTGCCGGGAGGTGGTTCTGAACGAACGTGTCGACCAGCATTCGAACTTCAGACACAGAAGGGCCGACACTAATATTAACGTCACGCGCCGCTTGCACGGCGATGGCACCGTCCGTCGCCTTTTGGGATTGACCAAGCGGATTCACTGCAAACCTTGTTTGTTTCCCTTGCCAATTTGCACATCTCGTCCGGCTTGAATGGAAACAGAACCGTGGTCTGCGAGTTGCTTTTGACCAGACGATTCATTTTTAAAGAAGCGCCTTACGATGTAGCCAAGCGCAGAGAAAACGGCTATGCCGATGCCTGAAAATACCCAACTCACGTTGTCCATTACCCAATCCATTTTGATCTCCCGAAGCTTTTTTAAGTTATTGCATTTCGAGCTATGCGCCTATATTGGTGGAATTTGGGCAGCATCAGACTCACCATCTCTACATTTCAACTGGATCGAACTATAGCCCAATGGACCACACACTTGAATGGCCACCCCCGCTGCAATGCGGTGCTCTTTTTCTCAAAATATCCCTTGAATCATCAAAGGATGATTAGGACAAAATTCAGCTGTAGCCCGCATAGAACGTGCGCAAGCAGCTCTCAAATCCATAGCAACTCAAAGTCCAGGCAACTCCAATGCCCGGCGCCCAGCGGCTTCAATCCTTGAACACCGCCGCTACGTTAGCGCAGGAATACCTTTGCAGCATCCCACTCCGCATGCTCAAAGGCTGGAGCGAAATCATCCAGTTCCTTGGCAGACAAACCTACCGCTGGGCTTAACGCCAATCGCCTGCTGTTTGATGGCATTTGCATTCATAGCGCCCCCGCGTCCGGCGCCGATTTACGGGTTCGCACGCGCTTGGGCAGTTGCTCGTCCATCAGCGTCAGGCCAATCACATCGTCCCCCGTATCCAGCAGTTGGCCCAAGCGGTCCAACTCGCCAAAGACCTGCAAGGTACGCGCCACGAAATGCAGGGGGATGCGCGGGTCGCCTTTTTCCAGGCGCCGCACGGTGGCCAGGGACGCGCCGATGCGTTCGGCCAAAGACGCCTGCGTCAACTGGCGCCGTCGGCGGGCCAGTGAAATGTCGCGCCCCAGCTTCAGGATGGCCCGTTCCACCGGCAAAGGCATGGGCAATGTGCTTGCCATACAACTCCTAAAAGATACTTTAATTGGCTTAATGTATCCGATGGGATGTTTTATTTCAACAAACGCTCAGTCCTTGAACACCGCCGCCCGCTTGCTCATGTTCGCCATCATGGCTTCTTGCAGGTCGTTGCTCATCAGCATGGCGGCGTTCCAGGTGGCGATGTAGTTCAGGCTGTCGGCCACCGTGTGGTCGCGGGCGTAGGTGATCATTTCCTTGCAGCCGCGCACCGACAGGGGCGACTTGGCGGCGATGGTGGCGGCGATCTCGTGCACACCGGCGTACAGCGCCTCGCGTGATTCGAACACGCGGTTCACCAGGCGCATTTCGCGCGCTTCGGCGGCGGTGAAGTGGCGGCCGGTATAGGCCAGTTCGCGGGCCATGCCTTCGCCCACCAGCTTGGGCAGGCGCTGCAGGGTGCCCACGTCGGCGGTCATGCCGATGTCGATTTCCTTGATGGTGAAGTAGGCGTCGGCTGAGCAATAGCGCATGTCGGCGCAGGTGATCAGGTCGATGCCGCCGCCCACGCAGGCGCCGTGGATGGCGGCCAGCACCGGTTTGCGGCAGCGCTCCAGGCTGGTCAGGGTGTCTTGCATGTCCAGGATGACGCGGCGCAGGGCTTCGCGGGTGCGGCCATCGCAGTCGTTCTGGATTTGCGGGCCCAGGCCCATCATCATTTGCAGGTCGATGCCTGCGGTGAACAGCTTGCCTTCGCCTTGCAGCACGGCCACCCGGGCCTCGGGGGTGGCATCCACCCACTGGAAGGCCTTGCGGATTTCCTGCCACATGGTGGCGTTCATGGCGTTGGCCTTGTCGGGGCGGTTCAGGCGCACGGTGGCGATGTGGTTTTCCAGGGTGACGGAGAGGGTTTCATAGCTCATGGGGTAGTCCTTGAATGTGAAAGCAGCTGCAATTATTGGGCTTTGGCGGCCTTGTAGGCCGACAGGTAGGGGGCTAGGCGTTTGCCCATTTCGTCGCCCAGGGCTTGCAGGCCGCTCAGGGGGCGCACCATCACCTCGAACTCGACAATTTTGCCCTCGGTATCGAACTGGACCATGTCGATGCCCTTGAGCGCCTTGCCGTCCACATGGGCGGAGAATTCCAGCACCACGCTCAGGCCGTCGGCACTGGCCAGTTCGCGGTGGTAGGTGAAGTCTTCAAACACCTTGGCCACCGTGCCCAAAATCAGCTGCACCGCCTGCGCGCTGGCGTAGGGTGTGTGCGCCATAGGCGAGCGGAACACGGCCTTGGGATGCAGGATGCTGCCCAGCTCGCTCAGATCGCCCTGGGCCACCATGCGGTGCCACTGTTTGACCGATGCCGCCACGGCGGGCTGCAGGCCGTGGCTGGGGGTGGCAGCGTCTTTGGCGGGGGCTTTGTCGCCCGAGATTTCCAGCGCCACCGCCAGTTCGGTGCCCTGCTTGATAGCGCGTTTGGCGTCCAGCTCGGCGGCCTTGTCGGCGCCGCCAATCAGGTGCACATTGCAGCCAGCGGCCAGCAGTTCGGCCTGCAATTCGCGCTGCGGGTCTTGCCCGGCGCAGACCACCACGGTGTCGGCGGGGATGGTCATTTCCTTATCACCCACGGTGATGTGCAGGCCCGCGTCGTCCACCTTGCGGTAGGTGACACCGGCGATCATTTCGACCTGGCGGTTTTTGAGCGAAGTGCGGTGGATCCAGCCCGTGGTCTTGCCCAGGCCGTCGCCCACTTTGCTGACCTTGCGTTGCAGCAGGTAGACCTTGCGTGGGCTGGGTTCGATCACCGGGGCCTGCAGGCCGCCGCGCGCGGCATAGGCGGTGTCCACGCCCCATTCGGCGAAGAACTTGGCCGGGTCCTGGCTGGGGCTGGGGCTGGTGCCGTGGTGCAGCAGGAATTCGGCCACGTCAAACCCGATGCCGCCCGCGCCGATCAGCGCCACGGTGTTGCCCACCGCGCACTTGTCGCGCAGCACGTCCAGGTAGCCCACCACCTTGGGGTGGGTGATGCCTTCGATCTCGGGCAGGCGCGGCGTCACGCCCGTGGCCAGCACCACATGCGCAAAGTTGCCGGCGGCCAATTCCTGGGCAGTGACGCGGCGGTTCAGTTCCAGCTTCACGCCATGGATGGCAATCTGGCGGCCGAAGAAGCGCAGGGTTTCATAAAACTCTTCCTTGCCCGGCACCTGTTTGGCGATGTTGAACTGGCCGCCAATCTCGCTGGCCGCGTCGAACAGCGTGACCTCAAAACCGCGCTGGGCGGCCGTGGTGGCAAAGGCCAGGCCGGCCGGGCCCGCACCCACCACCGCCACGCGGCCCCGGGTCGTGGCGGGCACCACGTTGAGCAGGGTCTCGTGGCAGGCGCGCGGGTTCACCAGGCAGGAGGTGATCTTGCCGCCAAAGGTGTGGTCCAGGCAGGCCTGGTTGCAGCCGATGCAGGTGTTGATCTCGTCGGCCTTGCCCTGCGCGGCTTTTTGGATGAACAGCGGGTCCGCCAGAAAGGGGCGCGCCATGGACACCATGTCGCACAGGCCGTCGGCCAGCACCTGTTCGGCCACCTCGGGGGTGTTGATGCGGTTGGTGGCGACCAGCGGAATACCCACCTTGCCCTTGAGCTGCTGCGTTACCCAGGCGAAGGCGGCGCGTGGCACCTTGGTGGCGATGGTGGGAATGCGCGCCTCGTGCCAACCGATGCCGGTGTTCAGGATGGTGACGCCAGCAAGCTCCAGCGCCTGGGCCAGTTGCACCACCTCGTCGAGTGTGGAGCCGCCTTCCACCAGGTCCAGCATGGACAGGCGGAAGATGATGATGAAGTTGGCCCCCACCCGCTCCCGCGTGCGGCGCACGATTTCCAGCGGAAAACGGATGCGGTTTTCGTAACTACCGCCCCAGGCGTCGTCGCGGTGGTTGGTTTGCGCGGCGATGAATTCGTTGATGAGGTAGCCCTCGGAACCCATGATCTCCACACCGTCGTACCCCGCGCTTTGGGCCAGAGCCGCCGCGTGGGCGTAGTCCTCAATGGTCTGCTCTACCTCCTCGTGGGTGAGCGCGTGGGGGCGAAAGGGGTTGATGGGCGCCTTCAGGGCGCTGGGCGCCACCAGCTCGGGGTGGTAGGCGTAGCGGCCAAAGTGCAGGATCTGCATGGCGATCTTGCCGCCCGCGTCGTGCACGGCCTGCGTCACCACTTTGTGTTTGTCGGCCTCTTCTTGCGTGGTCATGCGGGCGCCGCCGGGCATGGGGCGGCCGCGGTCGTTGGGGGCAATGCCGCCGGTCACGATCAGGCCCACACCGCCCGCTGCGCGCTCGGCGTAAAACGCGGCCATGCGCGCAAAACCGTCTTTGGCCTCTTCCAGCCCCACGTGCATGGAGCCCATGAGCACGCGGTTTTTGAGGGTGGTAAAGCCCAGGTCGAGCGGGGCCAGCATGTGGGGGTAGGTGGTCATGGGTGTGTCCTTGGGGTTAAGTTCCGGGAGGAAAAACGGCGCAACTATGCAACCAGTTGCAATAGTTTAGGAGGAGTTGGGAATTTATGCAACTGGTTGCATAGTTTGAACGCTGCGCTTAGACTTCCCGCATGTCGCTGTCCCACGCCGTCCTCACCTCACTGATCGAAAAATCGTCCTCCGGCTACGACCTGGCGCGCCGCTTTGACAAGTCCATCGGTTACTTTTGGCACGCCACGCACCAGCAGATTTACCGCGAACTGGCGCGCATGGAAGCGGCGGGTTGGATCGAGTCCAGCAGCGCGCCCGACGCCGGCAAGACCCGCAAGCGCGAATACCGCGTGCTGGACGCCGGCCGCGCCGAGCTGGCCCGCTGGGCCAGCGAACCCTCCCCGCCCATGGACCTGCGCGACGAATTCATGGTGAAACTGCGCGCCGACGCCGCCCTGGGCGAGCTCGACCTGCGCGGCGAACTGCTGCGCCGCATCGCCCTGCACCGCGAGCGGCTGGCCCACTACCGGGAGATCGAGCAGCACGACTTCCTGCACGGCAAACCCCTGTCCCGCGAAGCCCGCATCCACCACATGATCCTGAAAAAAGGGATTTTGTACGAGGAGGGGGAGATTGCGTGGAATGGGGAAATGCTGGGAATGCTGGGCTAGGGTGCTTGCTTGTGTTGTGCGTTAAGCGCACTTCAAAGCGGATTAAAGACCTGTAAAACGCTACATATTTCATAGCTTGCTACGCTATAAGCTATGCAGAAATAGGCATATTTAAGCTGTATTTTCTAAAAAATAAAACATTCCATTTGTGCATATGATTTGTGCATATGGCTTGTGCGCGCCGTCTGCGCCGCCACCGCAATTCGCAGAGCACCCCGTTCGGTTACAGTAGCCCCCATTAAAAAATCACACAAGACGGGAGGATCCATGCCGGAGTTCGGGGCACGCGTGGCACCGAGGTCAAAAACATAGCCACATCCATACACCATTTACTCGCAGTGGCACGCGAAGCCACTGCCATTTTTCACCACGTAGGGAGGAAGGCCGATTGCACGACCGATGCACGGTTTTCCAAGAATAATTTTTCATGACAACGACCATTGCTTTCAAATCACTCGGCCTGATGCTGGCCACATCCGCCGCACTTCTGGGCTGCGGCGGCGGCGGGGACGCCGCTGGGGACGCCAATGACACCACCGGCAATCCTTTTGTATCCAAGGTGGGCACCTACGCCAGTGGCTGCACAAAAACGTCTTATCCCGGCGGAACACCGAGCTCAACCAACGTGACCCTGGTGCTCAGCGCGCCCACCGGCTCCAGCAAAGTCGCCGCCAACTACCACGACCAGGAGTACATCGGCAGCGACACCTGCGATGCTGCCAGCCTGGACACTGACATCACCGTGTCGGGAACCCTCACCGCCCTTTCCGGCACCAAAGTGATCGACATCATAAAAGCCATTGGGGGAGGCAACACCATCACCGGCACCGCCAGCACGGCCGCCTTTCGCTTGGAAAGCTTGACCCTCTCCAAAGGAAGCATCACCCTCCCGGCCATGGGAACGGTTGCCAACGTGGGCTACCTGTTCCAGGGCTCCAAACTTTACGCTCTGATCAACCCCAAAGGCGAGTCCGACCAATTGGGCGCTTATTTCTCTAGCGTTTTTATGACCAAGCAATAAGGATGCGCCGGGGCCTAGCGCCCCGGCGTGGACGTCATGCCCTGGGCCGGACTGTAGCCCCCCCCTCAGCCCAGCCGAATCTTCTCCCCGTAGCCCGTCATCTCAAGGTAGCCGCGCCCCACCTCTTTGCCGCCTTCCAGCAGCCGAGGAGAGGGGCCAGGCTCACAATAAACCTGGACCTGCGCGCCGACGCGGCCAAGCCCGCATCCACCACATGATCCTGAAAAAAGGGATTTTGTACGAGGAGGGGGAGATTGCGTGGAATGAGGAAATGCGGGGGGTGCTGGGGTAGGGCTCATGAATCGACCTTTCCGCATCCAACAAGCCAGTTTTGCCTATACTTTATGCCAATTGGCGTAAAAGGGCATCTTTATGAATACAGCAGCATATGTCAGCGAAACCGTGACAGGCTTGTCCGCCGCATCGGTGTTGGGCGGCGAACCTGTGCTGCACGCCCTGCCGCGCTCTGTTCTGGAATGGATTGCACTGGTGCGCCTGGGCATTTCAGCCGGTGCGGTTGATGCTGCTGTGCGGGTGATGGGCATTGGCCAATCTGAGTTGGCACGTGCGCTGGACATTCCCGAACGCACGCTTGCACGGCGCAAAAAAGAAGGCGTTTTGAGCTCCGATGAGTCGGGAAAAATGGTGCGCCTGGCGCAAGTGATTGAGCGCGCGGTCGAGGTGTTTGAGGACGAGCAAACCGCCCTGGCCTGGCTTAAAAGCCCCAATGCGGCTTTGGGCGGCAGCAGCCCGCTGTCACTTTTGGATACCGAGTTAGGCTCCATGGCCGTGGTGGGCACCTTGGGCCGTATTGAACACGGCGTATTTGCCTGATGGTGGCCGTAACGCGCCCGGTGTGGCGCATCACCACGCGCCGTTTTGCGGATCAGGCATTTTCTGGCGAAGGGGCCAGGCTGTATGGCGGTCGGTGGAATCGGGTGGGCCAGTCGGTGGTCTATACCGCTGAAAGCCGATCTTTGGCGCTGCTGGAGATGCTGGTGCAAGACGAACCTTTGCGTGCCCACTATGTGTTGATACCGGCCCATCTGCCCGAGAACGTCAGCCTGGAGACCTTGGACACCACTGTCTTGCCAAGGGACTGGCGCACCCACGCTGGCCGCGAAGCCTTGCAGACCCTGGGGGCTGAGTGGCTGCGACAGTCACGCAGCTGTGTGCTGGCCGTCCCCAGCGCGGTGATTCCTGCAGAACTCAATTTTCTAATCAACCCCCTGCACCCCGATTTCAAGCACATCTCGCTGGGTGCGCCGGAGACGCTGGAAACGGATATGCGCTTGCGCTGAGCGGCGCCGTGCGTATCGACAACTCGGGCTTACTTCTGTTCTCGCAAAATCGGGGGTGTATCCGTCCCCCTCATCAAAGGAGCACCCATGTCCGGTGGAAATTGGTTTGATGGCATGACGCCCTTGGGCGCGGCCCATCAGCGTGGGCTGAAGGTTCGGACGCGCCAGAATTCTTTACAATTCCGGACCCAGACTCCGAAACTGTAAAGAATGATCCCACGCCACGCTGCGCCCCGTATTCTGCGACTGCTTGACGGTTTTCCCATCGTCACGGTGACCGGGCCACGTCAGTCCGGCAAGACCACGCTGGTGCGCGAGTTGCTTCCCCATAAGCCCTATGTTTCGCTGGAGTCCCCAGCCCAGCGCGAATTCGCCCGCGCCGAACCTGCTGATTTTTTGCGCCAATTCCCTGCGGGCGCGGTCATCGACGAGGCGCAAAACGCGCCCGAGTTGTTTTCCGAAATGCAAGGTGTCGTGGATGCCTCGGGGCACATGGGTTTGTTTGTGCTGACAGGTTCGCACAATCTATCCTTGTTGTCGGGGGTGACCCAAAGCCTGGCCGGGCGCACCGCACTGGTGGAGTTGCTGCCCTTGTCCATTGCCGAACTGCGGGGCGCCGACCTGCTGGATGCCAACTATGCCAGCCATCTGGTGAAAGGCTTTTTCCCTGCCATTTACGCCCGTTCCCTGGAACCTTTTGAATGGCTGCATGCCTACCTCGTGACCTATGCCGAACGTGATGCGCGCCAACTGGCGGCCATACAAGACCTGGGTGCTTTCCAGCGTTTTTTGAAGCTGACCGCGGCGCGCACAGGCCAACTGCTCAACATGCAGTCGCTGGCCAGCGATGTCGGCGTGTCCGACAAGACGGCCAAGCACTGGCTGTCCATTTTGGAGACCTGTTATCTGGTGCATTTTGTGCATCCCCATTTCGCCAACTTTGGCAAACGCCTGACCAAGAGCCCCAAGCTGTACATGGCTGACTCGGGGCTGGCTGCGGCACTTCTGGGCATTCAGAATGAAGCACAGATGCAAAACCACCCCTTGCGTGGAGCGCTGTTCGAGACCATGGTGGTGAATGAATTCCGTAAAAACCGCTGCAACACGGGCGTGCGTGATCCGCTGTACTTCTGGCGGGACAACATCGGCACCGAGGTCGACCTGATTCTGGAGCGTGGCGATGAAATTGCCGCCGTGGAGATCAAGTCCGGCATCAGCGTGGCATCCGACGCTTTCGGCAATTTGAAAAAATGGCAGAAATACGCCACTGAACGCGGCAGCTTTTCTGCCATCTATCCGGGCCTGGTGTACGGTGGCAATACGCGATTCACACGTGAAGGGGTGGATGTCTTGCCCTGGTCCAGTCTGTAGGTCACCCACCATGTCCCACCCCACCCAACTGCTGTTTCTCCCCGGCGCCGGGAGAGGCCCGGACTTCTAGAAACCGGTGACTGAATTGCTGGTGCATCCGGCCTCGCGCAAGCGGATCGCTGGAACCACCAATGACACCACCGGCAATCCTTTTATGGAGAAGCTGGGCACCTACACCAATACCTGCACCCAAACGTCTTACACCGGCGAAACTCCACGCTCCACCAGTGTTACTCTGGTGCTCAGCGCACCCTTGGGGTCGGACAAAGTTAGCGCCAGCTACCACAGCAAGGAATACATCGGCAGTGCCGCCTGCGATGTCGCCAGCCTCGATAGCGATCTCACCGTTTCTGGAACACTCCAGGCCCAGTCCGCCACGAAGGCGATTAGTTCGATGCAAGCCATGTTCAACGAGGGCATCAGCGGTACGGCCAACACCGCCACCTTTGGTTTAGAAAATGTGACCGTCGCCCACGCCAGAAGCTTGACCACCCGTTCCGAGCGCAAAGGTGTATTCTGAGCGGGGTTGGAGCATATCGGCGGATCAAACACAGGGAAGAGGGATGCTACCCATGATCAAAAAGTCATTGCACTGTATTTTGCTGCTGCTTGCCTTTGGCGCCAGCGCCCTTTTGTTTTCCGCCCATGCGCAGGAAATTCACATTGCCTACGCCGACGAAGAGCTCCCCCCCTTTGCCATGGGAAATGGCCCTGAGCAACCCCATCCCCCCGGTATCTATGTGGACCTGATCAACCGGGTGGCCCATGAACTTGGGATCACCGTCAAATTTCAGCGCCAGCCCACCAAGCGGGGGCAAATCATGCTGAAAAACGGCAGTGTGGATGCGCTATTCAGCCTGTCTTACGCCCAGGAGCGGCTTGAACTGGGGCAGTACCCCATGAAAAACGGCAAACCCGACGGCAGTCGGCGCATCGGCGCGGTGGCCTACTACCTCTACAAGCTGGACAACAGCCCGGTTGAATACGATGGCAAGACCATCAAAAATGCCACGATGGCCATCGGCGCCAATCTGGGCTACTCCATCGCCGGCGATATCCGCAAAATGGGACTGGCGGTGGAAGAGGTCAAGTCCACGGACAGCAACCTCAAGAAGCTGCAGTTGGCCCGCATTGCGGCGTTTGCAGGGCAGGACATCGACACCGACGCACTGATCGAAGCCCATGCCTACGCCAGAATCGTCAAATTGCCGATTCCCATGGCGTCCAAGGATTATTTTCTGGTGTTCAGCAACCAGTTCATGGCACAGCATGCGGACATGGCGGAGAAATTCTGGACCCGGCTCGGCGAGGTCAGGGATGGCATGACCAAGACGCTTGCGGTCCAATACCGCTAGAGATCCGGGCACATCAAAGAACGGTCCCACGCCGCACCTCGAATGCAGCGACGGCTTGCAAGCCCCCCCACCATGCTGCTGGTCAGCCTCGTCCATCTGCTGCCCGTCTCTGGCCTGCTGGGGGTGTTCCTGATCTTCGCGGCCTTTCGGCCCGCGCTGCAAGCCGATGGGGAGGTGGAGCGACTCTCTACAATCTCCCCCTGCCCACACCTTCGGGGAAATTGCGCCCCTCTCTATGGAAATAGCCTTACTTTTCGTCCTTATCCTGATCAATGGCCTGTTTGCCATGTCCGAGATTGCACTCGTGACAGCGCGCAAAACCCGGCTGCAAAAATTGATGGATGAGGGCGATAGCGGCGCCCAGGCGGCCATCAAGCTGGGGGAAGACCCCACGCGTTTCTTGTCCACGATCCAGATCGGGATCACCTCCATTGGCGTGCTCAACGGTATTGTTGGTGAAGCCGCCCTGGCACAACCACTGAGCCTCTGGCTGCTGGCACTGGGCGCCGACGTAGCCTATGCCAACTACGCCGCAACAGGCCTGGTGGTGGTGGTGATCACCTACTTTTCTATCGTGGTGGGCGAGCTGGTGCCCAAACGTCTGGGCCAGAGCCATCCAGAAACCCTGGCGCGGCTGGTAGCCCGCCCGATCAATTTTTTGGCCATTGCAACCAAGCCTTTTGTGCGCCTGCTGTCCCTGTCCACGCATACTTTGTTGCGCCTGCTGGGGGTGAAAGACAACGGCAACAACGCGGTGACCGAAGCGGAAATTCATGCCGTGCTGGCCGAAGGCACCAGTGCCGGGGTGATCGACTCGCATGAACACACCATGGTGCGCAATGTGTTTCTTCTGGATGACCGCCAAATCGGCTCGCTCATGGTGCCGCGTGCCGATGTGAAGTGCCTGGATGTCGCGCTCTCTTTCGAAGAGAACCTGGCCATCATCGAGCAGTCTGACCATGCCCGATTTCCCGTCGTCCGGGGCGGGATGGGGGATTTGATCGGGGTGTTGAACGCACGGCAATGGTTGTCTCGGGCCTTGAAGGAAAAAGACCATGAACTTGCCAACCAACCCATGCAGACGGCGCTGTATGTGCCCGAGACCATTACCGGCATGGAGTTATTGGAAAATTTTCGCTCATCCGATGTGCACATGGCGTTTGTCATCGACGAATACGGCGAAATCCAGGGCATCGTGACCTTGCAGGATTTGATTGAGGCCATCACCGGTGAATTTCACCCGCGTGACCCCGAAACATCCTGGGCCGTGCAACGTGATGACGGTAGCTGGTTGCTGGACGGACACATTCCGGTTCCCGAGCTGAAAGACCGGCTCTCCCTGGATACCGTTCCCGAGGAAGACCGGGGGCGCTACCACACGCTGAGCGGCATGATCATGCTGCTCACCGGCAAATTGCCCAAAGTGGCGGACACCGTGGAGTGGGAAAACTGGCGCCTGGAAATCGTCGACATGGACGGACGGACCATTGACAAGGTGCTCGCCAGCAAAACCGCTGCGCAAACCCATTCGAACGGGACGCCACTGGACGTATGACGGTAGCCCATCTTGAGTCGCGCTAAAAACAGCACATGGGTGCAATTTGTGGTGCGCCGCTGGCGTGGTGGTGTGCATTGGCACCCCCATCAATTTGGCCGCCAGCTTTCTGGCTTTGGTTTTGGCCGTGCAAGGCGCAACTTATGCTGCAGTTGCTGTGCATTTCGCGCCTGTCCCTTACAACTTTTTCCTGTTCCTATCCCTATGGCGGCGTCCCGACCGGAACCGGATGGTTTCGTTGTTGGCAATAGCCTGGTTGACAACCATGACCATCGTTTGATGCACGCGCTGCTTTGCGCGAAAATTGATAGCCAAATCGGCCTCTGGCCCGCATGGACATTGCGCAAGAAGCTATCAATTCAGTAGCAAAAGCAGGCCCAACACCAAGCGCCATCTCCCATCCCAGCGCCTCGCCACCTCACCCCGGCCGAATCAGGTGGTCGCCTGCAAAGCGCGCAGCACTACTTGAGGGTAGTTGCACTTGACTATCTATATGCATCAAATACAATGCAAATATATACTTTATAAATAATTTGCACTGTACAGGATGCACAATGGACTTGAATGAAATAGGCCAACTGATCTGCAAAGCCCGCAAGAGCAGGAAGCTCTCGCAAGGGAGCTTGGGGGCGCAATTGGGGATGAGTCGCGCCACGATCTCAGGCATCGAAAACGGAACCGTGCCAGAGATTGGCATCAGAAAAATACTGTCCCTCTGCGCGGCGCTTGGGCTGGAACTTCTCGCGCAAGAGAAGACAAAACGCCCCACGTTGCAGCAGCTTATGAGGGAGCAACACCATGCTTAAAGTCTATGTGGGTCAGCAGCTTGCGGGCAGCTTGTTCAAGCCGGAATCAGACCCGAACAAATACCACTTCGGGTATGACGAGCAATGCCCGCCCCAGTCCGCTGTGTCCTTAAGCATGCCCGTCGCGCGTGAGCACTACACATCGGATTACAAGACGCTGCACCCTGTCTTTGACATGAATCTGCCAGAGGGTGCGCTGGCCGACCGCCTGCGCAAAGAATTCAGCAAGGTGATCCCGAATTTTGACGCGCTGGCCTTGCTCAAGATCGTCGGCAAATCACAAATTGGCAGGCTGCGTTTCGCCATGCCGGGCGAAGGCATTGCGGATGTTCCCACCGAGAATCTGACCGACCTTCTGGCCCACGATGGCGCAGAAGGTCTGTTTGAAAGCCTATTGAGCCGCTATGCGGTTCATTCTGGCATCTCGGGAGCGATGCCTAAAGTCATGGTGCGCGACATCAAGCGCGGCGGTGACGCGTTGACCCACGTAACGCACCGCGGAGCCACGCATATCGTCAAGGCATGGACTGACGAATACCCCCGACTGGCTGAAAACGAATATTTCTGTATGCGAGCCGCAATGCACGCCAAGCTGGAGGTTCCGAATTTTGAGCTGTCCAAAGGCGCTAAGTTTTTGGTCGTGGAACGTTTCGACCTGAAAAATGATGACTACCTTGGTTTTGAAGATTTTTGCGTACTCAATGGCAAAACCGCAAGTCAGAAATACGATGGCTCTTACGAGGGCATTACAAAACGCATCAAAGACTTTGTATCGCCACAACAGGTGCGCCCTGCCCTTGAGAGTTTTTTCCAGGCGCTGGCCTTGTCGTGCGCCCTGAAAAATGGAGATGCCCATTTGAAGAATTTTGGGGTTCTGTATGACAACACGGAAAGCACCGTTCGGCTGTCACCCATCTACGACCTTGTGACCACGACCGCGTACAACCCATCGGACATCCTCGCCCTGACCCTTGGCGGCACGAAGCGCTGGCCAAGCGCCAAGACGCTCATGGCTTTTGCGCGCACCCAATGCAACATCACGGATGCACGCGCAAGGGAGCTGCTGGGGGAAGTTGCGCAAGGCGTGCTGTACGCGATCAATGAAGCAACGCTCTACATGCAGAGCAACGAGTCATTCCGGGATGTTGGGGCGGTAATGCTAGCTGAATGGGACAAGGGCTTGAACCTCTCCATCCAACCCAAAGTACTAGATGTCAGCGCCGATTGATATTCCATCCCGGCGCCTCCCGCCCCCTCACCCCAGCCGAATCTTCTCCCCGTACCCCGTCATCTCCAGGTACCCGCGCCCGACCTCTTTTCCGCCTTCCAGCAACCGCACCGCGCCTTCCCAGTAAATGGCGCCGGTGGAGAGGCGGCTATCGAGCTCCTGGTCGGGCATCAGCACCTGCAGCGTGAACACGCGCGGGCCGACGCGCACGCGCCACTGCACGGGGTAACGGATGCCGGTGCGCGGCGATTGCCAGTGGGCCAGGGGCTCAAAGGCCACAGCCTCGGGCGGGAAGGTCTGGGTGCGCTGGGCGGCGCCGTTGGGAGGCGACAGCGTGGCGGCGGACCACAGCGCGCCTCCTTGCTGGCCGCGCAGGCGAAAGGCCATCAGCGCGCTGCCGTCGTCCAGGTTGATGCCGATCCAGTCCCAGCCCTGCGCACTGGCGGGCAGGAGTTCGCTGGACCATTCGTGGTCCAGCCAGGCCCGGCCGGTGACCGCCAAGCTGCGCCCGGCCAAGGTGACGCTGCCATCCACCCGCAGTTGCGGGCGGCTGTAGTAGTAGCTGGCGTGGCGCGGGTCGGGCGCCTTGGCGCTGAAGCCGGCGCGCCCATTAAGCATCGGTGGCCCGGCGGGCACCAGGTTCAGGGCGTAGGCAAAGCTGCTGCTGCGCACCTGCGCCCGGTAGGCACCATCGCGCCGCTCCAGGCGCCAGTCGCCTAGCCAGACCTGGGTGTCCCCGGCGTCAAAGCCCGCGCGGCCAAAGCCCACGCGGGCCGAGCGCTGGTCGTGGCGCAAATGGCCCAGCGCCGGGTCGGCAATGGCGGCGTGGGCCAGCACGATTTGGCGCGGGGCAAAGGCGCTGGCGCTGGCCTCCCCCACGCCGGTGCGCACGCGGAAAAACGTGGTCTGAAAGCCCAGCGGGCTGCCGTCCGGCAAACGCAGCCAGCCGGTGGCATACCACCATTCGGTGCGGAAATCGGGGTGGGCGCCGTGGTCGGCGGGAAACACCAGCGTGCGCCCAGGCAGCACCGGCGCAAAGACCGGGGCCGAACCCGTTGCGGAATCCCCGGCCACTTGGCCTGCCTGCCCCGCCTGCGATGCCTGATATGCCTGCTCCACCTGCCCCGCCTGCGACGGTAGCCCAGTGAGGCCGCCCAGGGCCAGCACAAAGTCACGGCGGTCCATCACCAGTCCTCCCGCACGGCCAGCACGGCGTCCTGGCGCATGGCCTGCGCCCCGGCGAGCACCGCCGCCAGGGCGGCCAGCGCCACCAGCGCCGCAGCGAACAGGGCCAGCGAGCCCCAGGGCACATGCAGGTCCATGCTCCAGTGGAAGCTTTGCCGGTTGACCACCTCGATCAGCACCAGGCCAATGGCCCCGCCTGCCAGCAGCCCAGCCACCACGCCCACGGCGGCGGCCAGTGCGCCTTCCATCGCCAGCATGCTGGCGATCTGGCGGCGCGTCAGGCCCAGGTGGCGCAGCATGCCGAACTCGCGTTTGCGCGCCGAGGCCAGCGCCGCAAAGCTGGCGGCCACGCCCGCCAGGCCGATGGCCACCGCCACGGCCTCCAGCACATAGGTCACGGCAAAGGTGCGGTCAAAAATCTTCAGGCTGAGGGCGCGTATCTGGCCGGGGTGGGCCACTTCCAGCACGCCGGGCGAGGCCACCGCCTTCAGCGCCGCCGCCACCTGGGTGGCCACGGCGCCGGGGGCCAGGTGGATGGCCACGTCGTTGGCCAACAGATCCCCGCTCAGGCGGCGGTAATCGTCCAGGTCCATGGCAATGGCGCCGGTCTGGCGCGCGTAGTCACGCCAGATACCGGCCACCTGCACCGCCACCGGCCGCCCTGCCAGCGGAATGTCCACGCGCTGGCCGGGCTTCCAGCCGTACAGGTCTTGCATGGCCTCGGAGATCCAGATGGCGGGCCCCGCCACGGGCCGCGCCGCCCCCACCAGCGGAAGCCCGCCGCCGCTGGCGGAGATGCGCCGGGCCAGCAAGGCCACGGGCGCTTGGCCGGGAACCAGGCGCAGGCTCTCGAAGCGGGCGAAATCGCTGCGCGCCACACCCGGCACCGCAGCAATGCGGGCTTGCAAGGCGGTATCCAGCGTGCCGCTGCTGCGGGCCTGCGCCGGGCGCAGGTACAGGTCGGCCGGCAAAATCTGGTTCAACCACTGGTCCACCGAATCGCGGAACGAAGCCACCATGATGGCCATGGCCGCCGCCAGCGCCACGCTGGTCAACACCCCGGCGGCCGCCACCACGGCATGGCCCGGCGCGGCCTGCAGGCGCGCTGCCGCCAGGCGCAACGCCACCGGGCCACGCTCTGGCAACAGGCGCGCCAGCGTGGCCGCCCACAGAGGCAGCAGCAGCACGCCGCCGCCCAGCAGACAGGCCACGGCCAGATAGCCGCCCACCGGCAAGCCCTGTACCGCCGGAATGGCACAGGCCGCTGCCCCTATCCCCAGCACGGCCACACCCAGCCAGGGGCGGCCCTTCCCACCCAACAGGGCCGCGTCGTCACCGGCTTTGAGCGCCTGCGCGGGGGCCACGGTGGCGGCCTCGCGGGCGGGCACCCAGGCACCGGCCACGCCAGCCAGCCACCCCAGGCCCACATAGGCGGCAGTCATCCCTGGGTGAAACTGCAGGCGCGGCGCCAGACCAGAGAAATACCCCGCCCCCAGGTCGCCCCCCAGCAGGGCCAGCGCGCCCCAGGCCAGGCCGTGGCCCGCAATCACCCCCAGCACCCCACCGGCCAGCCCCACCAACGCACCTTCGGCCAGCAGCCAGGCAAACAGGCTGCGCCGGGACAGGCCCAGCGCCCGTAAAAACGCAAACTCGGTGCGCCGCCGCACCACCGAGAGCGCCTGCGCGGAAAACACCAGAAAGCCGCCCGTGAGCAGCGCAATGGCCGCCAGCAGCGTGAGGTTGACCCGGTAGGCGCGGGACAGGTTGGCGGCCTGGTCCTGCGCGGCCTGCGGCGCCTGCACCAGCACACCGGCGGGCAGCAGCGGCTGCAGCGCGGCCTGGGCATCGGCCGGTGCCAGCCCCTCGGCCAGGCGCAGATCGATGCGGCTGATGCGCCCCAGCTTGGCAAAGCCGGTCTGCACGGCGGCGATGTCCATCACGGCCAGGCGCTGCGTGTCCGGCGCACCGGGAATGTCCCCGGCCACGGTGAGCTCCACGCTCTGGGTGCCCGCCTGCAGCGTGATGCGCGCACCGGGCTGCACCTGCAGTGCGGTCTGGGCCGCGGTGCTGAGAAACACTTGGTCTTCGGCCAGCGTGGCAAAACGCGCGGGAGGTTTGGCGTCTGTGGGAGCAGGGGCGGGAGCAGAAGGCGAAGGCGAAGGCGAAGGCGAAGGAGAAGGAGAAGAAGGGGGCGACAGCGGCCGGGGCAAGAGCGCCGGCGCCACGCGGGCCAGCGCAAACACATCCACCCCCAGCAGTTGCAGCGTATGGCTGGAGCCCAGCTGCTGCACCTCCAGCTCCAGCACCGGGCTGGCCTCTTGCACCTCGGCACGGCTTGCCAGCAGGGCGTACAGGTTTTCATCAAAGCCGCCGCGCCCGCCCAGCACCTGCAGATCGGCCGCACCGGCCAGGGTGCGCAGGCCCCGGCCGAACTCGCTCAGGGCGGCTTCGTGCACCGCCTGCACCGCCATGCCCAGCGCCACACCCAGCACAATGGCCAGCAGCGAAAACAGGGTCGCCATGCGTCGGCGGGCCAGCGCGCCCAGAAACACCGGGGCCAGCACGGGAAGCAGCCTCACGGCCGTTGCCCGGTGATGTCTTCCAATCCGCTGGCGCTCAGGCGCAGCACCCGGTCGGCCGTGGCGGCGGCCTCCAGCGAATGGGTGACCAAAATACCCATGGCGCCGGCCTCCCGGATGCGTTGGGCCAAGAGGGCCAGCACCTTGGCGCCGTTGGCCGGGTCCAGGTTGCCGGTGGGCTCGTCGGCCAGCACCAGGCGCGGGCGGTGCACCAGCGCCCGCGCAATGGCCACGCGCTGCATCTCGCCCCCGGACAATTCACGCGGCCAACTGGCGGCGCGCTCGCCCAGGCCCACGGCGTCCAGCAGTTGCTGCGCGGGGCCATCGGCGGCGGGGCCATTCACGCCCTGCAGCCACAGCGGCAGCGCCACGTTGTGCAGCACCGTGAGGTGGGGCAGCACATGAAAGGCCTGGAACACAAACCCCAGTTGGTCGCGGCGCAGCCGGGTGAGGGCGTCCTCGTCCAGTTGCGCGTAGTCCACACCGTCCAGCACCAGGCTTCCGTGGTCCGGGCGGTCCAGCCCGGCCACCAAGTTGAGCAGCGTGGACTTGCCCACGCCCGACGCACCCACAATGGCCACGTACTCGCCGCTGTGCAGGCGCAGCGCAAGGTCGCCCAGCACCCGGCGGCCCTTGAAAGTGCGGGACAGGCCGTTTATTTCGAGCATGGGGCGGTATACGGGAGAGTTCGGGACATAGGAAGACGATGGTAATCGGCACGGCCCCGGGGCGCTTGGCACAGGTATTTCTGACGTGCCACTGACATTCAAGCCTGCTTCGGGGGTAATCGCTCTTGACGGAGATTAAGCGGATCCAGACACTTGGCGTGTCAGCGGCTGGGCGATCCATCCGCCCCTTCACACAGCAAAGCAGGCCCACATGCTCTTTCACACCCTTCGCTCCATGTCCCTGGCCAAGCGCCTGACCTTCGGGTTTGCCAGCATCCTGCTCCTGCTGGTGGCCGTGGCGGCCATGGGCGCCTACTCCGTGCAGACACTCAAGCGGCAGGTGCAAACCATTGTCGAGGTCAACAACGTCAAGACCGGGGTGGCCAACGCCTTGATGGGCAGCATCGACAACCTGGCGATCCAGACCCGCTCGGTCGCCCTGTTTGCCAACCTGGAGACGGACCTGGACGGCAAGCAGGCCGAGGCCGAAGTCGCCGCCGCCAAGGCTGCGGAAGAACGGTACCTGAACACCGAGAAAAAGCTCAGCGCGCTGCTGTCGGCAACCCACTCCAGCGAGCGCGAACGGGCCTTGCTGGCGGAGGTGACGGCCGCCGCCGCGGTGGCCCTGCCCGCCATCCGGGAATCCATCCAGCAAGGCTCCAACCGGGAAACCGAAGCGGCCGTGCTGACCCTGATCAACAACGTCCGCCCGGAAGAGGCCAAGATGCGCCAGAAGGTGGAGGAACTGGTGGCCCTGCAGCACCAGCTCACCGAAGAGGCCAATGCCGCCATGGCAACCTTGGAGCGCCGAACCCAGGTGGCTGCGGTCTTGCTGGTGGTGTTTGCCCTGGCCCTGGGCGGCGCCATTGGCTGGAGCATCACCACCAGCGTCACCCAGCCCATTGGCCGCGCCGTGGTGGTGGCCGAACGCATTGCCCATGGCGACTTGTCGTCCGACATCGAAGTGCGCATACACGACGAGACCGGGCGGCTGCTGGAAGCCATCCGCGCCATGCAGGAGCGCTTGCGCAGCCTGGTGGGCGGCATACGCGAGGCCGCAGACTCCATCCAGATGGCCAGCGGCGAGGTGGCCGTGGGCAACCAGGACCTGAGCCACCGCACCGAAGAAACCGCCAGCAGCCTGCAGGAAACCGCCCAGTCCATGGAGCAGCTGACCAGCAGCGTGATGCGCAGCGCCGAATCGGCCAGGCAGGCCAACCAACTGGCATCGACGGCGGCCACCGTGGCGGCACGCGGCGGCGTGGTGGTGGCCGAGGTGGTGAGCACCATGGACGAGATCAACACCAGCTCCAAGAAGATCGCCGACATCATCGGCGTTATCGACGGCATTGCGTTCCAGACCAATATCCTGGCCCTGAACGCAGCGGTGGAAGCCGCACGGGCGGGCGAACAGGGGCGCGGGTTTGCCGTGGTGGCCAGCGAAGTGCGCTCCCTGGCCGGACGTTCGGCCGAGGCGGCGCGCGAGATCAAGAGCCTGATTGGGGCCAGCGTGGAACGGGTGGAGCGCGGCGCCCGGCTGGTGGACGACGCCGGCAACACCATGAAGGACATTGTGGGTTCGGTGAAAAATGTGAACGACACCATTGGCGAGATCACGGCGGCGGCCTCCAGCCAGAGCACGGGCATCCGCCAGATCAACACCTCCATCGCCGCACTGGACCAGATGACGCAGCAAAACTCGGCGCTGGTGGAAGAAAGTGCGGCGGCGGCTGAAGCCCTGAAAGACCAGGCGGTGCGCCTGGCGCAGGCCGTCAGCACCTTCAAGCTGGACCGCCAGCCCGAGGCACCCAGGCCGCTGCTGGCCCACAAGGTGTCGTAGCCCTACGGGTTGTTCAGCAGGGCCAAAGCAGTCGGACATACGACTCGGGTGGCGGGCGGACGACAATAGGTCCATGCAAAGCTCCCTTCCCCTCAAACACTTCCTACTCGCTCTGGCCGTGGTGGCCGTCTGGGGCACCAACTTCGTCGTCATCAAGCTGGCGCTGGGCCACATGCCGCCGCTGTTGTTCGCCACCCTGCGCTTCACCGTGGCCGTGCTGCCGGCCATCTTTTTCCTGCCGCGCCCGCAAGTGCCGTGGCGCAACCTGGCAGCCTACGGGCTGCTGATTGGCCTGGGCCAGTTTGGTCTGCTGTTTGTGGCCATGAACGGCCACATTTCGCCGGGGCTGGCCTCGCTGGTGATCCAGATCCAGGTGTTTTTCACCATCGGTCTGTCCATGCGGGTGTCGGGCGAACGCCTGCAAGGCGTGCAGTGGGTGGCGCTGGCGCTGGCCACGGCGGGTATCGGCATCATCGTGCTGCACACCGACGGCAGCACCACGCTGCTGGGCCTGGGCCTGATCCTGCTGGCCGCCCTGTCTTGGGCCGGCGGCAACATGGTGTCCCGCCAGGCCGGGCGGGTGAACATGGTGGCCTATGTGGTGTGGTCCAGCCTATTCGCGGTGCCGCCCTTGGCTATTCTGTCCGTGCTGGTGGAAGGCTGGGGGCCGGTGCAGGCGGGCCTGCGCGAGGCCGACCTCTTCACCTGGGCCGCCGTGGCCTGGCAGGCCTGGGGCAACTCGCTGTTTGGTTATGCCGCCTGGGGCTGGCTGCTGGCGCGTTACCCTGCCGCCACCGTCACGCCCATGGCGCTGCTGGTGCCCTTGTTTGGCATGGGCGGCGCGGCCCTGTGGCTGGGGGAGGGTTTGCCCGGCTGGAAGCTGGGCGCTGCGGCGCTGGTAATGGGAGGGCTCACTCTAAATCTGCTGTGGCCGCGCTGGCGCGCTTGGGCTGCGCGGTGAGATACTTGATCTCCCGCATGTGAACGAGGAATTTTTATGGCACGCAGATTGAGTCCCCTGGATATTGCCTTTCTCCAGATGGAGACTCCCGAGGCCCCCTCGCATGTGGGCGGTCTGCAGATTTTTGAGATTCCGGCGGGCTACCAGGGCGCGTTTGTGGCGGACCTGAAGGCCCGGCTGGAGGCCATTCCCGCCGGTGCCCCCTTCAACCTCAAGCTCAACCCCAAGGGCCTGCCCTTTGCCCTGCCCACCTGGATTCCCGACAACAATTTCGACATCGACTTCCACCTGCGCCATTCGGCCTTGCCCGCGCCCGGCCATATGGATGCGCTGATGAAACTGGTGTCCCGCTTGCATGGCCGTTTGCTGGACCGCACCCGCCCGCTGTGGGAGATGTACCTGATCGAAGGCCTGGAGGGCAACCGGTTCGGCATTTACACCAAGATCCACCACGCGCTGGTGGACGGGGTGGGCGGCATGCGGCTGATGGACCACAGCCTGTCGCGCACCCCCGACGACCAGGGCATGCGGGCACTGTGGTCGGTCGAGGAAATCGAAAAACGTGCCCGGCTCAAACGGTCCATGACCGATGGCGCCATCCAAACCGCCAAAAGCCTGATGGGGCCTTTGCGCTCCTTGCCGCAGGCTTTCAAGGCGCTGACCATGCCGGGTAAAACCGAGGCGGCGTTGGCCTTCAAGACCTCCAAGACGGTGTTCAACGGCCACATCACCGCATCGCGCCGCTTTGCGGTGCACAGCCTGCCACTGGCCGAGGCCAAGGACATCGGCAGCATCCTGGGGCACACGGTCAACGACATGTTCCTGGCAATCTGCGCCACCGCCCTGCGCCGCTACCTGGCCGAAAAAGGCCAGACGCCCGGGCTCCCCCTGACGGCCACGGTGCCGGTGTCCATCCAGGTGCAGGGAGCAAGCAAGCAGGGCAACCAGATCACCTACATCGCCGTCAACCTGTGCACCGATGTGGATGACCCGCTGGAGCGCATGTCCGCCATCGGGCGCTCGGCGGCGGCCGCCAAACGCGACATGGCGGCGCTCACGCGCAGTGCGGTGCAGACCCTGGCCGTGGTGGCGCAGGGTGCCGCCGCCCTGATCAACCACTTCCATTTGTCGGACTACGTCAAGCCCCCGGCCAACCTGGTGCTGTCCAATGTGCCGGGACCGCGCGAAACGCTGTACCTGATGGGCGCCAAGGTCATCGGCTCCTACCCCATGTCCATTCTGATGGATGGACAGGCGCTGAACATCACCCTGTGCAGCCAGGGCGGGCGGCTCGATTTCGGCATTCTGGGCTGCCGCAACGCCATGCCCGACATCGACGTGCTGGCCCGGTACGTGGGTGAAGCCTTTGCGGAGCTCAAGTCTCTGGCGGCCGACAAAGCCCCGGCCCGACCGGCCACAAAACCCAGAGCCAAAGCCAAAGTCCCGGCCCAACCCAAGTCCAAGGCCGCCGGCCCGGCAGTGGTCACCCCAAAACGCGCCCCCCGCCGTTCACCGGCACCCGCCGCCGTATTGCAATAACCCCAAGCCATAAAACAACAGGAGACCCCATGGAAGTCAAAGCAAAACACGTATACACACAAGGCGTGGAAACCGTCTTCAAAAGTTTCGGCGACAAGGCCCTGATCGCCAACCGGTTTGCCGCTTTGGGTGCACGCAACATCCAGATCGACACCTGCAAGCTCACCAAGACTTCCATGGACATGCACATGAGCCGTGAAGTGCCGGTGGATGCGCCGTCCTTGCTCAAAAAATTCATGGGCGAATGGAATCTGGCCACCCAGGAAGAACACTGGACCGGCAGCGCCGCCAAAGGTTACACGGGCGAACTCCAGCTCACCCTCAAAGGGGTGCCTGTCACCATCACCGGCAAACTGTTTCTCTCGGGCGATGCCAAAGGCTGCGTCAACGACATCACCATGACGTTTGAGAGCAGTCTTCCCCTGGTGGGCAAGAAACTGGCGGAATTCGTAGGCTCCACCGCAGTCACCGAAATGCAAAAGGAATACGAATTCATCCGCGACAGCTTCTGACCTTCAGTGGCAGGTTGCGGTCATTGTGGGACAGCATAGCAGCGCCGTGTGGGCCCACGAAAATGGAAGAGGCTACAGATCTCTTGCTATCAAATCAATAGCTATCTGCGCTTACCCCATAAGGGCCAGAGGCATATTACATGGTCAAGCGCGCGCTGGATGCTCACAGCGCCGCGCTCCCGTCATGCGCCTGAAGCAGTTCGTCGTAGCGCTTGGGGTGTAAACAATGGGGGTCCAGCCCTCGCCGCTGAGCATGCGCGGGTCAACGTGGGCGCGGTGGCCGTCAGATGTGGCGCCGGTCAGCCAGCGCCACGGACATCAGGCTACGGCAAAACCTTTTCCAGTTCCTCAAACTGCAGGTTCTCCACCAGCATGGTTTCTTTGCCATTGTTGGACGGGAAAGGTTGGAAGCGGCCCGTGCGTTGGTAACCACGGCGTTGGTAGAAGGCAATCAGCTCATGGCGCACGGAGATCACCGTCATCCAGATTTTTTTGACCCCCCACAGCTGCTGTGCCCGTTGCTCGGCACGGTGCATGAATTGCTTGCCAATACCGCCACCTTGCAGGCCGGGGCGCACCACAAACATGCCCAGGTAGGCGGCGTCCCGCTTGTGTTCCAGGTGTACGCAGCCAATGATGTCTTGCCCTGGGGTTTGCACGCACAAAAAAACCACCGAGCGGGGCGCCAGGATCAGCCCCCGCACTTCGTCGGCATGGGTGCGCGCGCCCTGCAGCAAATCGGCCTCGGTGGTCCAGCCCTGGCGGCTGCTGTCACCCCGGTAGGCGCTATTGACCAGGTCGGCCACCACGGCCGCGTCGTCGGGTGTGGCCTCACGAAAGGCCAGGGGATCGCAGGGCAGAGGGTGTGTCATAGGCCCGCAAGTATCGCACCCTCTTCGGCCAGCGCTTGACAAAAGCCTCACGCTTGGGAGCGATAGGGCGCAAGCTCCGGGCTTGTTTTTGCTCTATTGACGGCCGCTCCATGCCCTCGCCCGAAGCCTTTGCGAAAGTCAGTGCAGTTGTCGGCCAGGAAACGGTGGCAGAGGCGTCTCTGGGGCTGTCCATCACGGTGCTCACGGTCAACATCCACAAGGGGTTCACCTTTTTCAACCGCAAATTCATGCTGCCCGAGCTGCGCGAAGCGATCCGCGCCGTGGGTGCCGAAGTCGTGTTCCTGCAGGAGGTGACCGGCACGCACGCCTGGAACGCGCGCTGGGTGATCGGTTACCCGGAGATGCCCCATTACGAGTTTCTGGCCGACAGCCTCTGGCCGCAGTTCGCTTACGGCCGCAACGCGGTCTACCCCAACGGCCACCATGGCAATGCGGTGCTGTCCAAGTTTCCGATTGTCCGTTTCCACAACCGCGACGTGTCCATCCACGGAACCGAAGGGCGCGGCCTGCTGCACTGTGTGCTGCAGATGCCCGGCCGTGGTCCCCCGGTCCACGCCATCTGTGTGCACCTCGGGCTGACCGAGTCCCACCGCCGCCGGCAATTGCACCTGCTGTGCGAGACCGTGCGCCAGGACATACCGGCCAGTGCGCCGGTGATTGTGGCGGGCGACTTCAATGACTGGCGCCACCGCGCCCACCAGGTATTGGCGCAAGGCGCCGGTCTGCACGAAGTGTTTGTACAGGCCCAGGGCAAGGCCGCCCGCACCTTCCCGGCGCGCTGGCCCCTGCTGTCGCTGGACCGCATTTATGTGCGCAACGCCATCGGCCATGCGCCAGTGGTGTTGCCGGTCAAACCCTGGTCCCATCTGTCGGACCACGCGCCGCTGGCGGCAAAGATCGCGTTATGAACCGGCACTGGGTGGGCGGCAACCGCATCACGCTGCTGGAAAACGGCGATGCCTATTTTCCGCGGGTGTTTGCCTGCATTGCCGCCGCCCAGCGCGAAGTTTTGCTGGAAACTTTCATCCTGTTTGAGGACAAAGTGGGCCTTGCCCTGCAGGCGGCGCTGTTGACGGCAGCACGGCGCGGCGTGCAAATTGACGTGACCGTGGACGGCTACGGCTCCCCCGATCTGTCACCCGCCTTCATCTCGGAGCTGACGCAGGCCGGTGTGCGGGTCCATGTGTTTGACCCCAGCCCCCGGCTGTGCGGCTACCGCACCAACGTGTTTCGGCGCATGCACCGCAAGATCGTGGTGATTGACGGCACCCGCGCCTTTGTCGGCGGCATCAACTACGCGGCCGATCACCTGGCAGATTTTGGACCCGGTGCCAAGCAGGACTACGCGGTCGAAATTGAAGGACCGCTGTTGGCGCACATTCGCCAATTTGTTCGCACCCAACTGGTGATCGGACAGCGCAATCCGCCCAGCCAGCGCCGCCGCCTGTTCGAACGCGGACCCAAGGTGCAGGCCGATAACCCACCACCGGTGGCCGGTGACAGCGAAGCGCTTCTGGTCACGCGCGACAACCGCGAGCACAAAAACGACATCGAGCGCCACTACCGCATTGCCATCCGCAGCGCACGCAGCCGCGTCTTCATCGCCTGCGCCTACTTCTTCCCCGGCTACCGATTGCTCGCGCAGCTGCGCCGGGCCGCGCGCCGTGGCGCGGACGTGCGCCTGATCCTGCAGGGCGCGCCCGACATGCCCATTGCCAAAACGGCAGCAGGTCTGCTCTACCACCATTTGCTGAGTGCTGGCGTCAAGATTTACGAGTACTGCGAGCGCCCGCTGCACGGCAAGGTGGCGCTGACCGACGACGAATGGTCGACCGTGGGCTCCAGCAACCTGGACCCGCTGAGTCTGTCTTTCAACCTGGAGGCCAATATCATCATCAAGGACCGCGCCTTCAACCAGCATCTGCGCGAACACCTGGAGCAATTGATGCGCAGCAGTTGCAAACAGGTCCAGGCCAGTGATCTCGCGGGGTCCGGCCTGTGGCTGCGCGTGCGCAGCTTCTTCGTATTCCATTTGCTGCGGCACTACCCGGCATGGTTTGGCTGGCTGCCAGCCCATACACCGCGCCTGACATCCGCCGAAAAACTGACCACCCTGGCGGTGAGTGACCGCGTCAATGAAGGTCGCGTGTCATGAAAAAGTTCGCCGTGGCGGGGTTTTTCCTGCTGCTGGGCTGGCTGCTGCTCACCCAGGCGCGTGCCGTGGAATGGGACCAGGTGTTTGCCTCTCTTGCCCACTATCCGTCGGCTTTTTTGCTGGGCGCCAGCACACTGACTTTGCTCAGTCTGGCGCTGTACAGCAGCTTTGACCTGCTGGGGCGTCACCACACCGGTCACACCTTGCGTGCGTTGGCCGTGATGCGGGTCACCTTCATCAGCTATGTATTCAACCTGAACCTGGGCTCGCTGGTCGGCGCGGTCGCCCTGCGCTACCGGCTGTATTCGCGGCTGGGGCTGGACACCGCCACGATTACGCAGGTCCTGTCCCTGAGTGTGCTGACCAACTGGGCGGGGTATTCGCTGCTGGCCGGTGTCATTTTTGCTTTTCAGACACCGGCGCTGCCACCGGGTTGGAGAGTGGGCAGCACCGGCCTGCAATGGGCGGGTTTTGTGCTGTTGGCGGTGGCACTGCTCTACCTGCTGCTGTGCGCTTTGTCCCGCCAGCGCCGCCTCACCCTCAGGGGCCGTCACTATGGCATTCCCTCCTGGCGGCTGGCGGCTTTGCAACTGGCCATGGGCGCCGCCAACTGGCTGCTCATGGGGGGCGTGATGTTCATGGCACTGCAGCAGCAAATTGGATTTACCACGGTGGTCGGCGTGCTGCTGCTTTCCGTCGTGGCCGCCCTTATAAGCCGTGTCCCCGCCGGACTCGGGGTGCTGGAGGCGGTCTTTGTCGTCCTGCTGTCGCACCTGCTGCCGCGCAACGAAGTACTTGCATCCATACTGGTCTACCGCGCCATTTACTACCTGGCTCCGCTGGTGCTGGCGACCGTGTTGTACCTGGTGGCGGAATCCCGGGCTTCACCCAGCAGCCCCTCCCAGTGACAGGCCGGGCTTTTCCGGGCTGCCGGTTTTGTGGGCCACCGTGGCGCCGAACTGGACATCCCCATTGAGTTGTCCGCCCTCTTCGACCACCAACTTGGTGTAGCGCACCGAGCCGGTCACTTTGCCTGTGGCGTGCACCGTCAGCTTCTGGCGCACGGTCAGATTGCCATCGAACTGCCCGTGGATTTCGGCAATGTCGACCTCGGCCGAGCCGTTGAACGCGCCCCCTGGCGCAATCTGCATCACGCGCGAATCCATGATGGCCTCGACCATGCCTTCGACCGCCAGCGTGTCGCAATCGGTAATTTCCACGCCTTTGAGCTTGATATTGGGCCCCACCGTCAGCCTGCTGCCGCCTTGCCCCCCGGCCGGACTGGCTGGCACTGGGTTCACCGCAGGAGGCGCTGCGGCGGGTGGGGCCGTGGTCGCGCCCGAAGCCGCGGAAGTTCTGGTGCCCGGCGCAGAAACGTGGGGGCGATCCGGTGGCGGTTCCGCTTTGCGCTTGTTGAAAAGATGGCTGGAGAGGGCCATGTGCTGTCCTCAAATAACACCATGGTAAGCACCACGCTTCCAAAAGTCTTTACCGGGATTTCTGTATTTGCGCCAGAGACTTCGACCCCGCGATTTGACTATTGCCCGGTGATGTCCATAATCAGGACGGCAGTCATTTTTTTGGGAAACCAGTTAAGCGAGTCACCATGATAGACCCCCCCTTGCAGCACAATGTTCCCCCCACCATCGTCAGCATCCCCACCGGTCGTCCGGTGAGTGAAGCTTTGAAACTGATGAACGCAAACAAATCGTCGTACGTGCTGGTGATGGATGGTCTCGCGACAGTTGGCATCATCACCGAGCGCGACATGACGGTGCTGCTGGAAGACAGCTTCTCGGGCGCCAACTGGCGCGATATCACGGTCGACAATGTGATGACCTCGCCGCTGGTCACGGTCCCTTGGGATTCGACTCTGCTGGAGTCCATCGACGTGATGCGCAACCGGAAAATCCGCCACACGCCGGTGCAGGATGGCGCGGGCGTGACCATCGGCGTGATCACACCGCAAGTGGTGATTGACTTGCTGTACCGCAACTGGAACGACGACTAACCCCCCTTCCCGGTGCGCGGGCGTTAGACTGCGCGGCACAGCGGGTGGCCGCTGCACGACCACAGGCGAAGGGAAGAATCCGTGTTATTGAAGGTGGGAGAACTGGCGGCACACACCGGCCTGACGGTGCGCACCCTGCACCACTACGACGCCATTGGCCTGCTGCGGCCATCGGCCCGCTCCGAAGTCGGCTACCGCCTGTACAGCCGCGCCGACGTGGCGCGGCTGCACGGCATCCAGGCCCTGCGCCACCTGGGCCTGGCGCTTACCGATATCGGCAACACCCTGGACGGCGATGGCGTGGCGCTGCCCACCATCATTGCGCGGCAAATCCAGGTGCTGGACCAGGAAGTGGCCAAGGCCGCGGAACTGCGCGCCAGCCTGGGCCTGCTGCAAGAGCGCCTGTCTGGCGGCGGCCAGCCCGAGATGGGCGACTGGCTGGGCACATTGGCGCTGATGACCACCTACGGCAAGTACTTCAGCCCGGCCGAGCAAAAAACCCTCTTCGACAACTGGGACCAGATCGCCGACCTCTGGCCGCCCTTGCTGGCGCAGGTGCGCAGCGCCATGGAGCGCGGCGTGCCGCCCGACAGCCTGGAACTGCAACCCCTGGCCCACCGCTGGATGACCCTGATGCTGCACTGGATGGATGGTGACTTCGACTTGATGGAACGCTGGGACCATATGTACCAGCGCGAACCGGTGGCCCAGCAGACGGAAGGCCCCGGCCAGGACATGGTGGCGTACATCAGCCAGCCCATCAAGCAGCGCCTGGCCGTCTTGGAAAAATACCTGCAACCCGACGAAATGAAACGCCTGGGCCGGGTGGCC
Source organism: Burkholderiales bacterium RIFCSPLOWO2_12_FULL_61_40 (assembly GCA_001770935.1). Classification (GTDB taxonomy): domain Bacteria; phylum Pseudomonadota; class Gammaproteobacteria; order Burkholderiales; family Burkholderiaceae_C; genus Allorhodoferax. The sequence goes on along the minus strand of MESI01000094.1, from coordinate 61,877 downwards.
GATGCGGAGTGGCAGGCCCTGACCGGCGCGGTGCGGCGCTTGATGCAGCAAGGCACTCCCGCGCAGGCCCCCGAAGCGCGGGCGCTGGCCCGCCAGTGGAGCGCACTCATCGACCGGCTGGCCGACCATGACAGCAGCATCCGCGCCAAGCTGGTGCAGGCCCACAGCACCGAGCCGCTGCTGCAAGCCGCCGCGGTGCTGGAAGCCGATGTGCGCGACTTTTTGCGAAAAGGCCTTGACCCTGACGTGGCGTGAGGCTTCACAGTCTGCGGCTTCACTCCCCAAGGAATCCGCATGCAGACATCCCGCCCACCCTCGTCGTCCTCTTCCCCCCGTCCACCCGGCCCTGCCCCCACCGGGCGCGCCCTGTTGTTTCGCGACCGCAACTTTCTGTGGATGCTCGGCGGCGCCGTCATTTCCATGCTGGGCGACCAGTTCACCCTGATCGCCTTGCCCTGGCTGGTGCTGACCATGACCGGCGACACCCTGGTGCTGGGCACGGTGCTGGCCCTCATCAGCGTGCCGCGAGCGCTGTTCATGCTGGTCGGCGGCGCCCTGGTGGACCGCCATTCGCCCAAGCAGGTGCTGATGCTCACCAAGTATGTGAACACCGTGCTGCTGGGGGTGCTGGCCGCGCTGGTGTTCTGGGATGGACTCAGCCTGTGGATGGTTTACCTGCTGGCGCTGGCCATCGGCCTGTCCACGGCGTTCAGCATTCCCTCGGGCACCGCGATGCTGCCCTCGGTGGTAGCGCCCGCGCAACTGCAGGCCGCCAACAGCGTGATGCTGGGCCTGCGCCAGGCCTCCATGTTTCTGGGGCCGCTGCTGGCCGGATTGCTGATTGCACTGTTTGGCGACGGCCCGCAAGGCTCGGGCGCCGCCTCGCGCGGCACCGGGGTGGCCTTTGCACTGGATGCCCTCAGCTTCGCCCTGTCGGCCTGGACGCTGGCCAAGGTTGTGCCACTGGCCACGAGAAGCGCCCCCGCCGCGCAAGCCGTATTGTCCGCAGTGGCCGAAGGCCTGCGCTTTTTCTGGCATGACACCGCGCTGCGCAGTTGCTTTCTCTATTGGGGTGCCATCGCGCTGCTGATCCACGGGCCGGTGCAGATTGCGCTGCCGGTGCTGGCCGCCACGCAACTGGACCTGGGCGCGGCCGCCTTCGGCATCATGCTGGGGGCACACGGCGCCGGCACCTTGGTGGGCATGGTGCTTTCGGGCATCCAGCCCCATCTGCGCGTGGGCAGCCTGGGCCTGACCCTGCTGCTGGTGGACGGAATCATCGGCCTGCTGTTCATGCCCATGGGGCAGATCAGCGCGACCTGGCAGGGCGCGGCGCTGATGGGAACCATCGGGCTGCTGGGCGGCTTCATGCAGGTGGCGGTCTTCACCTGGCTGCAGCGGCAGGTGCCGCCGTCCATGTTGGGGCGCGCCATGAGCCTGTTCATGTTCATCTTCATGGGCCTGGCGCCGATGTCGGCTGCCGTGGCGGGCTGGCTGCTGCGCAGCGTGACCCTGGGCCAGATGTTCGCGGGCTGCGGCGCGCTGCTGGTGGGCCTGGTGCTGCTGGCGCTGACGACTTCGCAGATCCGCCAGCTTTCGGATACGCGGCCGGTGGGTGACCCCAGGGGCTGAGTGCCGCTTCAGGGTACCTGCCCTTCCAGGGTGAGGGTGAAGGTGCTGCCACGTCCGAATTCACTGTGGAAGCTGATCACACCGCCGATCAGGGCCGCCAGCTTGCGGGACAGGTGCAAGCCCAGCCCGGCACCCCCATGGCGGCGCGTGCTGGAGGTATCCACTTGGGTAAAGGCCTGGAACAGCCGCCGCTGGTCCTCAGGGCGGATTCCAATGCCGGTGTCCGAAATACTGATGTCAACGTAGTGGTGCTCATGTTCCTTGCGCCGGTTACAACAAATTTCGACACGCCCTTGCTCGGTGTACTTGATGGCGTTGTTGACAAGATGGCTGAGGATCTGGCTGAGAATGCGCCGGTCGGTATGTATCTGGATGTCTTGCGGCATGGGTGCCACCTCGAACAACAGCCCTTTATTCAAGGCTGCCGGACGCAGACGGGCGGCCACCTCTTCGAGGATGTCACTGCAAAAAATCGGCTCGGGATGAAGCTCCATCGTACCGGAGTCGATCTCGGCCACATTGAGAATGTCGTTGATCAGCGAGCGCAGATGCTTGGCGCTGGACTGGATGGTGCTGAGTTTCGTCACCTGCTCGGGTGTCAGGGGGCCGTGCAGTTGCATCAAAAGAGTTCCTGTGAAACCAATAATGGCGTTCAGGGGCGTACGCAATTCGTGGGACATGCTGGCCAGGAAGCTGTCCTTGGCCGAATTTGCCTTTTCCAGTTCGACGGTCTTTTGCTGAAGTGCCAGTTCGATCTTCTTGCGAGCACTGATATCGCGGATGATGGCGGTAAAGCACGGGCCGTGAATACCGTTCCAGACGGACAGCGAAAGTTCGATCGGAAACTCGTGGCCTTCGCGCGTAAGGCCATGCACCTCGACTGTTCCGCCAATCAAATGCGCCACTCCGGTTTGCATGTAGCGAACAAAACCCTGCCGATGTGGCAGGCGGTAGCGTTCGGGCATCAGCAGGGTGAGGGGCTGGCCAATGGCGGCACCAGCGCTATAGCCAAACATTTTCTCGGCGGCATCGTTCCAAAAAACAATAATGCCATCCGGATTGGCCGAGACGATAGCGTCGACTGCGGTCTGCGCCATCATCCTGAAGCGTGCCGCACTGTCGGCGTTGCCCATTTCGGCATCGTATGGATTGATCACGGTGATGTCCCCCTGATTGCGGCACCACAATGGCCCGAGTTTGCGCGGCATACCGGTGTCCAAGAACAGCGCAAATTCATATTTTCGGGACAAAGTGTCCAAAAGTTTCAGCTCGTCCCATTGACAAACCGCAACGGCGATGCCGGTCTTGCACGGAATTTGTGACCGGCTGTAACCGCCGCACAGTCCGCCCATACAACGCTGTGCCTGCACCGACAGGGTATTTTCGGGGCATCTGACGGTTCAATAGCGGTATACATACCGTTACACATCAATGCCAGACTGTTCCATGCCGAAGCCGCCATGATGGCCACAATAGCACCGTGAGCAAATAAAAAACCGGCACATCTGAAAGATGCAGTAGCAACTGTCTCACGCCGCAGAGTTGATCTGCAAAGGGCAAACCGCGCGAAAGCGCGGGACGCAAAGTCATCGGTCTAACGGGCGCAAGCCCCATGACTGCAGGACTGCCAGACAACACACCGGTTCGCACCGACGATGCGTCGTGCGCCGGAGCGGTAGCCGCGCGCTGCTGTGAGAAGACGTCTGTGTAGAACCTGCAGGATGGGGTGGAGCCCATGGTTCACAAAAGGTAACGTCAATGGGCTCCACTTTCACAGGCCGCAACAGCGGCCGTTCGTCTGGCAAAACTCGTCTTTTTTCCACCCGCCACGCCGTGTGCCTGGCTGCAACGCTCATGATGGGCATATCGACCTGGGGCACGGTGCAAGCCGCCCAGCCCAGCGAATGGGTCAAGGGGCGGCTCGTGGTGCAAACCCGTGCCGGATTGCCGGACACCGAGTTGGCGGAGATCCTCAAGCCGCATGGCGGCAAGTCACGTCGCATCGGCAAAACCGACCTCTTCATCATTGACCTGCCGCCCGGCATGTCCGAGCAGGCCGTGCTCAGCCAGCTCGAACACAACCCCCATCTCAAATTTGCCGAGTTGGATGCCATCGTCAAACCGGCCTTTGTGCCCAACGACCCCTACCTTGGCAGCGAGTGGCATTTGGCGAAGATCGGCGCCACAACCGCCTGGGACCGTTCCCAGGGCACTGGGGTGGTCATTGCGGTGCTCGACACCGGGGTCGACGCCAGCCACCCCGACCTCGCCGCCCGCATCGTGCCGGGCTGGAACGTCTACGACAACAACAGCAATACCGCCGACGTGACAGGCCACGGCACCGCGGTGGCAGGCACCGCTGCAGCCAGCATGAACAACAGTGTCGGCGTGGCCGGCGTGGCCGGTGCAGCCCGCATCATGCCGATGCGCATCTGCGACCTGAGCGGCAACGCCACGGGCAGCAGCATTGCGCAGGCACTCGCCTACGCGGCGGACCACGGCGCCCGGGTCGCCAACATCAGTTTTGGCGGCGTGCCTGGCAACAGCACGGTGCAAACGGCGGCGCAGTACATGAAGAACAAGGGGGGCCTGGTGGTGGTGGCGGCCGGCAACAACGGGATCAACGAAAACATCACACCGGGCACCACCATGATTTCGGTCTCGGCGGTCGAACAGACCGACGTCAAAACCACGTGGTCCAGTTATGGCAATTTCGTCACCGTCGCCGCCCCGGGCACCACCATCTGGACGACGACGCGCGGCGGTGGCTACGGCCAATGGTGGGGCACCTCCTTTGCCAGCCCGGTCGCCGCGGGCACCGTGGCCTTGATGATGGCCGCGCGGCCCGACCTGCCCAACACCACGATCGAAAGCCTGCTGACGTCCACGGCCGTGGACCTGGGGACGGCCGGGCGTGACGCTTACTACGGCTATGGACGGGTCAATGCGGCGGCTGCAGTGAACGCAGCGGTTGCAGCCACCGCCTCGACCTCGGATACCCAGGCGCCCAGCGTGGCGATCACCTCCCCGACGGGGGGCGCCAGCGTCAGCAGCGTGGTGGCGGTCAATGTCAGCGCCAGCGACAACGTGGGCGTCACAAGGGTGGAGTTGCGCGTCAACGGCAGCACCGTGGCGACTGACACGTCCAGCCCCTTTGCATTCAGCTGGGACAGCCGCACGGTTGCCAACGGCAGCGCCAGCCTGGCGGCCTACGCCTTTGATGCCGCCGGCAACAGCAAGGCGTCGAGCGCGGTGTCGGTCGGCGTGTCGAACGCGGTGGCGGCCGACACCACCGCCCCCACGGTACAGATCACCAACCCCGCCAGCGGCGCCCGTGTGTCCGGCACCGTATCGGTCAAAGTGAGCGCCAGCGACAACGCTGGCGCTGCGGGCATCCGGCAGTCACTCTACATCGACGGCGGGCTGCGGGCCACGGCCTCCGGTGCCAGCCTGTCCTACAACTGGAACACCCGCAAGGTTTCGCACGGAAGCCACACGATCCAGGCCGTGGTCCGGGACGCTGCGGGCAATCAAACGGCAACGACAATCCAGGTCAGCCGATGAGTCCTTTGCCGAATGCCCTTCCCAGTCGCGGTGTCGAAAACCTTTACAACCACTCCCCGCAACCCCTAGCCATCCACAGGAAAATCCTTGTGATTCAATAGCTTAGCGAATTTGGCCTAACTCTTGCGTGACGATGCCCTGCGTTCAATTTGAACGCAGGTTCGTTAATTCTTGGAGAGGAGTTTGGTATGAAAACGCTATCTTGGAAATCTTGGATTACAGCAGCGGGGCTCGCCGTTCTTTCGCAGTTCGCTGCGGCCGACCCCATCGGTCCTGACTGTCCCACCTGCAACGGCGGCATTTACACGCTGTCGTATGACGGCACGGCGCTGGCCGATACGGACGCGGCCCATGAGACCTTCCGAATCACACTCAACATCGACACCTCAGGTGTGGGCGGTGTGGGCGGTGTGGTACCGACGGCTACGGCCATTGATGCGGTGGCAATCAAGGTCGCCAGTTCGATCTTCGACGCCACGCTTTTTAGCGCACCGGACGGCACGGCCAGTTGGGCACTGGTACCGGGAGGCATCAGCGCCATCGGTTGCGACGGCAGTGGTTCCGGATTCGAGTGCGCTGATTGGATTGCCAGTGGCCCAGGCACTGCAATCGGGGGCACCTTGGACTGGATCTTCGACGTGACCGTGGACAACGGAACTCTGTTTACCCTTGCCGACGAAGCCTCCATCAAAGCGCGCTATGTCGATAGCAGCGGCGAGAAGGTTGGCGACCTGGTGTCGGAGGCGATCACGCTGCAAAGCAGTAGCAGCACCAGCGGCGGTGCCTCGGGCAGCAGCAGCACCAGCGGCGGTGCCTCGGGCACCGTTCCCGAGCCCAATTCCAGCGGTCTGGTGTTTCTCGGCCTGGGTGCCGTGGTGGCAAGCTTCCTCATGCGCCGGCGCACCTCCAGCAAAAACGGCACTACCTTGGCCGCGTAGCAGAAGGGTCGTAGCGAACCCCACGCCGCGATTGAGGGCTGAAAATCCTTAAGGGTGATGCCAATGAACTCTGTGGCCTTTGCACGCTGGCCGGCCTTGCCCGCACTTCGTGTGATGAATCTGGCAGCATCGGCGGCACTAGTGGCGCTGGCCTGCGCCATCTACCTGGGCTCGCCGTACAACACCGTTCAGCTCACCCAGTTGTACGGCCCGCCGTCGATGCTGTTCCGCGGCGACCACTTCCTGCAGGCTGCGGCCTTGGTGTACGCGGTCCTGCTGGCACTGTATTACCTGGCCGAGCGCAGTCCTCGCCCATCGAAGTCGCTGCGCTTTTTCCAGGTGGCATGGGCTTTTTTGCGTGCGCCCGCGGCCACATGGCGCCAGGGACTCACGTCCGAGCAGCGGCTGGCCGTGCTGGCCACGCTGCTCAAGGGCTTCTTCGGACCGATGATGGTGGTGTCACTGATGGATTTTTGCATGGGCGCCTGGGTCCACGCACTGGCGATCCTGGCCACCGGCGGGCTGTGGGCGCATTTCGGGCAAGTCTTCAACCGCCATGGCTTCTGGTTTGCCATGCAGCTCATTTTGTTCGTCGATGTGCTGGTGTTCACCGTCGGCTACCTGGTCGAATCACCGCGCCTGGGCAACGAGATCCGCTCGGTTGATCCGACCTGGCTGGGCTGGGCCGTCGCCATGGTCTGCTACCCGCCGTTTAACCAGGTCACCGTCGCCATTCTGGGCTCCTACAAAAGCGAGTTCCCGACGTACGACAACCCGACCGTGCACCTGGTGATGAACCTGCTGCTGTTGCTGCTGATGGCGCTCTACGCCTCGGCTTCGGTGGCCCTTGGCTTGAAGGCCAGCAACCTGACCTACCGCGGGATCGTTGCACGCGGACCCTATGCCGTGGTGCGCCACCCGGCCTACACCTGCAAAAACATGGCCTGGTGGATCGGCTCGGCGCCACTGGTGGCTGCAGCGTTCGGCCAGTCGCTATGGCTGGGTCTGCAGGCCCTGGGCTCGGTGCTGGGCTGGACGCTGATCTACACCATGCGTGCGCTGACCGAAGAAGACCACCTGCGCCGGGTCGATGGTGACTACGCGCTGTATGCGCAGCGGGTGCGTTACCGCTTTCTACCGGGCCTGTTGTAGCCATTCAGGGCAGCGGCGTAGCATTGTTAGGAAACCGCTTCGCGCAAAACCCGCAGGACAAGGAAGGCAAGGGCCAAGGCCAGTGGCAAAGTGGCCAGCCAGGACAGCAAGACATTGCGCAGTACCGGCCAGTTCAGCGTCTTGGCGCTGGCGCCCACACCCGCAATGGAGCCCACCGCAACATGCGTGGTGGACACCGGCAGGCCCAGTTTGCTGGCTAACAGCACCAGACCCGCCGTGATCAGGTTAGCGGCCAAGCCTTGGGCATGGTCCATGCGCACCACGCGCTGGCCCATGGTGTGCGCCACACGCCTGGCAAACATCAGCCCGCCCAGGGCCATCGCCATGCCAATCAGGGCGATGGAGGCCTGCGTATTGAACACTTGTGCGGCGACCAGCAGGGCGGTCAACTTCGGCGTGTCGTTGACCCCGCGGGCAAAGCAGATCGACATGGCCGACAGCACATGCAAACGGTCCAGGCTGCGCGGCACCGACACCCGCACTGCGGGTGCAAGCCGGTCACAGGCGGCAGCGGGGGCCCACACCAGGCCGGGGGCCGAGACCTGCAATACCTGCGTGGCGTCGCCAGCCGGTAGCCGTATTGGTTCCGGCGCCAGCACACAAGCGCAATCCTTGTGCGCTGGCGCCAGGCGAAACAGCCGGTAGGCCAGCAAGCCCAGCAGGCCCGCCAACACCGGACTGAGCAACAGCGGCAGCAAAAAGGTCTGGGCCAGTGCGCCGAAATGCACAGCACCGCCGCTTTGGCCCAGGCCCGCGCCGATCAGGCCGCCGATCAGGGCGTGTGTGGTGGAGACGGGCAGGCCCAGCCGGGTCGCCAGCAGCACTGTGGCGGCGGTGCCGCTGGCCACGCCCATGATGAACAGGGGGGTGCTGGCGACGGCGTCCGGCACCAGCCCCTTGCCCGTGAACTGCTGCACCAGCGATTCGGCCAGGAACCAGGAGGCCAGGCTGCCCGCCACCGTGGCGAGCGTGGCCAGGATGAGTGCTTCGCGGTAGGCCAGGGTGTCCGAGCCCCAGACGGTGGCAAAGCCTTTGAAGTTGTCGTTCGCGCCGTTGCTGAAAGCGACCAGCAAGGCGGTGGCAAAGAGCAGCCATTCCACGGTGTGTCTCCCCGGTGTGTGTGTTCAGCAGCAGCCCTGCTTGTCCTGGGCGCTGGTGTCGGTGCTGAACGGGCTGGCGGCGCCACAGCCTGCAAAGAGACCGTAGTGGCGGCTGAAATCGCCGATGAACTGGAAGTGGGGCGCAAAACGCGTCTCGTGCAGCATGCGCCAGGTGTTGCCGCACACCGGGAAGACGCGGCCGGTCGCTATGCTGTGGTGCTTGTCCAGCACCAGGCGGTCGGCGTGCTCGGGGATGCTGCCACGGTACACCACGGCCTGGCCGTAGTCTTCGCACGCGCTCTCCAACCCAGCCAGTTTGAACAAGCGGTAGGTGGCCGAGAAAAAGTGCAAGTTGCCCACCCGCGCCAGCAGCTCGGGATCGGTGATGGCCAGCGGCCGGTCGTCCACCAGGCGCGGGTCGGCAAAACCCTGGCGCTGCGCCAGGCGCAGAAAGTCGTTCCAGTACAGCGCGCCGCCCAGGCATTCGCCGTAGAGCACCGGGTCGTTGCGCACCGCGCTGGGCACGCGCCGGTCGGCGTACACATCGGAGAAAAAAAACTCGCCGCCGGGTTTCAGCAGGCGCTGCACGCCGCGCAGCACGGCGTCCTTGTCGGGCGACAGGTTGACCACGCAGTTGGACACAATCACATCAAAACTTCCGGGCTCCAGGTCCAATGCGTCCAGGCGTTCGATGTAGCCCTGCACAAAGCGCACATTGGCGTACCCAAAGGCCTGGGCGTGGAAGGCGCGGTGCCGCTGGGCCACGGCCAGCTGCCCATCGGTCATGTCCACCCCCACCACCTCGCCCGCCGGGCCCACCAGCTGCGCCAGTGCATAGACATCGCGCCCCGAGCCGCAGCCGAGGTCGAGCACCCGCAGGCCTTGCAGCAGGGGCGGGCAGACCAGGCCGCAGCCGTAATACCGCGCCTGCACCTCGGGGTGAATCCGCGCCAGCAGCGGCTTGAGCCAAACCGGCACCTGGCTGATGTCGCAGCAAGCGCTGGTTTTCAGGTCGTCGGAATGTTGCAGTTGGCGGCCGTAGTAGTCTTGAACAATGTCGTGCATGGTGAATGCTCCGTGGCGGGGAAAAGAAGTTAGGGTTCAGTCGGTCCGGCGGCGTCGGGTATGACAGTGGCCTCGCGCCATGCTGGGGGCAGCCACTGCAAATCGGCCGCTTCATCGATGTCGTGCAGCATCGGCAGCAGCTGCACCGTCCAGCCCAGCTGCTGCAAACGGGCCAGGGTCTCGCCCGCCACGGTGCTGGTGCTCCATGCCAAGCCGTCAAACAGGCAGGGGTGAAAACGGTTCAGGCCCAGCAGCGCGTAACCGCCGTCAAAGGTGGGCAGCAAGGTGGCATCGGCTTGCCGCAGGGCGGCTGCCGCCTGCCGCAGGGCATGCGCGTCCAGGTCCGGGCAATCGGTGCCGATCAGCAGCACCGCCTCGCCGCCGGTGAGCACCCGCTGGGCCGCGCGCGCCATGCGCTGGCCCAGATCACCCTCCCCCTGGTGGGACCGGTGCACCGCCTCGGGCAAGTCCAGCGTGCGCCACACCGAATCGCAGGCCTCGGGGGTGGCGCACAGTTCGACCGGGCCGGTGCCTGCGGCCAGCGCCTGCCGCAGGGTGTGCCCCAGCATGCGCCGTGCCAAAGCAGCCGCGCCCGCGGAACCCAGGGCCGGGATCAGCCGGGTCTTGGCCAGGCCGGGCTGCGGCGCCTTGGCAAAAATGACGGTGCGGACGGGCTTCATGCGTAGGCCTTGGCCAGTTGCGCGGCCGGAACACCGCGCCAGTAGGCCCAGCGCAGCCGCCACATCAGCACGATGGTGCGCCACACGCCCCGGGTCTCCCAGCGCCGCCCCGAGGTGGTGACGCGGGCGCGAAGGCAGGCCGGGCGCGAGACCGCCCGCAAACGCCCGGACAGCGCAATGTCTTCCATCAGGGGCTGGTCCGGGAAGCCGCCCACGGCGTCGAAGGTGGCGCGCGCGACAAACATGGCCTGGTCACCGGTGGCAATGCCGCTCCAGCGGGAACGCCTGTTCATCAAAAACGCCACCACGCGCAGCATCCAGGGGCGCCCGGCAATACGGACATCAAAGCGGCCCCAGCGGTGGGCGCCATCGGCCAGGGCTTGCTCGGCCAGACGCGCCCCGCCAAGGGGCAACTGGGTGTCGGCATGCAAAAACAACAGCACCTCGCCGGTGGCGCGGGCGGCGCCCGCATTCATTTGCCGTGCCCGGCCCGGTGCGGATGGCAGCACCACAAAACCCGCACCCTGCGCGATGCCCGGAGAATCGTCCTCGCTACCGCCATCCACCAGAATGACTTCGCAGCCCTGTTGCGCCAGAGGCCGCAAGCGCTCCAGCAAGTCCGGCAGCGCTTGCGCCTCGTTGCGCATCGGCACGATGATGGACAGTGTCATGTGCCCCGCCTCCAGGCGTGGTAACGCGACAGGGTGGCCAGCAGCCGCTGCGGTGCGTGGGCACGCTTCCATTGCCCGGCGGCGTATTTGTTGGCCTCGGCCAGCGTCGGGTAGGTGTGGATGGTGCCCAGGATTTTGTTCAGGCCCAGTCCGTGTTTCATGGCCAGCACAAATTCGGCCAGCAGGTCGCCCGCGTGCTCCCCCACGATGGTCACGCCCAGAATGCGGTCCTTGCCCGGCACCGTCAGCACCTTGACAAAACCATGCGCGGTGCCGTCGGCAATGGCCCGGTCCAGATCGTCCAGGCCGTACTTGGTGACCTCAAAAGGGATGTTCTTTTCCTTGGCATCCTGCTCATTGAGTCCCACGCGCGCCACCTCGGGCTCAATGAAGGTGGCCCACGGCACCACCGAATAATCCACCTTGAATTTTTTGAAGTCGCCAAACAGCGCGTTCACCACCGCATACCAGGCCATGTGACCGGCAGTGTGGGTAAATTGGTAGGGGCCGGCCACATCGCCTGCCGCATAAATGTGGGGGTAGAGGGTCTCCAGGTAGTCGTTCACCGCCACGGTGCGTTGGGTGGGAATGCCCAGCTCTTCCAGGCCGTAACCTTGCAATCGGGCCACGCGGCCCACGGCGCACAGCAAGGCATCGAATTCGATACGTTTTTCAAGCCCCTGGTGCTCGACGACGATGCATTTTCGATCACCGTCACGCTCACAGCGCAGGGCTTTATGGCTGGTCAACACATCAACGCCATCGCGCGCCAATGCATCGCGGGCCAAGTCGGAGACCTCCTGGTCTTCGCGGATCATGATGCGCGGCGCCATCTCCACCTGTGTCACCGCAGAGCCCAGGCGGGCAAAGCTCTGCGCCAGTTCACAACCGATGGGACCGCCCCCCAGCACCACCAGGCGCGCAGGTGGCGCATCGAGCTTGGCAAATTCGTCCCACAAAGTGTCGCTGGTGACGTAGCCCACCGCATCAATACCGGGCAAAGGCGGCACAAACGGGCGGGCCCCGGCGGCAATGACGATGGAGCGCGTGGTCAGGCGCTGGGTCGAGCCGTTGTGGAGTTTGACCTCCACGGTCCAGGGATCAACGATGCGGGCGTAGCCCTGCAGCACCTCCACGCCCAATGCGGTGTAGCGCTCCACGCTGTCATGCGGTGCCACGGCGCGGATGGTGGCATGCACCCGCGCCATCACCTTGGCGAAGCTGAAGCTGGGCTCGACCGCGCCCAGGCCGTAGTGCGCGCCATGGCGCATGGTGTGGGCCACGCGGGCCGATTTGATGAGCGCCTTGCTCGGCACGCAACCGTAGTTCAGGCAGTCGCCGCCCATCTTGTGCGCCTCGATCAGCGTCACTTTGGCTTTTACAGCGGCCCCAATGTAGGCGCTGACCAAACCCGCTGCTCCGCCCCCGATGACCACCAGATTGCGGTCAAAAGTCTGTGGACGCTGCCATTGGGCGTAAAGGCGGCGCGCTTGCAACCAGGCGTTGATTTTTTTGGCAATCATCGGAAACACCCCCAATAGAGCAAAAGAAAACAGCAGCCCCGGCGACACCAGGCCGGACAGGCTTTGCAACTGCGCGAGTTGTGTTCCCGCGTTCACAAAAACCAGCGTGCCGGCGAGCATGCCCAGCTGGCTGACTGCATAGAAGGTGCGGGTGCGCATCGGCGTCAGCCCCATCAGCAGGTTGATCAGAAAGAAGGGAAACAGCGGCACCAGGCGCAAGGTAAACAGGTACAGCGCACCGTCGCGCGCCACACCCGCATCGATCGCTTTCAGTTTGTCGCCGAAACGGCGCTGAACCGCATTGCGCAGCAAAAAACGCGAGGCGAGAAATGCCAGAGTTGCGCCCAGGCTGGACGCAAACGAAACCAGCAGCGTGCCGCCCACCAGGCCAAACAGCGCACCCATGGCCAGGGTCATGACCAAGGCACCAGGCAGGGACAAGGCGGCCACAAGCACATACAGCGCAAAGGCAATGGCGGCGAACAGCCAGGGGGACTGCGCCTTGAAGGCCAGGAAATCACCCTGCCTGAACTTGAGGTTTTCCAGCGTGAGGAACCGGTCCAGGTCCAACACCAGGACCGTGGCGACCAGAACGCCGATCAGCAGCAGGAGCAGTGCGCGCTTCATACCGCGCAGCTTTCGTCTTTCAAGGCACCACCACAACTGCTGCCTTGCCCGGCAGTACAACCGTAGCAGTGCTCGGCGACGCGAATGGGCCGCCCGGCCGGGTCTTCGTGCAACAGATGGCGCAGGTGGGGCCGCTCGGTGTGCAGGGGCCCTAAGCGCATGGCGGCGCGTGGCAGCGCCAGTCCCAATTGCTGGTTGAAGTCGCAGTCGTAGAGAAAGCCCTGCCAATCGACGCTGACCATGCTGCGGCACATCACATGCGCCAGATTGGCGCCAGCGAAGTTGTCCTTCAACAGTTGCATATAGCCATGGAACTGCCCCTTGGAAATCAGCATCGAGCCGAAACGCTGGATGGGCATGTTGGCCAGCGCGAACAGTTCGTTAAAAACAATGCCATAGCGGGTGAACAGCTCACGCTTGTAATCGGCCTGCAGCCTGACCTGGTCCGGTGGCAGCGCAGGTCCCTGCGGGTTGTAGACCAGGTTCAGTACCAGGCCCGAGCCGGGCTGGCCGTAGCCCAGCGCATTGAGCTGCTGCAAGGCCGCGGTACTTTTGTCAAAGACACCTTTGCCGCGCTGCTGGTCCACATTGTCCTGGGCGTAACAGGGCAGCGAAGCCACCACCTCCACCCCCTGACCGGCCAGGAACTGCGCCAGATCTTCCTGTCCGGGCTCGAACAGAATGGTCAGATTGCAGCGGTCCACCACGCGCACCCCGAGTTCACGGGCGGCACGCACCAGGCGCCGGAAATCGGGATGCAACTCGGGCGCGCCGCCGGTCAGGTCCAGGGTTTCCAGGCCCCGCGCCGCCAGCACCTGCGCCACCAGATCGAGGTTTGCAGGGCTCATCATTTCGGTGCGGCTGGGGCCGGCGTTGACGTGGCAGTGCACACAGGTCTGGTTGCACTTGTAGCCCAGGTTGACCTGCAAGGTGGTCAGGCGCTGGCGGTGCAGCGGCGGGAAACCGGTGGCCTGGAGCAGGGGCAAGGTGGCATGCATGGTGTTCCTGGGGTAGGAGTTGGGGCAACGCAGCGCCGCCCTTCTGAAAGCACAGTCGTTGGCGGCCTGGTGCTTCTTACACTGGAGCCGCCTTGCATCCGTACGAACGGGCGGCGTTAGTGCGGAGTGAAGCCCGTGCGTGGTACTGTAAGAAAGTGCCGAGTTCCACGACTACCCCAACAGTGCGGCATGGAAGGTGATTCCATACCGCCTTTACCCCAAGCGCTAACCTCTCAAAGGACTATTGAAATGAACCACCAAACTACCACATCCCGCTACGCATCCGCCGCCGCCCTGACCCTGGCATTGGGCGCCGCCATGACCCTTGCCGCCACTCCGGTAGCAGCCCAAACCGCAGACAAGGAAAAATGTTTCGGCGTCGCACTCAAGGGCAAGAACGATTGCAAGGCCGGGGCCGGTACGACGTGCGCCGGCACCTCGAAGATCGATTACCAAGGCAACGCCTGGTCGCTGGTACCCGCCGGCACCTGTGCCAAAACGGTTTCCAAGACCTCCCCCACCGGCTACGGCCAGCCCCAGGAATTCAAGGAAAAGAAGGCCTGAACACCCACCCCTGGGCCACGCTACATCGACGACCATGCCTACACCGCTGTCCACCCAGGCATCGGCCCCAAACCTGCCGCCACGCGTCGGCTTGGGGCTTAAACCCGAGCACTTCCGCCAGATCGTCGAGACCTGGCCCGATCTGGGCTTCTTCGAGATCCATGCCGAAAACTACCTGGTGGACGGTGGCCCGTTCCACCACTACCTGAGCCGCATCCGGGAGCGCTATCCCCTGTCCATTCATGGGGTGGGCCTGTCCATTGGCGGCGCCAGCCCACTGGACCGGGGCCACCTTGATCAACTGGCGGCGCTACTGGACCGTTATGCACCGCAATCGTTTTCCGAACACCTGGCCTGGGCCAGCCATGGCGAGGTGTTCCTGAACGATTTGCTACCGGTGCCGTACACCGCGCAGACTTTGCAGCGCGTATGCGACCATGTGGACCAGGTGCAGGCGCACCTGAAACGCCGCATGCTGCTGGAGAACCCGGCAACCTATGTCGAATTTTCCGCCTCCACCCTGACCGAGACCGATTTCATGGCCGAGGTGCTGCGCCGCACCGGCTGCGGCTTGCTGCTGGATGTGAACAACGTCCATGTCTCCTGCACCAACCACCACCGCGATCCGTATGCCTACATAGACGCCTTGCCGCCTGCGCTGGTGGGGGAAATCCATTTGGCAGGCTTTGCCCAGGAGCAGGACGCGGCGGGCGACTTGCTGCTGATCGACAGCCACGGGTCTCCCATCGCGCAAGCGGTCTGGCGCCTGTACCACCACACGCTGGAGCGGGTCGGTCCGGTGGCCACGCTGATTGAGCGCGACCAGGACATTCCGCCCTTCGATGTCCTGTTCGCGGAAAGCCAGCAGGCGCAGCGCCTGCTGGACGCCGCCAGACAGGAAGTGTGTGTGCAAAGAGCGTGTACATGAACACCCAGCAAGCGTTCTTCGAAGCGCTGCTGGATCCCCGGCAGTCGGCCCCCAGCGGGCTGTGCGCCTGGAACGGCTCCGATCCAGCGGTGCGTTTCGCGGTGTACCGCAACAATGTGCTGGTCTCGCTG
The DNA here is from genome assembly GCA_001770935.1 of Burkholderiales bacterium RIFCSPLOWO2_12_FULL_61_40. Taxonomy (GTDB): domain Bacteria; phylum Pseudomonadota; class Gammaproteobacteria; order Burkholderiales; family Burkholderiaceae_C; genus Allorhodoferax. The sequence goes on along the minus strand of MESI01000094.1, from coordinate 46,283 downwards.
GTCGATGCCCTGGCCGACACCTATCCGGTCGCCCAGGAGCTGGTCGGAGAGCCCTTTTTTCGCGCCATGGCGCGGCTGTTCGTGCGCCAGGAGCCGCCGCGCAGCCGGGTGCTCGCGTTTTATGGCGAATCGTTCCCAACCTTCATCGAAAACTTTGCACCTGCGGCCTCGGTGCCCTATCTGGCCGACGTGGCTCGGCTGGAATTGCTGCGGGTGCGCGCCTACCACGCGGCCGATGGCGCAGCCCTGCCCGCGGACGCCCTGGCACAAGCCCTGGCGCAGCCCGACACGCTGGCGGAACTGGTGCTCGGCCTGCATCCCTCGGTGGGATTGCTGCGCTCGCGCTACGCCGTGGTGTCCTTGTGGGCTGCGCACCAGGGGGTGGGCGCGCTGTCGGACGTCGATCCCGCGCTGCCCGAAAACGCCCTGCTGGTCCGGCCCGGCCTGGAGGTCGAGCTGCTGCGCCTGGACGCGGGCGCCAGTGCCCTGGTGGCCGCGCTGCAGCAAGGCACCCCGCTGGGTCCTGCGGCTGCGCAGGCCAGCCAAGCCGACGCCGACTTCGACCTTGCCAGCAGTGTGGCACTGCTGATCCGCACCCACGCCCTTTCATCCATCACCCATCCCGACGGGAGCCAAGCATGCATTCATCCCCCCCAATGACCAGCGCCAACCAGCGCAACACGCCAATCCTGCTCCGGCCTTTACTCCACTTGCGGGCGGTGTTGGAACGTATCCCCCACTCGCTGATTGCCTTGCTCGCCCGCTTTTCGATCGCAGCCGTGTTCTGGAAGTCGGGCCAGACCAAAATCGAAGGTCTGGCCATCGACCTGGTGCAAGGCGAGTTTCAGCTGGGCTGGCCGCGCCTGTCGGAGTCGGCCATCGCGCTGTTCAAGGACGAATACCGGCTGCCGCTGGTCCCGCCCGAGCTGGCCGCACCCCTGGCGGCCTTTGCCGAACACCTGTTTCCCCTGCTGCTGCTGCTGGGCCTGGCCACGCGCTTCTCGGCCCTGGCGCTGCTGGGCATGACTTTGACCATCCAGATATTTGTGTACCCGGATGCCTACCCGGTGCACGGCGTCTGGGCCGCCGTGCTGCTGATGCTGATGGCCCAGGGGCCGGGCAAGGTATCGCTGGACCACTGGCTGGTAAGGTATCTGGCGTGCACCACGCACCTTCACGGCACCGGGCTGCGGCCCTGAACACAGCTTCGGACAGCAGACGTGTCGGCGTTGGTCGAACACTGCGCTTTCTCAACCGGCGCAGCACGAAAGCTGCTTCACGTCCTTGCTGAAGGTCTGCGCCGCGAGCTTCAAGCCCTCGACCATCGTCAGGTAGGGGAACAACTGGTCGGCCAGGTCCTGCACCGTCATGCGGTTGCGAATGGCGAGCACCGCCGTCTGGATCAGTTCGCCTGCGTCCGGGGCCACCGCCTGCACGCCGATGAGCCGTTGGCTGCTTTTCTCAATGACCAGCTTGATAAAACCGCGTGTGTCGAAGTTGGCAAGCGCACGCGGCACGTTGTCGAGCGTGAGCGTGCGGCTGTCGGTTTCGATGCCCTTCAGGTGTGCCTGCGCTTCTGAGTCGCCTACGGTGGCCACTTGCGGGTCGGTGAACACCACGATCGGCATGGCGGCAAGGTCAAGCGCCGCTTCGCCGCCGGTCATATTGATGGCCGCGCGCGTACCAGCCGCTGCCGCGACATAGACGAATTGCGGCTGGTCAGTGCAATCACCGGCAGCGTAGATGTGCGGGCTACGCGTGCGCATGCCTTTGTCGATGACGATGGCCCCCTGGGCATTGGTGGCAACACCTGCTGCCTCCAGTGCCAGGCTACGTGTGTTCGGTGTCCGGCCTGTCGCGACCAGCAGTTGGTCGGCACGCACTTCGCCGTGCCCGGTGGTCAGCACGAATTCGCCGTCGCCGTCCCCTTCACCATTGACATAGGCGACCTGGCTGGCTTGCGTGTGTTCCAGTACCTTGATGCCCTCGGCACGGAAAGCGGCTGCCACAGCCTCGCCAATGGCTGGGTCTTCGCGGCAGAACAGCGTGCTGCGCGCCAGGACCGTGACCTGGCTGCCCAGCCGGGCGAAGGCTTGCGCCAGTTCCAGCGCCACCACCGACGATCCGATCACGGCCAGGCGTTCGGGAATGGTGTCGCTGACCAGGGCCTCGGTCGAAGTCCAGTAGGGCGACTCTTTCAAGCCCGGAATCGGCGGCACGGCCGAACTGGCCCCGGTTGCGACCAGGCAGCGGTCGAACGCCACGACGCGCTCACCGCCATCGTTCAAACGAACGACCAGGCGCTGCTCGTCCTTGAAACGCGCTTTGCCGTGCAGCACGGTGATGGCCGGGTTGCCATCCAGGATGCCTTCGTACTTGCCGTGGCGAAGTTCATCGACGCGCGCCTGCTGCTGGGCCAGCAGTTTGCTGCGATCAATCGTCGGCACGGTCGCTTTGATCCCCCCGTCGAACGGGCTTTCACGGCGCAAATGGGCGATATGCGCCGCACGTATCAGGATCTTGGACGGCACACAGCCGATATTGACGCAGGTGCCACCGATGGTGCCGCGTTCGATCAGCGTGACGTACGCGCCTTGTTCAGCGGCCTTTAACGCCGCCGCCATCGCGGCCCCGCCGCTGCCAATGATGGCGATTTGCAAGCCCAGTCTGCTCATTTGCGTTCTCCAGTTTGGTTCGGTGGGCAGCAGGTATCAGCAGGCTCTTCGGGTTTTTCATGGTCAGTTCTTGACTGAAGATGGATAGCCCGCGTCTGCGGTGGCCTGGGTCAACTTCTGCACGCTGGTTTTGGCGTCGTCGAAGCTGACGACAGCTTCGCGTTTCTCGAAGGTCACGGCAACTTTGCTGACGCCTTGGACCTTGGAAATTGCCTTCTTGACGGTGATCGGGCAGGCGGCGCACGTCATGCCCGGCACGGACAGTATGACGGTCCGGGGTGCGGCCCACACGGGCGCCACTACCGCAGCGAGGGCGAGGGAGGCAAACAGCGTTTTGGCTAGCGCCGAAACTTGCGTTTTGGCTAGCGCCGAAACTTGCGTTTTGGCTAGCGCCGAAACTTGCGTTTTGGCTAGCGCCGAAACTTGCGTTTTCATGGTGGACTCCTGTGGTTAGTAGAAAAAGGGCACGACGTAGGGGAAACCGAGCGCGATCAGCACCAGCACGGCCACGGCCCAGAAAATGCGCTTGTAAGCAGTCCGCACCTGGGGAATCGCGCAGACCTCCCCCGGTTTGCAGGCTTGCGCAGGGCGGTAGATGCGCCGCCAGGCGAAGAACAGCGCCACCAGCGCCACGCCGATGAAGAGTGGGCGATAGGGTTCCAGCACCGTCAGGTTGCCAATCCATGCGCCGCTGAATCCCAGGGTGATCAGCACCAGCGGCCCCAGGCAGCAGGTCGAGGCAAGAATGGCGGCCAGGCCGCCGGTGAAGAGCGCCCCGCGCCCGTTTCGTGGTTCAGACATACATGGGTCCTTTCAAATCTGAAGGGGGTAGCCTAAGATTACTTCCGTACGTATGTACGGAGTCAAGCGGTATGCCAACTATTTTTGAGAATCTGACCATCGGTGTTTTCGCCAAGGCGGCCGGGGTCCATGTGGAGACCATCCGGTTTTACCAACGCAAGGGTTTGTTGCCGGAGCCGGACAAACCCTACGGCGGCATCCGCCGCTATGGCGAAGCGGATGTAACGCGGGTGCGGTTCGTGAAATCGGCCCAACGGCTGGGCTTTAGTCTGGACGAAGTCACCGAATTGTTGCGGCTCGACGATGGCACGCATTGCGAGGAAGCCAGCCGCATGGCCGAACACAAGCTCAGGGACGTGCGCGAGAAAATGGCTGACTTGGCGCGCATGGAGTCGGTGTTGTCCGCGCTGGTGTGTGGCTGCCATGCGCGCCAGGGGAACGTGTCATGCCCGCTGATTGCGTCACTGCATGGGGAGAAAGAACCCCGCAGCGCTGACGTGGCGTAGCCCGCAGTCAACCCGCCTGGCCGTCCTTTTTGTCGGCGCGCTCGTCGGCGCCCTGGGCGTAGGCCCGGGTGATCTGGCGAAGCGTGTGCATCTGCTTGCCAAAGTTGCGGCAGCCGCTGCACATCGCCAGGTGCATTTGCAGCGCCATGCGCTCCTGAAGCCCGAGTTTTTGCTCTTGGGCCTGCGACAACAGGCGGGTGGCCCCTTGGCAGTTCAGCATGGATTGGCCCCCGTTCCAAACCAGCGGTTCTCCAGACACTCGCGCAGGCGCAGCCGGGCGCGGTGCAGCATGACATTGAGGTTGCTGACCGTGATGCCCACCGCCTGGCAGACTTCGGGGGATTCGAGTTCAATGAACTCGCGCATCATGAACACCCGCGCCTGCTGGCCGGGCAAATGCTCCAGGCAGGTTTCAAACACGCGCCAGAAGTCGCTTTGCCGCAGGGACTCCTCGGGGTTGGCCCAGGCCACCGGCCGCTCATCGACCTGCCAGAATCCTTTGTTGTCGAACAGCGCCGCAAAGTCCTCATTCTCATCTTCTTCGTCCGCGCGCAACAGGCTGCTGGCATTGACCACGCGCTGCTTGCCGCGCAGCACATCGGCAATTTTGTTCTTGAGGATGGCGAACACCCAGGTCTTCAGCGCGGCCCGGCCACCGAAGGACTGAACGTTCTTCAGTGCGCCCATCAGCGCTTCTTGCACCGCATCTTCGGCCAAGTGGGCATCGGACAGTTGCAGGGTGGCGAATTTGTGCATCTGGCGCCTCAAACTGTCCAGGAATTCCCGGTCGACGAGCGCAGAGGGGTGGTCGGATCGGGTTTCACTGTCGGTCCTCGCCGCCGTGGGGTCGTTCATCGCCGCTCCTGTTCATTTCGTTCTTCGCAGCACTATAGCTGGCAACACAGAACGGCACCACCACAACCACCTGCAAGGCGTTTTTCGCCATGCGGGACGAACAAGCCAGTTGCAGCCAAGACATCATGCCCCCAAGCCAAATGGTGGGGCCGATGGCCCGAGCAAATCGGCCACCGGCAGGGCCGCGACGGCGGCACGTACGGTGCGCGCAATCAGTGCGGCGTCGCTTTCGGGCTCCAGATCAACCGCTTGGCCCTGTTGGCCTGTCGGGACTGCCCGCAGCGTGTCGCCGTCGGGCTCTAAAAGAAACTCGCCCGTGCAATTGCGGCAGTACAGGTGCTGGCCCGCCCGATGGTCACGGCGCTGTACCAGGGTGGGGCCACACATGGGGCACGACTGGAGGGGAATGCCCTCGTCGCTGTGTCCGATCACATGGTCGAGCCGCCCCGATGCACCCAGCGCGGCGAAGACATCCGCCAGGTGCGCGTCAAACTGGGTGCCACGACATTCCTGCACGATGGCGATGGCCTTGTCGCGCGGCATGCCTGCGCGGTACGGGCGGTGGCTGGTCATGGCGTCGAAGGCGTCGCAAATGCCCACCACCCGCGCCATGGCCGGGATCGCGTCCCCCGCCAAACCGCGCGGATAACCCTGGCCGTCCGGCCGTTCGTGGTGCAGCAGCACCGCGTCGCGGACCAGCCGCGCCAGCGGGTGCCCCGACAACAGGCGCAGGCCCACGCTGGGGTGGGTCTTGATGACGGCATATTCCGCGTCGCTCAGGCGGTCGGGCTTGCGCAAAATGGCATCGGGCACCCCCACCTTGCCCAGGTCGTGCAAAAAGCCGCCCAGGCTGATGCGGGCTGCGTCGGCATCGTTGAAGCCGGCCGCTTCGGCCAGCAGCCGGGCGTAACGCGAGACGCGCCAGAGGTGCCCGCCGGTGTAGGGGTCACGCGCCTCCACAAACCAGGCCATGGTCAGCAAACTGGCCAGCAGATGATCCGCAGTGGAAACCAGATCGTTCACCTCGCCGCGGTCGTCCGGCGTGGCCCCATCGGCCCATGGCTTGATCGTGTTCATGCGGTCTCCTTTGCGGTGATGGTTTCAGCGCCGCGCCAGCAGAATGGTCTTGCGCATGGTGGGGCTCCGGTGCGGTCATAAATACAAACTCAGTCGGCGGTACTGCGCCATTTCTTACACGGTGACCCGCCCAACGCTGTAAGAAACCGGCGCTTTGCGGCGACTCTGTGGTCAACCCCATTCACCAAGGACAAAAACCATGCAACAAGCGCTTATCGGTGTGATCGGCGGCAGCGGCCTCTATGCCATGGAGGCGCTGCACAACGCAGAAGAACACCGGATCGACACGCCCTACGGCGCGCCCTCGGACGCCCTCGTCACTGGCCTGGTGCACGGCGTACCGGTGGCATTCCTGGCGCGCCATGGGCGCGGGCACCGCTTGATTCCGTCCGAAGTGCCCTACCGGGCGAACATCCACGCCATGAAACAGATGGGCGTGCGTTACCTGATTTCGATGTCGGCCGTAGGCTCCTTGCGCGAAGAACTCCGGCCCCTGGACATGGTGCTGCCCGACCAGTTCATCGACCTGACACGCCGACGCGACGGCACCTTCTTTGGCGACGGCGCGGTGGCGCACGTCTCCATGGCCCAACCGGTGTGTCCGAGCGTAGCGGAGGCGCTGGCCCGGGCGGTTGAAACACTCAGCCCGGCCGAGCCCCTGCGGCTGCACCGTGGCGGCACCTATGTCTGTGTCGAAGGCCCGCAGTTTTCAACGCAGGCCGAATCGCACTGGTACCGCAGCATGGGCGCCAGCGTCATCGGCATGACCAATATGCCCGAGGCCAAACTCGCCCGCGAAGCGCAAATCGCCTACGCTACGCTGGCCATGGTGACCGACTACGACTGCTGGCACCCGCGTGAGGCGCATGTCACCGCGGACATGGCGATCGCCAACCTGATGCAAAACGCCGGGCACGCACAGCGCATTGCGGCCATCGCGATCCGCCTGCTCGGGCAGGAGCAGCCCCCGTCGATTGCGCACGGAGCGCTGAACAGCGCGCTGGTCACCCCGGTGAATGCCATGAGCGCGGAGACGCGTGCCCGACTGCATTGTCTTTTGCCCGCTGGACCGGGGTAGGCCCGTGCCATGGTGCGGCGGTGAGAAATTGGCAAAAGGTTTCTTTTCAATAAATGAGAATTATTCGCATACACTGCAAACCCTCGCAGTTGCCGGATTTCTGGCCACATCCCCATTCCAGAAGCCGCTTGGCCCGTATGAACACCTCTACAACGGTTGAATTGAAAACCTCTGATGCCGAATCACCGCACGCCATGCATCCAGGCTGGCCGGACCAGGCTGTGCCAGAGCCGCCCCCCAAACCACGGCGTATGCTGCCTGCCGCAGGCGCAGGCGCAGGCCGGGGCCGCTACCAGTGCGCCTGCTGCACTGACCCGGACCCGGCCACTCCTTCCGGCATCCGTGAACGGCGCCAGCACCGGCGCGTGGTGCTGGCCTGGCGCACCAGAATGGCAGGGCAGGCGGGGCAGGACTGACTCTGGCGGGATGAGTCCCAAATGCGCCCTAAAACTCCTGCCGCGGGTCTTCCACATCGGTGCTGTGAACTGCACCCCGCCGACGTATCGTTTCCATGACAGCCAAGGCCAGCAGCGGACTGGCCAGGTGGGTGGCGGCGTCCGCAGTCGCCGCCGCTTGCATCGTCTGGCCCAGGCAAAGTTGGCGCACGGCGATGTGTGCAAGCCCTTGCGCCTGGCGCTCGGCGCGGCGGGACGTGGAAAAATCGGTGCCGCACCGGGTGCAAATTTCCGCATCCGCCAGCCTGGCGCGGCAAGCCGGACAACGTTCCATGCGTGCCATCAATTGTCGAGGTAGTACAGCACGTCGGCCAGCGTCCCCATGGCTTGCTGCAGCACCGTGTCGTCGCCAGTAGCCGCAGGGGCCATGGCGTCGCGCACGGCCTCCATGCTGTCAATCAGATCTTCACGGTCATCGGCACCTGCGGTCTTGAGCAGGCGCTCGGCCTTTTCGATCAGCGCCAGCGCCTCCACCACAGTGCGGCGGTGGCCCAGTGGCGAAACTTCGGCCTGCGAACCAGCCTGTGCTGTGCCCGCGGCCTCGTCCGACACGCTGTCCTCGCCGAACATCGAACGAATGCGGCCGCGCGCCTCGTCCAGCTTGCCTTCCTCAAAACGCGAAATGGCGTTGTCGATGGTAATGGCGTACTCCAGCCCGCTTTTCTTCTCGCTGGCGCGGACCTGGAGGATGCCGTTGATGTCGATGGAAAAATCGAGCACGATAGGATTGCCCGCCGGGACCTTGCGCAGGCCTTCCACCTTGAAACGCCCGATTTCAATGTTGTCCAGGGCGTCCGGGGCTTCCCCCTGGTAGACCATGACCTCCACCACATCCTGATTGTCGAACACGGTGTAGAAGACCTCACTGCGCGAGGCCGGGATCGGCGTGTTTTTGCGAATCAGCGGCACAAAACAGTAGGGATACTCTCTGCCATCCAGAATCGCCAGCGAGCTGGTGCCGAAGGTATACGGCGTGACGTCGATCAGCACCGTGGGCGTCGCCCCGCCGGCGATGGTCTCGCCCTGAATGGCCGCGCCCATGGCCACGCACAGATCGGGGTCAATTTCTCCATGCGGCTGAATGCCGGTGAGCGCTTCCAGCAGACGCGACACCATGGGCGTGCGGGTGGCGCCGCCGACCAGCAGCACCTCGTCGATATCAGCCACCGCCAGATGGGCCCCGGTCAGCGCGACATGGACCGCATCCATGGTCTCGGTGATGTAGGGCTCGATCATCTCCTCGTATTCATGGCGCGAAATTTCAAGCGACAGATGCACCGGGGCGCCATTCTTCTCGAACAGGAATTCTTCGGCCAGCGTGGCGTAGGGGCGGTCGGACAAGGCAATTTTGGCGGCCTCGGCCGCGCGCTGCAGGCGTGCCATGGCCGTGGGTGAGGCCGCCGCGGTTTCAGCATCAATGCCATGCACGGTGCGCAAATGGTCGAGCGCGAAGTCGATGATGCGGCGGTCGAAATCGTCGCCGCCCAGGGCGTTGTTGCCGTGGCTGGCCAGCACCTCGACCACGTCGCCCTCCATGTTCACAATGGACACGTCGAAGGTGCCGCCCCCCAGATCGTAGACCAGCGCTTTGCGCGCCTTGGCCTGCCCGCTGGCGCCACGCTGCGCCCCGTAGGCCAGGGCGGCGGCGGTGGGCTCGTTGAGGATACGCACAACCTCCAGTCCGGCGATTTCTCCGGCTTCGCGCGTGGCCTGGCGCTGGGCGTCTGAAAAATAGGCCGGCACGGTGATCACCGCCCGGTGGACCGGGGCACCCAGATGCGCTTCGGCAATTTTTTTCAGCCGCAGCAGGATCATGGCCGAAATTTCGGACGGGCTGTATTGTTTGTCGCCCAGCGTCAGGCGGGTCGCCTCGCCCATGCGCCGCTTGACCGACCGAATGGTGCGCTCGGGGTGCAGCACATACTGGTTGCGCGCCGCAGCGCCGACCAGTAGCGTGTTGTCCTCGCCCAGGCCCACCACCGAGGGCAGGATTGGCACGCCGTTTTCGATTTCGATCACTTCGATCCGGCCATTGCGGACAACGGCAATTTCCGAATTGGTGGTGCCCAGGTCAATCCCTACGATAACGTTGCTCATGGTTTGCTTTCTTGTTTGTTCACAATCACTTCGGCCAGGCGCAGCAGTTCGTCGTCGCGCACATAGCCGCGCCTTGCCTCGCTCAACACTTCGCCCTGTGGGCGCTGTGCGTCAAACCCGACACCCACGGCGCGCATGGTATTGGGGTCCAGGCGGCCGCCGACCGCGTCAATGGCGCGTACGCGCCGTTCGGCCAACACCTCGTCCAGCCGACGCAGCGTCAGCTCAATGCCCTCGCGCAAGCCCTGCGCGAGCCTGGTTTGCGTGGGTGCCAGGCGGGACCACCAGCCCGGCCGATAGGCGTCCACCACGCCCATGGCGGCGGCGATCCGGTCGCGCACATCGAGCATCTCCAGCAGCATGCGCCGTTCTGTCTGGCGTTGCGCGTTACCTTCCGCTTCGCGGGCGCGCTCCAGGTCGCGTGCCAGCCGCCGATTCTGTTCGCCGAGCAGTTCGGTGAGCGCGCGCATTTCATCCAGCGCGGTCTTGAACTGGCGGGCCTCCACGCGCACCTCGTTGCGCAGGACGGACATTTCGGAAAACAGCAGCGCCAGATCGACCGGTGGCCCGCCCGCTTCGCCAGCGGACGCATCCGCATCGCCTGGCTCCCAATCATCCAGGCAGGCGCGAAACTCGTCGATCAGGCGTTCTTTGGCTTCAGCGTCCATCGCCACCGCCTTTGAGCACGCGCAGCAGGCCAGCTGCGTCGGGACGGCGCCGGACACACTGGCTTTCCAGCAGGTGCAGCAGACCGTCGGGCGTCGGTGGTTCGCGGTCAAACAGGTCGTGGGCCAGCCGCAGACGGTGGCTGGCCACCGCGTCAAAGGCCCGGCGCAAGGCCGCGAAACGCTCGGCATCCCGGTCCGGCGGGGAAAGCCGCACAGCGGCGAGGTAGGCAGCGCGTATCGCCGCATCGTCGGCGTCGCGCGCGACACCGAGCACATGGTAGGGATCACTCATTGAACATATTCCCCTGTCCTGGGACGGGTTTTTTGGGTTTGCTGATGGTTGCTGGAACAAAGGGCGGCGGTGCGGCCACATCAGCGACTATCGATTCCGCGACGAGGTTGACCAGGTTGCGCACAAAAGCCGCGTGGTTGCCACCTGATGCCTTCTCTATGGCGCGGTACAGCGCATCGCCCAAATTCGTGCGCGCCCCCTTCAGGAAGGCTTTTTCACCGCCCCCTTTGATCGATAGTTCGATCATTTCGCGCACCATATCCGGGGTCAATTGTCCGGGGTTCAAAGGCAGCTTTGGGACACCGGGCCGGCTCGGCAAGCCCGGTGCGCCGAAGTCGGACATATCCTCATCGTCCTCGAACAAGGCGTCGATGCGCATGACCAGCCTGCGATCCTTGTTGCGGCGCGCATGGTCTAGCGCGCGCTCCAGGTCGTCGTAGTCCTGCTTGCTGTCGATGCACCGTTTTTTGCCAAAACGTGCCGCGACCGCGTGGTACACAAAAATCGGCCGATCCGGCCAGCGTTTGCGTGCGGCATTGGCGAATTTCTCCACCAGATCGTGCTCCTCGTGGCGGCCCAATGCTTCGCAGACCCGCACCGTCGACTCCGCGTCGAACACGGGCGTGGCCGCCATACCCAGGATCGCCTTGCGCCAGAGGGCCAAGGGGTCTTGCCCTTTGCGGACCATGGGGGTTTCTTGCTCCAGCACCTGCACCCATTCCAGAAGGTCGGCCGGTGTCACGGCTTTCGCCGTGTCGATTCCAGCCTCGCCCAGCAGTGATTCCGACGCTGTCACACCGACACGGGCAAAAGCGCCCTGCGCCTCCCGCAGCAAACGCCACGCCGCGGCCAGGCCGCCACCCCAGGCCGCCACCGCAAGCTGCGCCAGCCGCCGCCGTTCGGCGCTTCCCGTGGGCTCCGTCCAGGCCAGCAGCAGTTGCATGCGGCCCTGATCGACGCTGGTGGTGAGCCAGTTCCCGGCTTCCTCGATTTCCTTTTTAGCCGCCGCCAGTTTGTCCGCCGCAATCTGTTTGCCGGCGTGGGACAAATGCGCTTTACCCACCAGGGAGCGCACCTTGCTGTTCAGCGGGTCCAACTCCAGCAAGCGCCGTGCCGTACTCGCCGCCTTTTTGAAGGCACTCGCCGCCAGAGCGGTTTCAACGCCCTCGGCCAGCAGCGCGACATGGTCGGGGAACTGGCCCAACCCGGCATCCAGCCGTTCCCGCGCGCGTTTCAGGTCGCCCTTGCACCGCCAGAACCGGACCAGCCGAACGTGGATATCCGGGTCCCCCAGGTCGTTCTGCAGGCTTTTCGTCAGCATGTCCGCGCCCACATCATCCAGAACACCGTCGCGCGACAGATGTTCGCCATGGAGCGCCATGTGGCGCAAAATCAGGGCCGCGCGCAACCGGTCGTCGGCATCCTTGCTGGAGGCGAGCACGTCCACCGCGTCGGACCAGTGCTCTTCGGCATGGCCCCATTCCCCCTTGATCTCCACCGCCAGCGCCGTCGCGCACTCCTGCACGACCGGTGAGGGGCTACCGAAGATGCGCGGGCTGGCGCAACCCCGGCGCACCGCCCAGGGCGCCAGCCATTGCCACAACCGCGTCGCAAGCGAACTGGGCAAGTCGCGCGCATGCCGCTGTACCAGATCGAACAAGGCCGACGGCGCCACATCCGCATCGGTGTCGGCCAATGCACGCAGCAAGGGGGCAAACGCTGGCGGGCAGCCCAACAGATCCAGAGCGATGGTTTGCTGTTCTTTATTGAGGGTTGCCCAAAGGCGTGACCAATTGCCGCCAGGAGCAAGCAGTGCGCGCAAGGGCGCTGCGAGCGGCTCAAACGGGCCATCCGCTGGCAGTCGGTCCATCGCCAGGCGCGCCGCATCCTGGTCCGTCTCCCACAGCACCATTGCCTTGAGCACGAGCCGAAGATCGCGGTAGGGCGAACGAAAGGGAATGGCCGCCAGCGCCCCCTCCAGCGCAGGCGCGTCCTTCCGGGCGTAGGCTGCCAGTGCCGCCTGGGCGAAAACGCGGTGCTGCACCAGCTGCGACTCGGCGGGCAGGCGCGCCACGATGGCATCGTCGGCCACCAGCAGGGCCGGAGCCAGTCGCGCCTCCAGGCTGGCAATCTCGTCATTGCGCTGCGCTGCGGGCGCAGCGGCGCGCCGGGTGGCCAGATACCCCAGCACGTCCGCGAGTCGGCCCTGCGCAACCATCCAGCCCACATAGGGACCTTCCCAAAGCGGTGTGCCGCAATGTTCGGCCCGACTACGCCAGAGTTCGATCGCCTCGCGCCGCATATCCTTTGCCGCCAGCCCTTGCGCCCGTCCGGCATAGGCGCTTGCCAGGCCCGCCAGCCAGTCGGGCCGCCGCTGCGTTTTTAACAGTGCCTTGAAAGCGTCAATGGCGTCACGGTAGCGGCCTTTTTCCAGATGCACGAGCGCCAGGCGTTCTTGCGCATCGCTGGAGCTTGCAGCAACTGAGGGCGGCTTCGCCTGATGGGCTGATTTGCGGGACATAAATTGGGAGTGGCTGAGGAAAAGCCGGGATAAAAGTCCGGTGATTCTATGCCCACGCCGCAAAGCCATTCCATGACATTTGTCGCGGCCGCACACCCACCCCCACAGACCTGCGCAATCGCTTGCCGGTCAGCGGTGCCCCTGGCTGCCGACACGCTGAAATCCATGGCAAAGCCGGGATGCCGCCGCGCCTGGCCAAGAAGCCTCAAAATGGTTGAAAATGCAGACGCTTTGACCAGTGATTCTGAATAGCCAGGTGCGGCGGGTCCGGGGTTATTGGGATAGGCAGGCAATGTGTTTTCCCCCGGTCACGGCACAATCACGCCACGTTTGCAAGAACGGCGTTGAGGGTCGGCGCAACCGGATCGGAAGGCTCACGGTAATGAAAATCGGAACGCCCACCTGCCAACAGGGGCTCCACACAATGGGGATTGCATGATGAAGGGAATTTTGCTCTGTGTCGATGACGAGATGGTGGTTCTGGTGGCCTTGAAGGAACAGCTATGGAACGCCTTTGGCGACCAGCACATCATTGAGGTGGCGCAAAGCGGTGAGGAGGGTCTGGAAATCCTGGATGACCTGGCCGGAGATGGTTATATGCCGCTGGTCATCATCTCCGATTGGTTGATGCCGGGCATGAAGGGGGACGAATTCCTGATTGAGGCGCACAAGCGCTTTCCGTGCGTGATCACGGTGATGCTGTCGGGTCAGGCGGATGAGGCCTCCGTGAGGCGGGTGCGCCAGGAGGCACAGTTGCACGAATTTATCGCAAAACCATGGGATGGCGATGCGCTGATTCGTTGTGTGCGCGAAGGTTTGGCCCAATTTCCCGCCTCGATCCCGACTTAGACACCTGGCTACCCCACCGGCGCATGAACCGGGTCATACGGCAGATAAACCCTGAAAGTGGTGCCGACGCCCGCCGTGCTCTCGACTTCAATGCGGCCCCGGTGCTTGTCCACGATCTTCTTGGCGATGTCCAGGCCCAGCCCGCTTCCTTCCCCTGAGGGCTTGGTGGTAAAGAAGGGCTCAAAGATGCGTTCCCGTATGGCCTCGGGGATGCCACTGCCGGTATCGGCAACCGACACCACGGCATGGCCGTTTTCGCAGTAAAGGCCAATCGTCATCACGCCTTTGTAGGCCATGGCCTGCAAAGCGTTGTGAATCAGGTTGGTCCACACCTGGTTCAACTCGTCCGGCCGGCAGCGTAGCGGCGCAATGTCTTCGTAGTGGCAGACCAATTCAATGCCCTGCTTGATCTGGTTCTGGTAGATCGTCAACACGGTTTCGATGCCATCGCGCAGCTGGGCCGTGGTCATTTCCCCCGTGGAGTCCATGCGCGAAAAAGACTTGAGCGCGAATATGATTTTCGACACCCGGTCCACCGCAGTGTTGATATTGCTGGTGCTGTTGACGATGGAGGCGATGCTTTGTGCCGTTTTCAGGATGAAGTCCCCTTCAGGATGGCGCAGCAGGGGCAGGTAGTCTTGCAACGCGGATTGGGCGCGCAGCTGGACCAGGATGTCGGCCTTGTTGCGCGCGTCGCTCATACCGGCGTCCTCCAGCTGCTGGGTCACTTCCCGGCGCAGGGCGCGCTCCTCGCGCGTGGTGAGCACGGTGCTTGCGCCCTTGGCGTGGCCAATGAGCCGGATGAAGAGTTCGCGCAGGGGTGGGTCCAACAGCTGCAACACCGCAGGCAGGTGGTGCAGCGTACGCTCCAGCGCATCGGCGATGCTCTGGCCGCTGGACTTGACGGCGCCTATGGGGGTGTTGATTTCGTGCGCCACATTGGCGATCAGTTGGCCGAGGGACGCCATCTTTTCCGATTGGATGAGATGGGTCTGGGTGACCCGCAGGTCGTGCAGCGTGGCTTCAATGGTCTGGTGGCTTTCCGATAACGCGGCCGTGCGCTGCTCCAACTCATGGTAAGACGTGTCCAGGGCCTGGCTTTTTTCGTACAACTGGCCACTGACGCGCTCCGCGGCCTTTAACGCCTCCTGAAGCTGGTGGGTGCGTTCGTCCACTTTGTGCTCCAGGCCCTGGTTGAGGTGTTCCAGCTCGCTCTTGGTTTCCCGAAGCTGGCGGTTGTATTCCTCGACTTCCTCGATTTTTTCCCGGATCGAATTACGCATGTGCACAAAGCTTTTGGCCAGGGTTCCCAATTCGTCATTGCCGCTGGTGTCGATATCCCGGCTGAAATTGCCTTTGGCGAATTCGGCCGCGACCTGGCTGAGTTGCAGTATCGGGCGGCTCCATTTGCTGACCATCAGCCAGGAGATCAGAATCACGCCGAGCATGATGAGCAGGGACAGCAGGAACAGCACTTTGACCGTTTCCTGAATCCTCAGCGTGGTCTCGGAGTGGGGAATATTGATGGAAACGTAGCCCACCACCAGGCCGCCGTACTTCAAGGGGGCCAGGAGCGAATCGTATACAGCCCCCTGGCTGTCCTTTAATTGAACCATCCCGCCGCCTGAAAAATCGGACTGGCCCAAGGCCAGATCCGGCATGGCGACGGCCCCCGCGCCGGCTTTGCCCTGTGCGTCGTAGAGATTGAAATTCACCCCCATTTCCTTGTCCAGGTCGCGCAGGTCGAAGCCCATGCCCTTCTCAAAAACAAAGGAGCCAATATGGGTCGGCGCGCCTACCCCCGACACGTCCACGGAATAATCCAAATAGGCGACCAGGATGATCTTGCCGTTTTTTTTCTTCAGCGAATACTTGGCCGAAGGGCGGTACAGGGGGGGGAACAGCTTGGGGTCGTCAATCACTTGGCGGCCAAAGGCAAGCCTCTGAAAGTGCTGCCCATCTTCAATTTGAACCAGATTCCCCAGCTCTTTGCCAAAGTACAGCGCCAGGGTTTCCGGTCCCTCGAACTTGGGCGCAAAGTAGAACCCGAAGCCGTCCAGATCACCTTTCTTGGCCAGCAGGTCCCGGTAAATATCGAAGGTTCCGGTAAATGAAAGGCCGATTTCAAGTGTCCATCCCCGGCCAACCGTTTGCAGGGTCTGGACGGCCAGATCCCTCTCACCCAAGAAACTGTTGAACTGGTTTTCCAGCGCTTTGGGGCTTTCCAGGAAATTTCTCTGAAAACTGGCCAGGGCCGTGTCCAGTTTTCTCTGGTTGTCTTTGCGGGTCTGGTTCACATTCAGAAAGGAGGCGCCGACCGCAGAGATGGCGGAGGTGATGAACACGATGATGCTGACATAAATCACCGTATTGGTGCGAATGGACATTCTTTTCAAGTTAACCCCTGATTTCGTTCGGTGCCGCACGCTGCGGGGACATCACTTGGGGTAGGCGTTGGGCCGGGCTGCCCATGATTGGTAGATGGCCCTTTGTTTATCGACCCCGATCGCCTGGGTCAGGCCATCCCAACTGGCCGCGACCTTGTCCAAGGCGGCGCCGGGGGCAACCTCTCCTGCGAAAGCCGCATTCAGGCCCTCCGTCAGCGCCCGCTCATAGCGGTTGATCTGGTACAGAAACAGGTCCGGCATGCCGGTTTTTCCCGCTTTCGCCAAAGTGTCCAGGTATTGCGGCGCATTGGGCCAGCGCGAGCGGTAGGACGGGCTTTGGTAATGGCTGACGCGGTAGGGGTCTCTCAGGCTATAGGGAATCTGCACCCGCTCCAGGCTGATTTTTTTACTGGTCAGCCACTGGATAAACAAATAGGCGGCCTCTTTGTTCTTGCTCTGCGAAGAGATCGACAGGCCAAACCCGGCGGCAATCCCCGAATAGCCGCCGGGTGTCACCGCGTACCCGACCTTCCCCGCAACCTTGCTCTTGGGCACCCAGGAAAGCTGCTCGGTGTCCGTGCCGTAGCCCTCCGCCCAGCGGCCCAGCGGCGGCCAAAACTCTGTCATGGCCAGCTTGCCCTCGACAAAAGCGCCCAGTACATCCATAAAGCCCCATTTGCCCGCACCGGGCGGCATGGACTTCGTGCGGTCCACCATCTCTTGCAGGGTCTTTTTGCCGATGGGGCTATTGATGGTCGCCTTCATGGTTTTTGCATCGAAGAAACGCCCTCCGTTGACGCGGAAGCGCTCCTCGAAAAAATAGAACGACAAGCTGTCATGCATCATCGCGCTGCCGTACAGCGCGGGAGCATATTTTTCTGTAAAAAATGCGGAGATGTCGTCAAACTGCTTCCACGTCGCAGGAGCGGCCAGGGCATAGCCGTATTTTTTCTTGAAGGCAGC
Source organism: Burkholderiales bacterium RIFCSPLOWO2_12_FULL_61_40 (assembly GCA_001770935.1). Taxonomy (GTDB): domain Bacteria; phylum Pseudomonadota; class Gammaproteobacteria; order Burkholderiales; family Burkholderiaceae_C; genus Allorhodoferax. Next base: position 29,059 of record MESI01000094.1, on the reverse strand, counting down.
GCGGTTGGCGCTGTCCTCAAACAAATCCTTGCGGTAATACAGGGTCAGCACATCGCCATCGTCGGGGATGGTGTAGACCTTGCCATCCCATTTCATCCAGTTGCTCCTGAAACTCGGGGCGATATCTTCCAGCTCCTGGGAATAGCCATATTTCGTGAGGTAGGGCTGCAAAGGCTCCACGGCGCCCAGTTCAACATAGTCAGGCAAACTGCTGGGCACCACGTTGATCAGGTCGAACACCCCGGATTTTTTGATGAATTCACTTTCCACCACCGGGTACATGTCGCCAATCATGTGCTCGACGACATTGAGCTTGATGCCGGTCAGCTTTTCCCACAGCGGACCGGAGTACAGCAGCACTTCTTTGGCCATCAGGCCTTTGTTCCAGGTGACGTTCAAGGTTGTCCCCCGGTATTTTTGCGCCGCTTTGACCGCTTCATCCGCCTTGTCCTGCGCTGCAACGCCCAGGGGAACCATGCTGAACAGCAGCGCCCCCAGAGCCAAGCCCATCCCTCTGCTTTTGAACTTCATCATATAGACCTTAAAAAAATAATTGCGCACATGGCCCAAGGCGGCTGCGCAAACTGCCGTCTTTTCGAATGGCTACTGCTTCAACAGCTGGTGGAGGTTGAACTGCACATAGCCTCCGTATTCGGCGGGAAAGTCGTTGATGGCCAGCCAAAAATCCCCTGACTCAGGGTAGGCGATCAGGCTCCACATATTGGCGACATGGGCCTTGAATTCACCCACCGGAGGCGCCGCCTGGAAGGTGAAATCGGGGTACATGGCGCAAATGGTGCAAAGGATGTTGTTGGTCCAGGACGGCAACTCCTTGGCGCGTTTCATCCGGGTGTAGGGATCAAAACAGTCGCCCATGATGGTGATCGCGTTGTCCACCGTGATGTTTCCGTAGTACTGGTGGATCAATTCGTCATAACGCACGAAGCGGCTGGGGGCCTGCACATAAAAATTGTAGGGGTCCTTCAGGCTGTCTTGCCAGTTCTGGATGGTGGAAATATCCTTGAGCTCATTGACCACCACCTGGTCGGCCACCATGTTGTAGCCGCTGTACCCCATCCAGCCGGGATAGCAGTTGGAGTGGTTGGTTTGCCACAAGGCCTTTGTATCGGGCATGGGGTAGCGCACACACACCATTTTGGAGGACGCCTCCACCACCGCAGCTTGCTTGCGCCTGGCGTCGGCCACATGGTAGGCAATGCCGGTGCAGCGCGGGTAATCGCGAAAGATCTGAATCGCATCGTCCACCGTGCTGGCTCTGGTGAGCAGCAAGCGGGTGAAAACGCCAATGCCGCAACCCGCCATGGTTTCGTCCACCATGCTGTTGAGCTGGGTCATCATCTCGAAGCCCACCGCGTTGAATCCGCCGTCCAGCCCGATCATCCCTGGGTAGGTCATGAACATATGGCCGTGTCCCTGGTCCGGCGCAGCCACCACCATCATCCGGTTCTCCAGTTGCGCCGGCATGTTGAAATTGTCTTCGTCCTTGCAAAAGATCATTTTTCCGTCGCCGCCCGCCCATTCGTCCCAGGCGCAAAAACTGCTGCATCCGCCAGCGCCCGGCACGATCCGGTCCAGCGCCTTGGGTCCTTTCTTTCCTTGCGGGTCCCAGTAATGCGGATGGGCATAAATACACCACTGGTCGTAATTGGTATTCCAGAGCAGGATTTGCTCCAGGGTGACGCGCACGCCCGCGGCGTTGGCGCCGTCGGTGATTCCCTGCATTTCCGCCATCAGTTCCGGGGGCACAAAGGGTTGCGCCGCTTGTTGGCCCATCCACATCAGTTCCTGCGCCTGCTGCAGTGTCTTGCCCGTTTGCGCCGCAATGTAGGCGGTGGTCGCCAGCAGGGTTTGGTGGATCATCTGGTCGATCCCGCCCGCCAGCAGAAAGCCATGCTGGTATCCCATCTCGTAGGGCGTGCCCTTGATCTTCAGGATCTTGACGCCCTGCTGGTTGTCGAATGACGCCTTCTTCAGTATTTCATTGTTATTCATTGGTTCTCCTCCTTGGGTTAAGCGGCTTCGGATCGCCACGGTGGGTGCCGACTAACCGATGCAAACCCGGTTGCGTCCGCTATTTTTGGCCTGGTACAGGGCGAGATCGGCCCGCGCCACGACGGATTTGACAGTGTCGCCAGCGCGATATTTGCTGACCCCGAAACTGGCGGTCTTCTGACCGATCACGGGAAATGCATGGGATGCAATGCTGTGGCGCAGCTTCTCCGCAACGGTCGCGGCGGCAGTGGGTTGTGATCCGCGGCACACCGCCAAAAACTCTTCTCCGCCCCAGCGGCCCACCAAGTCGGTGGCGCGCACCTGGTTGCGAAGAATATTGGCCACATCCACCAGCACGCTGTCACCGACCGCATGGCCGTGGGTGTCGTTCACGTCTTTGAAATGGTCCACGTCCAGGAGAATGACGGACCAGTCGGTGTTGTACCGTTGGCCCTGGGCGACCTCCTCGGCCAGGGTCTTGTCCAGCTTCATCCGGTTGTACAGTCCTGTCAACGGGTCAGTCACCGCGAGCAATTCGAGCTGTGCATTTTTTTCCTGCAACTCCTGGGTCCGTTCGGCAACGACGTTTTCAAGCCGCTTGTTGAAATCTGCAAGCTCCGAGTTGATGCGCAGGAGTTCCGTATTTTGCAAGGCCAACATGCGCTCCTGCCGGTAGGCCTTGCATGCGCCTTCAATGGTCAAGACAAAGTCGGTGTTGTTGAAAGGCTTTTCCAAAAACCGGTAGAGCTGCGCTTCATTGATCGCCCGCACAACGCCCGACAGCTCCGTCTGGCCCGTGAGCATGATTTTTACGGTGCTGGACGACAAACCATGCACGCGCGCCAACAGTTCATCGCCATTCATGCGGGGCATGATGTAGTCCGAAACAATGACTGCGAGGTCGATGCCGTCCTGCGCGAAGCCCGCAATCGCGTCCAGCGCTTCTTCGCCGCTTTCCGCACACTCGACCAGCCACCGCTCGCCAATGTGCCCGTTGAGAAGCGACCTCAGGGAATTCAAAATCGTGGGGTCGTCGTCAACGCAGAGAATGACACCGTAATTTTGCTCCGAGGCCATGGTCTTTCCAGTCTCACTTCTATGCAGCGGGTATCAGTCTGTGACCGACCCGGTTGATTCTAAACACAAGGCATAGCGTTGGAGTCTGGTGGTATACCCTAGCAGCCGTATGCGGGCTTGTTGCTTGAGGCTGGGTTTCTTGCGGTCGAACCGGGATGGAGGGTGATTTGCAGTGTGCCGGGTGCGCCATGCGCAGGCAGACCGCTTACTCCTGAATTGATAGCTGCCTGCGCACATTCCACGAGGGCTACAGCCAGATTCGGTTACAAAAATAGACCACCAGCCCTGCTGCAATAAGCAAGGTCTGCTACCAAACTTGCATCAACAACGGGGCCAAAGCCCCGGCATCATTTCAAGTTGCAGACCGTATAAAACATCTTGCCCTTGGCCGAGGACAGGCCAAACTTTGCCGTCCCCAGCCGACGTGAGTACTGGCCGGCCAGGGAACCGGATTTGAAAACAATCTCCTTGCCGGGCGCCATATCGAACTCGCCGGACTTCTGCGCCCGGTCGGTGTAGCGGTTTCCACGGTGAATGGTGATGGGAAAGCTGCCCGCGCCGGTGGCTGAGCAGACGTAATTGCCCTGGGGCAGTTCGGCGCCGGACGCTGCGGGGGCGCCCTCCTGCGGCGAAAGCATCCAGTGCAAATAGCTGTGTTCGCTGCCGTCCTCATGGCGCACCACGCAGCTGCCGTTTCTCAGGGCCACGATCGTGCCGGACTTGCCGTTGCGGTGCGTCACCTGCTTGCCGGCAATACATTCGCTCGTGTTCGCCAATTCAGCGCTGTGCGCGCAAAAAACCGCGGACAGGCCCAGGCCGAGCACCAGGGGTGAAAAGACTCGCATACCTTTTTGCCCGCTTAGTTGCCAGCGCCGGCCGCAATAATGTTGCCCCCGCCTGCAGCGACGATGTTGCCCCCACCCGCCGCGACGATAGAGGCCATGGACATGGGACGAATGTCGATTTTCTGTCCCGGCTGGACCACGGCGGCCCCGGAGACGCGCGACGCCGGCAGCAGTTTGCCCCAGTACCAGGCCTGGTTTTTCTGGCCGTTGCAACTCCAGAGAACCGCCCTCTGGTTGCCAAACCATTGCTTATCGCCGTACTCCAAATCCACGCACAGCCCATTGATGCCGACGAGCTTGCCGTTGGACCACTGCCAGTTCTGGTTGGCCTGACCGTTGCAGCGCCACAAAACCAGCTCGTCCCCGGGGCGCCCCTGCCCGCCCTTAGCGTCTACGCACAGTCCGTTCATGCGGATGGGGCCCGAGCGGTTGAAGTCGAAGGTCTGGTTGGTTTGCCCGTTGCACGCATAGCCGATGACCCGCGTTCCCTCACGGGGATTACCGCCTTCGGCATCCATGCACTTGGCGCCCATGCCGCTTAAAAAGATGACAGGTTCGGCGTGGGCCAGGGTTGACGTCAAAAGTGGGGCAACGCAAGCCAAAACGCTGGTGATGCAAGCACGAAAAAGCGGCTTCATGGTCAACTCCTTGGTGAAGTGAAAAAATTGAAAAGTTTATAGCCTTGGATGCACAGCCTTGTCAGGCTGGCTGGCCCCCCCCGAAACGGGCTGTGCCGACCGCAGCCTCGTGACAATGTGCACCAGGTACACCACGCTCATCAGCAGCGGGAACAAGGCTTTGGAGCGTTGCATGCCATCGACCCACGAAGACGAACAGAGTGGGCAGATCTTTTACTCCTGAATTGATAGCTTCTTGCGCATATTCCACGCGGGCTACAGCCCTATTTGACTCACAAATCCAGGCACTGCCAGACCGCTTCCATCCGGGCCGTCACCTCGGGGGGCATCCGCATCGTGCGCCGGGCATGGCTGACTGCCGTGATGTCGCGATTCAGTGGCAAGTGGGCAACAAAAGCGGCCAAAGCTGCAAAGCCTCTCCAGGTCGGGGCCACCATAGGGCAGGCGCTGATGCCAGAGTGCCATCCGCCTTGGGTCAGCATCCGCTCCAGATACGACTCAAAGGCCTTTTCGTTGGTTTGTGGCATGTCCAAAGTTATCCAGTCAAATAGGAAGAAGCTGAGCAATCCGCCTTAACCTGTTGATTTTTAATATGTTTTTCAAATTTTCCAGACCCGTGACCGGGATCCAGTCAAATAACAGTCAAATAAGAAAACTCAAGCCCAATAGGGCAGGTATTTGGCATGTCGGCGCCCTTGCTCCTCGTCAAACGGCTTGACAAGACCATCCGCCAGCGCCTCCTTGATGACCCGTGTGACCATGGAACTGTTCTCTGAAGCAATGCCAAAACGCTCGCGCAAGCTGGCGTTTGTCATCGGCTCACGCTGCACGTAGCGCAAACAGGCATGCAAATAACAAGCACGTGAACGGTCACGGCTGTCCATGTCCTTGTACGCCATGTGTGCAAAAAGCACCGCCCGCGTCGACCCTTCAGGCGTCTCAAAACTCGGCGCAGGCAACTGGTAATACTCGGTTTCAGACACCACTTTGTCTACCCCGCTGCCACGTTCTTCACAAATACCAACGCGCCGCATGAAAGAGGCCAGCTGCTCATTGCGCGAACGCGGCGGGCTGTCCAGAAAGCGCTCGGTTTTGACCAGCGGCAATCCGGGGTTGGTGATCTCCATGCGGTCGCTGAATACCTCCACCATGGGGCCTGCGCCCGTGACCGAAAAATCCTGGTGAATGAGTGCGTTGGCAATCAACTCGCGTACCGCCAGGGGCGGGTACATGGGAACCTCGCGCCGCAGTGCCTGACCAATGACCTCGTTGCGCGGCAGCAGCGCATTGACGTAATCGATCAATCCCTCAAAGCCGCTGGCATAACCTTTGCGGCCCTCTTGCTCCCGCACGGACTTGATACGGCCCTTGCCTTCATACACGATGACCCTAACCGCCTTGCGGGCCAAACCCCGAAACCGATGCAGGTCTTTCGCAAACAGAACTGCGCCCAGATTGGTCACCCCCCAAAGGCCCGCGGCATTGCGCACCAGCATGACGTCTTGTTCCAGGCGGGCCAATAGGGCCGCCCGGTCTTCTGGCAAGGGTAACTTGAGCAGATCGAAGTAGGCGGGGTAATCCAGCAGCGCCAGCACATCTGACGGCGACAGGTTTTCTGCCGCCAGCAGGGCTTCAAAAGGCGTGCGGTCAAAGCGCCGCCACAAATCACGCTCCAGCTCCGCAAATTCTTTAAGTGGCTTTTTGTTGCTGCCCACGCGCACCCATTCCTTGCCAGCAAACTGCGTGGGCTTGCCCATGGCGCAGGGGATTTCCAATAAAACGACGGCCTTGCCATCCATCTCCAGCGCCACAAAGCGGAAATGCAGGCGTGGGCTCAACATGCGCAACAGCCAACTTTCCAACTCTTCACCGCCCTTGCGCGCCTTGGCCGGGAAAAAGTTCGTGCCCAGCAGTGCGTGGGTGTCGTTTTCCACACCCCACACCAGGTAGGCGTTGGCCTTGCCTTCCAAAGCGGCCGCGTTGGACAAGGCCGAGAGGTACTCACCCACCATCTCCGGGTCGTCGTTGTTGTGCTTGAACTCCACCCACGAGGTTTCAGCGGACAGCTTGCGCAACTCGTTAACCAAACCCGCCCAGTACGTGTTGTCGCGTTCAAGCGTCATGCTGCAAGCTCCTCGGCATGGTTGCCACGCCGAACATCGATCTTGCCGGTGACAGCGGAGGTGATCAGGGCGTGGCGGTATTCGGTGAGGGGAAGGATAACCTTGCGATACTCGTTGCGCTTGTAGGGGCCGCGCAGTAAATTACAAATGCTCCAGATGGCATTTGCAATCTGGTCATGGGTTTCTGTGCTCATTCAATTGGTCCCTGTTCGGGGTAGACCCGGCATGCTTGGATGGTCGATAGTTTGCCACCATCCAAGTCGCATCTGCGCTAACCCACCAAACTCTGATTTGCTGAGAAAATGCTATTAATTAAGTAGCTGCCTGCGCACATTCCACGCGGGCTACAACCCTATTTGACTCACAAACCCAAGCCCTGCCAGACCGCCTCCATCCGGGCCGTCACCTCCGGCGTCATCGGCATGGTGCGGCCCCAATCGCGGCTGGTTTCGCCGGACCACTTGTGGGTGGCGTCCAGCCCCATCTTGCTGCCCAGGCCGCTGACAGGCGAGGCAAAGTCGAGGTAGTCGATGGGGGTGGTAATGGCATCGGCTCATCGTTCTGATCCATTCCAGATCCATTTCTGATCCATCCGCAGCAAGCCGCCAGCACGGGCGCATTCCCGGAGGCGAAAGTCCCCTCGCGAGCTGATCACAGGAATTTCGCCGGAGCCGCCGGGACATATCCCAACAGGCCACGACTGTTCATCACGAAGCTCAAAATAGGTTGCAATATTGAATGACACTGATTCTCATTTAAAATAGAGAGGTGCCTAAGCCAGCCAATAACCATGTCGAATCGCCAACATACCCTGCACAAAGTGTGCTTGACTCTGAGCCTTGTCTGACCATGGTTTTATCTGAACGCCCCCTCTCTTTTCATGGCATGAACCGCAATCTCGCCATCGCCAGCAGCGTCCTCATTGTTCATGTGGCGGTGCTGTGGGCCATGCAAACCGGATTACTGCGGCGCGCAGCCGAATGGGTCGTGCCCGCTGAAATTCTGGTCGAATTCATTGAGCCACCCGCACCCATCATGGAAGCGCCCCCCGCGCCACCCAGGCCGGCACCGGTCAAACCAGCGCTCGCCAAGCCACCGACACCCGCACCGGCACCGGCACCGGTCAGGACCGATACACCGCAACCCCTGGCGATTGCAGACCCCGCACCTTCACCCCAAGCCCCGGTGGGTGTCATGACCCCCGTGGTGGCCAGTCCGCCCGTAGCGGCCCCGGTCGCCATGGCGCCCCCGGCGCCAGCCCGCGTGGAACAGCCCTCCAGCGACGCCGACTACCTGCAAAACCCCAGGCCGTCCTACCCCGCTTTGAGCAAGCGGCTGGGCGAGCAGGGCAAGGTGGTGGTGCGGATTTTTATTGACGTGGAGGGCAAGGCGCAGCAGGCGGACATCAAACAGTCCAGCGGCTTTGCCCGCCTGGACCAAGCCGCGCTGAGCACGGTCTTGCGCTGGCGCTACGTTCCGGGCAAACGCGCTGGTGTGCCCGAAGCCATGTGGGTCAACGTGCCGATCAACTTCGTTCTCGAATAATTTTCATCTTTTCCCTGGAGTATTCATGCAATCACAACTCGGCCTGGTCGGCGTCTGGACTCAGGGTGACTGGGTCACCAAAACCGTCGCCCTGATCCTGCTCGTCATGTCGCTGGCCACCTGGATGGTCATCCTCATCAAGGCGCTGGACATCCTGAAATACAAAAAACTCGCGACTGGCGCCGAAGACTTCTGGCACAGCGAAGACCTGCCCACCGGTCTGGTCAAACTGGGCGGAGGCGACAGCAATCCGTTTCGTCAGCTGGTATTGACCGGCCGTGAAGCCACCGCGCACCACCGCAACACCAAAGTGCAGCTGCACGACACCCTGGACATCAGCGACTGGATCACGCGCAGCCTGCGCAACGCCATCGACGACAGCACCGCCCGCCTGCAGTCGGGTCTGGCAGTGCTGGCATCGGTGGGCTCCACCGCGCCGTTCGTGGGCTTGTTTGGCACCGTCTGGGGCATTTACCACGCGCTGCTGGGCATTGGTGCGTCGGGACAGGCGACCATTGACAAGGTGGCCGGTCCCATTGGCGAGGCGCTGATCATGACCGCTCTGGGCCTGGCGGTGGCCATCCCCGCTGTGCTGGGCTACAACGCGCTGGTGCGCGGCAACAAGGCGATCCTGACCAAGCTCAACCGCTTCGCCCATGACCTGCACGCCTACTTTGTCACCGGCGCCCGCGTCAGCAGTGGCGACAGCAAAGTCGTCGCGATGAAGAAAGCCTGAAACCTTGCGGGACAGACCGCAGTTACCAACCCAAGATATTGGGGGACAGACCGCAGTTACACGAAGTGAACCAGCTCTGTCCTCAACTGATCGCCAGATGTTGGATGTCTGCCAGCCCTGTCCCCAACTGATTAGAAAGAAAAACATGTCTTTTGGAACCCAGGACGAAGCCGATGAAGTCATGAACGAGATCAACATGACGCCCCTGGTGGACGTGATGCTGGTACTGCTCATCATCTTCATCATCACCGTGCCGGTCATGAAACACGCGATCAACGTGGATTTGCCGCGGGCCACCAACCAGGCGCAAGACGTCAAGCCGGAAACCATCCGCCTGAGCGTGGATGCGCAAGGCGGCTACTACTGGAATGAATCCAAGGTGGACGATGCCAGCCTGCCCGCGCTGCTGCAAGTTGAAGCGGCGAAAAACCCCCAGCCCGATTTGCACATTCGCGGGGACAAAGAGGTGCGCTACGAGCGGGTGGCCCAAGCCATGGCCGCGGCGCAGCAAGCCGGGGTCAAAAAAATCGGATTCATCACCGAACCGCAGAACTGATTCCGTTTTCAGATCAATGCGAGAGTAGGCGCCCCGACGCAGGCAGTGCTTTAGCACGACAAGGAGGGGCAACGACCTATCGCATTGATATGGAAATGGAATGAGATCGGGACGCCAACAGTGGGCACTTCCGCGTACGCCGCCCCTCCTTCGGTGGAGGTTTTATACCTCGACCACCACCACTGGCTGCAAGGCTGGTTGCGGCGGCGGCGGCTGGGCAATGCGGCGGATGCGGCGGACCATGGCCAACGGCCTGTGTGTCTACGAGGGCGCCGTCGAAGTGCTGGCCGGCGCCAGCGGTGCCTCCACCCTCCTGCAGGCCGGTCAGCAAACCCATTTCACCGATCTCGCGGCCGATGCCCTGGCACCCGGCGACCCGGCGCGCGAAGCCTGGGCCAAAGGCACATCGAGCGGCGCTCATAGTCGCTTGGATTAACTCATTAATCACGCTATTATGGACAATATTAAATATTGTTGACCATAATAGAAAACATGCCACGCCCGCCGCCGATCGTCTTTCCGCAAGAACAGCGCCTGCTTTCCGAGTTGGGTGAGCGGCTACGCCTTGCCCGCAAACGGCGCAAGTTGAGCAACGCTGTTGTCGCGCAACGCGCCGGTATCTCACGAACCACGTTGTACAAAGTGGAGGCCGGTGCCGCCGGTGCCACGCTGGGTTCCTACCTCCGGGTGCTCGCCGTGCTTGGTCTTGAAGGCGATCTCCACAAGCTTGCTGCCGACGACAGGGTCGGGCGCAAACTCCAGGATCTGGCCCTGGAGCCGCAAACCACCCCGGCACGTCGGCCGCGCAAGGCAAATACCGCCACGTCGTCACCGGCACCCGATACGCAGGAGGCGCCATGAGTTCACAGGACAACACCCTGGAAGTCTGGCTGGAAGATGACCTCGGCCCCGCGTGCCTGGTGGGCACCCTGGCGCACGACCGCGGCCAGATCCGTTTCCGCTACGCCAGGGACTGGCTGCGCGACGCCCGCGCCTTCGCGCTGGACCCCGATCTCTCGCTGGACGAGCATCCATTTTTTCCCAAGCCGGAATTGGGCAACTTCGGCATCTTCCTGGACTCCTCGCCCGACCGCTGGGGCCAGACGCTGATGAAACGCCGGGAAGCGTTGCAAGCCAGGGACGAGAAACGCACGCCGCGCACGCTCTACGCCTGGGACTTTCTCATCGGCGTGCAAGACCTCACCCGCCAGGGGGCACTGCGCTTTTGTCGCTCGGGAACAAAAACCTTCCTCGGCGACGAGAAGATGGCAGCGCCGCCGGTGACCACCTTGCGCGAACTCGAAGCCGTGGCCTACCAACTCAGCAGCCGTCGGATTGATGACCTCGATGCCTTGCGCCGATGGCTTGCCGTGCTCGTGGCGCCCGGCGCTTCGCTGGGTGGCGCGCGCCCCAAAGCCAACTTTGCGGAAGCCGATGGTTCCCTGTGGATCGGCAAATTTCCCGCCCGGGACGATGACCGGGATATCGGCGCCTGGGAATACGTCGTCCACCAACTCGCCGGAAAAGCCGGCGTGGACGTGCCCCCCGCCAGGCTGGTCAAGCTGAACAATGACTTCCACACCTTCTGCATCCAGCGCTTCGACCGTCGGCAGGGCACCCGCTGCTTCTATGCCTCGGCGATGACCCTGCTGCGCAAAACACAAAGCGAGGGCACGAGTTACCTCGAACTGGCACAGTTCATCCGCGCACGGGGGGATGCCGCCCATGCCGATGCGGATCTGGCGCAGTTGTTCCGGCGTGTCGCCTTCAATGTCGCAGTGGGCAACCGCGACGATCATCTGCGCAACCACGGTTTCGTACTCGGCGAGACCGGCTGGCGGCTGGCGCCGGCCTTCGACGTCAATCCGAATATCGACAAAGCCGAACATGTCTTGAACATCGACGACGTGGACAACCGGCCCGATCTGGCAACCGTGCTGAACACGGCGGCCTTCTACGGACTCACCGACGCACAGGCCGGGCAAGTCGTCGAAGAGGTGGTCAGCGCCGTGGACAGCTGGCAGGACACCGCCCGCCGGGTGCACCTCGCCAGCGCGGATGTGGAGATGACGGCAGCGGCCTTTTCGGCCCACGCGGCATTTCGCGCTTCCCCACCCCGCGGTTAAAGGCTTCTGCAGCGCTGTCGCGCTTCGCGGGCGAAGTCGGCGTACTGTTGGCTGGGAACGCCGACCTCGTTGCACGCCAGGCCGCGCCCTGCTGCGACCTGGCGGATTCACGCTGCTGGGGCTCAGCTATGCGCTGGAAAATACTATCATTTTAATAGCTGCCTGCGCTTATTGCACGCGGGCTAGAGCCCAATTTGACCAATAATTTGCCGTGCCAACGGTTCCAGCCCTTCGCGCAGATGCCATGACACCTGGCCCTGCTGCGAGGCCGTCTACCGGTTCCCTGCGGTCACACCCTCGCAGCCCCGGCCGCCATCTGCGCGCGGCGTCAAGAACAAGGGCGCCATGTACCAGGCGTACAGCGCAAATGCAGCACCCCAGGACAAGCCGGCCGCCACCAGCAGGAAGCGGCTGTCCACGCCCGGCCAGGCGGCCCCGGCACGCATCAGAGCCGCCGCGACCAATGCCACGGCCCCGGCAGGAACCCAGAGACGCTCATCGAGTGGAAGACCACAGTGCATGCGCCCGGCAATGCACATCACGCCATAGATGTTCAGGCCCAGTGCACCGGTGGTGAGCAAATGCCGTCCGGCGCTGAACGCGCTGCCACCCAGCACCAGAGACAGACCCATGGTGGCGTAACCCAGCGCCATCAGCACATACACGCCGTAGAGCATGAGTGGCCAGCGCCGGAACAAGGCACGGCCGATATGCCAGTCGTTAAGCAGGTTGAACAGCGCCGCCGCCGCCGCCAGCGCCAGCCAGCCGCCGAGGCGTTCGCCCGGCGCGAAAAACTCGGCCACGGTGTAGATCGCAATGAAAAAAATCGCCAGATGGCGGCGCGGCGGGCGGGCGCGGTAGTGCACACCTGCCACGCCCGCCTCGTCGAGGGCGCCATTGACAATACGCATCGAAATCCGGCTCATGGCCAGCACGATCAGGACCATCAGCACGCCCAGCGCCGCATAGAGCCAGCGCCCGGGATAAACACCGCGCAGCGCATCGACGTAAAACCCGGCCACACAGGCGATCAGCGCGGCCAGTCCCCAGAAAAACGCCAGATGCCGCCGCTGCGGATCGCGCCAGAGGCGTGGCCAGAGCATGGCGGCGAGCCCGCCGAGCAGACCAAGGTGGGCCAGGGCCGCCAGCAGCAGGGCCGAATGGCCGAACAGGCCGGAGCACCAAAAAGCGATGCGCCCGAGCAGCCACAAGCCAGCCAGACGCCGCACCGCTGGCGCCCCGAAAGCGGCGGTATCGGTGAATTCTGGAATGCCGGTCAGCACGAAGCCCGCCACCGCAGCCAGGCCGAAGCCAAAAATCAGCTCGTGCGCATGCCAGGTGAAGGGGCCACCCGCCACCGTCGGCAGCGGGATACCGGTGGCTAGAAACAGGCTCCACAAGCCGATGAGCAAGGGCGCGGCCAGGGCCGTGAAGAGAAAAAAGGGACGAAAACCGCACAACCACAGCGGGTGTTCGGTATGCCAGACAGGCACGGGCGGGCGGGCAATCTGGTTCAGCATGAGAACCCTTTTTTGCGCTGGGCGCGCGCCAAATTGGCGCCGGACAAGCCTGCCGGGGTCATGATGGACAGGGTCGGCACACAGTCCGGCAAAGGCAGCGGCGGCAGTCCAAAGCTCTCGCGCACCACGGCTGCCTGCAGCAGTTCGGCGGTGGTGCGGTACACGCTGGCGTCGTCACGCATCAGCGCCGGTGTACCGAGGTCGAAACGATGCACGATGCGCCCCGGATCGCTGGCCATCACCAGCACGGTATCGGCCAGGCGCACGGCTTCCATGAGGTCGTGGGTGATCATCAACACGGCCAGTCCGCGTGCGCTCTGGTGGTCCAGCAGCAGGCGGTGCAGTTGCGCCTTGAGACCGATGTCGAGCGCGGAAAAAGGCTCATCCAGCAGTAACAAGTCGGGCTCCAGCACCAGCGCGCGTGCCAGCGCAGCACGGCTTTGCATGCCGCCCGACAGCGCATGCGGAAACTGGTCGAGCGCCGCCGTGTCCAGCCCGACACTCTCGCCCATGGTTTGCGCGCGCTGCTGGCGTTCGGCGCGTGCCATGCCAGCAGCCTTGAGGCCGAGCGCAATGTTGTCGCGCGTGCTTTTCCACGGCAGCAGGCGCGGCTGCTGGAACATGACGGCGGGCGCGAGAAAACGGTTGTCCAGTGTGCCGCTCTGGCGTGCCAGCAGGCCCGCACACAGGTGCAGCAAAGTGGTCTTGCCACAACCCGACGGCCCCACCAGCGCCACCACCTGGCCGGCTTGCAGCGTCAGGTCGATGTCGCTGAGCACCGTGGTCAGCGCGTAGGCATGGGAGAGCCCCGACAGCGTCAGGTGCGGGCTTGGCTTGCAGCGGCCCGGCGCGGCGCTCATGCGCCGGTGCTCCGCCAGTGCTCCACTTCGCGCTTGAGCGGTTCGAGCAACAGGTATTCCACCGCCAGCAGAATAGCGACGACCGCACTGATCCAGGCCAGCGTGGTGGTGGTGTCGAGTTGCGCGCGGCTGACGGCCAGCGCAGCGCCGACGCCGTCGCTGGAGGCCAGTAGCTCGGCCATGACCACCACCTTCCAAGACGTGCCCAAGGCCGTGATGAAGGCCGGAAACAAGTAGGACACGACATGCGGCAGGTAGAGATCAAACACCTTCATGCGCGCTGGCAGCCTGAAAGCCTGCGCCATGTCTTTCAGGTGCAAATCAAGCGTTCGTACGCCTTGCAGCGCATTGATGAAGATGACCGGGAAGCAGGCGATAAAAACGGTGAACACGGGGGTGCCGTCGCTGGCGCCGAACCACAGCATGGCCAGCACCAGCCAGGCGATGGGGGGCGTGCCGAGCAAGACGGTGACCAGCGGGCGCGCCATCACCGAGGCGGTCATCGACACCCCGGCGGCCAATCCGAGCACGCTGCCGACTGCCATCGCCAGGGCCAGTCCGGTCAGGGCGCGGCGCGCGGTGACGGCAATCTCCGGCCAGGCCGCGCCGGACGCAAGCATGTGAGAGAGCCTGGAGAAGGTGCTGACAGGGTCCGGCAAGATCAGGTCGCCATAGACGGCGCTGCCGCCTTCCCAAACGGCCAGCAGCAAAAGCAGGCTGCCAAGCGCGCCCCAACCGCTCCACAGGTAGGCGGGAATGCCCCTGACCCAGGCGCGCAGCAGGTTCACGGCCGCTTGCCCGGCGCTCGGGTGGTCGCCCCGACCGGGCTGTAAAACCCGGCATCCGGCAATTTGCCGCCGATCAGTCCGGGCTGTTTGGCCAGCAGCTGACTAAAAAAGAATTCCAGTTCCGGCTGTGCATCCAGCGCCGGTACAAAACGGGCGTTGTCAATGCGGATCGAATCAGCCACCGCCTCGGGCGTCAGCATGTCAACGCGTTTCGCGACCAGGGCGCCGCAGGGTTCGGGCCGGGCCTCGCACCAGGCGAGCGAGGCGGCATAAGCGGCCTGAAAACGCGCGATCAAGTTGGTATCGGCTGCAGCCTTGCCCATCACGGTGATCCCCGCTTGCGCAATGCGCGCCTCGCCTTGCATCACCCTGCCCCACTCACGCTGCAGATCGACGCTGCGATACAGCTCCGGGGCGATCACGCTGACGGGAAAGGAATGGGTCTTGCGCAAGGCCATGGAAATCGCAGGCTCGGCCAGCAGGGCATGGTCGACCCGGCGTGTGATCAGCAGCTGCATGGCCTCAATCGGCGTGCCCACGTAACGCAACTTGAAATCGCGCTTCACGTTAAGGCCCTGCTTCTCGGCCAGCAATTGGAAGACGATATCGGGCATGTCGGCGCGAAAGGGCATGGCAATTTCCTTGCCCTTGAAATCGGCCAGGGTCTTGAGGCTGTTGTCGCGCGACACCATCCACAACACGCCCCAGGTGGACACATTGAGCAGCTGCAGCCGGACGCCCCGGTTGTACAGATTGGCTGCGACGTTGGTGGGCATGGCCACGAAGTCCGCCTGCCCGTCCATGGCCAGCACGCGCAGATGGTCGGGGTCTTTCCAGGGGATGAACTCCACCTGGTCCGCCAGGTCTTTGAGCGCGCCGCTCTCCACCATGTGGATCAGGGGGTTGGACACCGCCGCATACGGACCCGCCAGCACCAGTCTGGGCAGCTTGGCGGCCGCCGCAGCGGCGGGCATGCCCGTCGTGGCCAGCACCGTGGCCGCCACCAGGCAGCCAGCCAGCAGACGATGCAGCCGCCGCATCAGAACGCCCCCTGCCAGCTCAACATCAGGCTGCGCCCCGGGGCCTTGATTTCCTGCCCGGAGACCCCCTCAGCGAGATGTTCGTGGTAGGCCTTGTCAGCCAGGTTTTTAAGCGCGATGCGCAGGCTTTGCTTGTTCCAGCGGTAGGTGGCACCGAGGTCGGCGGTGGCAAAACCGGCCGTGGCGTTCTCGCTGCCGCGCGCGAATGCCGTGGCAACGCGGTCCTGCTGGCGCACCAGCCGCACGGTGGTGTCGAGCGTCCAGCCTGGGGCGATGGCGCCTTCCCAGCCCAGGGACAACTCGTCGGCGGGCACCTGGAACAGGGGTTCATTGAGGTCCTTGTTCTCGCCAAGCACGCGGGAGTAGCCAACGCTCACCCACTGGCTGCGTTGATACTGCCAACGCGCCTGCGCTTCCAGTCCGCTCAGGGTGACTTCGCCGAGATTGACGGTCTGCTTCACCGGCAGACCACCCTGGAATGTGCCAGTCGGCTGGCCCGTGATGTAGTCATTGATCCGGCTGCGGTAGGCGCTGGCGCTGTAGCTGACCTTGTCGCTGCCACCTTTGAGACCGATTTCAAACTGGGTGGCAACTTCCGGCCTGATCTGCGGGTTGCCCAGGTAGTGGTAGCCGTCGCCGCGCGGCGAGGCCTCGAAGCGCTCGCGCATTTCACCGGCGCGAAAAGCCTGAGAGAGATTGGCGTAAGGGCGCAGCAGCGGCGAAGCCTCCAGGATGGCGCCCAGACTGCCGGTCGTGGCGCTGTCCGAACGCGCCAACCCGGTGGTCACGGCTCCGTTATTGATCGAAGCGGCATCGCCCTTGACGGTGTCGTGGCGCAAACCGGCCAGCAGATTGAGCTTGCCAAAACGCATGTCGTCCTGCAGGTAATAACCCAGCGCGCTCAAGCGGCCATCGCTAAAGGGCAGGTTGCGCACCAGCGGCGAGGCGGGCGTCGGGCTGGCCAGGTAGCGGTCCGGAGACGCCCCCATGCGCCAGGCGTTGAGGCCAAAGGAAAGCAGGTGCTGGGGATGCGCAAGCCAGTCGGCCTTGGCGTCAACACCATCCGTGGCAAAGGTCACACGCGTCTGGCCGACGTCACGGCCGAGCTTCTCGGCATACGACCAGATGAGGCGCTCCACATCCTGGCGGTACAGCCGGACATCCACGTTCAGCGGCTGCTCGCCCGTGCCTTTGCGGCTGTAACCGACCTCAAACAGATTGCGCTCTTGCCGGGGTGAATGGACGGTGGTGCTGCCGACCACCGCCGTATTGGCGTGCGGCTTGGTTGAACCCGGGTACCAGACATCGGTGTCGGTGTGGCGCTGCAGCGAGGCGCGCAGTTGCTGCGCATGGTCGATGCGGAAACGGTACTGGCCGATCACACTGTCCGACGCAAAGCCGGTGCGTGCGACCTCGCCTGTGGGGGCCTGGTAGTCGCCGATCCGGGCCAGGGAGGCGCCAAGCATCAGGGCGTGGTCATCGCTGCTGACGTTCATCACGCCGGTGCCGCGCACGCCATGACTCGCGGTGTCGTAACTTGTCGCGGCGTTGAAGCCGATGCCGGGCGTGAAGCGGGCCTGCGGCAGGCGCACGTTGATGGCGCCGCCGAGTGCGCCCGTGCCATACAGCACCGAGGCCGGGCCCTTGACAACCTCGATGCGCTCGGCCAGACCGACTGACATGAAGGACGCGATGGCACCCGCCGGCTGGGCGGAATTGAGCCGCATGCCATCGACCAGCAGCACCACGCTTTCTTTTTTGAGCCCGCGAATTACCGGGTTTTGCCCCTGGACGCCGTCGCTGGCCACCGCCAGTCCGGGTTCTCCGCGCAAGGCTTCGCCGGGATTGCTGGCACCCCGGCGCAGAATCTGGTCGCGGTCAACTGCTGTGGTCGCAATGGGGGTTTCAAGATCGTCGGCGGCGTAACCCTTGGCCGTGACGGAGACTGTGGCCAGCGTAGGCGCCTCCTGGCCGTAGACTGCGGAACTGGCACCCGCCAAGGCGAGTACCCATGGAGAAATTTCATGACGCATAACGCAATACCTATTTGGAGAAAAAGGACTCGGCACTGGCTGGCGGCAAGCTGGCTAACCGTGAGTGAAAAGGAAAACTTGCAGAGGCGACAAGAACCCTGCGGGGCAAATCGCCACAGCACACCGATCATATATGGATGCGAATCATTCGCATTTGATCTGGATCATTGCGGAAGCCAATTGTTGACACATACCCACATCAATGAAGCGGACTGTCACGCTCCGTGATCGAGAACTGGCCGCACTGCAGCAGCTATGCATTTGATAGCTGCATCCGCTTATTCCATGCGGGTCAGAGGCCAATTTGACTCACAAACCCAGCCCCTGCCAGACATCGTCCATCCGGGCCATGGCCTCCGGCGTCATCCGCATCGTGCGACCCCATTCACGGCTGGTCTCCCCCGGCCGTTTGTTGGTGGCGTCCAGCCCCATCTTGCTGCCCAGGCCCTGGCTGCAGGAGATTGGGAGTATGTGACGCCCCCAATGCGCGCCACGCGGCGTTTGCGCAGGGTCAGCTGCTTTGAACGGCCGCTTCTGGCGCTTGCCCGGCGGCGTCAGCTTGGGGTTGGCGGCGCGCTTTGCGGGCCTTCATCCAGTAGGGATAGAAGAACAGGTAGTAGCCGGTCAGAATCAGCCAGAACAGGGTTAATCCGCTCAGGATCATGGTGGTGTAGCTGGTTGCTTTGCCGAACACCATGAACGAATGAACGTCCATCCACAGCTGATCTCCACGCAAACCCAGGTTGAGGATTTTTCCGCTGACGGCGTCCACCTGGATTTCCCGGGGTGATGAGAAATTTGACGAGGCCTCCAAGCGGACCTTCCACATGCGCTTGCCAGGCCGCAATTCGAGGCGGTTGATGTCATCGAGCGACTGGGCCTCCGGGAGGTTCAAAGCGAGTACGGCCTCCGCGATCCGGTGTGGAGGGAGAAACTGGCTGATGTTGCCCTTTTCACCCTTGTGTGCGGCTGGCTGCAGATATTCGAGGTCTTTCTTGAAAGACAGGAACAGTCCTGACAATGCAATAACCAGGATAGCCAACCCCAAGAAAACCGACATCCATTTGTGTGTAAAGCGAGAAAACTTCGCAAATTTGGCGGCTGACTCGGGTTTGGGCTTGCGTGCAGGCTGGGCAGCAGTGGGAAAGGAAGGGTTTTGATTGGGCATTTGTTGCGAATGAGATTAATTACTATTTGCAATATTAACATCCCAAAATCCGACTCACGCGGGTGTCGAACAAGGTGTGTTTTCCTGCGGCAATAGTGGCAGTTAGCCCGCGCCGCCATTGCTATTGAGGCCGCCGGGACCAGAGGCCAATTTGGCTTACAAACCCAAGCCCTGCCAGACCTTTTCCATCCGGGCCATGGCCTCCGGCGCCATCCGCATCGTGCGACCCCATTCACGGCTGGTCTCCCCCGGCCATTTGTGGGTGGCGTCCAGCCCC
Organism: Burkholderiales bacterium RIFCSPLOWO2_12_FULL_61_40; assembly: GCA_001770935.1. Classification (GTDB taxonomy): domain Bacteria; phylum Pseudomonadota; class Gammaproteobacteria; order Burkholderiales; family Burkholderiaceae_C; genus Allorhodoferax. The sequence goes on along the minus strand of MESI01000094.1, from coordinate 9,714 downwards.
ATCTTGCTGCCCAGGCCGCTGACCGGGGAGCCTGTCAGATGCCTACTCAAGCGATAGGCTGCGGCGTTCCCAGTTTGTCGAACAGATTGATCAACTCGCAGCAAAAGCCAGTATTCGTAACAAGGGTAGGACGCAATGACCGTCACTTTGGCATGGGCGCCCGCCTGGTTCAAGGCCGCATCAAATTTGGGATCGCTGTCCCGGTCAATGGCGCAATACACATGGTCGAAGAAGCGCTGTCGTTTCACAGCCTCTTCGACAATGCCTTTCGGATCGTTCTTGCCGCAATGAGAAATCTCCACCTCAGCGTAGGCGCGAAAGTAATCAGCCGCATCTTGCAGGTACGTCCGACTCGATTTGGAATCCTCGCAAAGCACCAGCACACGGGCTTGCTGTTGGAGGCTGGGTTTCTTGCGGTCGAACCGGGACGGTGCGCGCGCCATGCTTACTGGCTCCGCTTGACCAGTGGCAAGCCTCGGTAGCGGCCTTCGTAGTAGCGCTTCTCGATGTCTTCGCTGTCACGCCCTTCAAAGTCATGGATGGACCGGAGTTGGGTCGCCCCATTGATGTCGCGCTCCGTGATCCAGAACTGGTCGCGCCGCAGCAGCCTGGAGTCCATCAGGTGCGTGTCGTGGGTGCTGAAAATGAGCTGGGAGGGCGTTTCTGAATGGATGTGCTTTTCAACCAAGGCCGCCACAATTTTGGGGTGCAGGCTGCTGTCGAGTTCGTCAACAATCAGCAAACGGTCTGTACCCAAAGAGGGATCTTTAGTAACCCACGGCAGCCAGAAACCGACCAGATTTTTTGTACCATCTGACTCATCTTCGAAACTCAAGTCCGCTTCGCCCAAAGCCGTTTTGTGGGTAAGAATAGTTTTGTTTCTAGTCGGTACTTTTGTTGATTTCTCTTCCGGGAATGCAAGTGCTGCCAGCGCATTCAATCGATATTGCGGGGGTGCAACTGTTTCGACTCTTATGTCGGAAATGGGGACATCAACTTCACGAAGGAAGGTTGCAACAGCTTTAGCATGAAGCTCATCCTTTCCTACTAGCCGTTGTGCGGAGGCCGCCATTGCCCCCATCCCATTTAATAGGGGAAAGCTGGATTGTCGGAGCCATTCAAACGGAGCCTTCAGATGATCCAGTTCTTCGTTGCTGTTGGCTACAGCTTGGGCGATAAAGAGCAGCCGAGGAGGCGTTAGTTTTTTCCATGCTTCAAGGATGTCTCCACCCAGGCTCGCTTTCAGTTGCTCGCCAAAGCCGTAGGTTTCCCCTTGCTCTGTATGTTGCCTTTCATAAAGCAGCGACTCACGCCCTTTGGGAAAAACCAGCAGTTTTTCACCCACGATGCGCTTGCTCGTCACCGCCAGATTGAACTGGTAGCGCAGCCCCGCATGGATGAAATGCAGTTCGAACAGACTGGGCTGATCGGCCAGCGCTGCGTCAAAACAGAAGGGGGTAACAGGCAGCGGAATGTCGCGGGTACTGGGCTCGCGCTCAGCAATCTCTTGCACAACACCCAGCGCTTTGAGCAAGTTGCTCTTGCCCGACGCGTTCGGGCCGTAAATCACAGCCACTTTGAGCAAGTCAGGAAACTTCTCGCCTTTCAGCTCAGGTTTAAATACGTTTTCCCGTTTTCGCAGGCGCGGCGTTGCCACCATGGACAGGGTTTGTCGCTCCCGGAATGAACGAAAGTTGGCGACAGAGAATTCAATCAACATGCAAAAATCCCGCAATAGCTACTGGGAATAAAGCTGCATTTAAACAGATTGGATATGCAAGTGAAGATTTTTTACATTTCAGCGTATTTATATGCACTCGATCTGAGCACCAGCGCGAGCAATCAAGCGCTTGCCTCTATGTTTCAACAGAGCGCTTCGCCAATCACTTAGCGAGGCGTTGCAAAACATAGTTTGCCGATATTTGCTATGCATTTAATAGCTGCTTGCGCACATTCCACGGGGGCTATAGCCCTAAACGACTCACAAACCCAAGCCCTGCCAGACCTCGTCCATCCGGGCCGTCACCTCCGGGGTCATCTGCAGGGTGCGGCCCCATTCGCGGCTGGTCTCCCCACCCCGGCCCTTCACCGTGGGCTTGAACTACGGGCCAGATTTCTTGCCCGACTTCGGACCCGAAGCCCACAAACTGCCGCTGGACGCGATTTTGAATGACTACGGGATGGTTTGGCCGGTGTAGCTGGGGGCGCACCGGCACTTGGCGACTTGCTTGTTTTGCCAAGCGAAGGGTTCGTATGGGGCGGGCTATCGGCTACCCGATTTGGCATCACCGGCGCATCGCGGCGAGTGCTCCGCCTGCTACGACGAACGCACCACCGGCCACGCGATTAAAGAGCTTGCCTGCGCCCAAGCGATCAAGCCCAAGTACGAACTTCTTGCCAAAGGCCGCATACCCGAACATGACAAGACCTTCGACCATGACCCAGGTGAGAGCCAATAGTCCCAACTGAGAAAGGACAGGGATCGATGGATCGAGGAACTGCGGGAACAGGGCGCTGAAGAACAACAGATCTTTCGGATTGCCGATGCCGACCATGAGACCACTGGCAAAGAGCTTGCGCAGTGGTATGCGTTTGTCATCACTTGTGGTGCTAGCGGACATTGATTCGGCATGCAATGGGGGTGAGGCACGCCATGCCGCTATGCCTAGGAGCACCAAGTAGACAGCACCTGCGAACTTGATGATCTGAAATGCGATGTCCGAGGCCGCGAGAATTGCTCCCAACCCGAGTGCCGACAATGCCATGAGCGTGAGGGCAGCAACTATTCCTCCCGCTACCGTAGCCAGTGTTCGTCGGCTCCCGTGGTGGGCGCCATGGGTCATGCATAGGAGTGCCGAAGGACCAGGCGTCACGATGATTGCAACAATTACTGACAGGTAGATGAACCACAGGTGAATTGACATGGGCAGTGCGTCTCTGGTGATGCTTGACGAATAGGGCTTATTCACCGCGCTGGGATAGCAAGGCGCTCCCCGTTGATGACGTCAGATCATAACGGACAGGCGTTTCAACCAGCTCGACCGCAACACCCTCAGCCGTTTGCGCATCGCAGTCATCCCACAGCGGTGGCCCGCGTGCCGGAGTGAAGGCGATTGCGCCGATGTGCAGGGCCGCTTTGTCTACCTGCGCCGCTCCTGAGCTGTTGGATTGCAGGCTTTGCCCGATAACCTTCAGAAATATTCGCCCGTGGGCAAAGATGCCGCATTCGAGGTATTTGCGAAACGCCTGGCGCACAAAAGACTTTGGCGTAAGGTGGTCGCCCTGTCCGTCGAACTGGCCTGCGCTGGCAAGTGCATGCCAGTCTCGAAGTGTTCGGCAATCGTTTTGTGGATTCCACTACTACCAGAAGGCCATCCATTCACTCCCGAATTGATAGCTGCTCGCGCTTATTCCATAAGGGCCAAAGGCCAATTTGGCACACAAACGCTATTTTGTGACCTCTGGGGGTCACATCGTCACATCTTTCAGCTCGACAAGAGTTTCTATTTCGTGCGGTCAAGGTGCCTTGCATCGTGTAGCGTCTTATCTTTTCGCAATCATTTAGTGATTGCACAACCTCAAACGCTAGCTACAATTGCAAGCATGAACAGCAAGCACGCAAAAACACTGGCCGCCGTTTTCGCAAAGCCCACGGCTGCGTCACTGGAGTGGGCGCGAATTGAGTCTTTGCTGGTGAGTGTTGGCTGCACGGTGATTGAAGGCCATGGCTCGCGCGTGCGGTTTGTGCACGGCACAACCGTGGCATCCTTTCACCGCCCCCACCCGGCCAAAGAAGCCAAGCTGTACCAGGTGGAAGATGCGCGTGCATTCCTGGAGCTTATCGGAGTAAAACCATGAACACCATGACATTTAAGGGCTACACCGCCCGTGTTGAATTTGACGATCGCGATAGCATTCTGGTTGGCCGTCTTTTGGGCGTGCGCGACATCGTGGGTTTTCATGCCGACGATGTGGCTGGCCTGCGTGTTGCCTTTGAGGAGGCGGTGACCGACTACCTTGAGGCTTGCGCAAAAATTGGCAAACCCGCAGAAAAACCGGCCAGCGGAAAGATGATGCTGCGCGTCCCCCCCGAGGTACATAGCGCAGCACTGATAGCAGCGCAAGCCAGCGGCCAAAGCCTGAACCAATGGGCTACACGTGCGCTGGAGCAAGCGGCGCACCACGCTTGACAGCGCCGTCCGCATGCTGGGCAAGGTACACGGTCAAGTGCTTGTCAAACTGCAGCGCCAGCTTGGCGGCCCGCGTGCCGGGGAGATGTGTGGTGGCTCGGACTCAACCCCGATGTGATCCAGTATTTGCCGGATAACAGTGCTGTGCGTGATGAACGCAATCAGGCGCATCTGCCCACCGCACAGCGGGCACAGCAGCGGAAGCACTCCTGAATTGATAGCTGTCTGCGCATACTTCACGCTGGCTACAGCCCGATTTGACTCACAAATCCAAGCCCTGCCAGACCTCTTCCATCCGGGCCGTCACCTCCGGCGCCATCCGCATCGGGGTGACTGCGCCGAACCCTCAGTCCGACGTGCCGTCGTTGTGGGCTTCTGCCTTCAGTTTCTTGAAGTTCACATAGCGGCTCATGAAAATAGGCGCCACGAAACCGGCGACGGCCACGGTGAGGAAGCCCACCGCGAGCGGCGATCCATAAAGAATGGACATGTCGCCGTCGGAGATGGTGAGGGCGCGGCGCAGGTTTTTCTCCATCAGTTCACCCAGCAGCACCCCCAGGATCACCGGCACCATGGGGATGCTGAGCTTGCGCAACACCCAGCCCAGCACGCCAAAGCCGATCATGAGCATGAGGTCGAAGGTGGAGTTGGTCAGTGCATAGATGCCGATGAACGAAATCATGGCTACCGCTGGCATGAGATAGTAGGGCGGTATGCGCAGCACGCGGGTGAACAGGCCCACCATGGGAATGTTGAGCAGCAGCAGCATGATGTTGCCGATGAACAGCGCGGCGATCAGGCCCCAGACCACGTCGGGGTTGTTGGTGAAGAGCAGCGGGCCGGGCGTGATGTCGAGCGACAACAGCATGGCCAGCAGCACCGCCGTGGTACCAGAGCCCGGCACACCGAGCGCCAGCATAGGCACCAAGGCGCCGCCGGCGGCGGCGTTGTTGCCCGCCTCGGGCGCGGCCACGCCGCGCGGGTCGCCCTTGCCGAAATGGCCTTTCTTGCCCAGCCACTTCTTCTCCAGCGTGTACGCCAGGAACGAGCCGAGTGAGGCACCCGCACCCGGCAGCACACCGGCGATGAACCCCAGCACCGTGCCCCGACCCATGGCACCACTGGTCTGCTTGACCATCGACCACGGCGGAATGACACGACCCAACTCCGTCACGGGTTGCGTGCTATGGCTGTGGGCCTTGCCGCGCTCCTCGATGAACACCAGCACCTCAGACAGGGCAAACATGCCGACGATGGCGATCAGGAAGTCAATACCGTCGTAGAAGTGCACATTGCCGCCCGTGAAACGCGGCACACCGGTCTGGCCGTCCACACCCACGAATGCCAGTGACAGGCCAATGGCTGCAGCGAAGGCCGCCTTGGCCTGGTTGGAACTGGTGACGCCACCGAGCGTGGCAAAGGCCAGGGTGAACATGGCGAAGTACTCGGCCGGGCCGAACAGCAAGGCCACGTCCACCAGTTGGGGCGCGAGGAACACCAGGCCCCAGGTGGCAAAGAAGGCCCCCACGAACGACGCAATGCCGGAGATGGCAAGCGCTTCCCCGGCCTTGCCCTGGCGCGCCATGGGGTAGCCGTCGAGCGTGGTCATGAGCGCCGGTTCGTCACCCGGAATGTTGAGCAGGATGGACGAAATGCGCCCACCGTACATGGCGCCGTAGTACACGCTGGTGAGCAGGATGAGCGCGGGCGTGGCGCCCAGCCCCATGCTGAATACCACCGGGATCAGGATGGCCACGCCGTTGGACGGGCCCAGGCCCGGCAGCGCGCCGATCAGGGTGCCCAGAAAACAGCCGACGAACGCCAGCAGCAGGTTTTGCCAGGTGAGCGCGATGGCAAAGCCATCGGCCAGATGATTGAGACTGTCCATATCGAGTTCCTATTCGTGGGGTTCAAAAGCCCCAGGGGCCCTTGGCCAGGTTCAGGCCCAGCATGAAGTGGAAGACCAGGTAAATGCCCACCGCAATGGTGATGCCACCCACGATGGATTGGCGAGGCGCGCCGCCCAGGCGCCACACCAGAAAGGCGGTGGCAAAAATGGTGGCGACCACAAAGCCGGCGATGGGCAGTATTTGCGCGTAGGCGATGAACACGCCCACGGTGGCCACCAGCTCCAGCAGCTTGTGCAGACCCGGCCATTCGGGTTCGCTGTCGGGCTTGAAGAACATCACCACCGCCGAGACCGCCATCACGCCAGCGATCACCAGCGGAAAGGCCTTGGGACCCAGCGGGTCCTGGATGAAGCTTTCTTCGATGAGGGTCGTGGCCCACATCATCAGCAACGACACCGTCAGCACGATACCGCCAAAAATTCGGTCGCTCATGGCCAACCTCCGATCAAAAAAGAATGTCAATGGGGGAAGTGCCCGATGCCACCGGCTCAGCCGGGTGCATCGGGCACCGGGGAGCGCGCTGCGTTCGTTCGCGCGGCCCGGCGGGCATCACTTACTTGATGATGCCGATCTCTTTCGACAGGGTCTGAATCTCGTCCACGGACTCCTTGACGAACTTCTGGAAGGCTTCGCCACGCAGGTTCAGCGGCGCCATGCCTTGCCTGGCCATGGTGTCTTTCCATGCCTTGGAGTCGTACACCGTGCCCACGCTCTTGACCCAGAACTGGTAGGCGTCGTCGCTCATCTTGCCCGGGGTGTAGAAGCCGCGCCAGTTGGCACCGATGGCATCCAGGCCTTGTTCGCGGGCGGTGGGGAATTTGGCGAAATCGCCGTCGAGCCGCTCAGGCGCCAACACGGCCAGTACCTTGATCTTGCCGGCATCGACAAAGCCCTTGGCTTCGGAGATGTCGCCTGTGAAAGCCTGGATCTTGCCGGCCAGCAACTGGGTCACGGCCTCGCCGCCACCATCGAAGGCCACGTATTTGACGCTGCGCACGTTGCTGATACCTGCCTTGCGTGCGGCGATCAACACCTTCAGATGGTCCCAGCCGCCCACGGCGGAACCACCCGCGAACGCCACCGAGGTGGGGTCGCTCTTGACCTTGGCCAGCAGTTCGGGCAGCGTTTTGATGGGCGAGTCGGCGGCGACCGCGATCATGCCGTAGTCGGCGCCCACGGATGCCACCCAGCGCACCTGCGTCATGTCGTTGCCGGGGTAAGCGTTCTGGCCCAGGCGGGCGGCCGTCGCGGTGGAGGCCGCCACAATGAGGTTGTTCTCGGTGTTGCGCTTGTTCACCACTTCGGCATAAGCCGCGCCACCGCCGCCGCCGGCCTTGTTGAGCACCTGCATGGTGCCGGGGATGAGCTTCTGGTCCTGCAAGGCCTTGCCCACCAGGCGGCAGGTCATGTCCCAGCCGCCGCCCGCGCCGGCGGGTGCAATGCACTCGGTGTTGCCGGGCTGGAAAGCCCAAGCCGGGCTGGAGAGCACGGTCATGGCCAGACCGGCAGGAGCGGCCCATCGGGCCAGGGTGGAAATGCGTGTCATGAAGGTCTCCTAAGTAAATCCGCTTTGTGTAGTGCGGATGGTGGGAACATGGTCAGGGGCTTTGGCAGCAAAATGCAAGGCCTCAACCATCCAATGGCCGACAGGCTGGAAGCCGCCGGGCACATGCCAATGGTTGCCAACCAAACTGTCAAACGCCTGTCCATATTCCTAGGGTTTTCCCTAGACAGCCTTGTCGGCGGGTCAAGGCTGGCTCGAATTGCGGCCTCGGGGAACGCGCCAGGGCTTGGGGATTACCCGCAGCGGCGCAGACTCGTCATTTCAAGTCGCGACCAGACAACCAGCAAGCACTGGCCAGGAAGACATTCGAGGTGACAGGATCGTCACGCCGCGCCGACCTCAGTGAATTGATCGACGTGATGCAATGTCCGCAGCGCAGCCCATGTGTTCATACCGACTATCAACAGGAGATCGAGCGATGATTCGTCAAATTACGAAAATTTTCAGGCCCTTGGTCATGGCGTTTGCCGTGACGGCGACCCTGGCGGGTTCGCCAGCGGCACACGCACAAGAGAAGAAAACCATCCGCATCGGCTGGACCGCCTGGTCGGATGCCGAGGCGGTGACCAATATTGCCAAACAATTGCTGGAGCAGCGTCTTGACTACAAAGTCGAGCTGATCATGACCGACATCGGTCTGCAGTATCAAGGCGTGGCCAAGGGTGATTTGGACATCATGCTGATGTCCTGGTTGCCCAACACCCACAAAGCCTATTGGGACAAGCTGTCCAGTGAGGTGATTGACATGGGCATCCTGTACGACAACGCCAGGCTGGGATGGGCGGTGCCCGACTACATCCCGGTCAGTGAAGTCAAGTCGATCGAAGACCTGAACAAACCCGGGGTGCGCGACAAATTCAAATCCCAGGTGCAGGGAATTGACCCGGGCGCGGGCCTGATGATGGCGTCCGAACGCGCGATCAAGAGCTACGGCCTGGCAGGTTACAAACTGCTCACCGGCTCGGACGCCGGCATGATCGTGGCGCTGGACCGCGCCATGAAACGCAAGGAGTGGATTGCGGTCACCACCTGGACGCCGCACTGGATGTTCTCGAAGTACAAGATTCGGTACCTGGAAGACCCCAAGCAGGCCCTGGGTGGCGGCGAGGCGATTCATGCGGTGGCGCGAAAAGGCTTTGAGAAAGACTTCCCCAAAGCTGCGACCTTCATCAAAAATTACAAGATCAGCATCTCCGATCTTGAAGGCGTGATGTCAAAGGCCAAGGACAGCTCCTACCAGAAGGAGGCAGCGGCCTTTATCAAGGCCAATCCAGAGGTGGTCAACACGTGGCTGGCCAACGCCAAGTAGCACAGGCGACCAAAGCTCCAACCGAACGGTCAATGGTCCACTGGTCCACCAGCACCGTTCGTTGTCGCAAGAGGAGACTGTATGAGACTGAATTCCAAATCGATCACGATCGCCGCTAGTCGTCAGTCATCTTGATTTGCGAGGGACTTGCAAAATTCAAAACCGCCGCAGCCCCGCAACCAGCATCAGGTGGCACATCACCTTAGGGCAGGGCCTACAACCCGATTTGACTCACAAACCCAAGCCCTGCCAGACCGCATCCATCCGGGCCGTGACCTCCGGTGTCATCCGCATGGTGCGGCCCCATTCGCGGCTGGTTTCCCCCAGCCATTTGTTCGTGGCGTCCAGCCCCATCTTGCTGCCCAGGCCGCTCACGGGCGAGGCAAAGTCCAGGTAGTCGATGGGCGTGCTGTCCACCAGCAAGGTGTCGCGCGTGGGGTCCATGCGGGTGGTGATGGCCCAGATGACATCCTTCCAGTCGCGCACGTTGATGTCCTCGTCCACCACCACAATGAACTTGGTGTACATGAACTGGCGCAAAAAGCTCCAGATGCCAAACATGATGCGCCGCGCGTGGCCGGGGTAGGACTTTTTGATGCTGACCACCGCCATGCGGTAACTGCAGCCCTCAGGCGGCAAATAAAAGTCGGTGATCTCGGGGTACTGGCGCTGCAAGAGCGGCACAAACAACTCATTGAGCGCCAGCCCCAGCATGGCGGGCTCGTCGGGGGGTTTGCCGGT
>MESI01000093.1 GCA_001770935.1 Burkholderiales bacterium RIFCSPLOWO2_12_FULL_61_40 | reverse complement strand
CACGGCTGTATTCGGTTTTCAGAACGACCATGGGGTCTTTGCCGTGCATGATGACGTTGCCGGCACGGATTTCTTGGGCGATTTTCATAAATAGTGAAGAGCGGTTGTCGCTATGGGGCGCTTCTAGCGTGCGCTGTTAGCGGGTTAGGCCGCAGACTGCGGCGGGGCATGATTCGCCCGTAGGATCCAAGGCAAATTCAGCAAAGCCTAGGATTTTAGCGTTTTTTCCACACGAAAGCGACGAGCTGGGAGGCCAAATCATCCATCTGCAGCAGGCGTTCGCGGGCTGCGCGCGCGATTGCTTGCCATGCGTCAAGGTTTGCTTGCAGCCGGGGCATGCCACCCGCTGTGGAGGCCACACCATTCCAGGCGAGGTGGAGCTCGCGCAAGGTGGTATTTGCTCCCAGCATGTCCAAAAAAGCCTCCAGCTTGTCGTGGTGGGCGTTGTCGTCTTGCGGGTAGATTTGCCAGACGAAGGGCTTCGCCGCCCACAGGGCGCGCACCAGCGAGTCTTCACCCCGCACACAGTTGAAGTCGCATGCCCATAACAGGTGGTCGAAGTCTGGCTGGGTCAGTGGGGGGAGGTATGAAATGGATAGCTGCCCACGCTGTATTGACGAGGGCTGCAGCCCGATTTGGCTTAAATTTTTAACTGCTTCACTGGCTCGCCCCGGCGTCACCAGCAAGCGGGTGGGGGTGGTGTCGTCCTGCAGTTGTCTCAGAAATTCACCCAACGCGGGGGGCTCATAACAAAACAGCGACACCAGTCGCTCGCCCTGCCAGGGGATGCCCAAGCGCTGCAGCCAGTCGGTGCGATCAAAACGGTTCTGCCTTGGTGCCCAGTCCGCTTCCCGCAACAAGCCCCCTGTTTTTGGGGTGAATCCGGGGTAGAAAAAATACTTGGTCCATCCGTTTGCCGGGCCGCTCATGACCGGCGAGGGCAGGGTGTGGCTGCGTTCGGCAAAACGTTCTGCCGTCAAATACTCCAGGTTGATCCACACCGGATGTTCAAGGTCTTTTAGGCCTCCAGCCCCCATGGAATATGCGCAGGCAGCTATGAATTCAGGAGCGATTTCACATCCAAATGCTTCGACCCACACATCGGTCTTAGGGAGTTTTCCCAGCACATCCGTTTGCTGCGACTGAGACCATTGCAGGATTTGAACTCCAGGAATGCGCCCTTCCAGCGCGCCGGGCGCCATCCAGTGCAGGGCGCAAGCGTCGTCCACCCAAAGCCGGACCCGCTGCCCGCGCGTGGCCAGATTGACCGCCAGACGCCAGCAAACCCCGATGTCGCCGAGGTTGTCCACCACACGGCAGAATACGTCCCAGAGAAGGGGTTTTGTTGGCAGGAGAGGCGTGTTCATGGGGTGGATTGTCCACAAATCATCCGTTGAAATGGCCACGCGACATGGCTGCACGCCAGCGTACACAATAGCGGGCATGTCCGAATCCCACCCTGAACAATTGTTGAACGATGTCGCCTCGTTGCCGGCTTTGCCTGGCGTGTACCGCTATTTTGATGCGCAGGACCAGGTGCTGTATGTGGGCAAGGCCATCAACCTGAAAAAGCGGGTGTCCAGCTATTTTCAGAAAAACCACGGAGGAACCCGCATCGGCCACATGGTGAGCAAAATTGTGCGTATGGAGACCACGGTGGTGCGCTCCGAAGCCGAGGCACTGCTGCTGGAAAACAACCTCATCAAGGCACTGAGCCCCAAGTACAACATTCTGTTCCGGGACGATAAAACCTATCCCTATCTCAAAATGACCGGGGTGTCCAAACCTGGCAAGTGGGCGGAGCCCGGTCAGAGCGAGAGTGAGGCTTCCGGTAAAAGTGGTGGTGGCTCACCGCTTGCGGCCGAGTTTTCCCGCGTGTCCTATTACCGCGGGGGGGTGGAAAAAAAGCACCGTTATTTCGGTCCCTATCCCAGTGCATGGGCGGTGAAGGAAGCTATTTTGCTGATGCAAAAAGTGTTTCGTTTGCGGACCTGTGAAGACCCTGTTTTCAGCAACCGGACCCGCCCGTGCCTGCTGTACCAGATCAAGCGCTGTTCCGCGCCCTGTGTGGGCCATATCAGCGCCGACGACTACGCCCATGACGTGGCGAACGCCGAAAAGTTTTTGCGTGGTGATGCCCAAGAGGTTCTCAAGAAGCTGGAATCCCGCATGATGGCGCATGCCGACCGCTTGGAGTTCGAGCAGGCCGCCGAGTTGCGCAACCAGGTGGCTGCGCTGTCCAATGTGCTGCACCAGCAGTCGGTGGACAACGTTTCCGACCGCGATGTGGACATTCTGGCGGTGAAGGTGCAAGGCGGCAAAGCCTGCGTGAATCTGGCCATGGTGCGTGGCGGACGCCACCTGGGTGATCGGCCCTATTTTCCGGTGCATGTGGAAGACGCGTCGGGGCTGGAGGACACCGAAGAGTCAGCGGAGGTGCCGACATCAGTTGAGGCGCAAGTGCTGGAAGCCTTTTTGTCGCAGCATTACATCGACGTGCCCATGCCTTCTGCGTTGGTGGTGAGCGAGCCGGTGGACAAGGCCCTGATACACGCGCTATCCGCGCAGGTGGGCTTTAAAGTCAGCGTGGTGCACCAGCCGCGCGAGCAGCGGCGTGCCTGGCTGGACATGGCGCAAACCAATGCGGCTTTGCAGTTGGCGCGCTTGTTGGCGGAAGAGGGCTCGCAGCAGGCCCGTACCCGCGCATTGGCGGATGCGCTGGATCTGACGCTGGACAATCTGGAAGACCTGCGCATCGAGTGTTTCGACATTTCGCACACGGCGGGCGAAGCCACCCAGGCATCGTGCGTGGTGTTCCATCACCACAAAATGCAAAACGCAGAGTACCGTCGCTACAACATCGAGGGCATCACTCCGGGCGACGATTACGCCGCCATGCGCCAGGTGCTGACCCGGCGCTACAGCAAACTGGCTGAGGCCCTGGCGGAAGCCAAACACGCGGGGCAAACGCCCGCTGGCACAGGGCGCCTCCCCGATTTGGTGCTGGTGGACGGTGGCAAGGGCCAGGTTGCCATGGCCCGAGAAGTTTTTGCAGGTTTGGGGCTGGATCTGTCCTTGATCGTCGGTGTTGAAAAAGGGGAAGGGCGCAAAGTGGGCTTGGAGGAACTGGTGTTTGCCGATGGCCGCGACAAGGTGTACTTGGGTTCCGATTCTGCCGCCCTGATGCTGGTGGCGCAAATACGGGACGAGGCGCACCGCTTTGCCATTACCGGCATGCGTGCCCAGCGCGCCAAAGTGCGTGTGGGTGGCAGCAAACTGGAAGACATACCGGGGATTGGACCCAAGCGCCGTGCCAAGTTATTGCAGCGTTTTGGGGGTGTCAGAGGAGTGGCCTTGGCAGGTGTGGAGGACATCGCTACCGTGGAGGGAATATCTCGTGAATTGGCCGAAGAAATTTACCGGGCGCTGCATTAGCCGTGCCACAATCACACCATGTTTATGACGATTCCCACCATCATGACGTGGACGCGAATTTTCGCGATTCCACTGATCGTCGGTGTCTTTTATTTGCCGGAATCCATGTCTTCCGTGGCAGAGAAAAACTGGATTGCCACGGTCATGTTCGTGGTGTTTGCTGCGACCGATTGGCTGGACGGTTATCTGGCACGCAAGTTGAATCAGACATCGTCCTTTGGCGCCTTTCTTGACCCGGTTGCCGATAAATTTTTGGTGTGTGCCTGTGTTCTGGTCCTGGTGCACTTGCAGCGCGCAGATGTTTTTGTTGCCCTGATCATCGTGGGGCGTGAGATTGCGATTTCCGCGCTACGTGAGTGGATGGCGCAAATTGGTGCCTCAAAAAGCGTGGCGGTCCACATGATCGGGAAGCTTAAAACCGTATCGCAAATGGTGGCTATTCCGTTTTTGCTGTTCGATGGAGTATTGTTTGGCCTCATAGATACCCATCTGTGGGGTGTGTGGTTAATCTGGGCCGCAGCGGTGCTCACCATATGGTCCATGGTGTATTACTTACAAAAAGCGTTACCTGAGATTCGTGCCCGCGCACGTTGAAAAATAGAAAAATTTCTTGAAGCCCGTGCCGCATTCCTGCACGAAAAGCGACTAGAATTCGCGTCCTCACTGTTGTAATGTTGCACGGCGTGTTGACTTGGAGTCACCCCGTTGCTCTAATGAGAAGATTGCAACTGCGGTAGTCGTTTACAAGATTTTGATGAGACATATGGGATTACCAGGCCAGGCCTACAAGGGGACTTTGTGAATAAGACAGAATTGATTGAGCACATTGCGAAACATGCCGACATCTCTAAGGCAGCAGCAACGCGCGCGTTGGAGTCCACCATTGGTGCGGTCAAAACCACTTTGAAAAAAGGTGGTTCGGTTTCATTGGTTGGTTTTGGTACATTTGCTGTTGGTAAACGTGCGGCCCGCACCGGTCGTAATCCCCGTACCGGCGATGCGATTAAAATCAAAGCAGCAAAGGTTCCCAAGTTCCGTCCAGGCAAAGCGCTGAAAGATGCATTGAACTGAGTTGGATTTAGAGTTTAGGTGGGGTGATTAGCTCAGTTGGTAGAGCAGCGCCCTTACAAGGCGCGGGTCGGCGGTTCGAGCCCGTCATCACCCACCACCCACCCAAGTAAAGGCGAACACCAGTGTTCGCCTTTTTTTTGTTTTTTATCGGAGAGATAACGCATGTTTGATTTTGTTCGCAAGCACACGAAGGTCATGATGTTCCTCATGTTCTTGCTCATCATTCCGGCGTTTGTGCTGGTGGGTGTGGATGGCTTCAAAAGCATCAACGCGGGTGGCGATGCGGTGGCCAAGGTGGGGAGCCACAACGTTACCCAAGGTGAATGGGATGCAGCCCACAAGAACGAAGTTGACCGTTTGCGCGCCTCCATGCCCAATTTGGATGCCAAGTTGCTAGAGTCTCCCGAAGCGCGCTATGTCACGCTGGAGCGTTTGGTGCGTGAGCGTGTGTTGTCTGAGGCTGCACAGACTTTTCGCCTGAATACGTCCGATGCGCGTTTGGCTCGCGAGTTACAACAAAACCCAACCATTGCATCGTTGCGCAAGTCGGACGGTACCTTGGATATTGAGCGCTACCGCCAGTTAGCCGCCAGTCAAGGTTTGACCCCCGAAGGATTTGAAGCCCGTGTGCGCAACGACTTGTCGGTTCGGCAAGTCGAGTCGGGCATTGTAGGGACTGCGTTTTCTCCTGCTGCACTGGCGGATATTTCCCTGAACGCTTTTTTTGAAAAACGCGAAGTCCAAATTGCCAGATTCACTCCCGCTGATTTTGCCGCCAAGGTCAACCCCAGCGATACGGAACTGGATGCGTTTTACCAGGCTAACCAATCCATGTTTCAGGCGCAAGAGTCCGCCAACATTGAATACGTGGTTTTGGACCTGGACGCTGTTAAAAAGACCATCACTCTCAATGAGGCTGATTTGAAATCCTACTACGAGCAGAACGCAGCTCGTTTAAGTGGTAAAGAAGAGCGGCGCGCAAGCCACATACTGGTCAATGCCAACAAAGACATGTCGGCCGCTGACCGCCAGAAGGCAAAAGAAAAAGCGCAGTCATTGTTAGCCCTGGTACGCAAGGCACCTGAGTCGTTTGCTGATGTCGCCCGGAAAAACTCTCAGGATGTGGGGTCGGCCCCGAATGGTGGCGATCTGGATTTCTTTGGTCGCGGCGCGATGGTCAAGCCATTTGAAGACGCGACATTTGCCATGAAAAAAGGTGATATCAGTGACCTCGTAGAGTCTGATTTTGGCTTTCACATCATTCGCGTGACCGATATTAAAGTGCCGAAGCAGCGCAGTTTTGAAGAGCTGCGTGCCGGTATTGAGGCTGACCTGAAGGCGCAACAAGCGCAGCGCAAATATGCCGAAGTAGCTGACGCCTTTACCAATGGCGTGTATGAGCAGTCTGATAGCCTCAAACCCATTGCAGAGCGTTTGAAGCTGGACGTGAAAACTGCTTCTAACTTGCAGCGTAATGGGACCCCGTCTGTATCGGGTGTCTTGGCCAATCCCAAGTTGCTGGCTGCGGTGTTCAGCCCTGATTCTGTGGAGAAAAAGCGCAATACCGAGGCGGTTGAAATTGCGGCCAATCAACTCGTTGCAGCACGTATTACCCAATATACGCCCGCACGAACCCTGCCTTTGGCCGAAGTGCGCAGCATTGTGCATGACCGTTTGGTGGCTAAGCGCGCTGCTGAAATGGCAGGCAAAGAGGGCGCAGCCAAATTGGCAGCTTGGAAAGCCGGTGGTGCTGCAGACAACTTACCCGCAGTCGTTACCGTTTCCCGCGAACCCAATCAACCCATCCAGGGCCCGCTGTTGGACGCAGCCTTGCGTGCCGATACATCCAGTCTGCCTGCTTGGGTTGGCGTAGATCTGGGCGCCCAGGGGTATGCGGTGGTCCGCGTTAACAAGGTGTTGGCACGCACGCCTCCCCCAGACGCCAACAAGGAGCGGGCACAGTACGCGCAATGGGTAGCCAGCGCCGAAAACCAAGCCTATTACCAGTGGCTTAAAGAGCGCTTTAAAGTGCAAATGAAGGTGCAGCGGCCAACACGCGCATCATTTGACACACAAACCTCTGCTGAATAGGTAAAACAGCAGCTATAATACGAGGCTTACGGTGGCTGTAGCTCAGTTGGTAGAGTCCAGGATTGTGATTCCTGTTGTCGAGGGTTCGAGCCCCTTCAGCCACCCCATATAAACAAAGGAAAGCCTGCTATTGAATAGATAGCAGGCTTTTTTCTTTTGTGGGTCATGTAGCCACCAGCAATAAACTCAGCGCAGCAGCCCAGCCCCTTACCGGGTAATGACCAATTGCGGGAATATCCCGTATTTCGTGACCGTCACGAAACTAAAACCCAGGCCAGCACCACGTTGCGCAGTATCGCACCATCCACCATTTCAAATGTCAGTTGGCATCAGTGCGGCATTTCGTGACCGTCACGAAAACGACAGGCAATGCACCGGGTTTTCGGCTCATCTTCACCAGACAACAAAAAACCCAGCGGGTCAGGCTGGGTCTGTTGTGGTGGGCGTTTGACTCTTGGGTAAACCTTGGGTGTTTTGCTGGTGTCGAGCCGGTCGTGGTGTCAGGCACCCTTAATGCCATCGGCGCGTTCTATGCGGCGGTGTGGCCTATGCTCACGCATGGCGGGCTTGCTTGTCAGGTGGTGACGGCTCACACGGTCATGCTGGCGCACATGGCATCTTGAACCGCATCCCTGACCTTTACCGGGCTTGTAGCAGGACAGGTTCATCATGGCTGCTCTCCCCGCGCCAGACGTGCCAGGCAAGCGGTATCAATGGCGATGCTGGCCAGACCGTTGAGGGTGCAAGCCCGCGAGGGCGGCATCCTGGTGGTCGGTCAAATCAAGCCTCACCTGGAGGAGGCGCTGGGACGCCCGATATCGCTGTCGTCCGTTTACACCCTGCTGCACCGCCATGATTGGCGCAAGCTGGCGCCAGACAAGCGCCATCCACAAAGTGACCCCGTGGCGCAGGAAGAATGGAAAAAAAACTCCCCGAAACGCTCCAAAGCCTCTGCCAGGACTGGCAAGGCCAGCCCATCCGGCTGATGTTTCAGGACGAGGCGCGCTTCGGGCGCATCAGCGATGTGCGCCGCTGCTGGGCACCCAGGCCCATGCGTCCTTTGTGCCAAGCCATGCTCACCCACGAGTACACCTATGCCTACGCATCCTGCGAGCCAGCCACCGGCACGATGGATGCCTTGATCTTGCCCCAGGTCAACACACAGTGCATGCAGATATTCCTGGACACCGTGGCGGCACGGCACGCCAATGATCACATCGTGATGGTGATGGATGGAGCCGGTTGGCACTCCAGCAAAAAACTCGTGGTCCCCAAGAACATCCGGCTGCTCGCATTGCCACCCTACGCCCCTGAACTCAATCCGGTGGAGCATCTCTGGGACGATCTGCGCGAGAAATGCTTTCACAACAAGGTCTTCGCCTCCAGTGGTGCACTTGAAGACCATTTGGAGATGGGCTTGCTGGCAATGGAAAACACACCGGAAGTAATCAAGTCGATTACCCACTGGCCGTGAATTATTGATATCTTATCGAACAAGCCTGAAACCTTTGACTTTCTGGGATTCACCCACTGTTGCAGCACCACCAGGCAAGGCACATTCAAAGTGCTGCGCCTGACGGTGAAGAAGCGCA
>MESI01000092.1 GCA_001770935.1 Burkholderiales bacterium RIFCSPLOWO2_12_FULL_61_40 | reverse complement strand
GGCCGGAGCCTTTTTTCAGGAATACACGGGCAACGCTGGATTTGCGACGGCCGGTACCATTGTTCCATTCACCGATCATACGGCTGCCTCTCTCTTCACTGCGTTGGCAGAAATGCCTGCGATATCCAAGACTTTGGGCTGCTGGGCGGTATGGGGATGCTCAGCACCACCGTACACCTTGAGCTTCTTGATCATGGCGTAGCCCAGGGGACCCTTGGGCAGCATGCCCTTGACGGCTTTTTCCAAAGCACGGCCAGGGAAGCGGGACTGCATGTCACGGAAGTTGATGGCGGAAATGCCACCGGGGTAGCCGGAGTGGCTGTAATACACCTTGTCAATGGGCTTGGCACCGGTTACGCGGAGCTTGGCTGCATTGATGATGACGATGAAGTCACCGGTATCGACGTGAGGCGTGTAAATGGCCTTGTGTTTGCCGCGCAAACGGAGAGCAACTTCGCTGGCTACTCGTCCGAGGACCTTGTCGGTCGCGTCAATCACAAACCACTCGTGCACGACCTCAGCGGGTTTTGCGCTGAAAGTAGACATGAGATTTTTCTTTAAAAAGAAGGTTTGCCGGGCTCTTTTCCACGGTCGGCGTTCCTCTGATGGGAATCTCTTAGGTGGGTTCACTCGCCGCACGGCCGTGAGGCGATGCTGAGAGTTGCTTCGCCGCGGAGCCACGAAAGCGCTGCGAAGCCCGCCATTATACAAAGCCTGAAGGATTTTGCCAAATTTTTGCGCAAACCACCGTGGCAGGTTACCATTCCGGCCTATGTTCAGTTACCGACACGCATTCCACGCAGGCAACCATGCCGATGTTCTCAAACACACGGTTTTGCTCGCCGTGTTACGGCATTTGGCCCTCAAAGACACCGCATTGACCGTGTTTGACACCCACGCGGGTGCCGGGCTGTACCGCTTGGACGGCGATTATGCGCAAACCAGCGCCGAAGCCGCCGACGGATTTATCAAACTCACCACCAGCACCTTGAAGGAACCCCTGGCGCCTATTTTGCAGGACTACATGGACATGGTGGCCGGCTTCAATGCCAAGGGGCAGTGGAAGGTCTATCCCGGCTCCCCCTTCATCATCCAACGGCTCTTGCAGGGGCGCGACAAGCTCAAGCTGTTTGAGCTGCACCCCACCGACTCCAAAACCCTGAGCGCCAACATCGCCCAACTGGAAGTCGGCCGCCAGGTGGCAATTCTGCGGGAAGATGGTTTTGAAGGGGTTAAAAAATTCTTGCCACCGCCGGCCCGGCGTGCGCTGCTGCTGTGCGACCCGAGCTACGAAATCAAGAACGACTACGCCCGGGTTCCGGCCATGGTGGCCGACTCCCTGCAACGCTTCGCCACCGGCACCTATGTGGTTTGGTACCCCATCATCCCGCGCCCGGAAGCGCACGATCTGCCCAAAAAGCTGAAAACACTGGCCAACAAGGCGGGGAAAAGCTGGTTGAACACCACGTTGACCGTCAAATCCAGCAAGTTGCTGCAAGACAAGGACGGGGAAACGGTGCGCCCCGGTCTACCGTCCAGCGGCATGTTCCTGATCAACCCGCCCCACACGCTGAAAGCGGCGCTGCAACTGGCGCTGCCGCAGATGGTGGCCCTGCTCAAGCAGGACCAGCACGCCACGTTTTCACTGGAGTCGGGGGGCTAATCCCAAACGGTCGCACAGCGCCAGGGTGGCCACACTCTGGTTCATGGTGTAGAAATGCAGCGCCGGGGCGCCACCGGCGCGCAGTTGCTCGCACAAGTCGGTGACCACGTCCAGGCCAAAAGATTTGATGGACGCCATATCGTCGCCAAAACTCTGCAGCCGCAAGCGAATCCAGCGCGGAATTTCAGCGCCGCTCGCGTCCGAGAAACGCATGAGCTGGGTGGAACTGGTGATGGGCATGATGCCAGGCACCACGGGCACGTCCAGCCCCAGGCCATCCACGTCTTCCACGAAGCGGAAATAAGCGTCGGCGTTGTAAAAGTACTGGGTGATGGCGGAATTGGCGCCGGCACGCACCTTGGCGGCGAAGGCCTGCAGGTCGCTGGCCGGTGACTTGGCCTGTGGATGGATCTCCGGGTAGGCCGCCACTTCGATATGGAAGTCGTCCCCGGTCTCCGCACGGATGAATTCCACCAGATCGCTGGCGTAATGAAACTCGCCGCCCGCACCATACCCGCTGGGCAGATCCCCGCGCAGTGCCACCAGCCGCCTGACTCCCATCGCCTTGAGAACGCCCAACTGCGCACGCACCGTGACCTTGGTGGCGCCCACACAGGAAAAGTGCGAGGCGGCGCTGACACCTTCGGCCAGAATGTCGCGCACGGCATTGAAGGTGCCTTCCTGGGTGGAGCCCCCCGCTCCAAACGTCACGGAGCAAAACTCGGGCTGCAGGGCGTACAGCTGCTGGCGCACCAGCCGCAGCTTGTCTGCCCCCTCGGGAGTCTTGGGGGGAAAGAACTCCAGACTGACAGGAATTCGGGACAACTCGGTCATATCGGCTTTCAAAAAAGTGTTGGGGACAGCGCTGGCGGCCAAGCCGCTGCGGTCAGTCCCGCAATGTTTCAGGTTTTGCGCGCAGCAATAAAGAACTCACGGTTGCCATCGCCGCCATCAATGGGTGAGTCAAACCAGTGGGTCACGGTCAGTTCCAGTGCGGCACAGGCCTCGCGCAGGCGCTGCTCCACCAGGGGGTACATGGCGTCGTCTTTGACGATGCCACCCTTGCCCACCTGACCAGGCTGCAGCTCGAACTGGGGTTTCACCAGCGTGAGCAAGGTTCCGCCTGGTTTGAGAAACGGCACCACGGCCGGCAGCACCAGCGTCTGCGAGATGAAGGACAGGTCGGCCACGATCAGATCGAATTCGGGCACGAATTCCGACACGGTGATGTCGCCACCCCCATCCGCACCCCCATCCGCACCGCCATCCTCGCCCTCATCTTCGGCATCAAATTGGCCTTCAGCCCCCGTGCTGTATGCGTAAGCAGCTATCAAATCAGTAGCAACCAGCGCACGGGCATTGACCTTCTCCACACACAACACGCGCGGATCTTCACGCAGTTTGGGGTGCAACTGGGCGCTGCCCACGTCCACCCCCACCACCGAAGCCGCACCGTGCTGCAGCAGGCAGTCGGTGAAGCCGCCGGTGGACTGGCCCACGTCCAGGCAAGCCCAGCCGGTGACGGCCAGGCCGACCTGCTTCAAAGCGGCCTCCAACTTCAGGCCACCGCGCGACACGTAACGCGCCTCGGAATCGTCCAGCAGCTGCAAGGGGGCGTCCTCGGGAACTTCGTCGCCGTTTTTGGCGACGGTTTTCCATTCGTCCCCTTTTTTCCACTGCACGCCGTCGGCGATCAGGCGTTGGGCTTGCGAGCGGGTGCTGGCCAGCCCACGGGTTACCAGAAGTTGGTCAATGCGCATGGGGAGTGTTGCTTAGTAGCGGTAGGTGTCGGGTTTGTACGGGCCGACTTTGGGCACGCCAATGTAAGACGCTTGCTCGTCGGTCAGCTCGGTCAGCATGGCGCCGACCTTCTTCAGGTGCAAACGGGCGACTTTTTCGTCCAGGTGCTTGGGCAACACATAGACCTTGCCTTGTTCGTAGTAGTCGCTGTGGGTGAACAGCTCGATCTGGGCGATGGTCTGGTTGCAGAAGCTGTTGCTCATGACGAAGCTGGGGTGGCCGGTGCCGCAGCCCAGGTTCACCAGGCGGCCCTTGGCCAGCAGGATGATGCGTTTGCCGTCCGGGAAGATCACATGGTCGACCTGGGGCTTGATTTCTTCCCACTGGTATTTTTCCACCGAGGCGATGTCGATTTCGTTGTCGAAGTGGCCGATGTTGCAGACGATGGCCTGGTCCTTCATGGCCGCCATGTGGTCGTGCGTGATGACGCGCTTGTTGCCGGTGGTGGTCACGAAAATGTCGGCTTTGTCGGCGGCGTATTCCATGGTCACAACCTTGTAGCCTTCCATCGCGGCTTGCAGGGCGTTGATGGGGTCGATCTCGGTCACCCACACCTGGGCGGAGAGCGCACGCAAGGCCTGGGCCGAGCCCTTGCCGACGTCGCCGTAGCCGGCCACGCAAGCCACCTTGCCGGCGATCATCACGTCGGTGGCGCGCTTGATGCCGTCCACCAGCGATTCGCGGCAGCCGTACAGGTTGTCGAACTTGCTCTTGGTCACCGAGTCATTCACGTTGATGGCGCGGAACATCAGGGAGCCCTTGGCCGACATTTCCTTCAGGCGGTGCACGCCGGTGGTGGTTTCCTCGGTCACACCGATGATCTGGGCACCCTTGCGGCTGTACCAGGTGGAATCTTGCGCCAGCTTGGCCTTGATGGCGGCAAACAGGCAGGTTTCTTCTTCGCTGCCGGGATTTTCCAACAAGGAGGCGTCGGTTTCAGCGCGCTTGCCCAGGTGCATCAGCAGCGTGGCGTCGCCGCCGTCGTCCAGAATCATGTTGGGGCCTTCGCCTTCCGCACCCTTGGGTCCGAATTCAAAAATGCGGTGGGTGTAGTCCCAGTAATCGGTCAGGTTTTCACCCTTGTAGGCGAACACGGGGGTTCCAGCCTCGACCAGGGCCGCTGCGGCGTGGTCTTGTGTGGAGAAGATGTTGCACGAGGCCCAGCGGATGTCGGCGCCCAGGGCTTGCAGGGTTTCCATCAGCACGCCGGTCTGGATGGTCATGTGCAGGGAGCCGGTGATGCGCGCACCTTTGAGCGGCTGCTTGGGTGCGAACTCTTCGCGGATGGCCATCAGGCCGGGCATTTCCGTTTCGGCGATGCGCAACTCTTTGCGGCCCCAGGCAGCAAGGGACAAATCGGCGATCACGTAATCGACATTGGGGGTGAGAACAGCACGCATATGGGCTCCAGACATGGTTTGAATGCCACGGTGCTGCGGTGCGGGAAAACTCACACCACAGACCCGTGGGTGAGCGCGGTTGGAGGGCGGCGAACCTGGGCGGCCCACCGGATTCCGAGCCTCGCTCGCAACCCTGTTCACATGGGACAGGGGGCGGGCTGCAACGCTCCTCGGAAAGGCCAGATTATAGGCCGAAGCCTTCCATTCCATTTTCAGATCAATGGGAGATTAGGCGCGCCGACGCAGGCAGTGCTTTAGCACGACCAGGAGGGGCAACGACATATCGCATTGATATGGAAATGGAATCAGCGGGCAGGGCCGGTGGTGGAACCCAGCACCAGTTCGGGCTGGCGCAGTATCTGCACCGGCGCGGCATCCGCCTGGCGCAAAACCTGCAGCACCATTTCCGCCATGGTGACACCGGAGGCGTGCGCGGTCGGTTGGGAGACGGTGGTGAGTTGCATGCCCGGCAGCAGCGAGTCGTTGGGGATATCGCCATGGACCACGACCGAAATGTCTTGACCCACCACCACCCCGGCGTTGAGCAGCCCACGGATCACGCCCACGCCGCCCAGGTTGTTGTCCACCACCACGGCAGTGGGGCGCGGGCTCAGGCGCAGGAAACGGGCCACGGAGTCCAGCCCGCCGCGCCGGTCGGTCACCCCCCCCACCTGGTACTCCGGCGGACAGTCCAGTCCTGCCAACTGCAATGCCCCCATGAAGCCGCGATGCCGCTGGAATGCAAAATTCAAGTCGAGTGGCGCATGCACGTAGGCAAAACGGGTGTGGCCCAGCGAGACCAAATGCTGGACCGCCAATCGGCTGCCCTGCTCGTTGTCGAAATCGAACCACGAAAAAGCATCGCAGTCGGCCGTGCGCCCGTAGGCGACAAAGGGGTAGCCCTTGTCCAGAAGAAACTCTATCCGGCGGTCCTGCACGCGGGTGTTGGGCACGATCACCGCATCGATCCGGCCACCCAAAAACAGCCGTTCATAGATTTGCAGCTCTCCGTCGCCTTTGGTCACGGCCAGCAGCAAGTCCAGTTGATCTTGCTCCAGGCGCTCGGTCAAGCCTCCCGCCATGTCCAGAAACTGCGGGTTGCCCAGGTTCTCGACCGCCGCCGAATAGACAATACCAATGGCGTCCGTTTTGCCCCGCACCAGGCGCCGCGCACCGGCGTCGGGCCGGTAGCCCATGGCCTGGGCCATTTCCTGGACGCGCAGCCGGGTTTGCGCGTTGACGTCGGTGTAGCCGTTCAAGGCCCGGCTGACCGTCGAGGTGGACAGCGACAACGCCTTGGCCAATTGCTTGATACTCACTCAGATCTCCCCATCATGGAAATCGAGTGTAAGCGCTCCCTCAGTGCCGTTCCATGCCTATCCGCAAGGCAAGTCCACGGTGCGGTCACACGCGAGACCCGCCGCATCAAACAGATGCAAGCGTTCGGGATCGGCGGCCAGCGCCACCGCGGCCCCCAAGGCCAGGGAGGCGGTGCCCTCGGTTTTGACGGTCAGGACCGGGAGCCCGGAGCCCACATCGACATAAATCAAGGAAGACTCGCCCAATCGCTCGATATAACTCACGGTGCCGCGCAAGGTGGCCTGCTCCGACGAGGGCGCCACCACACGGATGTCCTCGGGACGCAGCCCCAGTTGCACCGCCGCACCGGCGGGCAAACGGCTGGCATCGACCGCCGCCGCCAAGGTGAATGGGCCGACCTGAATCTCCGCACGGACCGACGAGGCGGCCACCAAAGTGGCAGGCAGCACATTCATCTTGGGCGAACCGATGAACTCCGCCACAAACAGGCTGTTGGGGCGGTGGTACAGGGTCAGGGGCGCTCCGATCTGTGCCACGCTGCCGTGCTGCGCAATGCGCTCACCCGTATTGAGCAGCACGATTTTGTCGGCCAGGGTCATGGCCTCCACCTGGTCGTGCGTCACGTAAATCATGCTGGAGCCGCTCAGGCGCTGGTGCAGCTTGGCAATTTCCAGGCGGGTCTGCACACGCAATGCCGCATCCAGATTCGACAAGGGTTCGTCAAACAGGAAAACACCGGGCTCTTTGACAATCGCCCGCCCGATGGCCACGCGTTGGCGCTGCCCGCCCGACAAGGCTTTGGGCAGGCGGTCCAGCAAATGGTTCAGCTGCAGGGCGTCCGACGCTTCTTGCACCTTGCGCGCAATCGCGGCCTTGTCCGAGCCCAGCACCTGCAGCCCAAAGGCCATGTTCTCGCGCACCGTCATGTGCGGGTAGAGCGCATAGCTCTGAAAAACCATGGCCAGGCCGCGCTGCGCCGGCGGCAAATCATTCGCCCGCCGCCCGTCGATCAGCAGGTCCCCCGAGGTAATCTCCTCCAGGCCCGCCACCAGGCGCAGCAAGGTGGACTTACCACAGCCGGAGGGGCCGACAAAGACACAAAATTCGCCATCTTCAATGCGAATGTTCGCGTTGTTGATGGTCAGGCTCTGCGGCGTGTAACGCTTGCAGATATTTTTGAATTCAACGGTGGACATGGTCAATACGCTCCTTTACACCTTGGCAATCACAGCACCCCAGGGCGCGAACTGCAGGCTGTCGCCATCCAAAGCGGCACCGGTGAGTCCGCTGGCATGCACCTGCACACAGCCGGACGCCTGGGGCGGCAGCTTCCAGGTGATGGTCTCGTTACTGAAACTGAAGGCACACAGCAGGGTTTCATCTCCCAACTGGCGCAAAAAGGACACCACATGGTCGTGTTCGGGCAGCACCGTCATCGTTCCGCTGACCAGGGTCGGCATGGTTTTGCGCCAGCGCAGCAGCTGCCGGTAAAAACTCAGCAGAGAGTCCTCGGCCGCGCCCTGCACATCGGCTGCGCAGTCTACATGCTCGGGCGCCACCGGAAGCCATGGCTCACCGACGGTGAACCCGGCATGGGGCAGGTTTTGGTCCCAGGGCATGGGGGTGCGGCAGCCGTCGCGGCCCTTGAACTCGGGCCACATGGAAATGCCGTAGGGGTCTTGCAACTGCTCAAACGCGACGGCGGCTTCGGTCAAACCCAACTCGTCGCCCTGGTAAATGCTGGGCGAGCCGCGCAAACTCATTTGCAGCGCCGCACTCAGGCGCAGCAGGCGTGGGTCGGGCGCATCCCCGCCCCAGCGCGAGGCCAGGCGTGTGACATCGTGGTTGGACAGGGCCCAGGACGCCCAGCTGTTCTTGGCCTCTTGTTCATAACGCGTCAGCACCCCATGGATGTAGCGCGCATCCCGGTTCGGGCCCAACAAATCAAAGCTGTAGGCCATGTGCAAATATTCATTGCCCCGGGTGTATTCGGCCATGCGCACCAGGCCGTGGTCACAACCGATCTCGCCCACCGTGGTGGTGCCGGGATATTCATCCAGCAGGCTGCGCAGGCGGCGGATGAAGGCCAGATTCTCGGGCTGGCTCTTGTCATAAGCATGCCATTGCCAGGCGTAGGGGTTGACCGGGGTCACGGCGGGGTCGGAGCCGTCGGGCCGGCCGCGTGGCGGGTTGGAGCGCAGCTGGGCATCGTGGACGTAGAAGTTCACCGTGTCCAGGCGGAAGCCATCCACCCCCAGGTCCAGCCAGAAGCGCGCCGTCTCCAGCATGGCGTCCTGCACCTGCGGGCAATGGAAATTCAAATCCGGCTGGCTGGTCAGGAAGTTGTGCAGGTAGTACTGGCAGCGGCGGGTGTCCCACTGCCAGGCGCTGCCGCCGAAAATGGACAACCAGTTGTTGGGCGGCGTGCCGTCCTCCTGGGCGTCCGCCCAGACATACCAGTCAGCGCGCGCATTGTCGCGGCTGGCACGGCTCTCCAGAAACCAGGGGTGCTGGTCCGAGGTGTGGGACAGGACCTGGTCGGTGATGACCTTCAGGCCCAGGGCATGCGCCTGCGCCACCAGCGCACGCGCATCGTCCAGGGTGCCAAACATGGGGTCCACGTCGCAGTAGTCGCTCACGTCGTAGCCAAAATCCTTCATCGGGCTTTTGAAAAAGGGCGACAGCCAGATGGCATCCACCCCCAGGTCGGCGACGTACTGCAAGCGGCTGGTAATGCCCTGCAAATCACCGATGCCGTCGCCGTTGCTGTCTTGAAAACTGCGGGGGTAGATTTGGTAAATCACACCGCCGCGCCACCATTCGTTGTTCGCCATTGTTTTTGTTTGACCCATACAGTTACCCTTTCACCGCGCCGGCGGTCAGGCCGGACACAATCTTTCTTTGAAAAACAAGAACCAATCCAATCAGGGGCAAGGTCACCAGCACGGAGGCCGCCATGATCTTTCCCCAGGGGATGTCGTATTTGCTCGCGCCGCTGATCAGGGAGATGGACACGGGCACCAGGCGCTCGTCGTTGTCCAGCACAAAGGTCAGGGCGAACAAAAATTCATTCCAGGCCGCCACAAAAGCCAGCAAGCCGGTGGACACCAAGGCGGGCCACAGCAGGGGCAAAAACACCTGGAAAATAATGCGCAGGGGTGAGCAACCGTCCATGATCGCCGCCTCTTCCAACTCCTTGGGCAACTGCTGCATGAAGGTGGTCAGCACCCACACGGTGAAGGGCAGCGTGAAAATCATGTAGGGCAGCACCAGGCCGATGGCCCGGTTGTACAAACCCAGGGAGCGGATCAACTCAAACATGCCGGACAAGACCGCCACCTGCGGAAACATGGACACCGCCAGAATCGCCATCATCAAGAGGCCTCGGCCCTTGAACTGGATCCGCCCCAGCGCATAGGCCGCAGTGACGGCCAACAGCAGGGACAGCGTCACCACCAGCACCGACACCATGATCGAATTGCCGATGTGGCGCCCAAAGGGCTGCTCGGCCACCGTGAACAGGCTGATGTAGTTGTCCAGCGTGGCGTGTGCCGGGATCAGCTCGGTGGTAAACAGGGCGGACCCGGTTTTCAGCGAGGTTGCTATCGCATAGACAAAGGGGAAAACCGATTCCAGGGTCACCAGAACCGCTGCGGCATACAGGGCGATTCGCCACATTTTTGCGCTTTTCATGCTGTTTTCTCCGCGTTGGGCTCACGAGCCAGGCGCATGTAGGCGACCGTGCACAAACCAATGATCAAAAACAAGGCGGTCGCCGCTGCCGAGCCAAAGCCTACGTAACCGTTGTCCACCATCTCCCGGCGCACAAAGCCGGACATGCTGATCGTGCTGTTGCTGTTGGAGGTCAGCACATAAATCAGGTC
Source organism: Burkholderiales bacterium RIFCSPLOWO2_12_FULL_61_40 (assembly GCA_001770935.1). Taxonomy (GTDB): domain Bacteria; phylum Pseudomonadota; class Gammaproteobacteria; order Burkholderiales; family Burkholderiaceae_C; genus Allorhodoferax. The sequence goes on along the minus strand of MESI01000092.1, from coordinate 98,175 downwards.
AAACACGCGCAAGGCGTCGAGCAAACGGAAGATCACGGCCACCATCAGCGCCGGGCGAATCAGGGGCAATGTGATCTTCCAGAACACGCGCAGGGGGTGCACCCCATCCACCTCGGCCGCCTCGTAACAGTCGGTGGGCATGGTCTGCAGGGCCGCCAAAATCAGCAGCGCCATGAAGGGGGTGGTCTTCCAGACGTCGACGATGACCACCGTCCACATCGCATACGACGCGTCCGCCGTCCAGGCAATGTTTTGGGAGATGAGACCCGCCGCCATCAGCCAGTGGTTCACCACGCCAAACTGGTCGTGCAGCATCCAGCCCCACAACTTGGCCGACACAATGGTGGGGATGGCCCAGGGCACCAGCACCGCGGCGCGGACCCAGGCCCGGCCTTTGAAATTTTGGTTCAGCAGCAGGGCGACGCCCAGGCCAAACACCGTCTCCAACGACACCGACAAAACCGCGAAACGCAGCGTATTGGCAATGGCAATGCCCCAGTCGCTGCGCCAAAATCCTTCGGTATGGTATTCATTGGCAAACAAGCCAAATTCACCAAAGTAGTTTTCCCAGCCAATGAATCTGGCCTTCGACAAATCATTGATGTTGGCATCGGTAAAGCTGAACCAGACGGTGCGCAGCAAAGGCCACATGGCCACCATCAGCAGCGTCACAATCATTGGCATCAGGAACAGCCAAGCGGTCCGGCTCTTGTTTTTCATCACACACCTTTTCTCATAAGCCCACCGAGCGGCACGGCCCACCGCCCCGCGCACAGGCGGGCTGCGGTGTGGCCATGCCTGCTTACCTTACCAACCGGTACGCTTGATTTGTTTCAGGCGACCGTCCAAACGTTTCAAGCTGTCTTCGGCCGTGGCTTTGCCCGACAACACTTCGTGGGTTGCATTCCAGAACGCCTGGCTCACTTCCGGGTACTTCAGGCCGGTGACGGTCGCAGGACGCGGCGAGGCATTGGTAAAGACACTGTGCAAATCGCCATAGAACGGATTGGCGGCCAACACCTCTTTGTCCAAATAGAGCGAACGCACGGTCGGGTTGTAAGAGCCCTTGATGGCGCGCTCTTTCTGCATATTGGAGCTGGTCAAAAACATCACCAGATCCGCCGCCGCATCCACATTTTTGGAGTACTTGGAAACCGCCAACTGCCAGCCGCCCAGGGCCGCACCGCCCTTGCCACCGGCCATGGCCGACGGCAGGGCCGAGACGCCGATTTTTCCTTTGATCGGGCTGTCCGCACCGTTGCCCAGGGACCAGGCGTAGGGCCAGTTGCGCATGAAAGCGGCCTTGCCGTTCTGGAAGACCCCGCGTGCATCTTCTTCACCGTAGTTCAGCACGCCGGTGGGGGCAATCGTGCCCACCCAGGAAGCGGCTGTTTTGAGCGCTTTGACCGCATTGGGGTTGTTGATAGTGATGTCGCCCTTGGCGTCCACAATGGAGCCGCCGTCGAACGCCGCCAACCATTCCACCGCATCACAGGTCAGGCCTTCGTAGGCCTTGGCCTGGAACACAAAACCCTGGAAGTCTGCCGCGCCAGCAGCACGCTCACCGTCCTGGATTTTCTTGGCAACCGTGGCCAACTCATCCCAGGTTTTGGGAGCCTTCATGCCGTATTTTTCGACCAGATCCTTGCGGTAAAACAGCAGGCCGGCATCGGTAAACCAGGGCATGGCCAGCAGCTTGCCGTCAATGGTGTTGTTGCCCACGATGGCCGGAAAGTGCAGTGCTTCAGCACCCTTGCTGTATTTTTTGAGGTCCACCAGGTGGTCCTTGATCACACCAGGCCAGACCACATCCACCATCACCACATCCAGATCCGCCGATTGGGCGGCAAACATCTGGCGGAACAGCCCCAGGATGTCCGTGGTGGAGGAAGGCGACGTGAACAGCTTGACGGTATGGCCCGTCTTCTTGGCCCACTCGTCGGTGTGTTTTTTGCAAAACTCGTAGTCCTGCCCCACTGATCCACAAGAGATCGTGATACTGGCAGCGTGCGCGCAAGCCATGGCGCCCAACAGCCCCAAGCCCATGACAGCACCTTGCAGGGTTCGCTTCATCGTCGTCTTCATTTCTAGTTTCTCCTCGACAGCAAATAAAAAAGTGGCCAACGCCTTTGGTGGGACATTCTTTGCCAAATACACAGAATATCGGTTTCCAAAAACGTTTTTGATTGTTACAAAAACGTTTTTGGAACAACATAGGGGTTTACCCGGTAGGGTGAACAATTTTTTCAGGGAGGGCCACCACGCCACAAAGGCGCAACTCCGGAGCCAGTGCGCCCAACCGGTAAAATACGCCGCTTGCAGCCCCGCTCCGATTGGGACCAGGGGCCGCCCTCTCGCGTACCCCGCACCGACGCCCCGAAATCCCGAGGCTTCAAGATCGTTCACCAACCCCATGGCGGGGATACAACGATGCGCGCTTACCTTTGATCTGGACCACTTGTGACCTACGCCCCTGAAACCCGCCGCCGCCGCACCTTTGCCATCATTTCCCACCCGGATGCGGGCAAAACCACGCTGACCGAGAAGCTCTTGCTGTTCTCCGGCGCGATCCAGATCGCAGGCAGCGTGAAGGCGCGCAAGGCCAGCCGCCACGCCACCTCCGACTGGATGGAAATCGAGAAGCAGCGCGGCATTTCGGTCGCTTCCTCCGTGATGCAGATGGCCTACCGCGACCATGTGGTCAATCTGCTGGACACCCCCGGCCACAAAGACTTCAGTGAGGACACCTACCGCGTGCTGACCGCCGTGGACTCAGCCCTGATGGTGATTGACGCGGCCAACGGGGTGGAAGCCCAGACGCGCCGCCTGATCGAGGTCTGCCGCCAGCGCGATACCCCCATCATCACCTTTGTGAACAAGATGGACCGCGAGGTGCGCGAGCCGCTGGACATATTGGACGAGATCGAACGCGAACTGGGCATGCCCTGTGTGCCCATGACCTGGCCCGTGGGCCAGGGCAAGTCCTTTGGCGGCATTGTCAATTTGCGCACCCAGGCCATGACCGTCTTCGAGAGTGGCAGCGAGCGCCGCCCACAAGACTTTGACACCGTGCCCCTGTCCAACGCATCCTCCCTGGAAACGCGCTTCGGCCACGAATGGACCACCGCCATGGAAAGCATGGAACTGGCCACCGGCGCCTCCCCCGCCTGGGACCACGCCGCCTTTTTGGCCGGTAAACAAACCCCCGTGTTCTTTGGCTCCGGGGTCAACAACTTTGGCGTGATGGAGGTGCTGGACGCGCTGGTGGACCTGGCGCCCAGCCCGCAAAAACGCACAAGCACCACGCTGGTCAACCGCCAGCCCGTGGTGAAAGAGGTGCAGCCCGAAGACGAGGCCTTCAGCGGCGTGGTGTTCAAGGTGCAGGCCAATATGGACGCCAACCACCGCGACCGCATCGCCTTTGTGCGCATGGCCTCCGGCAAATACACGCCCGGTATGAAGCTCAAGGTCATGCGCACCGCCAAGGAACTGCGCCCCACCAGCGTGGTGACCTTCATGAGCCAGCGCCGCGAGGCGGTGGAAGAGGCCTACGCCGGTGACATCGTCGGCTTCACCACCCACGGCGGCGTGCAACTGGGCGACACCATCACCGACGGCAGCGTCAACCTGCTGTACACCGGCCTGCCCTTCTTCGCGCCCGAAATGTTCATGACCGTAGTGCTGCGCAACCCCTTGCGCACCAAGCAGTTGCAACAAGGCCTGGCCCAGCTGGGAGAGGAAGGTGCGATCCAGGTGTTCCGCCCCGAGGTGGGCGGCAACATGCTGCTGGGCGCCGTGGGCCAACTGCAGTTTGAAGTGGTGCAGCACCGCTTGAAGGGCGAGTACGACGCCGACATCCGTCTGGAAGGCTGCCAGTACACGGGCGCGCGCTGGATCACCGCCGACACGCCCGCCGAGCTGCGCGAGTTTGTCAACGCCTACCCCATGCGCATGGCGCTGGACGCGGCCAACACCCTGGCCTACCTGTGCACCAGCCCGTATGACGTGCGCCTGGCACAGGAGCGCTTCCCCAAAATCCACTTTCACCCGCTGCGCGAACACGCGGGCTTGGCGCTGCAGTCGGCAGGGTAATGCGGCCCCCACGCTTGTCACTTCGTGTACTGCGCTGCCCCCCAGGGGGGCCGCAACCCGCCTTGGGGCGGCCCGGCGGCGGGTTAATGCTGCCCCCACGCTTGTCACTTCGTGTACTGCGCTGCCCCCCAGGGGGGCCACAACCCGCCTTGGGGCGGCCCGGCGGGTTATCGCTGTGAGGCCACTGAACCATTGGCCCGCCGCGGAGCGCAGCCAGCTGATCGGCATCTTCACCGACATCGACGACACCCTCAGCACCGAGGGGGTGGTGACGGCCGATGCCTTGCAGGCGCTGCACGATTTGAAGGCGGCCGGGCTGCATGTGATTCCGATCACCGGACGTCCCATTGGATGGTGTGAACCTTTTGCCCAGGGCGACGCGGCGCGCGGCATCGCACCCTGGCCGGTGGACGCGCTGGTGGCGGAAAACGGCGCGGTCGCCTTTGTCCCTCCAAATTTAAGCCAAAAAGGCCCGCAGCCCGCATGGAATGTGCGTGAGCAGCTATCAAAACGATACCAACAGGGTGCAGCAACCCGGGCCAGGCACAGCGCCCGCATGCTAGCCGTGGCCCAGCAAGTGATGCGCGAAGTGCCGGGGGCCACGCTGTCGCAAGACTCGGCGGGACGTGAAACCGACATTGCCTTTGACCACAGCGAATTCACCCACCTGCCGCCCGCCGCCATCGCCCGCGTGGTGGCGATCCTGCAGGCCAGCGGGATGCACGCCACGGTCAGCAGCATCCACATCAACGGCTGGTTTGGCAGCCACAACAAGTGGCAAGGTGCGTGCTGGATCGTGCGTGAACTCTGGGGCCGCGATTTGCAGGCCGAAATCGGACAATGGGCCTACGTGGGCGACTCCACCAACGACCAGCTGATGTTCCAGCACTTTGACAACAGCGTCGGGGTGGCCAATATCCGCCGCTTTGAAGCCGATCTGCTGCATTTACCGCGCTACATCAGCCCCAGCGCGCGCGGCGCGGGATTTGCCGAAGTCGCCCACACCCTTTTGGAGGCGCACCGCGCATGAGCCATACCCACACGCCCCAACCCGGCCCTGCCACCCTCGTCCCCGGCGCGCAGCTGGGCTTGTTGAGCATTTTCGGCTCCACCTTCCTGGAGTTGGTGTCGCACTTCATGCTGATGCCCCTGCTGCTGCTGCGCATGAAGGGGGCGGATGTTTCCACCACCCTTGCCGGGCTGTTTGCCTCCGCCGGCTGGCTGGGCATTTTTGTGATGACGCCCTTTGCCTCGGCCATTGCGCACCGGGTGGGGCGCAGGCCCGCGCTATGGCTGGCAGGCAGTGTGCTGACGCTCTCGGCGCTCTTGTTCACGCTGACCGACCAGCTTTGGCTGTGGTTTGCGCTCAATATGCTGTCGGGCATTGCCATGGCCCTGCGCTGGGTGCTGGCCGAAGCCCTGATTGCCGAGTTCTCGCCCCCGGAGCAGCGCGGGCGTTATGTGGGCATCTTCCAAACCCTGGTCAGCACCACCTTCATCGTGGGGCCCGCCGCCATGGCCTGGATGGGCGCCAACAACCCCCAAACCTTGTGGATTGTGGTGATTTTTTCGGTGCTGGGATTGCTATGGACCGCCTTCATCCCCCCAGTGCCCGAGGCCGCCGATGCCGACACCGCCCATGTCGGCTTACACGGCCTGTGGCAGGCGCTGCGCGCCCACCCCATCATCATGCTGGCGGGCTTTGTCGGCGGCTTTTTTGAAACCGGCGTCACTTCCATCCTGCCCTTGTACGGATTGGCCTTGGGCCTGGGGGCCGCGGCCTCGGCGCTGCTGGTGTCGGCAAGCGGCCTGGGCGGCGTGGCCCTGATGATGCCTGCGGGCGTCCTGGCCGACCGTTTTCAGGACCAGGCCAAGGGCCGACGCACGCTGATGGTGGTGTGCGCGGCCATCACCCTGGGTGCCACCTGTGTGCTGCCTTTGGTGGCGCAGATCACCTGGCTGTCCTGGCCGATTGTGTTTTTGTGGGGCGGCGCGGGAGGCTCGCTGTACACCATGGCCATGACCGACATTGGCTCCCGCGAAAAAGGCATCACCCTGGTGAACAGCACCTCGGTACTGGTGCTGACCTACACCCTGGGCGGGCTGGTGGCGTCGGCCGCCTCGGGGGCGCTGATCGACTGGTCGCCTACCGTCGGCTTTCCGGCCGTGCTGGTGCTGGTGGCGGGGGTGGGTTTGGTGGCGCTGGTCAAGGCGGGGGCGCAACCCGGCAAGGGATAACAATGGTGAAGGTGCTGCCCTGACCCTGGGTGCTTTGAACCGTGAGCCGCCCGCCCAGGGGCCCAAAAACAATGTTGTGGCAGATGTGCAGCCCCAGGCCGCTGCCGCCCTGGCCCAGCCGGGTGGTGAAAAAGGGGTCAAAAATCTTGCCGATATTCTCGGCACTGATGCCCTGGCCGTTGTCCGCGACCGTGATGTGGGCCCAATCCCCTTGGCGCTGGCAGGCGATGGTGATGAGGCCGGGCTGCCCTTGCGCAAAACCATGCGTGACGGCGTTCATGACCAGATTGGTCAACACCTGCCCCAAGGGGCCGGGGTAGCTGTACATGGCAATGCCGGGCTCCAGCTCCCGCATGAGGGTGACCGGCCGTTTGGAGGTCAGGTGGGCAATGACCGACAGCACTTCGGCGATGTGGTGCGCCAGGTCAAACTCCCGCAAGCGATCGCTGGCCTGGTCCACCGCGACCTGCTTGAAGTTTTGAATCAGCTCGGCCGCCCGTGTGGCGCTTTGCAGCGCCAAGCCGGAACCCTCTTTGGCCTGGTCCAAAAAGGCGTCCAGACCGCTGCGCGTCAGGGTCCCGGCGGCGACGGACTGCCCGAAGCGCTGCAAGGTTTCCTGCTGGGAGCTGGCCACCATCATGAGGTTGCCAATCGGCGTGTTGAGTTCATGCGCCACACCGGCCACCAGGCTGCCCAGCGAGGCCATTTTTTCTGCACGCACCAAGCCTTCCTGGGCATTTTGCAGGTTCGACAGGGCGGCCCGCGCCTCTTCTTCCGACTCCCGCCCCGCCTCCAGCTCTTCCCCCAAGCGGCGCGTGATGGTGTTGATACTCTGGGTAATCGCGCCGAATTCATCGCGCAACGGCACGGGCAAGGCCACGATGTCAGCAGTCAGGTCCTGGTTCACGGCCTGGTCCAGAGCCCGTTGCAGACGCCGCACGCGCCGAAAAATCAACTGTTCAACCCCCACGCCAAAAATCCCCAGCAGCACCAGGTTCATGCCCACCAGCTGCGCCAAGGCCAGCCACAGGGTTTCGTTCAGGGCCTTTTTGAGCGCCGCGTCGGACCAGGTCACTTCAATGCGTCCGGTGGTGCGGTTATCGATGGCGGGAACCGCCATGGAGAAGACCTCCACGCCGGAAAACCGGTCCAGCTCCGCCGCGGAGCGGGGCTTGCCCCGCTGCACCCACAACTCATCGCGGTGGTCGTAGACGGCCAGCCCCTGCACATTGCCCCCCAATTCCGAGTCCAGCAGGATGCCGGCATTGGCCGGGTCAAAATTCCACAACGCCAAAGCAATCGGTTGCCCCAAATGCCGCCCCAGCAACACCTTGAACTCTTCGCGCTGCGCAATCAGGCGCTGCTGCGTAAGCTGGTAGGACCAGGCCCCAAAACCCACACTCAGCAAGGTGGTGGCGACCATGAAAATCACCGCCAGCTGCCCTTTGGCGGAGCGGGGGAGCACGGCTTGCAACAATGACAATGGCCTTTTCATGGTGGTGTCCACGCCCTACAAGGGCTGAACCCAGTTTAGCGTGATTCCCCCCGGTGGCTAGTCCCCCGCAAACCCCTCCAGCACGTTGACCGCGTTGACCCCCACCTCGGCCACCGCATAACCGCCTTCAAACACCAGCACCGTGGGCAGGCCTGCCGCCGCCAGGCGTTCGCCCACCCGCAGGTAGTCGTCACTTTGCAGGGTGAAGCCCGAGATCGGGTCGCCCGCAAAAGTGTCCATGCCCAGCGACACCACCAGGGCCTCGGCGCCAAAGGCGGCGATGGAGCGCAGGCTGTGCTCCAGCGCGTCCATCCAGGCCGCAAAGCCGGTGCCGCGCGGCAGCGGAATATTGAGGTTGCAGCCCAGCCCCGCACCGGTGCCGGTTTCGTCCGCATGGCCCAGGTAAAACGGGTATTCGGTGCGCGGGTCGCCATGGAGGCTGGCGAAGAACACGTCGGCGCGGTCGTAGAAGATGGCCTGGGTGCCGTTGCCGTGGTGGTAGTCCACGTCCAGCACCGCCACCTTGCGCATGCCGGCATCGCGCAGGTGCTGCGCGGCCAGCGCGGCGTTGTTCAGGAAACAGTAACCGCCAAAAAAGTCGGCCCCCGCGTGGTGGCCGGGCGGGCGGCTCAGGGCAAACGCGGCCCGGTCCCCCTGCAGCACTTGCTGCGCGGCGCTCAAGGCGCAATGCGCCCCGGCGCGCGCCGCCACCCAGGTGCCTGCGGTGAGCGGCGTGCCGGTGTCGTACGAGAACAGCCCCATGCGCGCGGCAAAGTTGTCGGGCACGATGTCGGAGCGGAAGGTGCGGACCGGCCAGACCGAAGGCAGCGCGTCGCGCGCGGCGTTGGCCGGGTCCAGCGCCACCCAGTCGCTCCAGGCCGCCTCCAGAAACTGCAGGTAGCGCGGGCTGTGGATGGTGGCCAAGGCGCTGTCGTCAAACGCGTGCGGATGCTGCACCGGGCCCAGCCCCCGACGCTGCAACTCGGCCAGCACATGGTCGGCGCGGGCGGGTACTTCAAAACAGGGCACCAGCTCGCCGCGGAACATTTCAAGCTTGCCCTGGTGCTGGGCGTGGAGGTGGTTGTAGAAGGTGATCATGGTGGGGCTAAGCCAGTTTGTGGAGCCCTCAGTATGCCGTGGGCGGCGTGAATTAGCTTTGCTTTGTAGCGGGGTGCAAGGCTATGATTTGGGATGAAAAAACCCAATTGGCAAGAAAAATGAGTTCAAAAATCTCCAAAGAAGCACTGGACACCACAGACCGGACTATTTTGCAATTGCTGCAAGAGGACAGCACCGTGTCCAACACGCAGCTGGCGGAGCAGCTGTCCTTGAGCGTGACGCCGTGCTGGCGGCGGCTGAAACGCCTGGAGGAAGACGGCTTTATCACCGGCTACCAGGCCAACCTGAACCGCCGCAAGCTGGGGCTGGACGTGCTGGCCTTTGTGCAACTGCGCTTCATGGTGGTGAGCGATGGGTCGGTGCGGCAATTCGAAGACCTCATCCGGGTGCACCCGTCGGTGCTGTCCTGCCACAAGATCACCGGCGAGGCCGATTACATGCTGCAGGTCGTGGCGCACGACCTGGACGCCTACAGCGAGTTTGTGGAAACCGTGCTGCGCCAGGTGCCCGGCATCAGCATGATCCACTCCAGCCTGGCGATGCGGGAGATCAAGTCCATGCACCGGTACCCGGTGGCGCAGGAATAAGGGTCGCACGGTCTTCACGCTCAACAGCTCAGCCTTTGACTACAATGATTGCATTGCAATCACTTGGAGTTAACCCATGGGCAGTCTCACCGTTCGAAATCTTGATGAAGCGGTCAAAAACAGTTTGCGCTTGCGTGCTGCCCGCCATGGCTGGTCGATGGAGCAAGAGGTGCGACACATTCTTCAACAAGCCGTCGCGCCCGAGCAAGTTGGCGCCATCAGCTTTGCCGAGCGTGTCAACAGCCGGTTTGCGGGTTTGCAAGTGGAATCCCTGCCCATTCCGGTACGGCGCATCGCCCGCACCCCACCCGCGTTTGACGTGCCATGAGTCGCGGATTTTTGCTCGATACCAACGTACTGTCAGAACTCATGCGCACGCAGCCCGCTGCCAGCGTGCTGGACTGGTTTAGTCAAAACACGCAGGTCACCATGTGGACCAGTACCGTGACGCAGGCCGAAATCCTCACGGGTATCGCTTTATTGCCCACAGGCCAACGCCGCACGGCACTGGCAGAGGCCGCCGAGCAAATGTTTGAGCTGGACTTTGCCAAGCACTGCCTTGTTTTTGATGCTGCGGCAGCTAAAAACTATGCGCTTGTGGTGGCGGCCAGAACCCGCCAAGGGCAGCCGATCTCGATTGAAGACGCACAAATTGCCGCCATCGCGTTAGCCAACGGACTGATTGTGGCCACCCGCAATGTCAAGGATTTTGAAAACATGGACGGATTGACCTTGGCGAATCCTTGGCAAAGTGGGAATACGCATTGAAATTCAAGGCAAAGTTGGGCTTCACGCGCCGCAGAAATGGTTAGCAGGCATACCGTCGGCACCTTTGCCTTCGTCAGCGTGAAAATGAAGGTCAAATCGGCCTCCAGCCCGCGCATTCATTGCGCAAGCAGCTACCATTTATATAGCAACAAAAGGTAAATTCACCGTCACTTCCAGGCCTGGCTGCGCATTGCGCACCGCAAAAGTGCCGCCATGGGCCAGCGCCACCAGTTTGCACAGGTACAGGCCCAGGCCCACGCCACCGGCGCTGCGTTCGCGGGCGGTGTCGGGGCGGTAAAAAGGCTGGGCCAGGTGGGGGAGCTGGTCTTCGGGCACACCGGTTCCAAAATCCCGCACGCGGATGCAGACGCCGCCCTGGGCTACCGCTTGCACTTCCACCTGCGGCACCTGGGCGGCACCGGCGCTGTGGCGCAAGGCGTTGTCCAGCAGATTGCGCAGCAGCAGACGGATACGGGTGCGGTCCACGGGCAGCGGTGGCACCCGAGGTGCCAGATGCTGCTGCACTGCGGGGGCGCCGGGCAATCCAGCCACCACCTCCGCCACCAGGGCGACCAGGTCGGTGGATTCCCGGTGCAGGGCGGCATGGGGGCTGGCCAGGCGTTCGCTCTCCAGCAGGTCGGTGACCAGGTCGCGCATCAGGGCCAGGTCGCGCAGCAGGGCCTCACGGTTGGGCTGCACCTCGGGGGTTTCGGGCAGCAGCTCGGTGTTGAGCCGGGCGCGGGTGAGCGGGCTGCGCAGTTCGTGGCTGATGGCCAGCAAGAGGGCACGCTTGGCCTCCAGCATCTGGTGGATGTCGGCGCCCATGGTGTTGATCGTGGCGGCCAACTCGCCCAGCTCGTCCGGGCGGTGGGCGTGGCGCACCGGAATGGCGCTGGCAAAGTCGCCCGCGCCAAAACGCAGGGCACCGGCGCGGATGTCGTCCAGCGGGCGCAGCATGCGGCGCACGCGGGCATAGGCCACAGCCGTGAGGACCAGCAGCACCGCCAAAGTGACCCAGCCAACCGTGCGCGGTCGGTCATGCCAGACCTGCACCCGCAAGCCGAACCGAATGCGGTGCCCATCGGCCGTGCTGCGCTCAAAAAAGCGGGGCACCTCGGAGTCGCCACGTTGGCCGTCTCTCCAGTGCGGCTCAAAATCCGGCTCGCCGGGGTGGCTGCGCCAGTTGACCACCGGGCCGCTGATGCGCACGCTCAAAGGCAGTCGCTGCGCCAGCGCCTGCGCACGTTCCACCTGGGGCGGGCTGCCTATATCGGCCGCCAGTTTGTCCACGTAGTCAATGACCAGCGGGCGCGCCGCTTCGCGCCAGCCAATGGAGAGCGCCTTTTGCATGCCGAACAAAAAGGTGGCGGCCATGGCCAGCGCCAATAGCAGAAACAGCGCCACCAGCCGCACCCGCAGCGAATGGGCCAGCGCCTGGCGCGCGCGGCGGTGCCAGCGCGGGCGGCGGGTGGGGGTGCTGCTGCTATTCATTCGCGGGCCTTGGCCAGCGCCAGGGAGTAGCCCGCGTTGCGCAGGGTTTTGATGCAGTCCAGCGGCTCCAGCTTTTTGCGCAGGCGGCTCACCACAATGTCCACCGCGCGGGTGTACAACTCGGCTTCGTGGCCACGCAACTGGTTGAGGATGTCGTCGCGGCTGAAGACCTTGCCCGCCTCGCGCGCCAGCAGGTGCAGCAGGTCGAATTCGGTGCTGGTCAGCTCCAGCGTGTCGCCCTGGCGCTGCACGCTGCGGGTGCTGGGGTCGATCACCAGGCCGCCCTCAAACACCAGGCGCGCGCTGGCGTTGGGCGCTGGCGTGGTGTGCGGTGCAGCCACGCGCCGGCGCAGCACGGTTTGCAGCCGGGCCACCAGCTCACGCGGCTCAAAGGGTTTGGGCACATAGTCGTCGGCGCCCAGTTCCAGCCCCACCACGCGGTCCATCACGTCACCGCGCGCGGTGAGCATGATGAGGGGAATATCGCTCTCTTTGCGGATGGTGCGGCACAGCTCGAAGCCATCCATCTCGGGCAGCATCACATCCAGAATGGCGGCGTCCAGCCCGCCCTGGCGCAGGCGCGCCAGCCCGGTGCTGGGGCGCAGGGCGCACTCCAGCACCATGTCAAAACGCTGGAAATAGGCGGTTAATGGCGCGCCCAGTTGCGCGTCGTCGTCGATCAGCAGGATGCGGTGCATGCGGCATTGTCCCACCGGCGGTGGTGGCGCACGATGAGTCGGCGCACCCGTTGCTGCTGCGCCTGGGGCAGGCGGTCAAACTGGTCGGCAGCGTCCATCACCGTCTTCAGCACCCCGGCGCCGCCCAGGTGCTGCCCGGCCAGCAGGCTTTGGGCATGCTGGCGGTCGAAGCGCGGCCCCCAGACCAGCGCCAGCAATTCCGCATGGGGGTCGTCCGCGCCGGTGAGCAGGGCCTGCCCATGCACCCGCACGGGCTGGGTCAAAGGGCGCAAGGTATAGGCGTACATGCTGGTTCAACTGCGGTGAAACCAGCCACCCCGATGCTCCAGGTAGCTGCGCACTTTGGCTTGCTGCGCGGCGTTCAGGCTGTCGTAAAAGTCGGCCAGCGCGGCAATCACCTCAGGACTCTTGCTTTGCAGCGCCGTGGTTTTGTCGTTGATCAGGGCCTGGGCGCGCGCCGCATCAAACTTGTCCCCCGCCACCAGGGCCTTGATCTCGGCACGCGGGTCTTGGGTCTGGCCGACCAGGGCGGTGCGCTGCGCGTACAGCTTGTCGCCCAGCGTCGCCAGGCGTTTTTTCTGGTCTTCATTCAAATCCAGCTTGCCCGCGACGCGGTCGACGATTTTGGTGCGTTTTTCGGCGTACTCCTCGGCGCTGAGCTGTGCGCCAAATTCGTGGTGGCGGTGGCCGCAGGCGCTGAGGCCTCCCAGCAAAATGGTGGCGCCCACCAAGCCAAATACCGTGCGTTTGAAGTTGCGTTGAAAGAAGTGTTTCATGGCGGCCTTTCGAATCCCGAAGGAGGTGTTGAACATGACCGCAATGGTGCGCCGGGCAGGTTGTTACCGGGTGTCAGGGGGGTTTCGGTTTGTTTCGTTATGTTTCAGCAAGGAGCGCACCTGCCATGTGTCCTTGCCTCCACCGCTTGCGACAACGCAAGGCAGGCGGCCCATTACGCCCTTAAATAGAGCCATATGAACCACCCCTTCGGATGAACCATGAAAACGACTGCCTCGCGAATCCACTCCCACGTTTTGGGTCTTGGCGCCATCGCCATCCTGGTCAGCAGTTGCGCCAACATGACGGAGGCCCAGCGCAGTGCCGCCATCGGTGGCGGCCTGGGTGCCGTGGCTGGCGCCGCCATCGGCGACAGCAAGGGCGCGGTGGTGGGTGCCGGGCTGGGTGCGCTGGGTGGCTACATCTGGTCCACGGAAATGACCAAGAAGAAGGCGGCCATGGAGCAGGCCACGGCAGGCACGGGCGTGGACGTAACGCGCACCGCCGACAACCAGCTCAAGCTGAACATTCCCAGCGACATTTCATTCGACACCAACCAATCCAGCATCAAACCCAGGCTGCAGCCGATCCTGGACCAGTTTGCCCAAGGCCTGGGCACCCAGCCCCATACCGAAATCCGCATCATCGGCCACACCGACAGCACGGGAACGGACGCCATCAACAACCCGCTGTCGGTCAACCGTGCCGCCAGCACACGCAGCTACCTGGTGGCACGCGGCGTCGACGCCTATCGCATCCACATTGATGGCCGTGGATCGCACGAACCCATTGGGGACAACAACACCGCCGCCGGGCGTGCCAAAAACCGCCGTATCGAGATTTTTCTGGCCGAGCGGGCGGTGGCCCAAGGGACCCGCTAAGAGAACTCGCTGCGCTGAGATTTCAACGCATCCCGGTCGATGCTGGCGCTCAGTTGCGCCATGTCCGCCGGGCACACGCCATGCTGTGCGAAATGGCGTGGCCACTGCTCCACCGCGCGGGCGACTTGCTGGATGAGCGCCATCGCACGCGGCCTTTTGATGCCGAACTCGCTGAGTTCCGACAGCGCATTCTCCAGTGTCGATTCGGCGCCCCTGGCGCCCACGGACAAGGATTGGTAGCCGAGGTTTTGCAGCGTGGGGACCACGTCAAACGCCGGGGTGAGTTCATAGTAGCCGTCAAAGCCCAGACGCAGGCAATGGTTGCGCTCGTGGTCGTCGGTGTTGTCCATGAGGATGTTGAACACCATGCGCTTGAACAGATCTTCCCGCATCGCGTTTTGGCGGTCGGGGTGGCCCAGTCGCAGCAAAACGGTGGCCAGCGCGCCATAGCTCTCGCGCAAGCCTGCTGCCGCCAGGACCGTTTTGGCGGAGAGGCAATGCAGTCGATACGCGCCTGCCCGGTCAAAGCGCTGGATCGTCAAGGCGTGACGCGCTTTGCCATGGCGCGGTGGCAGCGCCAGCACGCCGGTGGATGCCACGTTGATGCCCGCAGTTGCAGCCAAAGTCATGGTTGCGTGTTCAATCAGCGGCGTGTCCACTGGGTCATCCAGCTCGCTGAATTTGATGATGCAGGGACCATCGTCCGTTTGCAAAAGCGCTTTGGGGCGTGCACCACCCAGCGTCACACCCGGCTGCACCAGCCGCGCCATCTCCGGTGTGAGGGGGGCTTGCAGCTGCACATCTTCAATCGCCCGTGTCAGTGCACCCAGGTCGCCCAGTTGCGCGTACGGCCCCAGGTAGCGGGGGGTGTAGTGGTCGGCGGAAACCGAAATGCTAAGCGCGCCGAAACGGTCATCCCCAGCGAACAGCAGCATTTCCAGAATCGACAAGCGGGCAGGCCGGTCCATGTGGCGAATGATGCGCTCCCCCCAGCGGTCGGGCCGTGCATCGTCAATCGCGCCGGGCGCGCTGCCGCGCAATCCTGCACTGAACTCCTGGCCCGCCATGAGGGGCAAGTCTTCACTCAAGGGGAAATTCCACCACTGCGGGGCATAGGCAAAGGTCGCGCAGTCACTCACCAGTGCAGAGAGTTTCACCTCGCCCACCAGGGCAGGATGGGACGGGTCCACCAGTGCCCAGACATATAAATGGTCCTGCGGCACGTAGCTGCGGGGGTTGACGCTATCGGTGGTCATTGGGGTTTGGACTCCGCCTTGGACAACAGTGCCGCCAGGCCAGCGGCTGCTTTGGCAGGGTGGGTTGCGGCGGAGCGGGCCTCGGCTTGGGGCTTGGGCACGGACGCAGGTGCAGACGCCACCGATACGCCACGGCCTCGCGCTTTGGTGACTTCCCGCTCCAGTGAGGCATGGTCGTTTGGGGGAGCAATCAGGTCCGCCAAGCCGACAGCCTGGTTGATCAGCCACATGCACATCACGTAGGACGCCATGGCGACGGAAGGGTCCCCCCGCTCGATGCGGGCCATGGTGGGCTGTGACACCCCCAGTTTCCTGGCCCACTGCGCCTGCGTCTCCTGGCGCCGCTTGCGCGCGGTGACGATGTTTTGCGCGAGCCGTTCAATCTGTTGGATGACCGCTTGTGGGTAGTCTGCGGGGGGGGTGTTTTGCTTTGGCATTCATAGATGTTAGCAAAAATACTGTTTTTAGCAATTCTATGAATATATTTGTCACTTCATTCAGCAGCTGCTTGACTTGCAGGCTCTGGGCATGCACCCGCTCAAGGCGGCTTATCCGCATTGATTTGCAGTATTTTGCTATGAATTTAGGAGCTGCTTGCGCACATTCCACGGGGGCTGAAGGCCTATTTGATGCAGAGTGTCCGTGACGAGCAACTTGTTAAACAGATTGGGGCCAATGGATTTGCACTTTTCGGCTGTTGGCAAGACAGTCGCGTGGCAACGGGCTTCTTCAGCTTGGATGCGTAGGGATTCTTGCGGGATTTCAGTTTGGAGAGATCGTATTCAGCTTTCATGTGTGTCCACCTCGATAGAGCGCTTTCACGCTTGTGTGTCGGAGTCAAACGACCTGACGGTACTGCTTCGCGCCTGTTTCCATTCTTTCCTGAGTTCCTCCACTGGAATGGCCGCCTTGGGATCGGTATGAATGATGGCATGGCAGTTTGCACACACAACCGCCAGATCCGCCAATTCGGTCACCTCCGGGGTCTCGCGAAGCGCGAGTTGCTTCTTGTGATGCACCTGCAGGGCGCGAAGAGCGCGGCCATGCAGCAGCAAGGAAAAGTTCACGCCACACCCCTCGCAAATGCCACCGGACAAGTTCAGCACTTCACGTCGCAATGCTGCGCTTCGCGTACGCGATAGAACGATGGCTTCACGCGCTATCCCCTCGACGATTCCTTCAAACGATCTTGTACGCAGATTGACGAGCTCCGAAGCGATATCCGAAGCGCCGCCGTGGTCGTCGGCTTCGGTTGCCAATCGCGACGCAAGGTATTTCTCGACCGGCTCATAACCTTGGCGATGAGACACATGGAGCCGGTCATTTGCCAGAGTGAGGTTCCAACGGTATGTCCCGTTCTTCTGCTGTTTCAAAGAGTCTGTCAAAAGTAGGGGGGCTATCACCCCATACGGAACGACGTGGTGGTCTCGCTCCTCACCAGATCGGGTTCGGTAAACGATCAGATTCGGGCCAGTTCGGCCCAACCCCTTGCAACGTTCGACGCGCTTTTTCCAGGTATTTGGGTTGATAGCAAACCAGCCCGTTTCAAGATTTGCAAGGACGACGCACTCGCCCAACTCTTCGAGCTTTTCCTTCACCCTTGATACAAGACTCGGCATGGACACCATCTCCCCGTGACGTCTAACGATTCGCGTTTATTGGCGCGCTGCAATGAAACCACCTGCTGAGGCAGTCGCGATAAGGGGCAGATAAGCTTCGCCCCACTTATTGGGTCGGATTATGACGGGGCTTGAAGTGGCTTCAGCCCGCAATGGGCGCAGCCAAAGGGCATCAAGGACTCCCTGGCGGAGTCGCCCAGCCGTTTCTTGCTGGCGTGCAGAACGTGTCCAGCGCAGCACACACCGCCCCTCGGTCACGTCTTGTTCTGTTCATAGCACTGATCCGCTTGTCCTTGACTTCGGCGGTATATGAACCCACTTTTCTTCCTTCTGCTGTTTCTCTGAGCGCCCCCAATCTCCACAATCACTAGGTGGCCCGCAGCTCGATAGAACATCACGAGCCGCACCGCCAAAATCGAAGTCGCAGGGAAGGTCGCATGACAGATCGCAAAAACCGCCTTGCCTTTGCAAAACTGCGGGTTTGGCGGAGTAGCGCCGGTGCGCGATGCCGCATTTGAGTAGCCGCTGCCGCAAAACCTGGATGCCGCGCCAGAAGCCAAAGCGCTGGATGGCACGAAAACCAAGCGTCGAACAACTGGCGCATCCGGTATGCACGCGGTAGGCACAACAAAATCCCTTGTAGGGGGAAATATGGCGCTGGTAGAAACCAATAGCCGAAAGCGACAGTTTTTTCATGATTTGCTTTTCATTGACGCATCACCCCACTCGTCGCGCCATTCGGCAATGGTTCGCCCCGCATGGGAACCCCACAGCCCGCGGCCTGTCCCGCGCAATGCCAATAGGTCGGGGGGCGCCTCTGCTGCGTGCAGTTTTTGAAAATCCTGCACTGGGACCACAGCGGCATACGGCTTGCCGTGCCGCGTGATGATGCTGGCAACGCCCGCATGGGCATTGGCAATGATGGCGGGCAATTGGATACGGGCTTGCTCTAAGCCATATGTGGCATTGGTGGACATGGTGAACCTCCCTTTCGTCCAGACTGTACAGCGTATACCCACCTCACAAAACCGACTTGCAACTTAGCGCGCCAACACCCCCGTCAACGCCACCCAGGTGCGCGTTCTATCTGCAGGATGACCGCTTGTAGGCAGTCCAAGGGGCCTGACGGACTCGCGGGTCGGATGCGTACCCATCATCGAAGAACTGCGCTCAGGGCTCGCATTTCAGGTCGCCCTCGGTGACGATGGAACCGATCTTGAGCTTGGCGCGACCACGGCGACCAACCAAGTCGAAGGACGGCGGCAGAGCGGGGTCTTGGGGGTTACGAAAATCCAGGCTGACACTTTTCGCTTTTTGGCTGAAGCGCTTGAGCGTGTAATTTGCCGGGCTGAGGGTGAAGCGCGCACCGGAACCAAAGGCTGTTGAACTAAAAACAACCATCGGGTTCACATCGCTGTAGCCGATGAATTCCAGTTCGTAGTAGTGAGGCGCTTGGCTACCTGAAAACACACAGGCAGTCTGCGACGCGAGCGCAGCTTGGCTCCATACGGCCAGTAAAGCCGCAGCGGAGATGAGCATGCGCACCACGGGTTCAAACCGATCTACAAACTCACCGCGCCAACACCCCCGCCAGCGCCACCCCCGTATGCGTCCCCAGCCGCACTACCTCCTCGGGCGCCGCCGCAGCCACCACCTGCCCACCGGCGTTGCCGCCGTCTGGCCCGAGGTCGATGACCCAGTCGGCTTCGGCGATCACGTCCAGGTCGTGTTCGATGACCACCACGCTGTGGCCGCCGTTGACCAGGCGGTGCAGCACGTGGATGAGTTTTTCCACATCGGCCATGTGCAGGCCCACGGTGGGCTCATCCAGCACATAGAGGGTGTGTGGCACTTTTTGCCCGCGTTTGGTGATGTCGTCACGCACCTTGGATAGCTCGGTGACCAGTTTGATGCGCTGCGCCTCGCCGCCGCTCAAGGTCGGTGAAGGCTGGCCCAAGGTGAGGTAACCCAGGCCCACGTCTTTGAGCAGTTGCAGCGGGTGCGCAATGACCGGCATGGCGGCGAAGAAGTCCACCGCTTCGTCCACTTCCATTTGCAGCACGTCGCCGATGTTTTTGCCGCGCCAGGTGACGGCCTGGGTTTCGGGGTTGAAGCGCGCGCCCTTGCAGGTTTCGCACAACACTTTCACGTCCGGCAAAAAGCTCATGCCAATGGTGCGTATGCCCTGCCCTTCGCAGCCGGGGCAACGGCCCTCCCCGGTGTTGAAGCTGAAGCGGTTGGCGGCGTAGCCACGCGCCTTGGCTTCCAGCGTGTCGGCAAAGAGCTTGCGGATGGTGTCCCAGAAGCCGATGTAGGTGGCGGGGCAGGAGCGCGGGGTTTTGCCGATGGGGGTTTGGTCCACTTCGAGCACGCGGTCTATGGTTTCGAACCCTTCCACGCCGTCGCAGCCGGTCCACTCTATTGTTTCGCCAGCATCCAGGGCGTCGCGGCCGGCTTTGGTGCTGCGTTTTTGAACGGCGACTTGCACGTTGGTGAGGAGCACATCTCTTGCCAAGGTGGATTTGCCGGAGCCACTGACGCCGGTGATGGCGACCAGGCGCTTCAAGGGGACGTGGGTGGTGATGTTTTGCAGGTTGTGAAGATTGGCTGCTTTTACGGTGAGCCAAGTCAGGGGTGTTGCTGTGCTCGCAGCGGGAAGCCTTGGGGCGGGCTCCTCGTCGCGTAGCTCAATTTCGTCACCCACCCCAAGGCTTCCCGCTGCTGCGGCTGAGACCTTGGAGGCTGAGACATGGGACATGGAGCGGTCGGCTAACTCTGCGTATTCGGCTGCGACTCGCACACGTTCGCTGAATTCCGCATTGACGGCCACGCTGGCTGCGGCGTTCGCCGCCGCAATGGCCGCCGCTTTGGCAGCTTTTCCTTTGGGCTTCTTCAAACCTTTCGCGTCCACCAGACTCGCGGCTGAAGCCGGTACGCCGGGTGACGAAATTGAGCTACGCGACGAGGAACCCGGCGTACCGGCTTCGGCCGCAGCACGCGCAACAACGTCACCCCAAGAAGCAACCCCCAAAGACGCCTCATAAGACACCACATACCGCCGCACAGCCAAGGGATGCCGCATTGCATGCAGCAAATACCGCCCAGTCTGCGAATCCGCAGCCGCCTGCACATCGGCAATCGACCCCTGCGCCACCAGCCGCCCGCCGCGCTTGCCCGCGCTCGGCCCGATGTCGATGATGTGGTCGGCATGGCGAATCGTGTCCTCGTCGTGCTCCACCACCACCAGCGTGTTGCCCTTGTCGCTCAGGCTTTGCAAGGCGCCCAGCAAAATCTGGTTGTCCCGCGCATGCAGGCCAATGGTGGGCTCGTCCAGCACATAACACACCCCCTGCAAATTGCTGCCCAACTGCGCGGCCAGCCGGATGCGCTGCGCCTCGCCACCGCTGAGCGTGGGTGCGCCCCGGTCCAGCGTGAGGTAACCCAGGCCCACCTCTTCCAGAAACTCCAGCCGGCTCTTGATCTCGGGAATCAAATCACGGGCAATGTCGCCCTCCCGCGTGCTCAGCCCCCCCACCAATTGCAGCGTTTGCACCCACTTGCGCACATCCGTCACGCTCAGGCGCGCAATGTCGGTGATGCCCACGCCCGCAAACTGCACGGCGCGCGCCACGGCATTGAGCCGCGTGCCCTGGCAGCCGGGGCACACCGCGTCCACCAGGTCTTCCACATCGGCCTCGGCAAAGGTCTGCTCACGGCCCTTGTTGTCATCGTCGCGCACCGAATCGTCAAACACCTTGCGCTGGTCCTTGGAAAGCAGCAAGCCGGTGCCCACGCAGTCGGGGCACCAGCCGTGTTTGCTGTTGTAGCTGAACAGCCGGGGGTCCAGCTCGGCATACGAGGTGGAACACACCGGGCAGGCGCGTTTGGTGGAGAACACCTGCACGCGGCCAATGCCCGCCGCCGGGGTGCCCGCCTGCATGGCCTCGCGCAGGCCATCCAGATCGCTCATCACCTGCACCACGCCCTTGCCGTGCACCAGGGCCGAGGCCAGGGCTTCGCGCAAGGCGGTTTCGTTCGCCGGGTTGACATCCAGACTCGCCACGGGCAGCTCGATGTTGTGCTCCTTGAAACGGTCAATGCGCGGGAACGCCGTGGTGGGCAAAAAGTTGCCATCCACCCGCAGATGGGTGTAACCCCGGGGGCGCGCCCAATCGGCCAGCTCGGTGTACACGCCCTTGCGCCCCGACACCAGCGGTGCCAGCAGCCCGATGTGCTGGCCCCGAAAGTTTTTCAGCAACTGCGCCGCAATGCTGTCCGCCGTTTGCGGCGCCACCGCCGTGCCGTCCTTCACGCAGTGCTGCGTGCCCAGCTTCACATACAGCAGCCGCAAGAAATGCCAGACCTCGGTGGTGGTACCCACGGTGGACTTGCGCCCGCCACGCGAGAGCCGCTGCTCGATGGCCACGGTGGGCGGAATGCCGTACACCGCATCCACCTCGGGCCTCCCGGCGGGCTGCACGATGGAGCGTGCGTAGGCGTTCAGGCTTTCCAGGTAACGGCGCTGGCCTTCGTTGAACAGGATGTCGAATGCGAGGGTGGATTTGCCGGAGCCGGACACGCCGGTCACGACGCTGAACTTGCCGCGCGGGATGTCCACACTCAAGGACTTGAGGTTGTGTTCTTTGGCGTTGACGATGCGGATGCAGTTTTCTCCGGCTGACAACGGTTTATGGGGGTCAGAGCCCAATTTCGTTGGGGATGTTTTGTCGCCGTCCACAGTGCTGTCCTGAATTGGGATCTGACCCCCATAAACCTGACCCGATTGCCTCTGCTCTCCCCGCAGCGTTGGCACGCCCGCACCCGCCGGGGATGGGGTTGCGCCGGGTGACGATTTTGAGCTTGCGTATGAGGAGCCCGGCGTGACCCCATTCCCGGCAGCGCGCGCCAGATACGCAACAGAAGGCTCCGCCACCTCATGCACCACCCCCATGGCCGCCGCGTACTCCCGCAGCGCCTTGCCGGTATGCGAGGTGGCGTGCAAGAGCAGGTCTTCCGGCGTGCCGTAGGCCACCACCTCACCACCCGCATCGCCGCCTTCGGGTCCCAGATCGATCAACCAGTCGGCAGCCCGAATCACATCCAGGTTGTGCTCGATCACCACCAGCGAATGTCCCGCGTCCAGCAGCTTGCGCAGGGCGCGCATCAGCTTGGCGATGTCGTCAAAATGCAGCCCGGTGGTCGGCTCGTCCAGCATGAACAGCGAACCCCGCATGGCCTTGGCCTGGCGGCTGGCGGTCGACGTCCTGGCCGCTTCCGCCAAAAAGCCCGCCAACTTCAGGCGCTGCGCCTCGCCGCCCGACAGCGTGGGCACGGGCTGGCCCAGCTTCACGTACTCCAGTCCCACGTCCATAATGGGCTGCAGCGCGCGGATCACATCGCGGTCGTTGGCGAACAGGGCCACGGCTTCGCTGACCGTGAGATTCAAGACATCGGCGACGTTGAGAGAGCGGGAATTGGCGTGGAGATCGCTCCGGCCCCCTGCTGCCCCTGGTTTCGCAGCGTGTGGGGGCCACTTGCGCTCAATCGTCACTTCCAGAATCTCCGGGCGGTAACGCTTGCCATCGCAGTCCGGGCAGCGCAGGTACACATCGCTCAGGAACTGCATCTCGATGTGCTCAAAACCCGAACCGCCGCAGGTGGGGCAACGCCCGTCACCGCCGTTGAAGCTGAATTTTGACGCCGTGTAAGAGCGCTCGCGCGACAGGTCGGCGCCCGCAAAAATCTCACGGATGGCGTCCCACGCGCCCACATAACTCACGGGGTTGGAGCGGGCCGTTTTGCCGATGGGCGACTGGTCCACAAACACCACTTCGCTCAACAATTCAGCCCCCAGCAGGCGCGCATGGGCGCCGGGGGTTTCGGTGGCCTTGCCGAAATGGCGCAAAAGCGCCGGTGCCAGCACGTCCTGGATCAGGGTGGACTTGCCCGAGCCGCTGACACCGGTGACACACACCAGGCGCTGCAGCGGGATCTCCACCGAGATGTTTTTCAGGTTGTGCTCGGTAGCGCCTTCCAGGATCAGGCGCGGGGTGTGGGCCGCCACCATGCGCTTGAAGCCCATGCCCACCTGCTTGCGTCCGCCCAGGTAGGCGCCGGTCAGGGTGTCGGCGCTGCGCAGTGCTTCAGTCGTGCCGTCAAACACAATCTGCCCGCCCTTTTCGCCGGGGCCGGGGCCCATGTCGATCATGCGGTCGGCGGCCAGCATCACGGCCGGGTCGTGCTCGACCACCACCAGGGTGTTGCCGACATCGCGCAGGCGCTGCATGGCCACGATGATGCGGTGCATGTCGCGCGGGTGCAGGCCGATGCTGGGTTCGTCCAGCACAAACAGGGTGTTGACCAGCGAGGTGCCCAGCGCCGTGGTGAGGTTGATGCGCTGCACTTCGCCGCCGCTCAGCGTTCTGCTTTGGCGGTCCAGCGTGAGGTAACCAATACCCACGTCGCACAGGTATTTCAGGCGGGTGCGGACTTCATCGAAAAGGAGCTTGAGGGTTTTGTTTTCTGCTTCGGAGGTAGTCACCGCATTGGCCGCCGAAGTGGCCGGAGCCGAAGACAACGCGGAGTTGGGGGTATCGGGGGGTGACGAAATTGAGCTACGCGACGAGGAGCCCCCCAATACCCCCAACTCCGCCCCACCCAGCCCGGCTTGCAGCGAGTCAAAGAACCGCCGCACCCGATCCAAAGGCATCAACATCAAATCATGCAAACACAGCCCCGGCAGCGCCTCCAACTGCGCGCGGCTCCAGCTAACCCCCTGCGGCATAAAGCGTTTGGAAGGCGCCAGCACCGCGTCCGCCTGTTCCCGCGTGCCAATGCGCCAGAGCAAACTTTCGGTCTTGAGCCGCGCCCCGCCGCAGGTGCCACAGGGCGTGTAGCTGCGGTACTTGGACAGCAGCACCCGGATGTGCATCTTGTAGGCCTTGCTCTCCAGGTACTCAAAGAAACGGTGGATGCCAAACCAGTGCTGGTTCCACTTGCCGTTCCAATTCGGCGAACCGTGGATCACCCAATGCTGCTGCTCGGGCGTGAGCTTGTACCAGGGCGTGTCGCGCGGAATGCCGGCGGCCTCGGCATGGCGCATCAGGTCGTCCTGGCACTCCTGCCAGGCAGGGGTCTGCATGGGCTTGACCGCGCCGGCGCGCAGCGTGAGCTTGTCGTTGGGAATGACCAGACCCAGGTCCACCCCCACCACGCGGCCGAAACCCCGGCAGGCCTCGCAGGCGCCCACGGCGGAATTGAAGGAGAACATGGAGGCGATGGGGTCGGCGTAGCGCACATCACTTTGCGGGCAGTGCAGCCCGGAGGAAAAGCGCCACAGCGTGGGCTCCAATACTTTTGCTATCAATTCAGGAGCTTCTTGCGCACTATCTACGGGGGCTAGAGCCTCATTTGATGCATAAACATTGAGGCGGCCGCTGCCGCGCTTCAAGGCCACCTCAATGGCCTCCAGCACGCGGGCCTTGTCCACGTTGGCGATGCGGAAGCGGTCGGCCACCACGTCCAGCACTTTTCTCCGGGTTAGTCCGGTTGAAATGGGGTCAGAGCCCGATTTCGTTTTACTCTTCTTCGCCCCGGAAAGTCCGCGTCCTGAATCGGGATCTGACCCCATTTCAACCTCCACCTCGCGCTCTGCGTGGACGCGGGTGAAACCGCTGGCGGAAAGCCACTGGGTGACTTCTTCGGCACTGGTGCTGGCGGGCAGTTCCACGGGGAAGGTCAGAACCAGCCGCGGATCGCCCGACGCTGCCGCCCGGCGCAGCAGCTCGGCATACACCGTCTCGGGGGTGTCGTGCTGCACCGGCAGCGCGGTGGTTTTGTCAAACAGATTGCCGGCGCGGGAAAACAGGAGCTTGAGGTGGTCGTTCAGCTCGGTCATGGTGCCCACCGTGGAGCGGCTGGAGCGCACCGGGTTGGTCTGGTCGATGGCAATGGCCGGGGGCACGCCTTCGACCTTGTCCACCGCCGGTTTGTCCATGCGGTCCAGGAACTGGCGGGCGTAGGCGGAGAAGGTTTCCACGTAGCGGCGCTGCCCCTCGGCATACAGGGTGTCAAACACCAGGCTGGACTTGCCCGAGCCGCTGGGCCCGGTCACCACCGTCAGTTCGCCGGTGCGGATGTCCAGGTCAAGATTCTTAAGATTGTGCTGCCGCGCTCCGCGAATGCGGATGGTGCCCTGGGACATGGTGGATGCTCTCGTCAAATGGGGGAGACATTTTAGGAAGTTATCAGTACCCTTGGGGTTGTCCATCACATTCCAGTCCGCCGTTGGCATCAAGGGGCGGACAATAGGCGGAATTTCTACCGGAGAAGATATGAAGTCCGCAGATTCCACCGCCACGGCGTCGATTGCCGCAGCGCTCGCGCAACACCGCGCCTTCGGCCAGTTGCCATCCGCCGTGCGCCACTCCTTTGCCGCCCAGTTTGCATATGAAAAGTGCGCGGCACATGCGGTTTTGGTGGCGCGAGACCAACAGACTTTGCGGATGGGGCTGATCCTGGGCGGAACGGTGGAAGCACAGGACCCAGAGCGTGGTCTGGCCCTTGGCCTTCATCCCGGTGAACTGTTTGGTTTTGGCGCAATGCCTGCGCAGCCCGTGCGCCATTGGCAGTGGGTGGCCCATACCGATTGCGAAATCGCGTGGCTTGGCGCCGACGCGCTGGAGCAATTGTGTGCGCAGCACGCCCCATTGCTGTATTTCTTTCCTGCGCTTGAGGCCCGCACCCGCGCCGCGCCGACCCGCCAGATTGGCGAATCGGGCGCATCGCTGAACCTGCTGATGACCCCCATTCGCACGCTTCTCAAACGCGAACCCATTACCCTGGCGCCAGACACTACGGTTCAGGCCACCGCGCTGTTGATGCGCGAACAGCGGGTGTCGTCGGTGATGCTGGTCGAGCAGGGCCTGCTGTTTGGCCTGGTGACCGACCGCGATCTGCGCAACCGCGTGGTGGCCCAAGGGCTGGATGGCCAGCGGCCGGTGTCTGACATTGCCACGCTGGCGCCGATGACCGTGGACGCCAACAGCCCGGCGTTTGACGCACTGCTGTTGATGGCGCGCCACAACATTCACCACATGCCGGTGATGGATGGCCAGCGCATTCTCGGCATGATCACCACGACCGACCTGACGGAACAGCACAGCACCTCGGCGGTGTATCTCGCCGGGGACATCTACAAACAGACCTCGCTGGAAGGCCTCACACGCATCAGTGCCCGCGTCCGCCAGTTGCAGTTGCACCTGGCGGCGGCCGATGCCAGCGCCTACAGCACCGGGCACATTGTGACCACCATTGTGGACGCGCTGACCACCCGCTTGATCCACCTGGCCACGCAGCAACTGGGGCCAGCGCCGGTCGACTACGTCTGGGTCGCAGCGGGTTCGCAGGCGCGCAGCGAGCAAACCGCCAAGTCGGACCAGGACAATTGCCTGATTCTCGACGACTGCTTTGACGAGGCCCGCCATGGCACCTATTTCAAGGCATTTTCAAAGTGGGTCTGTGACGGTCTGGCCGCGTGTGGTTATGTCCATTGCCCCGGCGCGATGATGGCCATGACCGACATCTGGCGCCAGCCACGCCACGTGTGGGTCGACTACTTTCACAAGTGGATCGATCAGCCCAAGCCCAAGGCGCTGATGCTGACCTGTGTCTTCTTTGACCTGCGGGCGATATACGGCAAGGTCGACTTGCTTGACCGTTTGCGCCAGGACATCGTCCAGCTCACCAGGGGCAACAGCCTGTTCCTGGCCCACATGGTCGGCAATGCGCTCAAACACCGGCCGCCCTTGGGTATGTTCGGGCAGCTTTCGCCCATCCGAGGTGGCGCCAACGCCCACACCATCGACCTCAAACACACGGGCATCGTGCCGATTGTGGATTTGGCGCGGGTGTATGCCCTGGCTGCGGGCGTGCCACACGCCAACACCCACGACCGGCTGGAAATGTCGTCGCAAGCCGGCGAGGTGAGCCCGCAAAGCGCCCGCGATCTGCGCGACGCGCTGGAGTTTCTGGGCAAATTGCGGATCGCCCACCAGGCCCGCCAAATCACCCAGGGCAGAGACCCCGACAATTTTCTGGCACTGGACGAGTTGTCCAACTTTGAACGCAGCCAGCTCAAAGATGCCTTTGCGGTGGTGCGAACGCTGCAAGAGGTGTTGCAACAGCGTTACTCTGGAGGCCAGTTTTGACGGCAGGGCGCGTTCGCCCTCAGTACTTCAGGCGCGCGTAATAGGTCTTTTGCGCCGCTTCGCGGGCTTGGCCCAGAGTCCGAATGCCCATGGCCTGCAACAACGGGATCAGGCGCAGCCAGACTTCGGCGGTCACCAGCGCGTCGCCCAGGGCCGTGTGGCGCCCGAGCACGGTGATATTGAAACGCTCAGCAATTGCCTCCAGGCGGTGCGACTCCTGGTTGGGGTGCACCAGGGCGGACAGCAACAAGGTGTCGAGCACCGGATGGCTGAACACCAGCCCGGTCTTGGCCTGCTGCAGCTGCAAGAACTTCATGTCAAATGCGGCGTTGTGCGCCACCAGCACCGTATCCTGCGCGAAGGCGTAAAACGCGGGCAACACCTCGGTGATGGGCGACTTGCCCATCACCATGTCCTGGGTGATGCCATGAATCGGAACCGTGGCCGCCGGAATCAGGCGCCCGGGGTTGATCAACTGATCAAAGCGCTCCTGGCGCAGCAACTTGCCATTCACAATGCGGGCCGCACCGATCTGAATGATCTCGTCGCCCCCGGACGGATTCAGGCCGGTGGTTTCGGTATCAAACACCGTGTAGACCAGGTCACAGAGCAAGCGGTCTTCCAGCGCATGGCTTTGAACGCTGGACTGGAACAAGTCAAAGTCGTAGTACTCCGGGCGGCTGTCGTTGTGCAAGATCTGGGTGGCTTCCAGCTGCTCCTGCACACTGGCC
This sequence comes from Burkholderiales bacterium RIFCSPLOWO2_12_FULL_61_40, assembly GCA_001770935.1. Lineage (GTDB taxonomy): Bacteria > Pseudomonadota > Gammaproteobacteria > Burkholderiales > Burkholderiaceae_C > Allorhodoferax. The sequence goes on along the minus strand of MESI01000092.1, from coordinate 70,218 downwards.
AGGGGTAGCAAGAACCGGAAAAACGCCTCGTGGCGAATCCGCTCACGTTCAAACCACATTTCGCCGCCGTGGCGCTCCACCACGTCGCGCACGGTCAGTGGCGTGCTCTCGGCCCCAAAACGCATGCTGTCCATCTCCCAACTCATCACGGTCTCGGTGCTCATTGCCTGACCGGTCCAGATCAGGTCCAGCTGGGCACGTTCACCCGCAGCCTGCAGGCGAAGCCGAAAAAACCGCACATCGAACTCGTCCACCAAGCGCATCGCCAAATAGTCCAGCGCCTGCGTCAGGCTGAAGCTATCCACCTTGAGCCACAGGGTGAGATCCGGATTTTCCAGCGTCACCGTGCGTTGGGTGCGCGCCTCGATGCGGCGCTGGGTGGCCAACAACACATCGGACCCCATCATCTCTTCAAGTGGCCAGCGTGCCTTCAAACCTTGCGCGGCCTTTTTCGTCAAGTCGGTGATGCGCGCGCCCATGCTGCCGACCTCTTCACGCACCACCGCCAAGAAGCGCTCACGCATCACGGGCTCCATATCCGGGTAGGCCAGCATGTCCACCGCAGCCTGAATATTCGCAAGCGAAGAACGGCTGCCTTCCGTGAGCCCATGCAGCAGCTGGTCACGCAAGTGCTCTTCCTCAAAAGCACGCGTCACGTTGTCAAGCATCAGGACGAAACCGCTGATCTCTGCGCCGCCGGGGGCATCGACCTGGCGCACGGGGGCCATTTGCACCTTCAGCAATTGCCCGGCCTGCGTGGTGGTCACAAACTGCGTCGACGGACTCCCGGCCCCGCGGGCCATCCGCTGCTGGATGCTCTCCAGCGCGTGCGCCACCAGCTGCCGGTCAAATACAGCATAAATGGAGCGCCCTATGCCGACCAACTCTGCACCACCGGCCAGCGCAGGGCTCTGCGAGAGGGTTTTGAACTGCAACCGCGCCCGGTTGTTGTAGAGGATGATGCGGCCATCCAGGTTGCACACCACCACGCTCTGCGTCAACTCGGACATCAGCGCAGCCAGGCGGTTCTTTTCTTGCTGCACACGGAGGCTGGCTTGTTCGATTTGCACCGCAACATCTTCCCGCAGGGTGTCGCGCTGCGATGCCAACTCGAAAATCGCGAGTGCCAGGGCCTTGGTTTCCTTGGTGCCCTGGTGGTTCATGGGAGCCGCCTTGGACGCCGCCAACAGTACCTTGGTCTGCTCCAGCAAACGCGCAGGTGCCATGGCATAGCGGCGAAACAGCCAGCGCAATGTCGCCCCGATGGCCCCCAGCCCAAAAAACCAGGTCATGGCGATCAAAACAAGGCGCGGCGCCAATTGGTTCATCACCAATGCGCGCTGCTCGGACTCCAGCGTTGATGCGATCAGGCCCATCGTCAACAAGAGCCAAACCAGTGTCGCCAAGCCAATGACCACAATCGCCATGACCATCCGGCGATCGGTCTTCACGGCGTTTGCCCCAGCATCTGCGCCACTTTCTGGACCAATTCCCGGGTAGAAAACGGCTTGGTCATGTAGGCGTCTGCCCCCAATGCCACCCCTTTCGCTACATCCGTGTCGCGCCCCTTGGCCGTGAGCATCAGAATTTTCGTCGCTTGCAATGCCTCGGTGGATCGCACTGCCTGGCAGACTTCAAAACCGGTCTTTTTGGGCATCATCACATCCAGCAACACCAGGTCGGGCAGTTCACGCGCGATGGCATCCAATGCCTCCTGGCCGTCCTTGGCAACAATGACCGTATAACCTTCGCGCTTAAGGAGGTACTCCAGCGAAATTACGATGTTGGGCTCGTCATCGGCCACCAATATTTTAAAGTTCACAGGGGTCTCCATTCTTAAGCTTCGGCAAAACCGGCATGTTCAATCAGTGGCAGGGAAAACAAGAATCTGGCCCCACCCAACGGGCCCGATTCAAGCCAAAGCCGACCACCAAAATGCTCCACGATCTGACGGCTGATTGGCAAGCCCAAACCAGTGCCTTGTGGACGGTTGCTGGCATCACCGCCTTGCCGGAAACGTTCAAAAATCAGACTTTGCTGCGCTACCGCAACACCCGGCCCATTGTCTTGAATCGCCACAACCAAGCTTCTATCGTCGCAATACAGGCTTACACCAACCCGACCACCCACGGCGGGCACAAATTTGGCGGCATTTGACAGCAGATTAAGCATGACCTGCATCAAGTGATCGTTGTCGGCCATGACAGCGGGCGCCTGCGTCGGCAAATTCAATTCAACCGCAATCTGCTGCTCATGGAACATGGGGGTGGTCGCCACCACCGCTTGCCGAACCAGTGCACACATGTCAACCGGCGCAACATGCCACTCCACATGACCGGACTCGATTTTTGCCATGTCCAGAACCTGATTGACAAGCCGCGACAAGCGTTCGGTTTCGCTGACGATAATTTCGAAGAATTTGCAACGCTGGGTCAATTCCAGCTTCGGATCGTCCCGCAAAAGCTCCGCCAGCGCACGTATCGAGGTCAACGGCGTGCGCAACTCATGCGTGACCGAGGACATGAAGTCATCCTTCAGTTTGTCCAGACTTTTAAGCTGCTCGTTGGCCTTGCGCAGGTCTGCTGTGGCCTGCTGCAAAGACTCTGACTTTTCTTCCAGTTCCCGTGAATAGACCCGCAACTGGGATGCCTCGTCCAGAATGCGCAACACATCGTCGGGGGTCAGTGCATCCTCCTCGACACTGGAGGCGACCAGTACCCTGGCAGACGCACTGCCGACTGCGCCAGCCAGTTGTGTTTCGACAAACTGCACCAATCGCGCGTCTGGACGAATCGCTTCGATCTGGCGCACACCCGCTTGCAATGCGTACTCTTGAAACAGTGCCGTGGCCTTTTCCACGCCCAAAAACCGTTCACACAAACGCAACAGGTCCGCCACGTTGGCGCTTCCGCGCCAAAACACCGGGCTGCTGGCGTTTGTACTTTTCAACACATCGACAAACAACAGCGCCTGGCTGGACTCCCGACCGGATGGCGGACGCCACAAGGACAAGCCGACATACGCACCGGTATTCACCAGCAGGCTCCAAAACAAGGAATGGGTCAGGTTGTCCATGCCGTGCAAACCCAGAAACTGCTCTGGACGCAGCAAATCCCAACCGCCCAAACCACGATTCAAAAACTCGACCCCCAGCCATCCCGATTTGGCGATGGAAGGCAGCATCAGCGTGTAGGTCCACATGAGGAATCCGGCCAGCAGCCCGGCCAATGCACCCAGGCGAGTCCCGCCCTTCCAATAAATCCCACCCAGCACTGCCGGGGCGAACTGTGCCACGGCTGCAAAGCTGATAAGCCCGATGCTGACCAGCGCATAAGCATCTCCCGCCAAATGAAAATACACATAACCCAAGACCATCACGCCCAAAATCGCCGCACGCCGGATACCCAGCAGCAATGTGGTGACGTCGCGCCCCGCGCCAGGGCGAAAGTAAGCGGTGCGCAGGAGCAATGGCATGACCATCTCGTTGCAGACCATGGTGGATACCGCAATGGTTTCCACGATCACCATGCCGGTTGCCGCCGACACGCCTCCAATAAATGCAAACAAGGCCAGCGCGGGTTGCCCTGCCGCCAAGGGCAGCGACAACACAAAGTTATCGGCATTCATCTGCCCCACGCCAAAGTACAACAAGCCGCCCAGGGCAATCGGCAACACAAACAAATTGATGGCCAGCAGATACAGCGGAAACACCCAGACGGCGCGGCGCAAATGGCTCTCACGCACGTTTTCCACCACCATCACCTGAAACTGGCGCGGCAAAAAAATCACCGACAACATGGACAGCAGCGTCAAGGCAAACCACTGCATCCAGGAAAAACCGCCAGGTTGTTCCAGCTGCAACAACCTGGCCAGCTCGGGTACGGCCTGCACCCGCGAAAACAAATCGGCCAGACCATTGAACAGGCCGTACACCACAAACAGGCCCACAGCTAAAAAGGCAATCAGCTTGACCACCGATTCAAACGCAACCGCCGCCACCATGCCTTCATGGCGCTCACCCGAATCCAGGTGCCGGGCACCAAACACCATGGTGAACCCCGCCAATGCCAATGCCATGTAAAAGGTGCTGTCCTGCGTCCAATGCGCTTGCGTGGGCAACTCGGCCAGGAAACTTGCCGTCAACAAGCTGTAACCCGCCGACACCGCCTTGAGTTGCAGCGCGATGTAAGGCACGATACCCACCACGGCAATCAAGGTCACGAGCCCGGCAAGCAGGGGGCTTTTGCCGTAGCGGCTTCCAATAAAGTCTGCGATGGAGGTGATGCGATAGGTCTTGGCGATCCGTATGATCTTGCGCAACACCAGCCACCCCAGCACCATGGCCAGGGTAGGCCCCAGATAGATCGGCAAAAACCTGACCCCTCCGGACGCCGCACGCCCGACACTTCCGAAGTAAGTCCAGGCGGTGCAATACACAGCCCAGGACAAAGCATAGGTCCAGGGATTGGCGATGATGGATCGCCCTTGTGCAGCGCGCCAATCACCGTAACTTGCCACCGCAAACAAGAGCAACAAATATCCAAATGACGCGCCTATGACCAGTGCTGGCGACAGCATGCCTAGTCGTCCTGTGGTCCGTGAGTGCGCCGCTCCATCAACCAGGCAAGCACCGCTATCAAAACCGCCCACAACAAAAACAGAGCGACTGGAAACAAGGGCAGGCCCATCACGGTGGCCCGCACATCCCACAGGCCCAACAGTGGAAAATTCAGCAGCAGCCAGCCCAAACAAAACAAGGCCACCAGACGCTGGGACGTGACGTCATTGGACATGGTTCAGGCCTAGTCAGGTCAGGTCAGGTTGGCAAATCAGGCTTTTCCCTTGATCCAGCTGGCGTGGGCATGCCGACTCAGCGCAAAGCTGGCAAAAAACTTGCACCATATGGTGCTCCCGGCGATCGCACTCCAGGTGCTGTACTCCCAACTGCCCGTAACGACTGCCACGATGACAGAAAGCAAAATCACGCCGCAAACCAAATTGATTGCCATCTCATAGGGAGCAAACTTTTCCGGGTCGGCGGGTGACTCACCGCGCTTGATAGCCACCTCCGAAAAATCCCGCTTCATCACGATACGCCAAGCCCTGCGCAGCCAAAAAAAACTAATGGGAAACAGCGCCAGAAAAAGTATCCATGTGGTTGCAACGCTGATATCAAATGCCATGCAAAACTCCAGTTTCAGTAGAAAGGCCCTGCCAGTATGACTGACAGGGCCTTGGTTGTCACCCTGGCCTAAAGATGGGGCCTGAGGGATCTGATCAGAAAATAGCCCGCGCCTTAGTGGGCACCGTCCACCAGCTTGGAGCCGCGGGGAACACGCACCGCTTCAACCATAGCCTGGATATGCGATGGCGTTGCCGGTGTAACCCGGTACACCAACGAAGCCACGCAAAAGTTCACCAATGCACCAATGGCTCCGAAGGCCTCCGGCGTGATGCCGAAGAAGGGATTGGCTCCACCAATCAAAGGCAGGAAGTCGGTGCCCTTGATGAAGAAGATACCCTTGTGCGCAAACACATAGAACAAGGTGATGAACAAGCCAGCCAACATACCGGCGATAGCACCCTCTTTGTTCATCTTCTTGGAGAAAATGCCCAACATGATGGCGGGGAACAGCGAGCTGGCCGCAATACCGAAGGCCAAAGCCACCGTACCCGCCGCGAACCCTGGCGGGTTGAGACCCAGCCAGCCCGAGATCACAATCGCCACCGCCATGGCAATCTTGCCCGCCAGCAGCTCGTTTTTCTCGGAGATATCAGGAACGAAAACGTTCTTGATCAGGTCATGCGAAACCGCCGCAGAAATAGCCATCAGCAAACCAGCAGCCGTAGACAGCGCAGCAGCCAAGCCACCCGCAGCCACCAAGCCAATCACCCAGTTAGGCAACAAGGCAATTTCAGGGTTGGCCAGCACAATAATGTCGGCGTTCACTGTCAGCTCATTGCCTTTCCAGCCAGCTGCAGCAGCTTTGGCCACGGCGGCTTCGTTTTTGGACTTGTCGTTGTAGTACTGGATACGGCCGTCACCGTTCTTGTCTTCAAACTTCAGCAGACCGGTTTTCTCCCAACGCTTCATCCAGTCAGGACGACCTTCGGCCTGAATGCTGGCTTCAGGAGCATACAAGTCACCGCCCTTCACCACCGCCGTGTTAACGGTGGAGTGCAGGTTCAACTTGGCCATGGCCGCCACAGCAGGCGCCGTGGTGTACAGGATGGCGATGAACACCAGCGCCCAACCAGCGCTTGAACGTGCGTCTTTCACGGTTGGCACCGTAAAGAATCGCATGATGACGTGGGGCAGACCGGCAGTACCGATCATCAACGACAGGGTGTACACAAACATATTGAGTGTGCTTCCAGCCGTGGTGGTGGTGTACTTGCCAAAACCCAGGTCAGTGACCACCGAGTCCAGTTTGGCCAGCAGGGATACATCCGAACCTGTCAGCATACTACCCAGGCCCAGCTGCGGCAGGACATTGCCGGTGAGTTGCAAGGAGATAAACACTGCAGGCACCGTGTAAGCCAGGATCAACACGACGTACTGCGCCACCTGGGTGTAGGTGATGCCCTTCATGCCGCCGAACACCGCGTACAGGAACACAATGCCCATACCGACGTAAATGCCGACCTCACTTGACACACCCAGGAAACGTGAGAACGCCACGCCCACACCGGTCATCTGGCCAATGATGTAGGTGAGTGATGCTGTGAGCAGACAGACCACCGCGACCATTGAAGCGCCCTTGGAGTAGAAGCGGTCACCAATGAACTGCGGCACGGTAAATTTACCGAACTTGCGCAGGTAGGGTGCCAGCAACATGGCCAGCAGCACATAGCCGCCGGTCCAGCCCATCAGGAACAGGCCGCCGCCGTAACCCATGTTGGCGATCAAGCCGGCCATGGAAATAAAGGAAGCCGCCGACATCCAGTCCGCACCGGTCGCCATGCCGTTGAGCACCGGGTGCACTGAGCCACCCGCAGAATAAAACTCACTGGTGGAGCCGGCACGTGCCCAGATGGCAATACCGATGTAGAGCGAAAAGCTCAGCCCCACCATGACGTAGATTGTGGTTTGAAGATCCATGTTTTAGTCCTCAGTCTTCATGAACATCAAACTTGATGTCCAGGTTATTCATGCGCCAGGCATAGTAAAAAATCTGCACTACAAAGAAATACATGGAACCCTGGTGGGCAAACCAGAATCCCAAGGGGTAACCACCAAGGTGGAACTGGTTGAAAAAGTCAACAAACAAAATGCCGGCACCGAATGACACCAAGAACCAGAGGATCAAAACATTCCTCAGCAGCTTCAGGGTTTCCTTCCAGTAGGCTTGACTACCTAAGTCTTCCTTCATGAAATCTCCTCAAATATTGAAAGCCAAGGCAACAAAAAATTTTGGTGCCCCCGTACATTGCGCAAACCAGTTCACACACTGCAGGGAGGACTATTGCGACCGATACTTACACTTTTCTTATAAAAAGATATTTACGTCCATTTGAAGCCCATATCTAGGGAAAACACCGAGAGAATTCCTGAAGTGGCGCTGCGGGCGCAGGCCCCGCTCCAAAACTATTTACCGTGGTAAATTTCCAGCGAAGTAAAGGAAAAAATATGGTCAATCGCAAGCAACTCGGACTCATCCGCGGGGATCTCATCGGACTGCTCATTGGCGCAGTGGCGCTGGGCGGCCTGCTTTTTTACGGCGCAATCTCAGGCCAGGATCTGCCGTTTTGGCCAGCCCTGCTGGTCGTTGCGGTGAACATTGTGTCGGCCATCCATGTATTCCTGGGCGTGAAGAAACGAAAGCAGCAAGCGCAGGCCTCTGGCCTCAAAAAAACAGACGATACGCCCTAATCCGAACGTGGGAGCATGCCCCGGCTGCGCCAGCTTAGAGGGTGGTGAGCAACTGGCGGCTGAGCTCTGGCAAGCGCTTGGCACCAATGGCACTGGTGGCCATGGTCTGCACCCAATCGGGGTAGACACGCCGCAGGGCCTCGGAGGTTTTGCACGCATGGATCGCCTCGATCAAGGTCAAACGGCTATGCTGCGGAAACATGGTATTGATCGTGTTTGTCATGAACGTGCGCGCCATCTGCAGGTCTTTGGCGCTGCGTGTTTCGGGCGGCGGCAGCCCGTCCAAGGCAGCCGTTGCGCCTGGAGTGGCCGACGCTGATGGCCCTGCGGCGGCAGTGGCCGACTTCGCATCCCGCGCTTGGGCAGGCACCGTATCTTCTTGCTCTGCAATACAGCCCTGCTCCAACAGTTGCCGCATCAACGCATCAATGTCTTGCCCGTGTACAAAGGGGAGCAATTCATTCACCCGACGCTTGCCATCGATAAGAATCAACGCCCTGCGCAGCAAAGGGGACAGGCCAAGTGTGCGTGCCTGTATCTCCTGTTGCCCGACCAGTGTCTTGGCATAAAGGCGTGTGTTTGGGGGTTGCGGCGCTTCAAGCATGACGGTCATACGGTCTTGGTTGGCGGTAGACTCACCCACCGTAAGTTCACTATGGACTCGGAACCTGACATTATTCAGACTTTCCTATCCCATTCCACCACCGGCAAACCCCAATTGACATTGGACCGGCATCAGCTCAACGCAGCTCAGTCCATATCGTAAATATCCACATCTTTGGTTTCCTTGACGAACAACATGCCGATGACAAAGGTCATGCCGGCCACGGCGATGGGGTACCACAGGCCGTTGTACATATTGCCGGTCTGGGCCACGATGGCAAACGCGGTGGTGGGCAGCAAACCACCGAACCAGCCATTGCCGATGTGGTACGGCAGGCTCATGGAGGTGTAGCGGATACGGGTGGGGAACATCTCCACCAGCATGGCGGCAATAGGGCCATACACCATGGCGACCAAAATCACGAGGTAGGAGAGGATGGCGATAACGGCGGCCTTGTCAAACTTGACCATGTCCGCCCTGGCGGGGTACCCGGCCGCCCTCAGGGCATCGGCCAGGGTCTTTTTGAACTCGTCGCTCCTGGCTCTGACATCGGCAGCGGCCATGCCTTTGGAGGCATAGCTGGCAATGACCGTGGTGCCCACCGCAATGGTGGCAGGAGTGCCTGCGGCAGCCACCGCATTTTCGTAACTCACGGACGCGCCCGCCAATGCCTGTTTGGCAATATCGCAGGAACTCGTGAATTTGGCCGTACCCGTGGGATTGAACTGGAACGAGCACTCACCGGGGTACGCCGTCACCACCACCTTGTTGGCAGCCTGTGCGGCAGCCAGATCCGGGTTGGCGGCCTTGGTCAAGGCGGAAAACACCGGGAAGTAAGTCACCACCGCCAACAGGCAGCCCGCCATGATGAAGGGCTTGCGGCCAACCTTGTCAGACCATGCGCCAAAAATCACGAAGAAGGGGGTACCAATGACCAGAGAGATGGCCACCATGATGTTGGCTGTTGCACCGTCCACCTTGAGCGCCTGGGTCAAAAAGAACAAAGCATAGAACTGGCCTGTGTACCACACCACCGCTTGACCCGCAGTCAACCCCAACAGGGCCAGAATCACAACCTTCAGGTTTTTCCAGTGGCCGAAAGACTCGGCCACTGGAGCCTTCGAAGTCTTGCCTTCGGCCTTCATCCTGGTGAAAGCGGGGGATTCATTCATGCTCAAGCGGATGTAAACCGACACCGCCAACAACACAATGGACACGAGAAACGGAACACGCCAGCCCCAGTCGGCAAACGCCGCTTCACCGGTCATGCTGCGGGTACCCAGAATCACCACCAGTGACAAGAACAATCCCATCGTTGCGGTGGTCTGAATCCAGGAGGTGTAAGCCCCACGTTGACCCTGCGGGGAGTGCTCCGCCACGTAGGTGGCTGCGCCGCCGTACTCGCCGCCGAGGGCCAGGCCTTGCAACATGCGCAGTGCGATCAGGATCACCGGCGCCGCAACACCGACCGCGTCATAGCTGGGCAGGACACCCACGATAAAGGTGGACAGGCCCATGATCAGGATCGTTACCAGGAAGGTGTATTTACGGCCAATCATGTCACCCACGCGGCCGAACACCAGTGCCCCGAAAGGCCGCACAATGAACCCCGCCGCAAACGCCAGCAATGCAAAAATGAAGGCAGAGCCATCGTCCAATCCACTAAAGAACTGTTTTGCGATGATGGGGGCTAACGCGCCGTACAGGTAGAAGTCATACCATTCAAAAACAGTGCCAAGCGAAGACGCGAAGACAACTTTCTTTTCTTCTGCCGACATCGGGCGTGCAGCGGTTGCCGCCATAAATGTGTCTCCATCCTTGTTAAATAGCTGGCTCCACGCCGGGCATCTTGTTCAGACTATCAAGTGACCAACTGACGGCACTCTGACAAATATTCCTCCCCGCTGCACGGGCACCCCTGTCGCTTACCCATAAATTACGTAAGGGCTTGGTCAGTCCCTGTTTGCAGAATCCGCCCCCATGTGTTGCAACGCATCCCGACAAATCAACCAACCCCAAGGAGACCCACATGAATGATTCTGTGGTCAACAAAATTCAATCACACCCGAAGTACCGCGAACTTCGGTCCAAGCGCAACAGCTTCGGCTGGGGACTGACCCTGCTGATGATGGTCGTGTACTACGGCTACATCGCGCTCATCGCGTTCAACAAACCCTTTCTGGCCCAAACCATGGGGACCGGCGTGACTTCAGTGGGCGTTCCCATCGGCATGGGTGTCATCGTGTTCACCATTCTCATCACCGGCATTTACGTGCGCCGTGCCAACAGCGAGTTCGATGAGCTGACCGCTGCCATTTTGAAAGACGTCTCCAAATGAACTTGGGAAAATCCACTTTTGTAGCGCTGCTGGCGCTGCTGGCATCGGGCCTGGCCATGGCCGCCGGCGCCGACCTCGGGCAGGTCGAAAAACAGCCCACCAACTGGGTGGCCATCAGCATGTTTGGCGGCTTCGTCATCATGACGCTGTTCATCACCAAGTGGGCTGCGGCCAAGACCAAATCGGCCGCGGACTTCTACACCGGCGGTGGCGGCATCACCGGTTTCCAGAACGGCCTGGCGATTGCGGGTGACTACATGTCCGCCGCGTCGTTTTTGGGGATTTCTGCTGCGGTCATGGCCTCTGGTTATGACGGCCTGATTTACTCCATCGGCTTTCTGGTCGGCTGGCCCGTCATTACCTTTTTGATGGCCGAGCGTCTGCGCAACCTGGGCAAATTCACCTTTGCCGACGTGGCCGGTTACCGCTTCCAGCAAAAGCCCATCCGCATCTTTGCGGCCTCCGGCACGCTGGTGGTGGTGGCGTTTTACCTGATTGCCCAGATGGTGGGCGCGGGTGCGCTGATCAAGCTGTTGTTCGGCCTGGACTACTGGCTGGCCGTGGTGATTGTGGGCGCGCTGATGATGGTCTATGTGCTGTTTGGCGGCATGACCGCCACCACCTGGGTGCAGATCATCAAGGCCTGCTTGCTGCTGGCGGGCGTGACCTTCATGGCGTTCATGGTCATGTCGAACTACGGCTTCAGCTTTGAAGCCCTGTTTGCCGCTGGCGTGAAAGTCAAGACCCAACTGGCCATCAACGGTGGCAAGACCGAAGTGGACGCCGCAGCCATTGGCCAGGCGCTCATGGGACCCGGTGGTTTTGTGAAAGACCCGATCTCGGCCATTTCCTTCGGCATGGCGCTGATGTTCGGCACCGCCGGTTTGCCCCACATCCTGATGCGCTTTTTCACCGTGCCGGATGCCAAACAAGCCCGCAAGTCCGTGCTGTGGGCAACCACCTGGATTGGCTACTTCTACATTCTGATTTTCATCATCGGCTTTGGCGCCATCACCCTGGTGTTGACCAACCCCGAGTTTGCCGATACGGCCAAGGGCATCATCAAGGGCGGCGGCGGCTCGGCCAATATGGCGGCGGTGCTGGTGGCCAAAGCGGTGGGCGGCAATGTGTTCTTCGGATTCATCTCGGCCGTGGCCTTTGCAACCATTCTGGCCGTGGTGGCAGGGCTGACGCTCTCCGGCGCATCGGCGGTGTCACACGACATCTACGCCACCGTCATCAAGAAGGGCAAGGTCGATAGCGCGTCTGAACTGAAGGTGTCGCGTATCACGACATTGGTGCTTGGCGTGGTGGCTGTGGTGCTGGGCATTGCGTTTGAGAAGCAAAACATCGCCTTCATGGTGTCCCTGGCCTTTGCCATTGCGGCGTCGGCCAACTTCCCCGTGCTGTTCATGTCGGTGCTGTGGAAAGATTGCACCACCAAAGGTGCCGTCATTGGCGGCTTCCTGGGGCTGATCTCTTCCGTAGCCCTGACCGTGGTGTCGCCCTCCGTGTGGGAAGCCACACTGGGCAACCCCAAGGGTTCGGCGCTGTTCCCTTACACCTCACCCGCCTTGTTCTCCATGACCATTGGCTTCGTGGGTATCTGGCTGTTCTCCATCCTGGACCGCAGCCCCAATGCCGCCAAGGAACGTGCGGCGTTCCCTGCGCAGCAGGTGCGTTCGGAAACCGGCTTTGGCGCATCCGGCGCTTCCGGCCACTAAAAAAGCACCGACCGCAACGGGGGCCTGCCGCTCCGTTGCGCATCTCAACCGGGCCACGCGCCCGGTTTTTTTTGCTTCAGGGCACGGGAGCTGGTCCGGGTGTAAATTCAACGACATCTTCGATCACGAAGGTGCCGTAGTGCTGGGCGGCAACCGCTTTCATGGTGCGCGCAATGTCTGCCACCCTCTCGGCCTGCTCTTTACCTGGCGCATGCACCACCAGGAAACTGCATCCCTGCTCCGCCAGTATGCGGTGCACTTTGGCCAGGTCCAGTTCGTAGCCAAAAGCTGCAAGCGGGCTGGCGTCCTGCAACTCGACATCCACCAAGGCGGACATTTCATCCGGCGCGTAGCGGACCCAGGTCGCGCTGGAGAAGCCATGTTCGGCCAAGGCATGGACCGCCGCCTGCAGGTCTGTGTCGGACTGGAATGCCATGACCGTATGCCCCACAGGTTTAAACACGCCAAAAGTCAGGGGCGGGTTGTTTTTGTCCATGCAGGTTTCTGGTGCGTTTTCGTGCATTACCAAGCCCTCCGATTTGTCAGTAGCCACCCCTTTGGTCTCGTGCGTACCATGCACCACCTCCGTCACCCGAACCAACTCCCTTGACTCTTGGCGCGGATCTGACACCATGCGCCACAGTCAGGTTAACGGTGGGCATTTCCAGGTGAATGATTTTTGTCAAATGGACAAAAACTCAAGGTTTCATGCTTTCCATTCCAAGCAAAGGAGTCAGCCATGGACATCAATGGATTTCTGGAACTGAATGGCTACTACATCAGCGTGCATGCGCGAAAGGAGCCAACGGGCCGGTGGATGGCGTGGGCCCGCTTTGAGCGGCTGAGCGACATCACCAAGACGCACATTCCCGGCCTGCGAAGACGTGTCCCCAATGATTTTCCGAGCCAGGAAAAAGCCGTGGGCGCGGCCTACGACTACGCCCGCAAGTTGGTGGAGGCAGGAGAGGTCGGACTCTAAGGCGAAGGCCGCAACTGCCGCAACTTGACAAAGGCCAGCCCGGCCATCACCGCGTCGTTGAGCGCATCGTGGGCATCGCGCAAGGGCAAGCCCAGGTCGTTCATCATGGTGGCAAAACGCAGGTCAATGTCCACGTTGCCCTGGTGCTGGTGGGCCGCAAGCTGCCTGAATTTGTAGTCGTAGTACAGGCCCGACACTTCAATCTTGGGTTGCGGCAAACCCTGGCCCAAAATGGGCCAGATAGCGCGGTTGAGCATGGCCACATCAAACTCCAGGTAGTAGCCCACCAGGGGTCGGCTGCCAATGAAATGCATCAGTCGTTTCATGGCCTCTTCGATCGGCATACCCTGTGCCACGTCACGCGCACGCAGCCGATGAATGCGCACACTTTCGGGCGACACACCGCGTTCGGGGCGCACCAGCAGTTCCAGCCGCTCGCTGGTCATGATGCGCTTGCCCACAATGCGCACCGCACCAATCGAGATGATCTCGTCGCTGCGCACGTTCAGGCCCGTGGTTTCGCAGTCCAGCGCCACCCACTCCTGGTCGGGCGCCGGGTCGAACATAAACCGAAAGGACGGGTCACCCAGGTGGTAAATCAGCCACTCGCGCTTGAGCGCAGCCCACCAGCGCTGCGGCAACAGCAAGGCGTTCATCCCACCGAGTCCAGATGGAAACGCTGGCGCAGCAGGACCTTGAAGCGCTTGACCACGCCCAGGGTGTCTTTCAGCAGATCGCGGTCCAGGCTGCTCAGGCGGGCCACATCAATAGCGCCGGTCACCGCCTTGCCGGTGTCCAGCTCGGCCAGGCCGGCCTTGAGCTTGAGCCCCATGAAGAAATGCAGGCTCTCCAGCAGATCGGTGCCCATTTCAGTACTCAGCGTGCCGTCGCCGACCAGGGCCGCAATACGCGCGGCGGTGCTGGTGTCCGTCACACGCCGCGCCAAAGCCAGACTGCGCACGCCATGCACCAGCGGAAAAATGCCTTCCTTCTTGAGGTTCAGGTGCTGGTCCGTATCCCCCAGCCCCAACAGGCGGTTCCACCACCCGGTGCGGTTGCCAAAGGCATCGATGGCGGCGGCAAAGCGGGCCAGCATGGCATCGTGGTCGGTGGCCAGCTTCATCAGCCCCCGCTGCACATTCTCCAGCAGCCGGACATCACCGCAGACGGCATGGGCGTCCATGAAGATCGCCAGGTTCATCAGGCTGTCGCCATCGGGCAGCATCAGCCACTGGCGCGTCATCTGGCCGAATTCACTGGCACTTTTGCGCCACTGCGGGTTGCTCACCATGATGTGACCCGGGCAGGGCGGGTAACCAAAGCCCTTGAGCGCCTCGGAAAAGCGCAGGCACAACACGTCGAGTTGCGCCGGGGGGTTATAGCCGTCGCGCAGAATCAGGCCGTTGTCCTGGTCGGTCTTGAGCAATTGCTCGCCCCGGCCTTCGCTGCCCATCACAAACAGGCAGCTGTGGGCCACCAGCTCGGCAGGCGCGATCAGCTGCCAGGCGCGCTCGAACAAACGCGCATTGAGCTGCTGCACCAGTTTGGCAATCAGGTTGACGCGCGAGCCGCTGCGGTACAGCAAGGCCATCATGCGGGTGATCTGGGCAGCCGCCTGGCTCAGGCCCTCCAGGTCGTGGGCCTCTTCGATTTTCTCGGTGATCAGGTGCGACTGGTTGGACAGGAAACTGAACAAATCCAGGGACTCCAGAATGCCCACGATGCGCCCCTCCTCCACCACCACCAGCCGGTGCACCCGGTGGCGCAGCATGGAGGCCATGGCATCGCCCAACTGGTCCGATGGCCGCACTTCAATCAGGGCAAAGTTGGCCAGTTCCCCCACCGGCAATTGGTTCAGGGGGCGACCGTCCAGCACGGCGCGCTGCAGCGTGGTGGCCGTAAAAATGCCCAGTCCGGGCGGGTCGGTGCGGGGGTCGCGCACCAGCACCGTGGAGCTGCGGCGCTCCTGGAACAGTTTCACCACCGACAGGATATCGGTGCTGTAGTCGACCACGTAGGCCGGGCGCAAAAAAGCCTCGTCCACCCGCGACAAGGTCAGCGACTGCAGCTCGTGCTGGCTGTTGCGTTCGGACAGGGCGCTGAGCTTGTTGCTGAGGTCCGAAAACAGCAAGGCGCCGAAGGTGGCGTTGGAGGCGATCAGGTCGCTCACCGCCTGGTGCGCCAGCTGGTAGGCCACCACCTCCTCGGCCGCCACAAAACGGCTGCTGACCTTGCCGGCCACCAGCGAGCGCCCATCAAAACAGTCTTCCGGCCCATAGGTGGTGATGACCTCGGACCCCTCCAGCTGGGTCACATAACCCTTGATGATGACAAACAGGTGGGTGGGGGTGGTGCCGATGTCGAGAATGGTCTCGCCCTCGGGGAAATAGACCACGTCAACACTGTTGCGCACCAGGCGCTGCTCGTCCTGGTTCAGGCAGTCAAACGGCGAGGCGGCAAAATTGAAGGCATTGGGCATATGCCCATGGATTCAACGCCTGATCCCTTGCGCCACGCTTGCAGCCGCCTCCCAAGAGCCCCCATCAAACCAGGAATCCCCTGCCAGGTAGGCACGCAGCATGGACAGGGCGTCCAGACCCCAAAACAGCTTGCCATCCACTGCGAAAGTGGGCACGCCAAAAATGCCCAAAGCCAGCGCCTCGTCGGTATGGGCTTTGAGCTGGGCCTTGACCGCGTCGCTATTCGGATCGCGTTGGGGCATCAGCTGCTGTGTCAGCGTCTGCAGGCGATGAGCGTCGGCGGCTTCTGCCCCGCCGCGCCACACATGCCGAAACAGCGTTTCACACACATACCGGTTGGGCCAGCCCTGGGGGTCGCTGGCCACCGCAAGGCGCAGCAAGCCCAGCGGGTTGAACGGGTGGCTGGCGGGCAGTTGCAATTCCACACCGTGGGTGCGGGCCAACCACAATACCTGGCGGTAGGTCCAGTCGCGCTTGGACGGAATTTCCGCCGGACCCAACTGTCCGTGGTGCTTGAGCAGTGCGGCGAACAAAACGGGCTTGTAGGTCACGCTGTAGCTGTGCCCCATCAGGGCTTCGGGCAACTTCTCAAACGCCAGGTAGGCATAGGGCGAAATAAAGTCCAGGTAACAGGTGATCTGTTTCATACCAACTCCGGGGTAAATCGTTGTTCGATGTGGTTCCAGATGGCCTTCTTGGTGGCATCGTCGGCGCTGCTCCACTGGCGGATCTCGTCCAGCGTGCGGTAGCAGCCTTCACACAGCCCGCTGTCTGGATTCATGCGGCAGACCGAGATGCAGGGTGAAGGCACATTTTCGGTGATAGCCCTCGCCAGACGTGCGCGGTACGCTATCAATTCAATAGCGTTTGCCGGTTTTTGCCAAACCGCCTCCAGCACCACATTGGCCACCGGCGCGCCCGACAGGTCGGCCAGGTCCTGCGGCCGCAGCTTGAACACGCCATGCGGATGGCCCGCGGCAGCCCAGATGTCTTCAAAGCGGAACAGCTCCTGGTCAATCAGCGTCACGCAGGGCGTGGCGTGCGCCAGGGGCGACACGCCGCCAATGGAAAACCCGGTCTTGGCTTTGACAAAGGCCGCGTCGGCCCGCCCCAATGCGCCCACCAGGGCTTGCACCTTTTTCTCGTCCACCCGCTGGTCACCCGAGGTGACCACCAGCACGGCCGCATCGTCCTCCAGCCGCCGGAAAATGATGCTCTTGGCGATCTGCCCCACGGCAATGCCCAGGGCGTCTGCCGCCTGCTGCGCGGTGCGTGCGGCGCCGTCCAGCATCACCGGCGCATGCGGGTGGCCCTTGGCCTGCAAGACCGCCGCGACACGCTGCACGCCATCCGGCAGCGGTTTTACTTCAGCACCACACATCTCAGGCAGCCCTCTTGTTGAGCAGCGCCGTGGCGGCGCGGGAGTTGGGCTTGCGCTGCAAAAAGTCGCTGATGAACTGGCCCGCGTCGATCAGTTGGTCCAGATCAATGCCGGTGTCTATGCCCATGCCGTGCAGCAGGTAGACCACGTCCTCGGTCGCCACATTGCCGGTCGCGCCCTTGGCGTAGGGGCAGCCGCCTAAGCCCGCCACCGAGGTGTCGAACTGCCAGACGCCCATTTGCAGGCTGATCAGCGTGTTGGCCAGCGCCTGGCCGTAGGTGTCGTGGAAGTGGCCCGACACGTCGTTCAGGTCGTAATGCTTCAGGGTCGCCTCCAGGGCGCGCTGCACTTTCAGCGGGGTACCCACCCCAATGGTGTCGGCCACCCCCACATGCTGCACGCCGATGCCACGCATCAACCCCGCCAGGTAGTCCACCCGCTCGGGCGCCACCTCGCCCTCGTAGGGGCAGCCCACGGTGCAGGACATGGCGCCGCGCACATAAATGCCGACGGCCTTGGCCGCTTCCACCACCGGCGCAAAACGCGCGATGCTCTCGGCGATGGAGCAATTGATGTTCTTCTGGCTGAAGGCTTCGCTGGCGGAGGCAAACACCACAATCTCGTCGGGGCGGGTTTTCAAAGCAGCCTCGAAACCCTGCAGATTGGGCGTGAGCACCGAGTAGCGCACACCGGGCTTGCGCGTGATGCCCGCCATGACCTCGGCGTTATCGGCCATCTGCGGCACCCATTTGGGCGACACAAAGCTGGTGACTTCGATCTCGCTGAGGCCGGCATCTTGCAGGCGCTGCACCAGCGCGACCTTGACGGCGGCGGGTACCGGTTGTTTCTCGTTTTGCAGGCCGTCACGGGGGCCGACATCGACTAATTTGACGCGGGTGGGGAGGGTCATGGTGGACTCGTTGGGTTGGATAGGATTTGCTGCTGCTCGCGCGCAATCTCAGCGCGCAACTCTTCTTCGCTGGGCAAGTACAACATGTACTTGGATGCAAACAACTGCTGGCTTTCGTTCAGCACAGAATAACGCGCAACCACCTCGTCGCGCTCGGCGCACAAAATCAAACCTACAGAGGGGTTGTCGCCCTCTCCCCGACGCAAATCGTCGAACATGCGAACATACATGTCCATCTGCCCCACGTCTTGGTGGGTGAGTTTTCCCATCTTCAAGTCAATCAGCACAAAGCATTTCAGTAGGTAGTTGTAAAACACCAGATCAACGTAGAAATGCTGCGACTCGGTGGAAACGCGGTGCTGACGCGCAACAAATGCGAACCCTTTTCCAAGCTCCAGCAGGAAAGGTTGCAGTTTTCCGATAATGGCCGTCTCCAGGTCTGACTCATGCAGCCGGGTGGATTCGGGAATATCCAAAAAATCCAATACATAGGGGCTCTTCATCACGTCCATCGGACGCTCTACCACCTGCCCTTCCATCGCCAACTGCAACACCCCGGCCTTGTCTTTGCTTTTCAGCAGCCGCGCAAACAGATGGCTGTGAATTTGCCGCTCCAGCACGGGCTGGCTCCAGTTGCACCGTTCGGCCTCAATCTCGTAAAACAAACGCTCGGCGCGATGATCAACAGTGGAAAGCGTCCGGTAATGCGACCAACTCAAATTTGGCGAAAATCCCTTGACCCGCTCTACCGCCTCCAAAGCGACCGCCATGTCCTCCAAAATGCGCAAGTTGTCTTGACCGGGCAATTCGTCACAAGCCTTGTGACGAATCTCCGGCATCCGCTTGGCATAGGCCTGATAAAACAGCCGAAAATATTTCAAATTGGTCGTGGAGAACCCCCGACCGTAACGTTGCTTCAGCGAAGAAGACAGTTCGGCGAGCAATTTACTGCCATAGTCCG
The DNA here is from genome assembly GCA_001770935.1 of Burkholderiales bacterium RIFCSPLOWO2_12_FULL_61_40. Lineage (GTDB taxonomy): Bacteria > Pseudomonadota > Gammaproteobacteria > Burkholderiales > Burkholderiaceae_C > Allorhodoferax. The sequence continues at coordinate 50,968 of MESI01000092.1, read as the reverse complement.
CCCGCTCTTCACCACCTTGCAGCGCCTGCACAATCTCCCGTCCAATCAACCAGTAGGCAATCACCATATTGCTGTTCACGGCGCGCACCACGTTGGCGCGCGCCTGATCGAGAATGGCGACCACCCGCGTCATCAAGTCACCCCCATCGTTCACGGCGATGGGCGAAGGCAAAGTATCAAAGGCCTTTGGCACAGATGCACTGTGCTTGCCAGGCTTGTTATTGCGAATAGCCATGGGGCACGACACTCCTATCTTTTGTTGGGCTCGGAAAATCTGAGCTGAACGTCTGCTTCATTCAAACACCGGCCTAAAAAAACTGCGCTCGTAGCTGACGATGCAACGCGTGTCCTCGGCATATTGGAACGCGGCCTGGCACTCTGCGTCTTGCATGGATTGGATGCGGTAGGCCTCGTACAGCGCCAAACTCGGAAACGAGAACATGGCCAGTGCCACATTGTTCGCCCCCTCGGACGGTAAGAAATAGCCATGGTGCTTGCCGCCAAACTTCTCAACCAGGGGAATCCAGAGCTTGCCGTAATGCTCAAATTCTTTGAGCTTGTAGGGGTCAATGGTGTAGCGCAGGTAACAGGTGATCATGGGAGTTTCCAATCGATGAGAACGCGAACGAGGGCCTAAACGGCAGGGAACGGATCGGAGAGCTTCATGGGCACAAAGGCAATCCCATGTGTTTCCACTTTGTCTCCGACTGGCACAAATCCGAAGGCGGCATACACAGGCACAGCAAACGGGCTGGAGTTGACCGTGAACTCCCCCGGGTTCCCGCGCCGCAGGGCATCGGCCTTGGCATGCGCCCACAGCTGGCTGGCCAAGCCCTGCCGCTGGAATTGTGGAGACACGAACAGATGGTACAGATGTTTGTCGTCGCGGATGGCGACCACGCCCGCAAGATCGTCCCCCATGAAGCCCGCGAAGTAGCGAAAGTGCGCCGCGTGGATGAGTCCGTCGATGGCCTCGCCCGTGATGGTTTTCAGGAACTCTTCTGTGCCCTGGCCTTGGGGATGCAGCGTGAAGTAATGCGCCACGCTGCGGATCAGCGCGCTGATGGCTTCGGCGTCGTGGGAGATGGCGGGGCGGATGTGCATGCGGGGGATGGGGATTGATGCTGTCTGTTGCGGTTTCAGCCCCAAAGCCGCGGTGGATTCTGCCAATGGATGTGTACTGAACCTCAAAAAGTGCAAAAACTAGACCCCCGGCTCCTGCTGCGTCGCGCAGTGCACACTGCCCCCGCCTGCGGCGATGGCATCCATACGCAACTGCTCAACCACCCGCCCCGGAAACACCTGCTGAAGCAGCTTTTTGGCATCACTATCGGCCTTGGCATCACCAAATTTTTGTGAAATAACCGCACCGTTGCACACATAGAAACCAATGTAGCCAGCAGCGAACGTAGTCGCGTCATATTTATTGTTGAAGGCATCTGGCGCTTGCAATACCACCACCTCCAGCTTTTTACCCCGTGCGTCTTTGGCGTTGCGCAATATTTGCAAATGCGCCTTGGTCACCGCGTGGTCGTACGACTGCGGGTCGGGGTCAAACCCGGCCAACACCACACCGGGGCTGGCAAACCGGGCGTAAAAATCAGTGTGTCCGTCGGTAATGTCACGCCCCCTGATGCCAGGCAACCAAATGATGTGGGTCAGCCCCAGCACGCGCTTGAGTTCGGCCTCAAAAGCCGTTTTACCCAAACCCGGATTGCGGTTGGCGTTGAGCACGCAGCTCTCGGTAACGATCGCGGTGCCCTGCCCGTCTACCTCAATACAGCCCCCCTCCATCACCAGCGGTGTGCGCAACAGCGGCACGCCTGCGTCGCCCGCCACCAGGGCGGCCACCTTGGCATCACTGGCATACACCTGTTTGTTGCCCCAGCCATTGAAGTTGAACTGCACGCCAGCGCGCTCGCTCGGCTTGGCCGGGTTCACCACAAAGCTCGGGCCGGTGTCGCGTATCCACAAATCATCCAGCGCAGCATCCACCAGGGTCACGTCGGCACCCTGAATCAAGCTCTGGGCCGTGGCGCGATCCTGGCTGCGCACCAGCATCGACACCGGCTCATATTTGGCAATGGTGCGGGCCAGCTCGGCCAAGTTACGCTGTACATCGGGCAGCAGTTGGTTACCCCAAATATCGGCACTGGCACCAAACGACATCCAGGTCCGCAAGTGGGGCTCGCTCTCATCAGGCATGCGCCATTGCGCTGGGGATTGGCCGTGGCCCGGTCCGGCCCAGGCCAGCAAACTGGCCCCCATGTATGCGCCCGTGTTTTGCAAAATTGCCCGCCGTGTGCCCATGCCCCCCCCTTTGTGTCAAATAAAGGCCGAAACCACCATGCTTGAAAATGCCACCACAATGCCGCTCATGTAGAGTTGCAATGTGCGCCGGTAATACTGCGTCACCTCTGTTGCAATGACCGGCGACAGCATCCGGTACAGCGCCGCCAAAAGCAACACGATGCCCACCAACGAGCCCGCAAATACCATGTGGTCATCCGCGGAGGCGAGCTTGAAATCGGGCTCGGTGACCCACTGACCCAAAAAACCCATCAAAAAACCCAGGATGACACCAATTGATGTCACCATGGGTTGCCGGTAGTCCTTGATTTCCATTACATTGCCTTTCTCAAATATTCCACGAATCTCTATCCGTCCGACAAATAGATACCCCAACACCCGCCGTTCGTAAACTGCAGCTTGCGGTGCCATGAAATCATCCCATTTCGCCGCGCAACATTACCTCAATACCCCCGCCCCAACTCCACCCTCCCCGCCACCATCTCCCCCCGCTCCAGCGCCACGATCTTCCCCGCGATCTGCGCAATGCTTTCGCTGCGCAGGGTGCGGGCCGAGGTGTGGGGGGTGACGGTTACCTTGGGGTGCTTCCAGAACGGGTGTTCGGCGGGCAAGGGTTCGGTGCGGAACACGTCCAGCGTGGCGCCTGCCAGATGGCCGCTGTCCAGCAGTGCCAGTAGATCCTCATCCACCAGGTGCGCGCCGCGCGCCACGTTGATCACATAGGCACCGCTTTGCAGGCGGGAGAGGTTCTCCTGGTTCATGATGTCCTGGGTGTCGCGGGTCAGCGGCAACAGACACACTAGCACCCGGGTGGCGGCCAGGAAGTCGGGCAAACGCTCCAGCCCCGAATAGCACTGCACGCCGGGCACATCTTTGGGGGAGCGGCTCCAGCCGTTCACCGGAAAATCGAACTGCGCCACCGCGCGGGCCACGCGCTCGCCCAGCACCCCCAGCCCCAGGATGCCCACGGGAAAATCGGCGCGGCTGCGCGGCTTGCGGTAGGTCCATTGGCCCGCACGGGTATCGGCCTCGTAGGCGTCGAATTCGCGGAAGTGGCGGATGAGGGCATGGCAGACATACTCTGCCATTTGCACCGCCATGCCCGCGTCGTCCAGGCGGATCACCGGCACACCGGCCGACAGGTTCAGCGCCATCAACGCGTCCACCCCCGCGCCGGTGTTGAACAGGGCTTTTAAATGCGGCTGCTCGTCCAGCAGTTGCTGGAGCGGTTTCCACACGACGGCGTAGTCGGCGGGTGCCGTGCCCTGCGTCCACAAGGACACTTCGGCACCGGGCAAGGCGGCGCGCAGGCCGGGAAGCCATTGGTCGGCGTCCTGGTCGGCGCTGAAATACACGATGCGCATCTCCCGCTCCTGGCCGGTTTAAGCCGCCACTTCCATGCGCAGCAACTCGGCCCCGTCCGTCACCTGGTCGCCGGGCGCAAACAGCAGCTCGGCCACGGTGCCGTCGGCGGGCGCGGCGATGGTGTGCTCCATCTTCATGGCGTCCATCACGGCCAGGGCCTGGCCTTTTTTGACCTGGTCGCCGGCCTTGACGGCGAAGGACACCACCTTGCCGGGCATGGGCGCGGTCAGGCGGCCCACTTCACCATGGGCATCCCCGGCGTGGGCCAGGGCGTCAATTGCTATGATTTGTGTAGCACCTTGCGCAGTGAATACGTGGGCTACATCGCCTTTTTTATATAAATTCACCAAGGCGCGCTGCGCGCCCCAGCCCACGTCCAGCGCGCCGTTGGCGGTACTGGCGTAGCGTAGGGGCGCCGTGGATTCACCCACCTGCAACTGCCGGGTGGGCGCACCCGCGCCGTGCAAGGTGGTGAGCAGCACCGTGTGGGCGGTGCCCTGAAACTCCACCGCGAATGCACGCGTGGAGGGGCCATGCGACTTCCAGCCGTCGCGCTGCGCCCAGGGGTCGTTCCAGCCCTGGGCATCGGGTTGGGCAGAGGCTGCCTGCTCGGTGGTCAAGGTGTGCGCCACCAGCGCTGCGGCAGCCAAGGGCAGGCCGACTTTTTCCTGGCGGAACAGGGCTGCGGCTTCGCGCGGAATCAGGCCGGTGTCCAGATTGGCCGTGGCGAAGGAGGTGCTGGTGACCACATGCCGCAGGAACTGCACATTGGTGGCCAGGCCGACGATGTGGGTGTGCGCCAGCGCCGCGTCCATGCGGGCTAGGGCTTCCTCCCGCGTGGCGCCGTGCACGATGAGCTTGGCCACCATGGAGTCGTAAAACGGGCTGATGGTGTCGCCTTCGCGCACACCGGAGTCCACGCGCACGCCTTGCGGTGCCCGCTCAAACGTGGTGTGGGACGGCAGGCCGTACACATTCAGAGTGCCGGTGGCGGGCAGGAAGTTGTTGTCGGGATTCTCGGCGCAGATACGCGCCTCGATGGCATGGCCCTGGATTTGCAGCTGGTCTTGGCGCAGGGGCAGCGGCTCGCCCGAGGCCACGCGTAATTGCCACTCCACCAGGTCCAGCCCGGTGATGGCTTCGGTCACCGGGTGTTCCACCTGCAGCCGGGTGTTCATCTCCATGAAATAGAAGGCCCCCACGCTTGCCACTGCGTGTGCTGCGCTGCCCCCCGAGAGGGCCCTCGCGCCTTGGGACGGCCCGGCGGCGCTCAAGACTTCAACCACAGGCGTATCTTCTGCCTGCTCGACGATGAATTCCACCGTGCCTGCACCCACGTAGTGCACAGCACGGGCGGCGGCCACGGCGGCCTCGCCCATCTGCTGGCGCATGGCGGGGGTCATGCCGGGGGCGGGGGCTTCTTCCAGCACCTTTTGGTGGCGGCGCTGCACCGAGCAGTCGCGCTCGAACAGGTACACATAGTTGCCCTGGGTGTCGCCAAACACCTGGATTTCGATATGGCGCGGGCGCTGCACGTATTTTTCGATCAGCACCGCGTCGTCGCCAAAGCTGTTGATGGCCTCGCGCTTGCAACTGGCCAGCGCGGCGGCAAAGCCTTCGGAAGACTCCACCACGCGCATGCCCTTGCCGCCGCCACCGGCGCTGGCTTTGATGAGCACGGGGTAGCCAATGCGGTCGGCCTCGGTTTGCAGCAGGGCCGGGTCCTGGTCCGCCCCGTGGTAGCCGGGCACCAGGCGCACACCGGCTTTTTCCATCAGTTGCTTGGACTCGGCCTTGAGGCCCATGGCCTTGATGGCGGACGCAGGCGGGCCGATAAAGACCAGGCCCGCCGCGGCGCAGGCTTGGGCGAATTCTTCGTTCTCGCTCAGGAAGCCGTAGCCGGGGTGGATGGCCTGGGCGCCCGTGGCCTGGGCGGCTTCGATGATTTTTTCCCAGCGCAGGTAGCTGTCTTTGGGGGCGCTGCCGCCGAGGTAAATGGCTTCGTCGCAGGCGGCCACGTGTTTGGCGGTGGCGTCGGCATCCGAGTACACCGCTACGGTTTTGATAGCTAGCCGCGCCGCTGTGGCGGCCACACGGCAGGCAATTTCACCGCGATTTGCAATGAGTATTTTGGTGAACATGGGGGTACTTTCCAAACAATCAGTGGGCCGCTTCGCTCTGGCATGCGCAGGAGCAGGAGCCGCCGCAGCCTGTGGACACCAAGGCCGACTCAGACTCAGACTCTGGCGCCAGTTCGGCCTCGGTCGAACTGCGCACCCCCAGGCGGGCCAGCAGCTGGCGGTCGGACTCGGCTTGCGGGTTGCTGGTGGTCAGCAGCTTGTCGCCGTAGAACATGGAATTGGCGCCAGCCAGGAAGCACAGCGCCTGCATGGACTCGGGCATGGCCTCACGCCCCGCCGACAGGCGCACCATGGCCAGCGGCATGGTGATGCGCGCCACCGCCACGGTGCGCACAAACTCAAATGGGTCCAGCGCCTCGGCGCCCGCCAGGGGCGTGCCTTCCACCTGCACCAGGTTGTTGATGGGCACCGAGTCCGGGTAGGGGCTCAGGTTTGCCAGCTGCACGATGAGGCCCGCGCGCTGGCGGCGCGACTCGCCCATGCCGACGATGCCGCCGGAGCAGACCTTGAGGCCGGCGCCGCGCACCCGCTCAATCGTGTCCAGCCGGTCCTGGAAGGTGTGGGTGCTGATGACCTGGCCGTAGAACTCGGGCGAGGTGTCCAGGTTGTGGTTGTAGTAGTCCAGCCCGGCATCGCGCAACTGCTCGGCCTGGCCGTCGGCCAGCATACCGGCGGTGAGGCAGGTTTCCAGCCCCATGGCCTTGACCTGGCGCACCATCTCGCCCACCGCTTCCAGGTGGCGCGGCTTGGGGGAGCGCCAGGCTGCGCCCATGCAAAAGCGGGTGGCGCCGTTGGCCTTGGCGGCTTGGGCGGCCTCCAGCACTTCTTGCAGGGCCGCCAGTTTTTCGGCCTTCAAGCCGGTGTCGGAGTGGGACGATTGCGAGCAGTATTTGCAGTCTTCTTCACAGCCCCCGGTCTTGATGGACATGAGGGTGGAGAGCTGGACCGCGTTGGCGTCGAAATGTTCCCGGTGCACCTGCTGGGCACGGAACATCAGGTCGTTAAAGGGCAGCTCAAACAGGGCCACCACGGCGTTCACGGTCCAGGGTTGGGCATTGCTGCGGGCGGTCTCAGGGGCGGCGCCAGGCGTTGGGGAGGAGGTTTGGAGAGAGTTCATGATGCGTGAAGTGAAGCCAGCACCAAAGGCTGGACAAGGTGGGCGGCCACGGCCGCAGGAGAAAAATCGCGAAGACGCGGCACTTGGCCCCAGCACGGGGCTTGCAAGCCCTCAGCAGGGTCGGCCAGTGCCGCCAGGTTGTCGGCCAGGTAGGGCATGTCGGCATCGACTGTGTTCGCCACCCAGCCAGCCAGGTGCAGGCCGCGTGCGCGCAGGGCTTCGGCGGTCAGCAGCGCGTGGTTGATGCAGCCCAGGCGCATGCCCACGACCAGCACCACGGGCAGTTGCAGGTCCACCGCCAGATCGGCCGTATCCCAACCGGGCACCAGAGGCACACGAAAACCGCCCACGCCTTCGACGATGCTCACCTCGGCACGCCCGCCGACCCGGCGGATGGCGGCCAGAATGGCCTCGCGGGAAATTTCCACGCCGTCCAGCCGGGCCGCAATGTGCGGTGCGCAGGCGGTGCGCAGCTGCAGCGGGCATACGTCGGCGTCGCTCAAATCCAGGTTGCCAGCCTGGCGCAACAGGGCCACGTCTTCGTTGACCCAGCGCCCGTCCACCCAGTCCTGCCCCGCCGCCAGCGACTTGATGGCTGCGACCTTCAAACCCGCCTGACCCAGCCCATAGGCCAGGCCTGCGCTGATGCAGGTCTTGCCTATGCCGGTGTCGGTGCCGGTGACAAAAAATCCCTTCATGGCGACTCGGATGCCAGCTCGGCGGCGGCTTCGTTCAGGGCCTGCAGCAGGCGCTGGATATCGGCCTCGGTGTGGGTGGCGCACAGGGTGATGCGCAGGCGCGCCGTGCCCTTGGGCACGGTGGGCGGCCGGATGCCGGGCACACGCAGGCCCGCAGCGTCCAGCCGCGCGGCCAAATGCATGGTGGCCCCGTTCTCACCAATGATGAGGGGTTGCACCGGGGTATCCGATGGCACCCGTTGCCAGCCTAGCTGCGGGTAGGCGGCCAGCAGGCGCTCAATGCCCGCGCGCAGCTGCGCCTGCAGCCGCACCAGGTTGGCGCGGCGCTGGTCACCTTCGTCAGACGCGATGATTTCCAGGCTTTTCAGCAAGGCGTGTGCCACGGCGGGCGGTGCGGCGGTGGTAAAAATATAGCTGCGCGCGGCCTGCAGCAGGTACTGCGTGATGGTGGGGTGCGCCGCCACGAAGGCCCCCGCCACCCCGGCCGCCTTGCCCAGGGTGCCCATCAGAATCAGGCGCTCGCTGCGCAGGCCAAAGTGCGACAAGGTGCCCCGGCCCTGCGCGCCCAGCACGCCCAGGCCATGGGCGTCGTCCACGATCAGCCAGGCGTCATGCGCCTCGGCCAGGGCCAGCAGTTCGTCCAGCGGCGCCAGGTCGCCGTCCATGCTGAACACCGCGTCGGTGACGATCAGCTTGACCTTGGCCTGGCTGGCCGCCAGCAGTGTCTGCAGGGCCGCCATGTCTTTGTGGGCATAGCGTTGCACGGGCGCCCGGGCCAGGCGGCAGCCGTCGATCAGCGAGGCATGGTTCAGTTCGTCCGAAAAAATTTCGGCTTTCTCATCCCCCAGCGCGCTGATCACCGCCAGGTTGGCCATGTAGCCGGTGCAAAAAAACAGGGCCTGGGCGTGTGGAATCTGCGGCTCCACCCAGGCGGCCAGAGCGCGCTCCAATGTGTCGTGCGCCAGGCCGTGGCCGCTGATCAGGTGCGAGGCGCCCGAACCCGCACCGTACAGGCGCGCGCCTTCGGCAAAGGCGTCCACCACCTGCGGGTGCGCGGCCAGGCCCAGGTAGTCGTTGCTGCAAAACATCAGCAGTTGGCGTGCTTGGCCGTCGGCGCCGCGCACCGTCTGCAGGGGCGCGGTGGCGCTTTCGGCCACGCGCAGCACGCGGGTCAGGTCCTGGTCTGCGATGGCTTTTAACTTGTGGTTCAGGTGCTCAAGCAGCATGGGACAAGACCTCGTTCAAAGTTTGCGTGACCGCGTGGGCCAGAAAGCGCGCCGTGGGTTCGTCCACCAGGTAGGGCGGCATCAGGTAGACCGTGCGGCCAATCGGGCGGATCAACAGCGCCTGCTCGCGCGCCGCCAGGTGGAAGCGCTCGGCAAAGCGCTCGCCCACCAGATCGGCGCGCACGTCAAAGGCCAAAATCATGCCGCGCTGGCGCAGGTGCTCGACCCGCGCATCGCTGTGCAAGGGGGCAAAGGCGTTTTGCAGCCAGCGCGCCTGCTCGCGGTTGTTCTCCAGCACCTGCTGATTGGCAAAGCGGTCCAGCACAGCGTTGGCCGCCGCGCAGGCGAGTGCATTGCCGGTGTAGGAGTGCGAGTGCAAAAAGCCGCGTGCCACCTCGTCGCTCCAGAAGCTCTGGAACACGGACTCGGTGGTCAGCACCAAGGAGAGTGGCAAGGTGCCGCCGCTGATGCCTTTGGACAGGGTGATGAAGTCGGGCCAGCCGACGAGACGTGCGCCCCCAGACGCGCGGGTACGCGCGCCTCCCCCCGAGGGGGTCTCGCCAGCTTGGGGCGGCCCGGCACTGGCGAGCGCCTGCTCAAACGCAAAAAAGGTGCCGGTGCGGCCGCAACCCACGGCGATTTCGTCGGCAATCAGGTGGACCTCGAACTCGTCGCACAGGGCGCGCACCGCGCGCAGGTAGGAGGGTTCGTGCATCACCATACCCGCAGCGCATTGCACCAGGGGTTCGACGATCAGCGCGGCAATGTGACCACGCCGCGCTTCCAGCACGCCGCGCAAGGCCGCCAGTGCACGGGCCTCGCTGTCCGCACCCAGGCGGCTGTCGGGCGAGTCCACCACATGGGAGGGCATGAGCAAAGGCGCGTAGGCATCGCGGAACACCGCCACGTCGGTCACCGCCAGCGCACCGATGGTTTCGCCGTGGTAACCATGGCGCAGGCAAACAAACTCGCGTTTGGCCTCCAGCCCCCGGTTGCGCCAGGAATGGAAACTCATCTTCAGCGCGATCTCGACCGCGCTGGCGCCGTCGCTGGCAAAAAAGGTGTGGCCCAGCGCGCCGCCGGTCAGGGCCGAGAGCTTTTCGGCCAGCTCCACGGCCGGGGCGTGGGTGCAGCCGGCCAGCATGACGTGGGCCAGGGTGTCGAGTTGCTGCTTGATGGCGTCTTTGATGCCTTCATCGGAGTGGCCAAACAGGTTGACCCACCAGGAGCTGTTGGCATCGAAGTAGCGCCGCCCCTCGTAGTCATGCAACCAAGGGCCTTCGCCGCGCGCAATGGGCAGCGGCGGCACGACGGCGGCGCGCGCCATCTGGGTACAGGGGTGCCAGACGGCGTTCAGGCTGCGGCGCTGCCAGTCTTGCTGGCTAGGCTGGGTGCTCAATTGCCGCCCCTCAGGCCGCACGGGGCGGTGGGCAAGCCGATCATTGTGCTGAGATTGGTTGGGCAAACCGGATCACACATAAAAGTCCTTGTTAACGGGTTTCGCTTTGCAGCATATCGACCAGTTCCAACTCCGGGCTGACAACCCCCATGGCCGTCAGTGCCGCAGCTTACATACGGAACACGCCGAACTTGGTCTCGGGAATGGGGGCGTTGAGCGAAGCGCTCAAGCCCAGCGCCAACACCCGCCGCGTATCCGCCGGGTCGATGATGCCGTCGTCCCACAGGCGGGCGGTGGCAAAGTAGGGGTGGCCTTGGCTCTCGTACTGGCGGCGAATCGGGGCCTTGAAGGCTTCCTCCTCTTCCATGCTCCAGGCGGCTTCGCCCTTGAGCCCGGTTTTGGCCTCGAAACCATCGCGGCGCACCGTGGCCAGCACGCTGGCCGCCTGCTCACCGCCCATGACCGAGATGCGGGCGTTGGGCCACATCCACAAAAAGCGCGGGCTGTAGGCGCGGCCACACATGCCGTAGTTGCCCGCGCCAAAGCTGCCGCCGATGATGATGGTGAACTTGGGCACCTGGGCCGTGGCCACCGCCGTGACCATCTTGGCGCCGTTGCGGGCGATGCCTTCGTTTTCGTACTTGCGCCCGACCATGAAGCCGGTGATGTTCTGCAAAAACACCAGGGGGATCTTGCGCTGGCAGCACAGCTCGATGAAGTGCGCGCCCTTCAATGCTGACTCGCTGAACAAAATGCCGTTGTTGGCGATGATGCCCACGGGCATGCCTTCGATGTGCGCAAAGCCGCAGACCAGCGTGGCACCAAAACGCGGCTTGAACTCGTGCAGCGCAGAGCCGTCGACGATGCGGGCGATGATTTCGCGCACATCAAAGGGCTTGCGGGTGTCGGTGGGAATCACGCCGTACAACTCTTCCGCTACGAATTTAGGAGCTACTGGTGCAATAGGTACCAGGGCTGGGGCCTTATTTCTATTCAAATGGGCGATGGCTTCGCGGGCCAGCGCCAACGCGTGCAAATCGTTCTGCGCCAGGTGGTCGGCCACGCCGGAAAGGCGCGTGTGCACATCGCCACCGCCCAGGTCTTCGGCCGTCACCACTTCGCCCGTGGCGGCTTTCACCAGAGGCGGGCCACCCAAAAAGATGGTGCCCTGGTTCTTGACGATGATGGTCTCGTCACTCATGGCGGGCACATAGGCGCCGCCGGCCGTGCACGAGCCCATGACCACGGCGATCTGCGCAATGCCTTGCGCACTCATGTTCGCCTGGTTGAAGAAGATGCGGCCAAAGTGGTCGCGGTCGGGGAAGACTTCGTCCTGGTTGGGCAGATTCGCGCCGCCCGAGTCCACCAGGTAGATGCAGGGCAGGTTGTTTTGCGCGGCCACTTCCTGCGCGCGCAAATGTTTCTTCACCGTGAGCGGGTAGTAGGTGCCGCCTTTCACGGTGGCGTCGTTGCAGACGATCATGCAGTCCACGCCGCTGACGCGGCCGATACCGGCGATGACGCCGGCGCAAGGCGCGCTGTCGCTGCCGTCGCGGTCCGGGTACATGGCCAGCGCGGCCAGGGGGGAGAGTTCCAGAAACGGCGTGCCGGGGTCCAGCAGCATGCCCACGCGGTCACGCGGCAGCAATTTGCCGCGTGCCGTGTGTTTGGCGCGGGCGGCTTCTCCGCCGCCCAGGGCGGCTTTGTCGATCTGCACATTGAGGTCGGCCACCAGGGCGCGCATGGCGGTGGCATTGGCGACGAATTCCGCAGAGCGGGCGTTGAGTTTGGTTTCAAGAATGGGCATTCGACGGTCTCTTCTCTTTCAGGCGGTTTTGTCTTCTTGCAGCCCAAGCTGCTGTTTCATTTCATCACGGATTTTGAACTTCTGGATCTTGCCGGTCACGGTCATCGGGAACTCGGACACAAAACGAATGTAGCGCGGCACCTTGTAGTGCGCGATCTGCCCCTTGCAGAAGGCCTTGAGGTCGTCTTCGGTCAGCGTCTGTCCGGGCCGGACCACCACCCAGGCGCACAGCTCCTCGCCGTACTTCTGGTCGGGAATACCCACCACCTGCACATCCTGCACGGCTGGGTGGCGGTACAGGAACTCTTCAATCTCGCGCGGGTAGATGTTCTCGCCACCGCGGATCACCATGTCCTTGATACGGCCGACGATGTTGACATAGCCCTGTGCGTCCATGGTGGCCAGGTCACCGGTGTGCATCCAGCCATCGGCATCAATCGCTTCCTGGGTTTTCTCCACGTCTTCCCAGTAGCCATGCATGACCGAGTAGCCGTGGGTGCACAACTCGCCCGACACGCCCGGCGCCACCACCGCACCGCTCTCGGGGTCAATCACCTTGACCTGCAAATGCGGCTGCACCAGGCCCACCGTGGCCACCCGCTTTTCCAGCGGCGTGGTGGTGCTGCTTTGGCAGCTGACCGGACTGGTTTCGGTCATGCCGTAGGCAATCGTCACCTCCGACATGTGCATCTCGCCCACCACCCGCTTCATCACCTCGATCGGGCACGGTGAGCCGGCCATGATGCCGGTGCGCAGGCTGGAGAGGTCGAACTCCTTGAAGCGCGGGTGGTCCAGCTCTGCGATGAACATGGTGGGCACGCCGTGCAGGCCGGTGCATTTTTCCTCCTGCACCGCTTGCAACACTGACAAGGCGTCAAAACCGTCATTCGGGTAGACGATGGTGGCGCCGTGGGTGAGGCAGGCCAGGTTGCCCAGCACCATGCCAAAGCAGTGGTACAGCGGCACCGGAATGCACAGGCGGTCCGCTGCGGTGAGCCGCATGGCCTCGCCAATAAAAAAGCCGTTGTTCAGAATGTTGCGGTGTGTCAGCGTGGCGCCCTTGGGGAAACCGGTGGTACCGCTGGTGAACTGGATGTTGATGGGCTGTGTCGGCTGCAGGGTCTTGGCAATGGCGTCCACACGCGGGTCCGCTGCATTGCCGCTTGCCAGCAGGCTGGAGAAGCGCAGCAGCCCCGGCCCTTCATCGGCCTGGCCCGGCGCGTCGATCCATGCCACGGTGCGCAGGTGCGGCAAACGGGCGGACTGCAAAGCACCCGGCGCGGCCTGGCTCAGTTCAGGCGCCAGTTCACGCAACATACCCAGGTAGTCGCTGGTCTTGAAACGGGCCATGGTCACCAGGGCCTTGCACGCCACCTTGTTCAGGGCATATTCGACCTCGGACACGCGGTAGGCCGGGTTGATGTTCACCAGAATCAGCCCCACTTGGGCGGTGGCCAACTGCATCAGCAACCACTGGGCATTGTTGTGTGACCAGATGCCAATGCGGTCGCCCGGCACCAGCCCCAGGCCCAGCAGGGCGCTGGCGAGTTGCTTGCTGGCGGTTTGCAGCTCGCGGTAGCTGTAGCGCAGACCCTGGTGCCTGCTTACCAGCGCCTCGTGCTCGGGCTGGCGCGCCGCCATGGCGTCAAAAAATGCGCCCAGCGTCTGCTCGATCAGGGGAAGGTCCGTCGCCCCCTGAGACAGGCTGCGGGTCAGGGCAGGCGAAGGCGGGGCACTGGCAGGGCCGGATGTCATGTCGAATTCCTTTGGTGAAGGCGTATCCAGAAAACGGGTCTCTGGCGGAAGGATAGGGGCGACGGCCCTTTGGCAGTCGCCAGCAAGGTTGCAAATTGCGCCAACTTGAGGCAAAGTGCACACCGTGCCAAACCACTCCACGCTTGCCCGCCCCACCGCCCAGACGGGCTCCACCCTCACAGGTGCAACTGCAACGCCCATGGCCTTTGTGCAAGCCATTTTGGCGGCCTACCAGCGGTATGGCGTGGACCCGTCCGGGGCACTGCAAAAGGCACAGATTGCGCCAGAGTTGCTCACCATTGCGCAGGCACGCATTACCGCCTGGCAAATGGAGCAGATCTCCGGCGCGGCGATGCAGGAGCTGGACGACGAGGCCCTGGGCTGGTTCAGTCGGCGCCTGCCCTGGGGCAGCTACGGCATGTTGGCCCGCGCCTCGATCAGCGCCCCCAGCCTGGACATTGCCCTCATGCGCTGGTGCCGCCACCACGGTTTGATTGCGGACGATATTGCGCTGACACTCGAAGTCTCGGGCACGGTCGCATCCATCTGCATTGCCGAGCGGCGCGCGCTGGGTGCGCTGCGGGAGTTTTGCCTGGTCTCGGTGTTGCGCAACATCCATGGCCTGGCCTGCTGGCTGGTGGACTCGCGCATACCGGTGCAGCATGCACAGTTTCCGTTCGCCGCGCCACCCCACGCCGAGGCCTATGGCGTGCTGTTTTCCGGCCCCACCACATTCGGCGCAGCCCACGCCAGCATCCAGTTTGACACCCGCTACCTCGCCCTGCCCCTGCGGCGCGACGAACATGCCTTGCAACAGATGCTGCAGCGCGCCCTGCCGCTGACCGTGCTGCAGTACCGGCGCGACCGCCTGCTGGTGCAGCGTGTCCGCCAGGCGCTGACGACCCACCCAGAAAAAACCCACAGCGCGGAAGACCTGGCCGCCCTGCTGCACGTCTCCCCCCGCACCCTGCACCGCCAGCTCAAGGAAGAAGGCGCCGCGCTGCAAACCCTGAAAGACGAGGTGCGCCAGGCCCGCGCGCTAGAGCTGCTGCTGCGTACCACGCGCCCCATCAAGCAGGTGGCCCAGGCAGCAGGCTTTCAGAACGAAAAAAGCTTTATGCGGGCGTTCAAAGGCTGGACGGGCACGTCACCGGCGGAATTTCGGCGGTCGCAGGCAGGACTGAAAGGAATCCAGAATTTTTGATGCAAAGGCTGGTGCGGTAAATGAACCACGTCATGTTGGCAAATTGAAAGTCAGCCTTTCACAATACAAACATGGTTTGCTGACAGTTCTATTGAAAATATTCTAAACTTAGTCCCAAAACTTAGTTCAACCGGAGTCACCATGCAAACCTTCAATGTTCATGAAGCAAAAACACAGCTATCCCGGCTTATCGCCCTGGCGGGTCAGGGGGAGCCATTTGTGATTGCCAAGGCTGGCAAACCGCTGGTCAAGGTCACTGCCATCAATAGCCCAAATGGTGCGCAGCGCAGCCGCCTTGGCTTCATGAAAGGAACGATGACAGTGCCCGAAGATTTTGACCGCATGGGTGGCGATGCGCTTGCGCAGCTCTTCGCCGGAGGTATGGAGTGAAGCTGCTTCTGGACACCCATATTTTGCTGTGGGCTGCCAATGAACCAGACCGACTGTCAGCAAAGGCACTCGCCCTGCTGAACGACCCTGCCCACGAGCTGCTTTTCAGCGCGGCCAGCCTTTGGGAGATTGCCATCAAGAACGGTTTGGGCCGGGAAGACTTCAAGGTGGACGCCCGACTGCTCAGACGCGGCCTGCTGGACAACGACTATGCAGAATTGCCCATCGTCAGCGCGCACGCTGTTTTCGTGGAAAGCCTACCGCCCATCCACAAAGACCCTTTTGATCGCATCCTGGTTGCGCAGGCCACGGTGGAGGGCATCACTTTGGTCACATCGGACAGCTTGGTGGCCCAATACCCGGGGCCCATACAGTTCGTTTAAAAACAAAGGCGGATGCACATGAAAGAAACCCTCGACAGCTACATCCGCCAGCGTTGTACCGAGTTGGACATGACCCAGAGCGAACTCTCACGCCTGACCGGTGTGAGTCGGCAGACACTGCTTTCGCTGGCGCAGGTGCCCGACAAAATGCCATCCCTGCAAACCTTGGTTGGCTTGGCCGAGGCCTTGAAGGTGCACCCTTTGCGACTGGTGCATTTGGTGATTGACGCGGTCCCCCAGCACCGCACGGTGGCAAAACAACGCAGCCGCAACGACCAGAGTGTTTTTGTGCGCGACGTCACCTTTGAAGACGGCGAACGGGTGCTGTCCGGTCAGCGATTTGTCAAAACCTGGGAGCTGCAAAACGTGGGCAAGGTGCCATGGGAAGGCCGCTTTTTGCAGTGCATGGACGAAGAAATTGTGGTCTACAGCCGCACAGGAGAAACCCTGCACTTGGCCCACAACCTGCGCCCCACCCACACGCGGGTTCCGGTGCCTACCACCCTGCCGGGCGATTTGGTTCAGGTGAGCGTGGAATTTACCGCGCCGGATCTGCCAGGCACCGTGCTGTCGTATTGGAAGTCCACCTTTACCGATGGAAGCCTGTGTTTTCCCAAAAGCCGCGGGGTCTGGGTCAAGGTGTGTGTGACATCCATGGCGCAGGGTGCGCATGCGGAGCGTTAAGTGCCGTCGTATTTGTAGTTCAGATTGAGCCAAACGCTACGCCGCGGACCTTGCCATACGTTGTCCACCGCATTCAGCGCTTGCACATAGCGTAGATCAAAGAGATTTTGCACCCACACAGAGAGTTGCCACTTGGCTTCTTTGTAGGTGGTACCCGTATCCCAACGCACGTATCCTGGCGCATAGACCGAGCCAAGACTGTCTGCTGATTTTCCACTGCTCGCAATGCCTCGGACCCAGCCTTCAAAGCCTTGTTGCCTTTCCGGGCTGCTGATTTTTACGGCCCCCACAAGGCGAGGAACGCCAGGCAGAATGCTGCCCTGCCCGCTGCTAACCGGCGTGGTAATGCTGGCATTCTGAAAAGTCACATTTGCCTGGATTGGCAAGCTGAGCAGCGTCGTTTTCTCATTGACCGTCAAACCAAAAGAGCGCATACCACCCAATGGAATCAGGTAGTTTTTGTTCAAAGGGTCAACCGCAGGCAAATTGTCTTGTTGAATATGAAACATACTGAAGCTCAGCAGGTTGTCTGAGGTTTGACGCTGGGTGCCCCACTCCCATTGGGTGGCCACTTGGGGCGGAAGGTAGCCACCATCACGGGTTTGCCCCTGCACGGGTTGAAAAGAGTCGGCGCGACTAATCCAAAACTTGACTTCCGGCGTGACCTGCCAAGACAGCCCTGCTGAGCTTGTTACGTGTCGTAGATCAACGGTGGTTGTGGCTATGGGGGTATTGCTGGCCGTGTTGATGGTGATACCAGACAGCCTTGTCCCCAAGCGAAGTTGTAAGGCATCTGTGAAGTTGATACTGTCACCAACTGCCAAGCCTTGTTCAGTCACGGACTGTTGGAAGGTGCGCGGCGTGAGTGTCAAGGCGCCTAAATCCACCGGCCATGCCGGATTCTGGATGCTGATTGAATACTTATTGATGCTTTGCGGCCCATTGAAATGGAGGTCTTGCTTTTGCTGCTGTGCGAGCAAGCTGACGTTGTGTGACACTCCCCACGCCTGAAGGTGGCGATCGAGGCTCACACCAATGTCTTGCTGTTGATACGCAGAGGCCAACAGACGGTAGTAGCCAGCTAGGGTAGTCGCGTTTTTGAGACTCCAAAATCCTACCAACGCTTCATCTCGGCTGACATCAGACTGCTGAGCCCATGCCCTGACGAAGGTCTCATCGCTTAAAACGTAATCCCAATAGAGGGCCGTGCGGCTGGCGCGGCGGGCGGCTGAACTTTGGGGACTCACATAGGGCTTGTCGTACCAAAATTGGTTGTTCTGATAAAAGGTGCCAAACACATACGCCGCTGCATTATTGTTTTGCTCCATATCCAGCCGAAATCTTCCGGCAGGTGTTTCTAAACTGGATGCCAACAAGACGTTATCTCTGTCAGTTCCGACACCCTCTGCGGTCATTTGATCACGTTGGCTTGCTGCGACAAGTCGAATCTTTAGGGCTTGAATATCTTTCTCTGTATCCAGCACCATGCGCTTGAGGCCATCAGATGCAATCGTCACATCCGTGGTGAAAAATTCAGTGCCCCTTGGGCGCTTGGTTTGGTATTGCAGCGTTCCACCTGGGGCCCCCGCTCCCATCATGGTGGAGTCAAAGCCCCCCATGACCTCAATTCGCTCGACGCTACTCATGTCCCGCGTAAAACTACTGGCGATATCAGGCACGCCGTTGACAAGGATTTTTGAAGACACCAGTGACGGCGTAGCACTTTGCGCGGCGACAGAAAAGCCGCGTAGTCCAATGCCGGGCATCAAGCCAAAGCTGCTGGAAGCACTGGCTGATGCCAGGCCTGCGTCCTGCAAAATGTCTTCAATGCGCGCCGATGGTCTGGCAGCAATCACTTTCGCATCAACTGTCATGACGACACCTACCCCTGATGGGCTTTGCGACCACGGCTCAAAAGCCACTTGACGCGGGGCTGTAACGATGACTTCAGACAGCGTCTTTACCGTATTTGAGGAACTTGCATGGGAATCGATCTGGGCTTGTGCATGAAGTGGATTAAGCAGTGCGACGGCAAGCAATGGGAGTGTATGCGGCAGTTGCATCCTTCTTTTGAGCGCAGCCGCAATCAGGACCATGAAGGTCAAAGAAATATTCAACATGAAACCCCTGCGTTAATTCTTGTTTTGCGCCGCGCGAACTTGGCACCGCACGGCGGTCACTATAAATCAATGCCTTTCATATTTGCCCATCGTAAGCGCGCACGCTGTTTTCGTAGAAAGCCGTCCGCCCATCCACAGAGACCCTTTTGATCGCATCCTGGTTGCGCAGGCCACGGTGGAGGGCATCACCTTTACTCCGCTACCCACTAAACGCGTAAGCCCAGCTTCAGCAGTCCAAGGCTGCGGCAACACAACGTCAATTGCATAGCGACGATACCAGCAGGGTTAACCCTTACCCAACACATACCAATCCAACGAATTTGATGTGACACAAAAGAATTTGCACTGACTGTCCAGCGAATTGGACAGCCAGGTAGCTACATTTTTGGATCGTCACACATTTCAAAAAGGATGGTTATGTTCGAGGCAAAGATCAATTTGGCTAAACGTTCTGCAACTACGCTGCTGCGCAAGGCAGAGGCCATTGGAGGAAAAAACAAAAACTTCGTTTTTTTGATGGCATTGGCCGGCATTCTCGAACACGCTTCTGCTGCACAAAAAACCACATCCCAGACTACAGACTCAGACAAATCGCAGGTGGGTACTGATGAAACCACCATCCAGCCCATTGATGTTGCAATAGAAGATCCAGAGGCTCAGCAAGCGCTGGAAGCGGCACTGGCGGAAATCGCTCAAACAGACCCCGCCATTCAGGCGCTGATTGACGGTCAAATCAATTTCGTATTGCTTGACCCTACCACGGGCAAACCAAGCCTTGCCGATGATGCCGAGGTTTACACCATCGGCCTGGATGGCAAGGTTGTCCGATATGAGGGCACTCACAGTTACGCCCTTACCGAGCAAGGTGAAGCCATATTGTTGGCACAAGCTGAAACTGGCGTGGTAAGCGATGCTGCAGCTGGTAGCGCAACCACCACTGCTACAACGAGCGCCGCTACCGCGGGTGCTGCGGGTGCTGCGTCTCCGATGCTGATAGCACTTGGTGCACTTGGATTGGCAGCAGCCACAAGCGGAAATACTTCGACCACACCAGCCGCCCCAGTAAACCATGCTCCCACCGCAGTCGCCCTCTCCGCCAGCACCGTCGCTGAAAACGCCGCAGGTGCAGCCATCGGCACACTAACCGTCACCGACCCGGATGCCGGCAACACCCATATCCTGACAGTTGATGATGCCCGCTTTGAAGTGGTCGCTGGCCAACTCAAGCTCAAAGATGGCATCAGTTTGGATTTCGAGGCTGCCAGCACGGTCAATGTCAACGTCACCGCCACGGATGCCGGTGGCCTGTTCAAAACCCAAGCCTTTGCCATCAACGTCACTGACGTTTTTGAAGCACCGCCCAACAGTGCGCCGACCGCAGTCGCCCTGTCCGCAAGCACCGTCGCTGAAAACGCCGCAGGCGCCGTCATCGGCAACCTGACCGTCACCGACCCGGATGCGGGCAACACCCATACCCTGACAGTCGATGACACCCGCTTCGAAGTTGTCGGAGGCCAACTCAAGCTCAAAGATGGCATCAGCCTGGACCACGAAGCAGCCACGTCAGTCAATGTCACGGTCACCGCGACAGACGCCGGTGGCCTATCCAAAGCGCAAGCCTTTGCCATCACCGTCACCGACGTGGCAGAAACCACCACCATCGTTGGCACGGCAGACGCAAACACCATCAGCTTCCCCGCTGGACTGGACGATTTCATCATCACCGGCCTGGCGGGCAACGACAGCATCACCACCGGCGTCGGCAACGACATCATCCGCCCCGGCGAAGGTGCCGATACGGTTAGTGCCGGAACAGGCAACGACATCGTCGTTGTGGTCGGCCAGACGGCGGCGGGCCAATATGCCCAGTCCGACGTCACCAACCCCGGCGGCAGCGGCATCGACCTGTCCAGCGTCATTACCCTGGCCGACCTCAACGGACGGGCCTTGAGCGAAGTGGCGGCTGGCGAAAACATCGACGGTGGCACGGGCACCAACCGCCTGGTCATCTACGGCAACGTAGACCTCACCGGCGTCACCCTGACCAACATCACCCAGTTCCAGGTTAACTCCACCGTCACCATCAGCGCCCAGCAACTGACCGCCCTCGGTTTGAACGTCATTTTTGGCGATGGCGAATCGGTGCTCAACATCACCAACAGCGGCGCCGATCCTGTCACGCTCGACCTTTCGGGCATGACTTTTAGCAACTTCCGCACCCTCAATGTCAGCGCCGGCGTGACCGTGGTGTTGGACCAGGCGGATGTGGACAGCCTGCAAAACCTTTCCGGCGAAGGCACCCTCAAGGCGTCTACCGCGACCGGCACACTCAATCTGGTCAGTAAATACGTCACCCTCGCCATTCAAGACAAAGACGGTACGGATGACGCTACTCACGGAGGTGGCACCTTTGTCGCGGGCAAGCTACTGATCGGAGGCGAAGCCGACGACACCCTCACCGGCGGTGCGACGGCTGACCGCATCGAAGGCGGCGCGGGCGACGACACCCTGGTGGGTGGCGACGGCAACGACGTGCTGCGCGGCGGTGCTGGTGTGGACAGCATGGACGGCGGCGCGGGCGACGACACCTTTGTGGTAGTGGGTGACATCTCCGGCGGCGGCAAGGTCGACTCAGTTGCGGATACGGCTGCACTGGGCTTTCCGCTCACCAACCTCAATGGAAAGAACCTCAACGAAGACGAAGGTGGTAGCGCAGAAGTCATCCGGGGGGGGGATGGGGGTGACACGCTCTATGTTTATGGCACTGCTGATCTGAGTAAGTACGACATTACCGGCATAGAACACATCGAGATTCGGTCGGATGTCACTTTTACCTATGGTCAGATCAGCGGTTTCAAGAGCGTAATCGGCGATGGGAACAGTGTTTTGAGGATAAACGACGCCACTACACCCATCGTGGTTGACTTGACTCAGTTGGCAGCGACGACTGGTTTAAGCTTATCCAAGCTTGGCCAAATTTCAGTGGGCAATAACGTGACGCTGAAAATCTCAAGCGTTAACGAACTGGGTGGCGCAACCATTCTCACTGGTTCAGGAACCATTAAGTCAGATGCGGGGCCGTTAACGCTTACCTCCGCTTACTCGGTACAGGACACCCTGAAATTTTCTTCCAATGTTAATGTCGCTCAGACTGAAAAACTAGCCCAAGTTGTTGCAAAAATCTCGGGCGAATTAATTGACGATGTTGGTAACGACTATTTGCCCGGAACAGACTATGCCGACGTGTTCAAAATGATCCATGGTGGCGACGATGTGGCGAGCGGGAAAAAGGGCAGCGACATTTTCAAGATTGCCGGGACGGGGAAGAAAATCATTCTGGACGTCGCAATAGAAGACAACGGTGTAGATAGGGACGTGTTGGATTTCAGTCTGGCGACGGGGCCGGCAAGTATCGATATAAGTCTTGTGAATGCCGGCACAGTGGGCAATGCCACTATTCAATTAGGTTCAGGCACTGGCGCAGGAGGAACGCAACAAGCAGCACCGAAATTTAATTTGATGCTCATCGTTGATATATCTGGAAGCATGACTCGCAATGAGGAAGGGGAATGGGGCGTTCCGCCAACTAGGATGGATCAAGCCAAGCAGGCTGCAAACCAGTTAATCGATGCGTATAAGAATGTTGGCGATGTCGCCGTACGCATTGTTACCTTTGGGCGAGGCTGGAACGGTGAGGCAGGCTCAGACTTCGATGGCAAAGACGAATGGATGAGTATCGTTGATGCAAAAAGCGTTATTGACTCTTTGGCTCCTGACGGTTCAACGCCATATGCGGCTGCGTTAGATGCTGCTGAACGAGCATTTTTATCTCAGCAGGGGCAGTTGTTCTATAAAAATGGTAATAACGTTTCCTTTTTTCTTTCCGATGGTGTCCCGGATGCATCAATTTATGCAAGAGAAGATGGTTGGGAAGATTTTCTAATTGCCAATAGGATTACGTCTAACGCGCTGGGCTTCGGCGGGCTAAATAATACTTATGAACTTGAACCGGTTGCATTTAATGGCACGAAAGTTAAGTCACCGTCTGATGATCATGCTTTTGGCGAAATACCTGCTCAAGTGACGGTCAGCCTTGAAGGACTTGGGGAAGAATTGATCGCGCAAGCGAAACTCGATTTTATCGAAGATATAAAAGGAACAGACTATATAGACCCATTAACCGGCAAAGGCGATACCTTAACTGGTAATGGTTTAGACAACCGCATTGAAGGCGGCGCCGGGAATGATTTATTGACGGGACTGGGTGGTAATGATACGTTGGTAGGTGGTGCTGGGGATCATGATATTGCTGTTTTTCAGGGGAATTTCGCTGATTATGATTTTTCTCTTGAACGTACAGGAGTGTTGCGAGTCGCGCACGAAAGAGGCAGCAAAGCAGATGGAGTAGACTATTTAATTGATGTAGAGGCAATGAGGTTTGCTGATACTGCCGTAGGCTCAGATATACAAACATCGACTTACTTGAATGCGACGCTGAGATCGGCTGCCGATATATTCAAGAATTATGATTCCACGGGATCGGTGAGTGATAATTACTTCAAATTTTTCTTTGATTTGTCGAAGGCATCTTATTTTCATACTGCAACCCATAAAAACATGGGTGCTGCAACCAGTATTACAACTGAGACAAGTCAAGTAGCTCTAAGCACTAATGATATCCGTTCAGAGGGTGAGGCTTACTCTTACTTGTACAGTGGAACTCTTGGATATAAATCGTTTAAGGATTTTGACACTGGATTGACAACAAGCCGGTACGTGAATAGTGGTGGTCAGAACCTTGATTACAATTATCTCATTGAAGATGGCTGGTTTATCTCAGCGGATAAAAAGAAATTTGGTCTTGATATCAGATCCTCTGTTGCAAAGTTGGGAATATCTGAGGATGGAAAATCCCTATTTGTGACTTTTCGTGGAACTGACTTCGACTTCGCCAGTGGTTGGGTTGGTGATTGGGTTGATGACTTATTCGATATGTATGGTCATTACGATCGATATAAACCATTATTTTCATTGATTGATAGTTACATTAATGAAAATAAAAATGGTGTTGAACACATTTATGTATCTGGGCATAGCCTTGGTGGCCAAATGGCAACGTGGTTTATGCAAGATCATATCGGGGATAGCCGTTTCAATGCAGTGTTATTTGAACCGGCCAACAAAGCGCGCCTAGATTCTCCTAGTGTATTTTCAAAATTTAGTAACGCAGCTTTCGATACACGTATTGTTTCGTTTGAAGCAGAGAATGATCCCGTCCCTGATCTAGGTGGAGGGACGAATCCTGGTAATACGATTCACTTAAATGTGGATGGATACCCACTTACTGCTGGGCTACATGCAATGAGTGCTCTGCAACTTCCATTTTTGAAATCGCTGCCATGGTTAGATAAAGATCATATCGCCAATTCAGCAAGAATTTATAGTCAGTACGGTGATAAATTAAGCACTGATGGTGGATTGGCGAAAACTGGGTTGGATTTTTTAATTTCCGTTGCAACCGGCCTCGTAGCAATACCTGTGTCAAAAGCGGAGTTTTTGAGTAATGCCCGTGGGAATGGTTTTGTCACCTTAGGAGCAATCGCTGACTTCTCTATAGAAGTTACATGGCTTGTGCTAAATAAGATTAAAGATGCGCCGCTAAAATTTGTTGCTGCATACCTGTCTGGTTCGGATGGTTTTTCCTCCTACCTGACAACGCTGATAACCAAAGAGGAGATTGGAATAGCAGCAAATGAAGTTATTGAAAAATACGGACAAAGTATCAATATCAATCTGATTGGAGAGCTTGGGCCATTATGGAAGGCTGCGATAGGATACTTTACGGAAGCCTACGGAGAGATGCTAGAAACTGGGTATGAATTTAAAGTGGCATCCTCTGGTTTATTGCAGTCGGATGCGGGTGGGAGAGTTAGTGAAAGTTCTTCCAGTGATGCTGCGAAACTAACAATTGAGCAAATTCCTTTTTATTCATTAGTATCTCACACACCTCCAGTTTACACGCACACACAGCCTGATATTACGGAGGTTACTATAAAGCCGTTTTTGCTTGGTGCTGAAAAGCTAGACGATATATTAAGCGAGTATCGGAAGGCGTATCCGAGCGCAACGTTGACAGATAAAGTCGCCCATGTTGGGCTTGCTTTGGTTCAAGGCGGTGTACATCTTGCGTCGATTGTTGATACTGCATCAGGCAAAGTGCTGGATCAAAATATAGAAATTGATGCTTCAAGCTGGAAGCCAGCAACCCCTGGTGATAATCTAATAGTTCACGGCAATTACGCATCAAACAAAATTATAGGCTCGAATAGTGATGATGTCTTAAATGGTCGATGGGGCAACGATTTGCTCATTGGGGGTGGTGGATCAGATTTGCTGCTGGGCGCAGGAGATAAAGATGTTTTATATGGAGGTGAGGGAAATGATATTTTGATTAGTGATTCAATTAGCGGCACAAATACGAACATCAAATCTATTATAGGTGATGTGTTATATAACAGTTTGTTAACGGATGAAACGGGATGGGTTGCAAACTTTGATAGCAAAGGCAGCGGCGTGCTGTATGGTGGGAAAGGCAATGACACATTGATTGGTAATCATGCTGCCGACTATTACTTGGTCGATGTTGCCCTAACGGATAATGCCAACAACAAAGATGATATCTTTAATCTCGATGTCGGTGGCTTGGGGTCCTTCCACAAGGATTATGTTGTTTTTTCACGTAGCCAACTCGGTTTGACGCCGACCACCGGAGGTAACGAGAAAGTGTTCGGTGTTGGCGGATTTTCTACACTGAATGGAGACCAGTTTGCCATCATCGAGAATGGGCAATACAACAAGGATTCCATTTCAAGTTTTTTAAATTCTAAGGACGACAGTGCGCCGTTCTTCTCGCTGTGGCTGGATAGCGAGAAGAAATCAGGAACCCTGTATTTTGATGCGGATGGTTATCACGATGGTGGAGACCTCGTGGCGCTCGCAAAAATCGACACTATCTCGACTTACTCCAGAGGCCTTGGGTTAGATTTGACGAACTTCGGAGTCGACCAATTGTTGTTGGTAAATGATTTTCCGGATGCCTCGAAGTTTGCTCTGGACTTAGTGTAGGACAGTGAAAGAGCGTAACGACGACAGAAAAGCTTGACCTTAGCAGTTTGTGTGATGCCATCGATTCGCTCGATCAGAGCTTGGCGGGAACAGCACACACAACATTGGGGCTCCATGGTTTTTCCAATTAGGCAAAGCCCGCTTCGGCGGTCTTTGCTTATGACAATTCCGTACCTGACACAACTCGCGAGCTGGCGTGTTGCAAAAATCACTGTTAATAAGTAACTGCCTGTGAAAATAGTTCTCCCCAGAAACCCTCTCAAAACGCTGTTGCTTGGTTGCTTGTTTGCATCCAACGCCCTTTGCGCAGCCGAACCCATTTCGATGCTGCGTCAAGCCGTGGAATCCGACCCCCGCGTCCTCGCCGCCCGCTCCACCTACCAATCCAAATTGGTGGAGGCCGAAGGCGCATGGTCGGCCTACCTGCCGGTGTTGCGCGGCACTGGCTCGGCGGGGTCGAGTCGCAGTCAAGACCCGCTGGTGCGGGGCGGTGACAAACGAGTCTACGGTCTGGAACTGGAGCAGCCAATCCCCCTCTTTGGCCGTGAATCGGCACGGGTGGAATTGGCCCGTGTTGCTGCGCGGGTGGAAGAATCCGAGGTCAAGCGTGTCGAGCAGGCGGTGGTGGGGGAGGTGCTGGAGGCCATGCTTGGCATCAGCACGGCCAAAGAAACTCTGGCGCTTCGTGAGCGTTTGGCCGTCAACCTGAGCGAGCAAGTGGCCGCCGTGCGCGAGACGGTAGCAGGTGGCGGCATGAAGGCGACGGAGGAGCGGCTGATTCAGTCGCGCGCTGCACAGTCCGGGGCCTTGCGGGCGCGGGCAGCGGCTGATCTGGCGGCAGCGCAAGCCAAGGTCAAGCGCTTGATGCCCGAGGCAACGCCGGTGGTTAAGCTGCAAGAGAACGACTTGCGTAGCTGGTGGCGCGGCCCGTTGACGCTGGAGGCCATGGAGGCGGCGGCGTTGCAGGCCGCCCCCGCCTTGTTAAAGGCGCAGGCAGAGGCCGAGCAGGCGGGGGCGGAATATGCAGTAATACGCGCAGACTTGTGGCCCAAACTCAGCGTGACCATGCAGGCGCAGCGGGGTACGTTTGGTGACGTTCCCGCAGATTCGCAGTCGATCTTCCTGGGCGTCAGCGTGCCGCTCTTTGAAGGTGGTGCAAGCTTCAGTCGGGTTGATAGCGCAGCGCACCGGCAGTCTGCCGCTAAAGACCGGGCGTTGCAGGAAGGCCGCATGACCATGCAACGCATGGCCGAAGCCTGGGCGCGCTGGCGCGCAGCCGAGGCCATGGCGCTGGCCTGGCGCGAGTCTGAACGGCAAGAAGAAGAAGCCGTCAAGCTCACCGGCGAGCAACTGGCTGGCGGTGCCACCACGCAGGTGGGCCTGTTGCGGGCCAAACAGACCTGGCTCGAAACCCTCGTGCAGGGTGTGGATTACCGCTCGCAACAAGATGTGGCGTGGGTGCGCCTGCTGCAAGAGGCAGGCGCTCTCAGTTTGACGTCTGCCTCACCCCATAACGAAAAGTAAAGAAATCGCATGGAATTGATACCCAAAGCACTGCGTGAGCGGCTGCTCACGCCGGAGATTCGGCGCACCTTGTTTTATGTCATGGGGCTGAGCTTGGTCATCAACATTTTGTTGCTGACCTCACCGCTTTACATGTTGCAAATGTATGACCGGGTGCTGACCAGCCGCAGTGAGGAGACTTTGTACGCCATCTCGGCCATTGCGCTCTTTTTGTTGATTGGTTTTGGCGCGCTGGAGGTGATGCGCTCGCGGGCTCTGGTGGGTATCGGCCTGGCCATTGATGAACGCATCAACGAGGGCGTGTTTACCAGCCTGTTTCGCGATGCGGTCAACCGTGGTCAAGGGCTAACAGCGCAGCCGGTGCGTGATCTTGAAATGGTGCGCGGCTTGGTGTCCGGGCATTCGCTGACGGCGCTGTTCGATCTGCCCTGGGCCCCGTTTTTTATTGTGCTGATTTACGTGATGCACCCGGTGCTGGGGGCTTTGGCACTGGCCGGGGCGGTGGTGAGTATTTTTCTGGCGGTGATTTCAGAGCGGCTCTCGCGGCCACTGGTGGGGGACACCTCCAAACACCAAATGGCCGCGTCGCGCTTTGTCGATGCTTGCCTGCGCAATGTGGATGCCATTCAAGCCAACGGCATGCTGCGCAATATGCGCACGCGCTGGCTCGATTCGTACAGCAAGTCGGTTGAATTGGGCGCGGCGGGGGCGGATCAGGTCTCGGGTTTTTCGGGTTCGACCAAGGCGTTTCGCATCATCATGCAAAGCGTCATGCTGGGCTGTGGTGCCTGGCTGGTCTTGAAAGATGCCAGTGTGTCGCCTGGCATCATGGTGGCGGCATCCATCATTTTCGGGCGCGCCATTGCGCCGCTGGATCAGTCGATTGCGGCGAGCAAGGGCTTTATTTCCGGGCTGATGGCCTTGAAGCGGCTGGATGCGCTGCTGGCCCGCAATGCAAGCAAAGGCGAGCCGATGGCGCTGCCCAAACCGAAAGGCACGCTCAAGGTGGAAGACCTTACCCTGGTCCCGGCGGGTAGCCGCAAAGCGGTGCTGCAGGGGATTAATTTCACGCTGGAGGCGGGCGAGGTGCTGGCGGTGGTTGGCGCGAGTGCCTCGGGTAAATCAAGCTTGGCCCGTGCTCTGGTGGGCCTGTGGCAGCCAGCCAATGGCAAGGTTCGTCTTGATGGGGCCGACTTGGCCCAGTGGGAGCCGGATGCGTTGGGCAAATACATGGGCTATCTGCCGCAGGATGTGGAACTGTTGGTCGGCACGGTCAAGGAGAACATCAGCCGCTTTGGCGGAGCGTCGGCGGATGCGGTGCTCAAGGCTGCAGACCAGGCGGGTTGCCATGATTTGATCCTGAATTTACAGGAAGGCTACGACACGCAGATTGGCGAGGGTGGCATTCGTCTATCCGGCGGGCAAGCCCAACGTATTGCCCTGGCGCGTTGTTATTTTGACGATCCCGCGCTGGTGGTGCTGGATGAGCCCGATTCGAACATGGATGTCGAAGGGGTGGCGCAACTGGATGCGGCCTTGGTGCGGATGAAAGCCCGCGGCACGACGGCCGTGGTCATCACCCACAACATGCGCCTGCTGCGGCATGCGGACAAGGCCTTGTTGCTGGCCAACGGCGGCATGGCCTATTTTGGGCCACCGCGTGAATTGATGGAAAAACTCAGCAAGCGGGCCGCATGATGAAACTTTTGGAAAAACCTGTCGAGTCGAGCCCTGACAAGGTCGATCAACTGCCGTCCAAGCACCGGACGGTGATACGAAAAAACAAAGGCGGCTGGGTTGTTCTTGTGCTGCTTTTGGGCTTCTTTCTTTGGGCGGTATTGGCGCCCCTGTCAAAAGGCGTGGTTGCGCCGGGCACTGTGGTGGTGGATTCCAAACGCAAGACGATTCAGCACCTGGAAGGCGGCGTTATCAAGGCCATTCTGGTTCGTGATGGCGCGCGGGTTGCGCAGGGCGATGTCATGCTGGAGCTGGATGACACCAAGGCGCGGGCGGAGCGCGACATGGTGCGCCACCGCTACCTCAATAAGTTGGCGATGCTGAATCGTTTGAAGGGTTTGGTAGAGGGTGCGCCGCAGCTTGCCTTTAGTGAGCCGTTGCTGGCGGCCAAGGATGAACCTGTGGTGGCGGAGATGATGCACCTTCAGCAAAGCGTGTTCCGGGTGCTGCGGCTGGAGCACGATGGCAAGGCCGGTATCGCCCGGCAGCGGATCGGGCAACTGGAGCAAAAGTTAAGTGGCGTGGAGGCCTACCGCCTATCAACACAACGGCAAATTGGTTTATTGGAGAAGGAGCTTGGTCGTCTGGAAGGGCTAATGGCCAAGAAGTTGGTTGAGTCGTCAATGGTCAGCGAGCGACTGCAGCAACTATCACAACAGCAAGGCGAATTGGGGAAAACCGTCGCCAGCATTGCGGAAACCCAGGTTGCCATTGGCGAAGCCAAACTTACCGTGATACAGGTTGAACGTGAATGGCAGCAAGAATTGACCAAGCAACTGACAGAGACGCAGGAAGCCATGATTGAGTTGCGCAGCCAGGTGGACGCGTCACAGAATGTACTCAGCCGCACGGTGATCAAGGCACCGATTAACGGAACGGTGCTGGGTTTGAAAGCAACGACGGTTGGTGGTGTGCTGAGCCCAGGCAATCCGATCATGGACGTGGTGCCCGAAGGCGATGTTCTGGTCATTGATGCACACGTCAGGCCGCTTGACGTGGACTCGGTGCGCAAGGGGATGGCTGCGCATGTGAAGTTCACTTCATTCCTCGCCAAAACCACGCCAGAACTGATGGGCGTGGTTGACAACGTTTCTGCAGACGTGTTGGCAGAACCCACCAAGGGAGAGCCGTATTACCTCATGCGGGTCACAGTTTCGGCCGCGGAGATGAAGAAGCTCAACGGGCTTGAAATCGTCCCTGGTATGCCAGCAGAGGTTTATTCCGACGGTGGCAGCCGAACCATGATGCAGTATTTGTTTGATCCGATTGCAAGCCTGGTGAACAAGAGCATGAGGGAAGATTAGGGGCTGACGCCAGCGCCGCAGGACGCTTCTACCCAAAAAACCACTGCGCCAACACCACCGCAGCGATGAAGCTGGCCACATCGGCCACCACCGCCCCCATGACGGCATGGCCCAGGTTTTTTAGTTTTGCGGCGGCGGCGCAGGCTGCCAGAATGAAAAAGGTGGTGTCGCTGGCGCCTTGCACAATGGCACTCAGGTGGCCCGCAAAGGTGTCGGGGCCAAGGGCTTTGAAAATGTCCAGCATCATGGCGCGGGCACCGCCGCCCGAGAATGATTTCAAGATGCCTTGGGGCACGGCTGCAATCCAGCGCGCATCCAGCCCCAGCAGGGCCGCTACCCACTCCAGCCCATGCTGCAACAAGGCGAAGGCACCGCTTGCGCGCAACAGGCCAATGGCCATCAGCATGCCCACCAGGTAGGGAATCAACGTCACCGCCATGGCGAAACCTTTGGATGCGCCTTGCAAAAAGGTGTCGTACACCGGTACCCCACGCCATGCGGCCAGCCCCACAAACAACACCACGGCACCCAGCAGGGATGCGTTGCCCATCAGCGTGACAGCATGCGAAATAACGGGGCCGGAGAGCGTTGCCATCAGCCAAGCCATGCTGCCAAGCACACCCACAAATAACACCGCGCCCCCCAGCAGCACAGGGTCCCACACCTTGATTTTTTGCACCACTGCCATATAGGCCAGCCCCGCAAACAGGCCGATGTAGCTGGCCAGCAGCAGGGGCACAAACACGTCGGCCGGGTGTGCCGCACCCGCCTGCAGCCGGTATCCCAAAATGGAGACTGGGAAGATGGTGACCGAGGTGGTCATGTAGACCAGAAACATTTGCTGGGCGCGGCTGGCCTTGCCCGGCTCCTGGTTCAGCGTTTCCAGCTCTTCCATGGCTTTGAGGCCGGATGGCAAAGCACCATTGTCTATGCCCAGCATGCTCATGGACGCATTGATGCCAATGCTGGCCAGCGCCGGGTGGTTGCGTGGCACTTCGGGCATCAGGCGGCACAACACCGGGCTCAACACTCGTGCCAACCAGGTTACGGCGCCTGCGGCCAGCGCAATTTCAAACACACCCAGCCAAAGCACCAAGGCACTGATAAGCCCGATAGCCAACTCCACCGCCGTTTTGGCGCTGGTAAACAACGCCTCTCCCATGGCATTGACCGTGGCGCCTCCATCGGAAAAACTATTCGCCAGACCGACGCAGGCGGCCACCAGGACCAGTGCGGCCCACAGAGCATTGAGCATGGAGGTCTCCCAGAGTGTTTTTGTTATGGGCCGCTTAATTTGTAACAGCCTTTGGAGCAAGCACTGTAGCGCACACCTGCCCCGGGAATTCCCTACACTGTGGCCCATGATTACCCTGTACCACTGCGTCAGCGCCCGCTCGTTTCGCCCCCTGTGGATGCTCGAAGAGCTGGGGCTGCCCTACCAACTGGCGATGCTGCCGTTTCCGCCGCGAGCACTGGCGCGCGCGTTTTTGCAGGAAAACCCGCTGGGCACCGTGCCGCTGCTGGTGGAAGGCGACACGCGCATGACCGAGTCCGCCGCCATGTGCCAGTACCTGGCCGCCCGGCACGGCGCGGGCGCACTGGATGTGGCAGTCAACGACCCCGCCTTTGGTACCTACCTGAACTGGCTGCACATGAGCGACGCCACGCTCACCTTCCCGCAAACCCTGGTGCTGCGTTACGCCCACTTTGAAGCGGCCGAGCGCCGCCAGCCCCAGGTTGCCGAAGATTACAGCCGCTGGTTTCTGGCCCGCCTGCGCGCAGTGGATGCCGCCTTGCAGGGCCACACCTTTTTGTGTGCCGACCGCTTTACCGCCGCCGATGTGGCGGTGGGCTACGCCCTGTTGCTGGCACAGCATTTGGAACTGCAAGCGCAGTTCAGCCCTGCGGTGGCCGCCTATTGGCAGCGTCTGCAAAACCGCCCGGCCTACCAGCGGGCGATGGCGGCACAGCATGCGGCGGCCGTCGCCCAAGGGGTGCCCACCACACCGGCGCCTGACACGCGGCCTTGAGTTTTTACAACGCGTCCCCGTCCACGTAGACCCAGCGCCCGTCTTCCAGCACAAAGCGGCTGCGCTCGTGCAGGCGCACGGCGGGGCCGGTCGCGGGCTTTTGCCGGGCGACGAACTCCACTGCCGCATGGGAGGCATCCTGCGCAACGAAGGCGCGCACCTCCAAGCCAAGCCACTTCACCCCCGGTTCAAACTCCACGTGGCTGGGCCGATGGCTGGAGTGCCAAGTCGCCAACAGATAGGCCTCGCGCTCCAGGCGGAAAGCGCTGTAGCGGCTGCGCATCAGGCTCAGAGCATCCGGCGCCGGTTTGTCCGCCTCCAGCCACTGGCCACAACAATGGCCGTAGACTGCGGGGCGGCCTTTGGCACTGGTGCGCCCGCAAGGGCAAGGGTCCGAGAGACTGTGCGCTTTCATGTCTTGGCGGCGCGGCGGGCCTTTTGCTGCTCCAGCGTTTCGGTCGCGCCGCCCTGCTTCACCCACTCGGCATACCCACCGTCGATATGGGCCACGTTGGCCATGCCCATGTCCTGCAGGGTCTTGGCGGCCAGCGCGCTGCGCCAACCGGCGCCGCAAAACAGGATGAACTCTTTGGATTCGTCGGCAAACAGGGCCTTGTGGTACGGCGACGCGGGGTCCACCCAAAACTCCAGCATGCCGCGCGGCGCGTGGAAAGCCCCCACGACCGTGCCCTCCGCCAGTTCACGGATGTCGCGGATATCGACGATCTGCACGCCAGGGTCGCTCAGGCGGGCCTGCACTTGCGCGGGGGAATAGGTGGTGACCTGCGCCATGGCCTCGTCGACGAGGGCGCGGAATCCTTTGGTAATGGGCATGGGGCTCCTTTTTGTGTTCGTGAAGGAACATTACCACAGTGTTTTATCGCAAGCACAATGTACATCCATGTATTTACATTTTCAAAATTGAAGCCTAAACTTCAGTTTTTCAGGGTAAAGCACCATGATCACCACCAAGATTTTTAAAAACGGCAACTCCCAAGCCATTCGCATTCCTGCCGAATTGGCATACGGCGCGTGGGACACGGAGTTGGCCATCGAACGCATTGGCGACGAACTGCGCATCCGGCCCGTGCCACGTCGCATCGGAAACGTATTTTCCAAATTGGCCCAGTTTTCACCGGATTTCATGGCCAGTGGGCGCGATGCAAACGAGCAAGCCGATCGAGACACGCTATGACGCCTAAGTTCATGCTCGACACCCATATTTGCATTTACCTGATGAAAAACCAGCCCCCCGAGGTGGCCGAACGGTTTGCCCAGTACTTTGTGGGCGACGTTGTGATCTCAGCGATTACCCTGGCCGAGTTGGAATACGGCGTCAGTTGCTCCAGTGCGCCAGCGCAAAACCGCTTGGCATTGGACGGCTTTTTGGAAGAAATTCCGGTGGTCCCTTTTGACGGGTCAGCCGCGCGTGCCTATGGCCCAGCACGCCTCGCGACGCGGGATCGCAAGCGAGACGCCTTGGACAAACTCATCGCCGCACATGCCTTGGCACTCAACGTCACCCTGGTGACCAACAACGAGGCGGATTTCACCGGATTTCCTGGCTTGCGGGTGGACAACTGGGTGGCGAGTCACTGAACGGGCGGATGGATAGGTGGACACGCGTTGTCCCATGGGCGCGCGCAGCCAGCCGAAGCCGGACAACATGCACTTTTGCTATGTATTTAGTAGCTGCTTGTGCATATTCCACGGGGGCTAAAGGCCTATTTGATCATTAACCGTTCTTGGCTGCGCAGCTTGGGATGGCTGGCATGGTTATTTCAGCCCCGTTGCGACTCCGGCACTCCGGCACTCCGGCACTTCGGCACTTCGGCACTTCGGGACTTCGGGACTTCGGGACTTCGGGACTTCGGGACTGGGGACGCAGTGGCACTCAGCTCCGTTCGTGTCCTCCGCCCTGCGGGCTCCTCCTTTACCTCACTGCGCTGAGCGCCACTGCGCCCCCAGTCCGCCAGCGTGCTTGGTATGCACAGGTATTCATGCATGGCATACCAACACGGCTGGCGGCCGATGGCACTGGGGTAGATGGTGCAGCGAAGTAAAGGAGGAGAACCGGGCGCAGCCCGGTTCGGGGGACATGAGCGGAACCATCTACCCCAGTGTCAGCGGCCCCCACAAACCTGTACCGGCAATGTCTTCAGCCGCAGCATACCTGGCCCCTTGCCCGGCTACCGCAAGACCTCATCAACCCAGCGAACGCTGAATGATGATTTTCTGCACGTCACTCGTGCCCTCGTAAATCTGGCACACGCGCACATCGCGGTAGATACGTTCCACCGGGAAGTCGCTCACGTAGCCGTAGCCGCCCAGGGTCTGGATGGCGGCGCTGCACACCTTCTCGGCCATTTCGCTGGCGAACAGCTTGGCCATGGCGGCTTCCTTGAGGCAAGGACGCCCGGCGTCTCTTAGAGAAGCGGCGTGCCAGATGAGCTGGCGCGCCGCTTCCAGCTGCGTGGCGCACTCGGCCAGGCGGAAACCCACGGCCTGGTGGTTGAAGATGGGCTGGCCAAAGCTCTGGCGCTCCTTGGCGTAGGCAACAGCCACCTCAAACGCGCTGCGCGCCATGCCCACGCTTTGCGCAGCAATGCCGATGCGCCCGCCTTCCAGCCCACCCAGGGCGATGCCGTAGCCTTCGCCCTCTTTACCGATCAGGTTCTCGGCCGGAATGCGGCAGTTGTCAAAATTGATCTGCGCCGTGTCGCTGGAGTGCTGGCCCAGCTTGTCTTCCAGCCGCGCCACCACATAACCCGGCGCGTTGGTGGGCACCAGAAAAGCACTCATGCCCTTCTTGCCCGCGCCCTTGTCGGTGACCGCGATGACGATGGCCACATCGCCATGCTGGCCGCTGGTGATGAACTGCTTGACGCCATTGATCACGTATTCGTCGCCCTCTTTCACCGCCGTGGTGCGCAGGCTGGAAGCGTCCGAGCCCACATGCGGCTCGGTCAGGCAAAACGCACCCAGCATCTCGCCGCGCGCTAATTTGGTTAGCCAGTGTTTCTTTTGCGCGGCATTGCCGTACTTCATGAGGATGGCGTTGACCGGGCAGTTGGTCACGGAAATTGCCGTGCTGGTACCGCCGTCACCCGCCGCAATCTCCTCCAGCACCAGTGCCAGCGTCACGTAGTCGAGGTGGGCCCCGCCAAACTCCTCGGGCACACAAATGCCGTAGGCCCCCAGCGCGGCCAGCCCCTGGTGCGCGTCTTTGGGAAAGTGGTGCTCCTTGTCCCAGCGCGCGGCGTGCGGCCACAACTGCTCCTGGGCAAAAGCGCGCACCGCGTCGCGGATCATTTCCTGGTCCAAGGTCAACAACATACATATCTCCGTTCAATCACACCCAGTCACACCCAGCATCGTCTCGGCGAGCTTGGGTGTTCCGGGGGGCGATTTCTGCGCGTTTGGCAGCATGAGCCCCCCGGAATACCCAAGCTCGACAGGAAATAACGCCCTAGCCCTTATGGAATAAGCGCAAGCAGCTACAAAACTTATAGCAACTCCAGCGCCACCGCCGTCGCCTCCCCCCCGCCAATACACAATGTGGCAACACCCTTGGTCAGCCCCCGTGCCTTCAAGGCATGGATCAGCGTGACCATGATGCGCGCACCGGACGCGCCAATCGGGTGACCCAGCGCGCAAGCGCCGCCGTTGACGTTGACCTTGTCGTGCGGGATGTCCAGGTCGTGCATCAGCGCCATGGGCACCACGGCGAAGGCTTCGTTCACTTCCCACAGGTCCACGTCGGCAGCGGTCCAACCCGCCTTGGCCAGCACCTTTTGCACTGCACCCACGGGCGCCGTGGCAAACCAGTTGGGTTCCTGCGCGTGCACCGCATGGGCCACGATGCGGGCCAGGGGCTTGCAACCCAGCTCGGCGGCGGTGGAACCGCGCATCATCACCATGGCGGCGGCGCCGTCGTTGATGGAGCTGCTGGAAGCGGCGGTGATGGTGCCGTCCTTCTTGAACGCGGGCTTCAAGGTGGGGATCTTGTCCAGCTTGATTTTGCCGGGGCCTTCGTCGATGGACACCAGCACTTCACCGGCGCGGGTCTTCACCGCCACGGGCGTGATCTCAAGCTCGAATGCTCCTGATTTAATAGCTGCCTGCGCCCGCTGCACGCTGGCGGTGGCGAAATTGTCTTGTTGTTCGCGGGTGAAGCTGTACTTGGCAGCGCAGTCTTCGCCAAAGGTGCCCATGGAGCGGCCGGCCTCGTAGGCGTCTTCCAGGCCGTCGAGCATCATGTGGTCCATCACGCGGTCGTGGCCGATGCGGATGCCGCTGCGGCCCTTGGGCAACAAATGCGGCGCGTTGGTCATGCTTTCCATGCCACCAGCCACCAGCACATCGGCACTGCCAGCCAACAACATGTCGTGCGCGAACATGGCCGCGCGCATGCCGGAGCCGCACATTTTGGACAAGGTCACCGCACCGGCGCTCTTGGGCAAGCCACCTTTGAAGCCAGCCTGGCGGGCGGGCGCCTGGCCCTGGCCCGCCATCAGGCAGTTGCCGAAAATCACTTCATTGACCAGTTCGGGGGTGAATTTGGAGCCTGCCGCAGCGCGCTCGACGGCGGCCTTGATGGCGGCGCCACCCAGGTCGTGGGCGGCCAGGGATGCGAAGTCCCCTTGAAAACCACCCATGGGGGTGCGGGCGGCGCTGACGATAACGATGGATTCAGTCATGGGTTCTACTCCTGAAAAAGTTGAATTAAAAGGGAATTAACTGGATTGGGCGTTGATGAACCGCTTGTCCCGGTCGTACGGAAACACGTCATGCACATGGCCCGCCAGGATGCGGTCCTTGTGGGCCTGCCAGAAGGCGGCGTCCAGCAGGTCGGCGTGGTGTTTCATGAACACCTCCCGCACGGCCGGGTTGCCCAGCAGGAAGGGGCCAAAGGTTTCGGGGAACACGTCTTTGGGGCCCACGGTGTACCAGATCTCGCCCGACATTTCGTCTTCTTCGTTACGCGGGACTGGCACCTTGCGGAAGTTGCAGTCGGTGATGTATTCGATCTCGTCGTAGTCGTAGAACACGACCTTGCCGTTGCGGGTGATGCCGAAGTTCTTCCACAGCATGTCGCCAGGGAAGATGTTGGCGGCCACCAGGTCCTTGATGGCGTTGCCGTATTCCACCACGCCGCGCTCGATCTGCACCCGCGCCCGCACCGCTGCCGGTGACAGGTCCTTGGCATTGGCGCCACCGGCGTCAAAGGCCTCTTGCAGGTAGATGTTGAGCGGGATCATGCGCCGCTCGATGTAGACGTGTTTGATGATGACCTCCACCTGG
The DNA here is from genome assembly GCA_001770935.1 of Burkholderiales bacterium RIFCSPLOWO2_12_FULL_61_40. Lineage (GTDB taxonomy): Bacteria > Pseudomonadota > Gammaproteobacteria > Burkholderiales > Burkholderiaceae_C > Allorhodoferax. Next base: position 13,345 of record MESI01000092.1, on the reverse strand, counting down.
CCGTCGCCATCGCGGTCGCTGATCTCCAGCTGGCTGGGGGCGAATTTCTCGATCTCGGCAATCAGCTCGTCGTCAAAGCGGTCGCGCGGAAAGCCCACCTCGCTGTACTCCAGGGTGTCGGCCATGCGCCCGACCCGGTCGTGCTGCTTGACCAGCAAATACTTGCCCTTGATCTGCTCGCGGGTGGTGTCTTTTTGCGGCGGGTAGTAGTCCTTGATGACCTTGAACACATAGGGAAACGAGGGCAAATCGAACACCAGCATGACCATGCCCTTGATACCGGGGGCGATGCGGAACTTGTCGGTGCTGTGGCGCAGGTGGTGCAAAAAGTCGCGGTAAAACAGGGTCTTGCCCTGCTTGGCCAGGCCCAGGGCGTTGTAGATTTCGTTGCGCGGCTTGCGCGGCATCATGCTGCGCAGGTACTGCACATAGGCGCTGGGGATCTCCATGTCCACCATGAAGTAGGCCCGGGCAAAGCTGAACAGCATCAGCAGGTCGTCGTCGCCAAACAGCGCTGCGTCGATCGCCAGCGTGCCCGCCTTGGTGTGCAACACCGGCAGCGCAAACGGGAACTCGTTGAAGCCGTTGATGAGCTTGCCGACGATGTAGCAGCCCTTGTTGCGGAAAAACAGGCCGGTGAGCACCTGGATCTGGAAGTTGGCGCGCAGCGTGGCGTCGCCCAGGCGTTCGACCATGGCGGTGGCGACCAGGGCGGCGTCGCGCTCCAGGTTGGCAAAGGCCAGGCGCAAATCAAAGTCTTGCACCATGCGCACCAGCACCGGCTGCATGGTGTCGCGCGTGGGGTAGTAGCAGTGGTAGGTGGGACGCTTTTCGGATTCGTCGTTTTCGATGTACTCGGTGCTGACGGCCGGGCGCACAAAGATGAAGTCGTTCTGAAAGTAGCTGCGGTGCAGGATCTTGGTGGTGACCGAGTTGAAGAAGGTTTCGGCCAGCTCGGGCTGGTGGTGGTTGACCAGCAGGCCGATGTAGTGCAGCTTGATCTGCTGCCAGATGTCCATGGACTGCTCACCGGCCTTGAATTCGCGCTCCAGCCGCATGGAGCATTCCTTGACCCGCAGGTCGTAAAACTCGATGCGCTCGCGCTGGGCGCGCTGCTGGCCGTGCCAGTCGGCCGTCTCGAAGCGGTGCTTGGCGCGGGCCGACTCGGTGCGAAACAGGCGGTAATGGCGGTTGAAGCCGTCCATCATCGCCTTGGCGATGTCGTAGGCGATAGATGAGTCCAGGCGGGTGGGGAACATTGAAACGGCCATTTGCTATGTTTTTGGTAGCTGGTTGCGCAGTGTTTACGGGGGCTGGAGGCTATTTTTACTTAAATTTCTATTTATGGCGGGGCACCAGGCGCACGCCGGAGATGGCTTCTCCGTACAAGGTGTCCAGCTGGGCGTTGCCTTTGACGTTCATGTGCAGGTCCTGCACCAGGCCATCGTGCAGGCCGTAGACCCAGCCATGCAAGGTCACGTCCTGGCCCCGGCCCCAGGCGTCTTGCAGCACCGTGCTTTGGGCTACATTGACCACCTGCTCGATCACGTTGAGTTCGCACAGCGCGTTGGCCCGCCCGTGTTCAGGCAGCAGCTCCAGCAGGTGGCGGTGGCGGTCGCGCACGTCCTGGATGTGGCGCAGCCAGTTGTCCGCCAGGCCGATGCGCGCGCCTTCCAGCGCCGCCTGCACCCCCGAGCAGCCGTAGTGCCCCACCACCATCACATGCTGGACTTTGAGCCGCTCCACCGCAAACTGGATGGTGGACAGGGCGTTCAAATCGGAATGCACCACCACGTTGGCGATGTTGCGGTGGACAAAAATTTCGCCGGGCGCCAGGCCGATGATTTCATTGGCGGGCACGCGGCTGTCGGAGCAGCCGATCCACATGTACTTGGGCTTTTGCTGGTTCGCCAAGCCGGTGAAGAAGCCGGGGCGGCGCGCTTCCATCTCGGCGGCCCATTGGCGGTTGCTGGCGAAGAGGTCGTTCAGTTCAGTCATGGTGTTACCTTATTTTTGAGCGAGTTGCGCACGTTCCAGTCCAGCAGGCCGTAGCGCGCGCGCTCCTGCTGGTCATCCTGTGCGTTGAAACGGCAGTCCGGCGTTGCGGGCTGCGCCGAACTGCAGACAAAGGAGGCCGGGTTGCCCAGCTGCCACATGCCCTGGGCATTGCGGGCTTCTCCGGTGAAAAACATGGCGCGGGGTGCCTCGGTGGGGCTGGGCTTGTCGCCCACCGCCCGCAGCAGGTTGCGCCCCGAATTGACATAGGGGCCGGTGATGCCCGCCAGCGGCAGCAGGGTGTTGAACATATCGCGGTGGCTGGCCGGGCTGGCCTGTTGCGGGCCGCAGGCCAGGCCCTCGCCCCAGATCAAAAAGGGCACCTGGCGCATCAGGTAGCGGCGCTTTGCTTCGGCGTAAATACCGAAGGAACGCACATTGTGGTCGCCCGTGGCGGCCACCAGGGTGCTGGCTTTGAGCGGGCTTTTTTGCAGCTCCTGCACAAAACCGCCCAGCAGGTCGGCGGCGTAATGGTAGGAGTCCAGGTTGAGTCGAAAGGTGTCGGAGCCGGTCTCACCACCCCACAAGGCCATGTCGCGCGGCACGCGCTGGTAGTCGGCGGGCAGGTCGTACGGCGGGTGGTTGGTGGAGGTGAGCACAAACACAAAGATCGGTTTGTCCACGGGCTGCGCGGCCAGGCGCTTGCTGAGGTATTGGAAGACATAGCTGTCCCACACGCCCCAGATGCCCAAGGTGGCCTCGGGGTAGGCCTCTTTCAGGGTGTTGGCGTCCACCACCTCGTCAAAGCCCTGCACCTTGAGCACCCGGTTCAGGTCGCGCCAGCCGGAGCGGGCCGAGGTGATAAACAGGGTTTGGTATCCGGCATCGCGCACCACCTTGGGGATGGCCCAGGGAATGGGCTTGCGGCCGACATCGCCCAGGGTCAGCGGCGTAATGGGCGACGAGAAAAGAATGGCCTCCAGCGACGGGTGGGTGCCGGGCTGGGCCGAGTCGAAGTTGCTGAAGTGGCAGGCATGCTCCAGGGTGGGCGCCAGGCGGCCCAGCACATCGAACTTCGGGCTCTGGTAGCGCATGGGTTCGGCGCTGAAGGACTCCATCAGGAAAAACACCAGGTTCTTCTTGGTCGCCCCTGCGGGCAGCGGGTCGTGCGCTGTCAGCGCGGCTTTGACCTCGGCCTCGCTGCCGTGGGGCAGGCCCAGGACTTCGGCGGCGGCCAGCGCGTTGTCAAAACCCATGGATTTGAGCCCGGCCACCGGGTTTTGCAGGTTTTGCGACAGGCCCCGGCTGTCCCAGGCGTATTTGAGTGCGATGACGCCGTTGGGCACCATGTCGTTGAGGAACTGGGAGGTGGTCACCGTCAGATGCTGGCGCTGCAGCGCCATCTCGCGCAGCGTGCCTTTGCCCGCGAAAAGCAGTGCAAAAAACACCACCACCGCCACCACGGCCTTGATCGCCCAATGGCGGGTCTGCAACACGGTGTCGGGGTTCAGGCGAACCAGCAACCTGCGGTGCAAGACCACCGTGGCCGCGCTCAGGCCGAAGGCCAGCAGCAGCGTCCAGACCACCGGAAAGTCGCGCCAGATGGTTTCCAGCACGGCGGCGGTGTCGTCTTCCACCAGCCCGAACACCAGCGAATCGATGGGTGTTTTGTAAAACCCGAAGTAATGCAGATTGACCAGCGACAGCATCACATAGACAAAGGCCAGGCCCGCAGCAATGCGGCCATTGGCCTTGCCCGAGACCCAGGGCAGCACCAGCAAGAGCAGGACCCCGGCGATGGCGCTGACTTTCAAATCAAAACGCAGGCCCTGAAACACCACCGTGGCGATGTCATGGGGCGGAACCTGGTACGCCGCAGGCCAGAAATAGGCCAACTGACCCAAACGGATCAGGGTCAGCGCCACCACCAGCGGGACCACCAGCAACCAGGCGCGGAGCAGACCGCGCAGGAGGCCGTGTAAAAAGGAGGAAAAAATGCGGGTTACAACAGACGTCATGCCATGGTTTCAGCGAACAATTCTCGACCGATAAGCATACGGCGGATTTCGCTGGTACCGGCGCCGATCTCGTACAACTTGGCATCGCGCCACAGACGGCCCAGGGGGTATTCGTTGATGTAGCCGTTGCCACCGAAAATCTGCACGCCCTCGCCCGCCATCCAGGTGGCTTTTTCGGCTGTCCACAGAATCACCGAGGCGCAATCCTTGCGCACCTGGCGCACATGCTCCAGCCCCAGCAGGTCCAGATTTTTGGCCACGGTATAGGCAAACGAGCGCCCGGCCTGCAGCACGGTGTACATGTCGGCCACTTTGCCCTGGATCAGCTGGAATTCACCAATGCTCTGGCCAAACTGCTTGCGGTCGTGGATGTAGGGAATCACGTTGTCCATCACCGACTGCATGATGCCCAGGGGGCCGCCGGTAAGCACCGCGCGCTCGTAGTCCAGCCCGCTCATCAGCACCTTGGCGCCGCCATTCACATTGCCCAGCACATTGGCCAGGGGCACTTCCACGTTGTTGAACACCAGTTCGCCGGTGTGGCTGCCGCGCATGCCCAGCTTGTCTAATTTTTGCGCGATGCTGAAGCCGGGCATGCCCTTCTCAATCAAAAAGGCGGTGACGCCGCGAGCACCCAACTCGGGCTCGCTTTTGGCGTAGACCACCAAGGTGTCGGCGTCAGGGCCGTTGGTGATCCACATCTTGTTGCCGTTGAGCAGGTAGTAGCCGCCCTTGTCCTCGGCCTTGAGTTTCATACTCAGCACATCACTGCCCGCACCGGGTTCGCTCATCGCCAGCGCACCCACATGCTCGCCGGAAATCAGCTTGGGCAGGTACTTGGCGCGCTGGGCTTCAGTGCCGTTGCGCTTGATCTGGTTCACGCACAGGTTGCTGTGCGCACCGTAGGACAGGCCGACGGATGCGCTGGCGCGCGAGATCTCTTCCATGGCGATCATGTGCGCCAGGTAGCCCATGTTGGCGCCACCGTACTCCTCACCCACGGTGATGCCCAACACGCCCAGGTCGCCCATCTTGCGCCACAGGTCCATGGGGAACTGGTCGTTGCGGTCGATCTCGGCGGCGCGGGGGGCGATTTCTGCTTGCGCGAATTCGCGCACCGCGTCGCGCAGGGCGTCAATGTCTTCACCGAGTTGGAAATTCAGGCCGGGCAGGTTCATTTTTTGTCTCCGTTGGGTTGGTTCAAGAGTGGGTTTCAATAGGTCTTGGGTACTGGCACCAGGGTTTGCTGCATCACCGCACAGGCGCTTTGCGTGCCGTCGGGCGCCACATGCACCACTTCGGCACTGGTCACGATCAGGCGGCGCCCGGCCTTGACCACACGCCCCGTGGCGCGCAACTCCCCCGCCTGAAAGGCCGCCAGAAAATTGATCTTGTATTCGGCGGTGGTCACTTCCATGCCTTCAGCGGCAGTGGTGAGCCCGGCATAACCACCGGCAATATCGGCCAATGCCCCCATGGCACCGCCATGGAAGCCGTCCTGCTGTTGCGATACTTTGTCCGAATACGGCAAGGACAGCTCCACCAGGCCCAGCTCCACCCGCAGCAGGCGGGCCCCCAGGTGGCGCATCATGCCCTGGCGGTCCAGGCTGTCCTGGACGCGCATCCACAAAGGATCAGTCTGCATGGGTGGCGGCTCCTGCGGTTTTGGCGGGTTTTTTGTCACTTTTGGCGAGCAAGGCCCGGGCTTCGCGCTGGTGTTCCTTGATCTCGTCCAGATTGGCCTGCAATTCGGCCATCTGCTCCTCCACCTGCTTGCGGTGGGCGGCCAGCACGTCCAGGAATTTGGTGAGCTGCGCGCCGGTGTCGCGCGGGCTGTCGTACATCTCGATGATGTCCTTGGCCTCGGTCAGGCTCAATCCCAAGCGCTTGGCGCGCAAGGTCAGCTTGAGCCGGGTACGATCCCGTCCGCTGTACACGCGGCTGCGGCCACCCGGCCCGCTGCGTTCGGGCTGCAACAGCCCCAGGTCTTCGTAAAACCGAATGGCGCGGGTGGTAAGGTCGAACTCGCGCGCCAGATCGCCAATGCTGTAGGTGATGCTCATAAGTGTTTGGTACCAGGGCGACAGTCCTTGCGGTAGCTGCCCCCTACAATGTGCCGAATCAGTTGACGTTTACGTAAACGTCAATTATGTCGTAAAAAGAGAATCCACCATGAACGAATTGGAACAACAACTCCATTACCCCCTGGGCGACGCCCTGCCCCCCCAGGGCCGCTGCCTGGAAGTGGCCCCGGGCGTCAAGTGGGTACGCATGGCGCTGCCCTTTGCGCTGAACCACATCAACCTATGGCTGCTGCGCGACGCAATGGACGGCCCATCCGGCCCGGTGCAGGGCTGGTGCATCGTGGACTGCTGCATTCACAACGAGTTGGCCAAAGCGCAGTGGGAAGAGGTTTTTGCCCACGAACTGGAAGGCCTGCCGGTGCTGCGCGTCATCGTCACCCACATGCACCCCGACCACATCGGCCTGGCCGACTGGTTGTGCCAGCGCTGGAACGCGCCTTTGTGGATCAGCGCCACCGACTACCAGGTGGCCCGCTTTGGCTGCATGGGCCCCACAGCGTTTGGCGGCGAGCCGGCTGCCGTGTTTTTTGCCTCCCACGGGCTCAACAACCCGGAGGTTATGGCACAGATCCGCTCACGCACCAACTACTTCCCATCCCTGGTGCCATCGGTCCCGGCACAGTACCGCCGCATGATGGATGGTGATGTGCTGCAGATTGGCAAACATGCCTGGCGCTGCATCAGCGGCTATGGCCATGCGCCAGAACATATTTCCCTGTATTGCGAAACGCTGGGTGTGCTGATTGGCGGCGACATGATGCTGCCGCGCATCTCCACCAACGTGAGCGTCTACGAGCAGGAGCCCGAGTCCAATGCGCTGGCCCAGTTTCTGGACTCCATCGACAAGTTCAAGCCGCTGCCAGCGGACACGCTGGTGCTGCCGTCCCACGGCAAACCGTTCACCGGCCTGCACCGGCGGATTGCGCAACTGCACAGCCACCACCGCGACCGTTTGGCCGAAGTTCTGGACGCCTGCACGGCCCACGCCTGCAGCGCTGCTGACATCTTGCCCGTGCTGTTCAAACGCCCTTTGGACATGCACCAAACCACCTTTGCCATGGGGGAGTCCATTGCACACCTGCACAAGCTGTGGTTCGACGGGCAACTGGTTCGCACGCTGGGAAGCGACCAGGTCATCCGTTTCCAGCGCCAGGGATAAAACAACCATCCGATCCAATTCTTAATCTCGGTTAAGTTCAAATATTGCAGAAGTCCTACACTGTTTCGCAGCAATAACGCGCAGGGAAAGCCGGAATGAAACACCTTTTGAATCAACTCACCATCAAGGCCAAACTGGGGCTGCTGACGGGGATCAGTATTTTGGGCTTGCTGGTGGTCACCGTCTTTTTAGCATTTGGGCAATACCAGCAGAGCTTGCAAGCCCGCGAAAGCCTGGCACAACATGCGGTGGAAACTGCAACTGGCGTGTTGACCTGGGCCTACCAGCTGGAAACCTCCGGCAAAGTGCCACGCGAACAGGCGCAGGACATGGCCAAGGCCGCCATCGGCCAAATGCGCTACGACACGCAAGAGTATTTCTGGATCAACGACATGCAGGGCACCGTGCTCCTGCACCCGATCAAACCCGAATTGGTAGGCCAAGGCGGTGATTCCGTTCGCGACCCCAATGGGTTCCTGGTGATGCTTGAAGCGGCAAAAAAGGTGCGCCAGTCGGGTTCTGGATTTTTGTCGTACCTGTGGCCCAAGCCGGGCAAGGACGCGCCGGTCGCCAAAATTTCGTATGTCAAGGGCTTTGAGCCCTGGGGCTGGGTCGTGGCCTCCGGTTTGTACATTGACGATCTTCGGGAGGAATTCATTGCCAATGCCATGCGCCTGGGGGTGCAGGTGCTGGCGGTGCTGCTCGTCGTCGGCTGGATGGCATTTTCCATTTCCAGCACCATCGCGCGGGGCATCGGCAAAGCGGTGCGGGTGGTGGACGCCATGGCGCAGGGTGATCTGACGGTGTCCATCCAAGCCAAAGGGGGCGACGAAGTGGCGGGTCTTTTGCGCGCCATGGCGTCCATGCAAACCCATTTTTCCAAGGTCGTGACATCGGTACGCCAAGGCTCGGAAAGCGTGGCCACGGCCAGCACTGAAATCGCCTCGGGCAACCACGACCTGTCGGCCCGCACCGAGGCGCAAGCCAGCGCACTGGAAGAAACGGCCTCCAGCATGGAAGAACTCAGCGCCACCGTCAAGCAAAACGCCGACAGCGCCCGCCAAGCCAACCAGTTGGCGGTCAAGGCCTCCAGCGTGGCCGTCCAAGGCGGTACCGTGGTTGGCCAGGTGGTGGAAACCATGCGGGAGATCAATGACTCCTCCCGCAAGATCGCCGACATCATTCAGGTCATTGATGGCATTGCATTTCAGACCAATATTTTGGCGCTGAATGCGGCCGTCGAAGCCGCTCGCGCAGGCGAGCAAGGCCGGGGCTTTGCCGTGGTGGCCAGCGAGGTCCGCTCGCTGGCCGGGCGCTCGGCCGATGCCGCCAAGGAAATCAAAACCCTGATCAACGCCAGTGTGGAGCGGGTGGAGCACGGCTCCGCCCTGGTCGATCGGGCGGGCGCGACCATGAGCGATGTGGTGGGCTCCATTCGCCGGGTCACCGACATCATGGGTGAAATCAGCGCCGCCAGCAATGAACAGGCTTTGGGCGTCACCCAGGTGGGCGAAGCCGTATCCCAGATGGACCAGGTCACCCAGCAGAATGCGGCATTGGTCGAGGAGATGGCCGCAGCGGCCAGCAGCCTCAAATCGCAGGCCCAGGAACTGGTACAAAACGTGGCCATCTTCAAACTGCACGGCAATGCACCGGCAACATCACCGCTCACGGTGCCATCCCGCCGCCAGGTGCCCAGCCCCGGTCCCATTGCCCGGATGGCGGCAAAATCAACACAGAACCAGGGCATCACCCACGCCCCCAAACTTGCAGCGCTGACTCCAGCCAAAGCCGCACCTGCGCCACCGAGCCCCGCCAAAACTACGCCAGCCGCTGGAGATGATGACTGGGAAACGTTTTAAGTCCCCCATGGGGAGTGGCCAAACGGCGGGGCTGCGGAGTGTTGACTTCTGACAAGGCACCTGCAAAAGATTTCGCCCGTGCCATTGGGAGCGCTATATAGTAGTTTGGTGCCAACGTTCATCATCCAAATCTAGGGGGTTTTATGCAGTTGAAGTCCGTCCTGGTCAGTTGTGCTTTTCTTTTCGCAGCCATCCATGCATATGCTGCAGCGACCATCCAGTCACTGAATGGTGATGTGCGCGCCGAGGCAACGGGGCAAGCGGCTTCGGTCGCCACCAGCAGCCAGCGCCTGGAAGCGGGCGCCACGGTGCATACCGGGGCCAACGGGCAGGCCATGCTGCGTTTTGACGATGGACAACTGGTGGTCATCAGCCCCAACAGCAGCTTCAAAATTGACCAGTTCCGCTACAACACCGCCAAACCCGAGCAAAACAGTGTCGCGCTGTCGCTGTTCCGGGGCGCCTTGCGCTTGGTGACGGGCCTCATTGGTCAAAAAGACCACAGCAAGTTCGCGCTGAAAACACCTACCGCCACCATCGGCATCCGCGGCACCGATTTCATGGTGGCGCTGGCCAATCAGTCCTATGTACAGGTCATTCAGGGCGGCGTCGCGGCCACCAATGCCGCGGGCACCGTAGGCTTCGCAGCAGGAACCACCGGCGTGGTGGCGGGAGCGTCGGTACTGCCAGCAACCATTGCGGCATCGGCTCTTCCTGCCTCGGTCGGTGCGACCTTTTCATCACTCGGCTCCTTGTCCATGGCTGCGGCAGCGGGTGCTACGGGGGCAGGTAGCGGCGCCGGGGCCACCGGGGGTACGGCAGGAGCCTCTGGAAGTGCTGCCGGCGCGGCCAGTGGCGCCGGAGCTGCGGGTGCGAGTGCAGCCGCAGCAGGTGGTGTGGGAGCTGTAGGCATAACCGCAGGCGTTGTCGCAGCGGCGGCGGTCGCAATAGTCAGCACACCCACCACCACGGGGACTACCGGTACCACCGCACCTCAATAAGCTCCTGCCTCGGTCGCGTTATAAGCGCTCATAAGCGCTACTTCCAGCGCGGCACCGCGTCGTCCTTGAGTTGTCCGCGCAGGGACGCGTAGTCGGGCACCACCGAGCGCACGGTGTCCCAAAACCGGGGGCTGTGGTCCATCACCCGCAGGTGGCTCAGCTCGTGCGCCACCACGTAGTCGATGACCGGCTGGCGGAAATGGATCAGGCGCCAGTTCAGGCGAATGGAGCCATCGCTGCGGGCACTGCCCCAACGGGTGCCCGCATTGCTCAGGCCCAAACGGCGCCATTGCACCTGCAGCAGCGGCGCAAAATGGTCGAGCCGTTGTTTGAAATTCTGTTGCGCCTGGCGCATCAGCCAGGCCTGCACCGCGTCACGAATCTGTTCGGGGCTGGCTGTTTTGGACAGCCCCACCCGCAAGGTGTGCAGCCCCATGGGCAAGCCCAGTGCATTGGTGGGCGCCAGGTCCAGTTGAGCCCCGGCGGCTTTGAAGGCATGGGTCGGGTCCAGCAGCACCATCACGCTCTCGCCCAAAAACGGCAGTTCCGCGCCGTCCCGCCACACGATCTGCGCTTCGTCCCGGCGGTTTTGGCGCTCACGCGTCTCGCCGAGTTTGCGAAGAATCCACAACGCTTTCTCCTGCAACGCCGCTTCTACCTCGAAAACCGGCGTCCATTTGGGGGCACGCACCACCAGACCGTCAGGGCCTACCACGAAACCAATGGTGCGGCGTTTGGCGCGCTCGAACGCATAGGCGACCACCGCGTTGTCCAGCCGTACTTCACGGTTGGCACGCGGGTGCACAAAGCTGGCTGGTGCGATGGCCTGACCGAGGGATTGGACCGGGAGCGCAACCCTGTCCGGCTCTGCTTTTGCTATATTTTTAATAGCTGTCTGCGCATATTCTACGGGGGCTAGAGGCACAAAAGATCCATCATCCTTGCCCGTTTGAGGTTTGCGGGCACGTACCGGTGATGGCGCCTTGTCCACCGGCGTGGGCAGGGCGTCGAACAGGTCCAAGGTGTACTTCAACAAAGGATGCATATCGGCGACTGCGGTGCAGTGTGCGGCCCGCTTGGGTTGGAGCCCGGATTAGGGATGCGGATAGGCGTCGGGGTCCAGGCGGCGCATTTCCGCCTCGATCCAGGCCTCCACCTCGCGCATCAGCTCTTTGGGCTCGCGGCCCACGCTGGGAATGGGTTTGCCAATCGACACATCCACTATCCCGGGGAATTTGATGTAACTCATGCGGGGCCAGCATTTGCCGGAGGTCACGGCGATCGGAATCACGGGCGCACCCGCCTCCACCGCCAGCCGGGTACCCGCCGTCTGGTAGGTACCCCTTTCACCCCGCGCCATGCGGGTGCCTTCGGGAAACATGATGACCCAGGTGCCCCGCGCCAGCAAGACCTTGCCGCGTGCAATGACGTGTTTCATGGCCAGGGTCCGCGACTCCCGGTTGATGTGGATCATGTCCAGCCGCGCCATCGACCAGCCAAAAAAGGGAATGCGCAACAGCTCGCGCTTGAACACATAGGCCAGTGGATGCGGCATCAGGGTGGGCAAGAGCAGGGTTTCCAGCGTGGACTGGTGTTTGGACAGCAAAACCGCCGGGCTGTTGGCCCCCACGGGCAAATGCTCCATGCCACTGACCCGCACCTGGATGCCCAGAATCACGCGGGCGCCCCATATCACCAGCCGAAACCAGCCCACGGCAAACCACCACAGCGGCGTGCGGCGCACACCCACGGAAATCACCACCAGGGTGAGACCCCAGGGAATGACCGTGACAAACATCCAGGCCATGTGCAGCAGAGAACGGATCACGGGCATCATGCCGCTGCTGCCTCGCGTGTGATCAGAAAATCGGCAAATGCGGCCAGATCGTCATGCACCCGCGTTTCTTTGGGAAAAATTTCCGGTAGGGAGCGCCCCCGCAGGGCCGCGCCCTTGCCGGTGAGCACCAGGTGCGGCTCACAGCCCACCGCCACCCCGGCCAGCACATCGCGTGCGGTGTCGCCCACGGTCGGCACCCCTTTGAGATCCACCCCATAGCGCTCGCCGATCTGTTCGAACAAACCGGGCTCCGGCTTGCGGCAGCGGCATTTCTCGTCGGGCGCGTGGGGACAGTAAAAAATGGCGTCCACCCGCCCGCCCACCGCCGCCAGCATGGAATGCAGCTTGGCGTGCATGGCGTTGAGCGCCGCCACGTCAAACAGGCCCCGACCCAAACCCGATTGGTTGCTGGCCACCACCACATGCCAACCGGCATGGTTCAAGCGGGCAATGGCCTCCAGAGCACCGGGCAGCGGCTGCCATTCGTGCGGCGATTTGACGTACTCCACACTGTCTTCGTTGATGGTGCCGTCGCGGTCAAGAATGCAGAGTTTCATGGAAAGGTTCACAAATTTCGCAGGAGGTGGGGCCGGTTTAGGAAGCCAGCTTGGACAGATCGGCCACGCGGTTCATGGCGACATGCAGGCATTTGAGCAGGCCCAGACGGTTCAGGCGCAGATCCAGTTCCTCAGCATTGACCATGACGTCCTCAAAGAAGGCATCCACGGGCAAGCGCAAGGCGGCCAGGGATTGCAAGGAAGCGGTGTAGTCGCCCGCCTCCCACTGCGTGTGCGCCTGGGGCAAGACGGTTTGCATAGCGGCATACAAGGCTTTTTCAGCCGATTCCTGCAACAGCACCGGACTGACATGGGCGTCCACCTCGTCGGTTTTCTTCAGGATGTTGCCGATGCGCTTGTTGGCAGCGGCCAAGGCCGCACTTTCCGGCAAGGCCGCAAAGGCACGCACGGCGGCCAGGCGTTTGGGCACATCGCCCAGGCGCTGCGGACGCAAGGCCAGCACCGCGTCCACCTCTTGCGCGCTGTAGCCCTGCTCGCGCAGGGAACCGGCCAGGCGGTCGTAGATGAAATTCGAAATATTAGTTGGTGTAGCTGGATCAATCTCAATACGTGTCCTGGAAACCGCAACTGCTCCACCGATGTCTGGCTTGGCAACCAGCGTACGCGCAACATCCAGAAGCCCCGCGCGCGCAGTACGCTCTGCTTCTTCAAATTTTGCAAATACTGCTTCTAACAAGGCCTCCACATCCAGCGGAAGGTCTTTTTCCACCAACATGCGAATCACGCCCAGGGCGTGGCGGCGCAGGGCGAACGGATCTTTATCCCCCGTGGGCAAATTTCCAATACCGAACATGCCCACCAGGGTTTCCAG
>MESI01000091.1:7675-29667 GCA_001770935.1 Burkholderiales bacterium RIFCSPLOWO2_12_FULL_61_40 | reverse complement strand
CTACAATCCGCCCATGACTTTTTCTGCTATTTCCGCCCTTTCCCCCTTGGATGGCCGTTATGCCGCCAAGTTAGCCACATTGCGCCCCCTGATGAGCGAGCAGGGTTATATGCACCGCCGCGTACAGGTGGAGGTGGCCTGGTTCATTGCCCTGAGCGACGCAGGTTTTGCCGAATTCAAGCCCCTGAGCCCCGGAGCTCGCACTTACTTGCTGGCCTTGGTCAAGAATTTTTCCGAAACCGACGGCGAAGCCATCAAAGCCATCGAGAAAACCACCAACCACGACGTGAAAGCCGTGGAATACTGGATCAAATCCAAATTTGACGCGCGCCCCGAGTTGCTGGCCGCCGGCGAATTTGTGCACTTTGCCTGCACCAGCGAAGACATCAACAACACCAGCCACGCCCTGCAGCTCAAAAGTGCGCGCGACCTGGTGCTGCTGCCCGCCCTGGACGCGGTGATTGTCAAGCTGCGCAGCATGGCCCATGCGTTTGCCGAGGTGTCCATGCTCAGCCGCACCCATGGCCAGACCGCCAGCCCGACCACCGTGGGCAAGGAGATCGCCAACGTGGTGGTGCGCCTGGCGTCGGCCCGTGAACGCATCGCCAGCATCAAGATCATGGGAAAAATGAATGGCGCCGTGGGCAACTTCAATGCCCACCTGTCGGCCTGGCCCGATTTCGACTGGGAAGCCTTCAGCCGCAAAGTGATCGAAACACCCGAACCCCTGGGTCTGGGCCTGACTTTCCAGCCCTACAGCATCCAGATCGAGCCGCACGATTACATGGCCGAAATGTTTGATGCCGTGGCACGCGCCGACACCATCCTGATCGACTGGGCGCGTGACGTCTGGGGCTATGTGTCTTTGGGCTATTTCAAGCAAAAACTGCGCGACGGCGAGGTGGGCTCGTCCACCATGCCGCACAAGGTCAACCCCATCGACTTCGAAAACGCCGAAGGCAACCTGGGCCTGGCCAACGCCCTGCTCAAGCACCTGAGCGAAAAGCTGCCGGTCAGCCGCTGGCAACGCGACCTGACGGACTCCACGGTGCTGCGCAACATGGGCGTGGCCCTGGGCTACGCGGTGCTGGCCTACCAGTCGCTGTTGACTGGCCTGAACAAACTGGAGATCAACGAGGCGGCCATTGCCGACGACCTGGATGCATCGTGGGAGGTTCTGGCCGAACCCATTCAAACCGTGATGCGCCGCTTTGGCCTGCCCCAGCCCTACGAACAGCTCAAGAAATTCACCCGCGGTGAAGCCATGACGCGTGAACTCATGCAAGGCTTCATTGCAGGGCTTGAAATTCCCGAGGCGGAAAAACAACGCCTGCTGGCCATGACACCCGCGAGCTACACCGGCAAAGCCGCGGAGTTGGCAAGAAGAGTCTGATGGCGATCAAATCCACCATCTTCAAGGCGAACCTGCAGATTGCAGACATCGACCACAGTTACTATGCCGACCACGCGCTGACCCTGGCACGCCATCCCAGCGAAACCGACGAGCGCATGATGGTGCGCCTGGTGGCACTGGCGCTGCAAGCGCACCAACTGCAGACGGTGTGCGGCGGCGACGGCACACTGGCATTTGGGGCAGGCTTGAGCGACCCGGACGAACCCGATGTGTGGCTGCGCGACTTCACCGGCCAGACCCGGCTGTGGGTGGAAGTGGGGCAACCCGAAGACAAACCGCTGATCAAAGCCTGTGGCAAGGCCGATGCGGTGGTGCTGTATTGCTTCAACCACGCCGCCGAAGTGTGGTGGCGCGGTATGGAGAGCAAACTCAGCCGCCCCAAGAATCTGAGCGTTTTTCGGGTGCCGACGGCAAGCGCCCAGGCACTGATCCCGATGGCGCAGCGCAGCATGCAACTGCAGGCTACGGTGCAAGAAGGGGTGCTGATGCTGGGGGATGGCAAGTTCAATGTGGACATTGAACCGATACGCTGGAAATAAACAGCATTGATGGCCAAATCGGGCTCTAGCCCGCACAGAATATGCGCAAGCAGCTATGAATTAGATAGCAAATTGACTGCATCTTCGGCCGCCCGCTCCGCGTATTTGTTGAAGCGCCAAGCCTTGCCCTCCCGCGTAATACGCCGCCAGGTGGCCCGTTTTGCGGTGGGGCGCATCTCCAGCCATTGCTGCACCTCGGTGAAGGAACGCCCACAGCCCTTGCACTCTTCATCCCCCTGGCTGGTGGAGCATATGGCAATGCAGGGGGTGTCGGGCGTGGAGCTGTACCACGCCATCCAGGCGGCCATGGCCTCAGGGGAAAGCAAGAACTCGTCCACTTGCGTGGCGTGCTGGTAGGCCATCAGCGCATACACCTCCGCCAGAGCGCGGGTCGGTGCGGGCAGGGACACCCCATCGGGCGAGGGTTCACGCGCGCGCCAGTAGTTGATGGCCGATTCGATGTCGGTGATAAAGATGCCTGCCAAATGCTTACCGGGCGTGCGCCTGCGGTCCTTCCGTGGGGAGCGCATCATAGCCCGGTGCGCAACCATCCACTCCAACCCTACATTCCCTGGGGTTTCCACCGCTAGCCCTAGAATTCGCCGCTGAAGGGGAGTAGCTCCCTGTTGGTGTGTCGTCAATACGGCGGGGTTGCCCCCTCCCGGTGCACCAGATCGTGCGCTCGGTCCGCCCAGGACCGTTCCAGTGCACTGTCGAGCAAGACCTTCGCCGTACACGTGGTCCGTGCAGCGCGCGAAGTTGGTCTTTCCGACCCATTTCCGCATTGCAAGCCAGGTGTTGTCGATCACAACATACCCAAAAATTTGCCATGGAATTATTCTCCGCTCCCTGGTGGTCCGCGCTGCTGGCCATCGTCCTGATTGACCTGGTGCTGGCCGGCGACAACGCCATCGTCATCGCATTGGCGGCGCGCCATCTGCCGAGTCACCTGAAGACCAAAGCCATTGTCTGGGGCACCGTGGGCGCGATTGCGGTGCGTTCGGTGATGACGGTGGGGGTGGTCTGGTTGCTCAAAATCCCCGGCTTGATGCTGGTGGGCGGCTTGGGCCTGCTGTGGGTGGCCTACCAATTGCTGGCCGATCAGGGCGAGGGGGAGCACAACGGCCCCGCAGCCAGCACCTTTTGGGGCGCCATGAAGACCATCATCGTGGCCGATGCCCTGATGGGAGTCGACAACGTGCTGGGGGTGGCCGGTGCCGCGCACGGCGCGATTGACCTGGTGATCATTGGCCTGCTGATCAGTGTGCCGATCGTGGTGTTTGGCAGTTCGGTGGTGCTCAAGCTGGTGGAGCGTTTTCCCATCATCATCCAGATGGGGGCTGCCGTACTGGCCTTTACCGCCGCCAAGATGGTGGTCAGCGAACCCTGGCTCGTTCAGGTGTTTGGCCACGCATCGCAACCTTCAGAGTTGGTGCAGACCATGGCGCGCTGGGGCACCTATGCACTGGCTATTGTTGGGGTGTTGCTGGCGGGCTGGTGGAGCCAGCGCAAGGCGGCTTGAGCCGCGCGGGCATCCCACCGGATGCTATGCTTTGCCACCATGAAAATCCTTGCTAAATGGCTTCTTAGCGCGGCTGCCCTGCTGGCGGTCGCCCACCTCTACAGTGGCGTGGAAGTCAAAAGCTTCTCCTCCGCCTTGATCGCAGCCCTGGTGGTCGGGCTTTTCAATGCGGTATTGCGCCCCGTGCTGGTGGTATTGACCCTGCCGGTGACACTCATCACGCTGGGGCTGTTCCTGTTTGTCATCAACGCCTTGATGTTCTGGTCTGCCGCCGGCATTTTGGAAGGCTTCCATGTCCAGGGCTTTGGCGCGGCACTGATCGGCTCGGTGATCTACTCGGTGCTGTGCCTCGTGATCGACTCAGCGCTCAACCGCCTGTTCCCGAAGTAACAGCTCCACCTGCCGTGCGCGGGTGTCCACAATCGACGCCTCAATGTGGTCTGCCCCTGGCACCCCCTTGCGCGCCATCTCCTGGGCGGCCTTGAACCGGGTCAGCGCTGCGGCGTAATCGAGGTGGGCCACGTAGACTTCCGCCTCGGCCCGAATCGCACCCAGGGTGCGGCCCTGCGCGGTGTAAGCGCTTGACAGCAATTGCCAGGCCTGCGCGTCACGCGGATGGTCGGTCAGCCAGGACTGCAGGGGCTGCGTGCTCTGGGCCGCCAGCCCCGCCTGCAGATGGGCCCGTACGCGTAAAAATAGCTCCGCACGGCTGCTGGTCTGGTTGGCGCGGTCGGTGCGGGGCTTGCCGTTGGACTCCTGGGCCAAGCCTTTTTCCGCCAACAGGCGCAGGGCGCCCGTGCCGTCCCCTTGCGCCAACACCAATTCGGCGCCCAGCCAACGCGCCAGGCGCGAGGCGGCTGCGTCGGTGCGCACCTGATCGCTCAGGCGCTTCCACAGTGTCTTGGCCTGGTCAAAATCGCGCAGCTTGAGCGCCGCCAAGGTGGCGCCATACAGGGTGCCCGCCTGCTGGGTTGGGCTCAGCCTGGCCAACAGAACGCCATCGGTCTGCACGGCCCAGTTGCGCAGATCGTCTACGGCCGCATTGGCAAGCACCCGCGCACGCGCGGCCACCATGGCCTGTTCCAGATCGGGCGCCAGGGCCACGGCCGTGCTGGGCGCTGTGCCTTGCGGCGCTCGGGTCTGCATGTCGGCCATGCGCTCGGTGGTCAAGGGATGGCTGCGCAAATAGGGAAAACCTCCGGTGTCATTCAAGCGCGAGGCCTGCTGCAACTTGTCAAACATGCTGACGAAACCCTGGGGCTCAAAACCAGCCTGGGTCATCACGCCAAAACCCACGCGATCAGCCTCGCGCTCCATGTCGCGCGAGAAGTTGAGCTGGCTCTGCGCCGCCACCGCCTGCCCCCCCACAATGGCGGCGTTGGCGGCAGCTGGGCTCTTGCTGGCGGCCAGCACGCCCAGGATCATCGCCCCCATCAGCCAGGGCGCTTGCCCGGCTTGCCGCGTCATGATCCGGGAGATGTGGCGCTGCGTGACGTGGCTGAGTTCGTGCGCCAGCACCGAAGCCAGCTCGTCGTGGCTGGTGACCACCGCAACCAAGCCCAGATGCAGGCCCAGGTAGGCGCCAGGCAGTGCAAAGGCGTTCACCGTGCGGTCGCGCCCCAGCAATATCTCCCACGCGTAGGCCTCGTCCAACTCTGGTGGCAACTCCCCCCGCAGACGCGCCGCGGCCAGCAAAGGCTGCCAGATGCCTTGCACATAGTCCATGATGACCGGATCGTCCACGTAGTCAGGGTCACGGTAAAGCTCACGGGCAATACGGTCCCCCAAGCGGCGCTCGGCACTGGGGGCCATGTCGCTGCCGTCGCCGAGGTTGGGCAGGGCGGTGTTGGCATTGCCCACGTGCGCCGGATCCGTCTGGGCAAAAGCCCCTGCAGCAAAGGATAGTGCTACACAAACAATAGCTGCTTGCGCAATGTCAGTAAGGGCTAGCACGTGATTTGACTTAAATAATGGGGTCAAAACGAATCAAGTGGCAGGGCTACTGCCACCTCGACAGGAATAAGGTTAAGGATCGCAGTGTGCGCCGTATGATGCTCGTACGATATGAACGTTCTGTAAATCTGGCAATTCCCCGCAAAAAATTCAACCGCACCACCTCCCGCACCATGAGTTCTCTCACCCATTTTGACGCACAGGGCCAAGCCCATATGGTGGACGTCGCCGCCAAATCCAGCACCCACCGCATCGGCGTGGCCTGCGGCCGCATTGAAATGCTGCCTGCCACGCTGGCCATCATCGAATCCGGCACCGCCAAAAAGGGCGACGTACTGGGTATCGCCCGTATCGCCGGCATCATGGCCGCCAAGAAAACCAGTGACCTGATCCCGCTGTGCCATCCCCTGGCTCTGACCCGCGTTGCTATCGATTTCGAAGCTATCCACGCTGATGCTGCGGGGGCTGACGGCATTTTTTGCACTGCAACCGTGGAAACGGTGGGCCCGACCGGCGTGGAAATGGAAGCCCTGGCCGCGGTGCAGGTGGCACTGCTGACCATTTACGACATGTGCAAGGCGGTGGACCGGGGCATGACGATGACCGGCGTCAGGTTGCTGGAGAAGCACGGCGGCAAATCGGGCAGTTTTATCGCTGAACCTGCGGAAACGCAGCGTTGAAACGCGCCTGATAAAACTGTGCTTCGTCGTCGCGGCCTAACAAGACCGCGCTCTCGATCAACTTTTCAACCACACGCGCCTCTGGAGAAAAGTGCAGCAGGTCTCGGGCCAATTCGAACGTGTGCAATGCGTTGCCTTGGCTCAAGGGGGTAGTTGTCAATTCTGCAAAGCGCACCTGATTTTTGAACAACCGAGAGCCCTGCACTTTGGCCAAGGTGTTGTCCCGGTAAGCCGCCGCGCGCGAGTCCGGTGGCAGGTAGATCTGGCTGATGCGGTGGTAGTCCCACGCCACATAGGCCAGGACTGCTATAAAAAAAGCAGCTGCCACCGCAATAAAACGCCGGGCTAGAGGCGTCAATCCCCTATGAAGCGCAATGCCAGTCTCAGTCTCAGTCTCGGACGGTGGAGACCCCGAAGACGGTGCACCGTTGCCGATCGCCGCAGGCGTGCGCCAAAGCAGGTAGATGCTCAGACCCACAGCCATTTGAAACGGGCCGTACCACAGCGGGTACTCCAACAGGCTGTGCAACCCAATCAAGGTGAGTACCGTCCAAGCCATTTGGCGGGTCGCATCGGTTTCCCGCCAGGGCTTGGCCCGCAGCACGATCCATATGCCTACGACACAGAATAGGAGGGCAAACGGCACACCCAGCTCCACCGCCAGATGCAGCGGCAGATTGTGGGCATTGGCCAGAATGTCACAGAACCGGGGACCGGAATACAGCGTGATGAAATGCGCGTAGTCCAGCTCCCCCCAGCCCCAACCCAGCCAGGGCTTTTGGGCGATCAGGTGCAGCACGTTGGACCACAGGGTGAGGCGGCTGGAGCACTGAGAATCCCCCGCGTGCAACCTCGCCAGGATGCCCGAGGCATCGCTGTCAAGCCCCGCCAATCCTGGCAAGGCCATGGCCGCAACGGCATAGGCGAGTGCCACCACCAGCAATACGTGCCACACCTGTCTTTTCTGCGCGTTAGCACGTCCTTCGCCGACTCGCCCCCGCAAACTCCAGCCTCCGGCCATGCCAATCAACACCAGCAACTGCAGCAGCCCCGTCCGTGACGACGAGGCAGCATTGCCAATGGCCAGCAAAAGAGCCGCAGTCAATGGCATCCACGCCCCCGCACAGCCCGATAGAGCCCAAAGACCTGGCTTAACGTGCCCAACGTTTTTTCGCCATTGCGGCAATGCAAGCGCCACTCTGCCTTGCGCCACCCACCACAGCAAAGCCGCCAGGCCGATATTGGTCAGCGTTGCAAACTGGTTACGTTGGCGAAGATTGGCGAAGGAGGTTCCCACACTGGCACTGCTGATCCACTGACCAAAGATGGCGGTGTCCCCAAAGTATTGCAACAGGCCCAACAAGCTACTCAGCAGCGCCGCCACCAACCAAGCCGTGGCCGTGGCATTCGTCCAATGCCATCTCATCCTCACTCCAAGTGGCTCCGGGCGATACACTCCAATCAAAATCGCCACGCAAGCCCACGAGAACAGCATCGATACCATTGCAGGTGATGGGCTCAAGAAAAATGGGTTGAGCCACGGGAGGGTTATCAATAAAAAAGGCGATTGCAGTTGGCATGTATGTCTAAACATCGATATCTTTATCACGACTCTTTCCAGCAATGCTTTGCAGCAATTCGATGCACACGTGCTCCAGCACCTTGGAGTCCAGTATCTGGAATACCCGCCCGAAGGTGTCGTGCGAGGCGATACCGTTGGGGAACTTCAAAAATGTGGAGAACCATTCTTTCTTGGCTTTGCCGAACTGCACCACCGAGACCCAATCGTCTGCCCCGCCAATGGCCGCGCACAGCGCAACCACCAAGATGTCCATCAATTAGCGTCGTGGTTGTGTTTGACCCAGGGATCGGGCACCCGTTTCAAGTGCTCGATCAGGCTGCTACCTGTGCAGGTGTTCATCAAAAAAATATCCAAAACTCAGAGGGCTATAGTTTCCCCGTCTTTGGCTTGCCAGCAAGGTTTCTTGCTATCAATTTAGGTGCATTTACCCAGGTGGGCACGCCCCCGCAATTGTTTCAAAATGCGTCGATTTGCACATAGCCGATGATGTTCAAGTCGTCTTGTCTCATGAGTACCGACCAGTCGTCACGACGCGAAACTAACGGTAATCCGATCACATCCACCTCTTTCAATCCCGCTTTGGCAATCAAACGGTCCAACGCCACTCCACCATCCTTTGCACGACCGCGTAGAAAGGCTGCGCTGCGGGCAAAATGCCGAATTTGCGCCTGCGATGTGGCGCCCAGTTCTTGCCAGCGGCTGGGCATGGCGGAAATATCCTTGCCGGCGATGGCTGACTCGACGGCACTGAACAGTTCGCTGTTATTGCGGGCCGTGCGCGCCCCTATCA
Source organism: Burkholderiales bacterium RIFCSPLOWO2_12_FULL_61_40 (assembly GCA_001770935.1). Lineage (GTDB taxonomy): Bacteria > Pseudomonadota > Gammaproteobacteria > Burkholderiales > Burkholderiaceae_C > Allorhodoferax. Next base: position 21,187 of record MESI01000091.1, on the reverse strand, counting down.
CACGAATACCGTACAGCGGTATTTCGCGAAACTGCGGCGGTGCCTGGGATAGTTCCGCGGGGTCAATGTCGACCAACGTCACCACCTTGAAACGGTCTACCTCATGCACCAGATAGATCGGTCGTGCGGTGTGTACCGACCACAAACCGTAGCCCAAGGCGGCCAGTTGCAGCGCTACAACCATAGCCAAATCACGCCATAGTTCTTTGCTCGGTTTGCTACGGTTGAAGACGATGAAAGTGAGTAGCGGGCCTAGGACGACGTCTACCGCCACAATCAATCCGAATAGTTCACGCCCCCCCGACACCTCGCGGTAAGGATAGGGAAACCAAACCAGAAACACCAGCATTGCGGCCAGCGATGCCATGATTAAACTGCCCAACAAGTGCCAAGAGGCTGCACGTCCCCGTTCTATCCACTGCATGTGTAAACACTCAAATAAGTATGGTTAAAAATGCTCCATAGACGAAAGAAGAGGCGCACTACGGACTACTTGAAGCAGTTTAGCTGTCAAGACGCAGACTCATAGCGAATGAGCCCCCATTTATGCGACTCCAACAGAATTTTGACACAGCTTACAAGCGCGCTTACTCAACGACACTCTCCTGGAGCAAACTTGGCCAACAGGGGAGTCGTCGAAGGGGTGACCACCGGCATGGCACGGCCGCTTGAAACAAGATTGGTCGCTGAGGCGCAGCCCCAATCCAAAGGGCCCGTCACCGGGGGCGTAGCGACAAAGTTAGGCGCAAGATTCACCGGAACTCCCCCCCCTCGTATGTAGGGGGTAAAAACCAGCTCAGAGTCCGCCGCGATAGCACCTACGCTGGCCTCATTGAAACGCACGGTCACCTCGCCTGTTGCGCCATTGAGCAACATTCTTTTCACATATTTACTGACGGCACCGCGCCCCCCGGCTTGGGCATTCCATGTGGTGGTGGTTGCGGCGAGCTCCACTGGGGTATGGGCATTTTCATCAATCATGGACTTTGCACTGGCGGCAAGGGCTACACCTTCACTCACCCGTGCGCGTATGGTGTAGTCTTGATAAGCAGGCAATGCAATGGCGGCCAGTATGCCAATGATAGCCACCACAAGCATCAACTCAACCAGCGTGAAGCCTTGCTGCCAATACCTGCTCACAGCACCTCCGGAGTATGGTGAAGCAGTGAATTTGGCGAAAAAAAGAGCGCCTTAGCGCCCTTTTTTAGCCTACATCAATTAACTTAACGGCACTCGCCCGGAGCATACTTTGCGAGCATCGGCACTGCAGCAGCCGTGATCACAGGCAGGAAACGAGCCGCCGAAACAGCATTGGTTGCGGAGGCGCAACCCCAATCAACCGTACCGGTCGCAGGCGGCGTGGCGATGAAGTTAACTGTAAAGGCCACCGGACCATTGGCTCCAGCGGCTCCAGTTTGAACATAAGGAGTGTAGACCAGCGCAGAATTTGCGGCGATGTTACCGACGTTGGCTGCGTTGAAAGTCACTACCACCTCTCCGGTAAGGTCGGTAATCAACACGGAGGTCACGTATTTGCTGACAGCACCTAAATTATTAGACTGCGCATTCCAAGTGGTACGGGTGGCTGCCAACTCAACCGCAGTAGCGCTGTTTTCGCCAACCATGGTTTTGGCACCGGATGCCAAGGCCACACCTTCCGACACACGGGCGCGGATTGTGTAATCTTGGTAAGCAGGCAGCGCCACAGCTGCCAAAATACCGATGATCGCTACCACGATCATCAATTCGATCAGGGTAAAACCCTTTTGCATAGAGCGCTTCATTTGAAACTCCTTGGTTAAAGTAAGAGAACTAACAAAACATATTTAGCAGCTTTCATGCCAACATCAAGAAGCATCAGAAGCTTACAAATACACGCACATTGCTGTGTAATTTTGCAAAATGGCATGTCATTTTTTGGCAAAAATTAGCCGACATGACATTTTTGTCATGCTGACATGATCACTTGATACACACCGACCGCACCATCTTCAAATCCGTCAGGCCCATCATGATTTTCTCCATGCCGTCCATCTTCAGGGTGCGCATGCCGCCTTCTACCGACGCTGCAAATATCTCAGCCACCCGGGCACGCTCCTGAATCAGCTTTTTGATACCGTCATCGGCAATCAACAGTTCGTGCAGGCCGATGCGGCCTTTGTAGCCGGTCTTGTTGCATTTGTCGCAGCCCACATGGCGGTAGAACTTGAGTTGGCCATCCGTTGCGTACAGCGTATGCCAGCTCTCAATCAGTTTTTTGGTTTCACCAGCATAGTCGGCTTTCCAGGCGACCGAGTGGCGCAGTTCTTCGGCGTATTCGGCGGCGAACAGGCGCATTTCTTCGGCATCCGGCACATAAGTCTCTTTGCAGTCGCACAACTTTTTGGCCAGCCGTTGCGCCAGAATGCCCAGCAGCGCATCGGCAAAGTTGAAAGGGTCCATGCCCATGTCCAGCAAACGGGTGATGGACTCGGGGGCCGAGTTGGTGTGCAGGGTGGAAAACACCAGGTGCCCGGTGAGTGAGGCTTCGACCCCCATGGCCACCGTTTCCTTGTCCCGCGACTCTCCAACCATAATGATGTCGGGGTCCGCCCGCAAGAACGCCCGCATAACCAGCGCGAAATCGATCCCCGCTTTGCGGTTGATCTGCACCTGGCGCAGCCCTTTTTGGGTGATCTCCACCGGATCCTCGGCGGTCCAGATTTTGGTATCTGGCGTATTCAGGTGTTTGAGAATGGAGTGCAGCGTGGTGGTTTTACCGGAGCCGGTGGGGCCACAGACATAGAACAGGCCGTAAGGCTTTTCGATGGTTTTGATGACCCGTTCTTTGTTGTGGGGGGTGAGGCCCAGCTTGTCCAGTGGAATCGGCTCACCTGCCGCCAAAATCCGCATCACCACGTCTTCCACACCACCCGCAGAGGGAATGGTGGCGACCCGAAGCTCAATGTCGAGCGGTCCGTATTTTTTGAATTTGATCTTGCCGTCTTGCGGCTTGCGGCGCTCGGAAATATCCAGGTCACACATGATCTTCAGGCGCGTGACCATGGCCTGGCGGAAGTGTGCGGGTACTTCTACGTAGGGCACCAGGCTACCGTCGATGCGAAAACGTATGCCGGTCTTGAGTTTGCCCGGCATGGGTTCGATGTGGATGTCGGAAACCTTCTGGTTGTAAGCGTCGATGATGACCTTGTTGACGAACTTGACCAATTCGTTGTCCGCCGCTGCCGACTCCAGTGAGTCGTCGTTGGCGCCATCGTCAATGGGGCCGCCGTCCATGTCCGCCAGCAGTTGGTCGATGGTGCTGGTGTCAGCAGCTCCACCAAACAGCTGCACCAAAGTTTCCTGAAACTCCGTTTGGGTGGTGACCCGATAGGAAAATTTTGAAATGCGCGGAAAGACCTGCGGCACGATTCGGGAGCCGCGAACCGCCTCCGGGTCCATGCACATAATCACCAGCCCCTCGGGGGACTCCTCCAGCGGAATCCACCCCTGCTCCTCAATGAATTCGCGCTTCAGAGGACCATGCAGCATTTCGGACCGGATGCGCCCGGCATTGAAGGGTTCGTAAGGGACCCCGAAAAACTTGGCAAGCGAAGGCCCCATCTGCACAGGCCTGATCTTGTAGTTGGCCATGAGCAAATGCTCAACAGCAAGCCCCTCATTGCGGGCATCCTGAATGCACTGGTCCAACTCACCTTCCGTGAGTACGCCGTCCAATAGCAAGCCATCGTATTTGCCTGCCCGTTTTTGCGGACTGTCATCCACCTTTTTGGCGCGCTGGCGAATGGCCGTGGCCAGCGTCTTGCACAGTTCGGCCACCCCATCAACTTCCAACTCCCCAAATGGCTCGTCGCTTTTGTTATTGATCACCTGCAGCACACCATGCAAGGTGTCTCCGTCCAAAATGGGGGCGACCAGCATTTGCCGGGTCCGGTAGCCAGAGCGTTTGTCCACCTGTTTCAAAAAGGTCAGAGAGGGGTGGACCCGTTTGAGGGCCTCGTCGTCATACACGTCGGCGAGGTTCAGCGAGGTTTTGCTGAACGCCACGTAGCCCGCAATACTCTGCGGCGTTATGGGCAGCTTGAGGTCACTGGTGCTGTTGAGCCCGGTTTTGATCTTGGAAACAATGGCGGTCTGGTCTTCGTTGACGGCATACAAGGTCAATCGGTCGGCATTCAGAAGTTTGCAGATGTCCTGGCTTGCCTCCAGCATGATCTGCTCAAGATTTTCGGTGTCGTGAATCCGTGCGGTGACATGGTGCAACTGACGATAAAACAAGGCCTCAAAGGTCATCCCCCGCTTCTTGGTGGACAGCTTCTGCGACTCATAAAAGGCCTGCTCCGATGGCCGCTCCGAGGCACCGGGGACGGTCACTGCGTTCATATGTCAAACTCCTGCCCTGCGCGCAGCCACCGAATGTCGTGTGTCACATTGGGACCGAACGGTTGGGTTTGGTCAAATCTTTGTATCTCCGCCATGATCTGTTCGGTTTCGGCTGGCTTGGTATGGGTAATGTAGATCGGGTAATTTTTGCCTCTGGCAATGCAGTCCAGCTCATTGGCCAGGACGGTGGGCGACAAATGCAAACTGCGCCGGGCCAGGTCTTTCTCACGGTTGCTGAAAGCAGTTTCAATCACCAGCATGGCCACATTGAGTTGGTTGACACGCTGCCAGAACGCCGGGTTGCGCTCGGTGTCACCGGTGAACACCCAACAACCATGCCCTGCGGTGACAGCAAATCCGGCGGCAGGTACGGTATGTACAGCAGTCAATACTTCGACCAACTTGTTCCCAAAGCGCAAGGTCTGCCCGTGTCGAATCTCATGGAAACTGATAAACGGGGCTTGCGGGCTTGGGATACGGCTGAAATCGGGCCAGATCACATTATTAAAAATATGCGCCTTGAGTGCCGTGATCGTGCCAGCCAGTGCGTGAATTTTCAAAGGCTCTGTGCGTTTGGACGCAATGGCATCCACCATGAGGGGCAGTGCCGCTACATGGTCCAAATGGGAGTGTGTCAGCAGCACGTGGTGAATACCCTGCATTTCATCCAGGGTCAAATCACCAACACCCGTCCCGGCATCCACCAAAAGTTCACCATCAATCAGGAACGACGTGGTGCGGCAATCCTTGGCGATGGCGCCTGAGCAGCCGAGTACACGTACTTTCACAGCGTGCGCCTCACTTGGTTTCGAAATTGGTTGCGCCGTCCCATTCGGGGTCGAAGGGCAGCAGCCGCATGGAGGCTACTCGCTCCGAATACAGTTGGTACAGGTATTTTTTGGCATTCATGCGCAATAGGTTGATCAACAGCACATCGGCCTGGTCCCAATTTTGCGCCCTGTAGGCCCGGATAAAGCTTGCCCAGGTCTTCAGTTCATTGGCAGCTTCCGGGGTCATTCTTTCTGTGGGCGCCATGGGCCAATAAATGGCAACCGCCTGGTCTTTGCCTTTGACACGGACGCGATCCAGCTCTTGCCAGGCGAAATTGGGGGCCAGTTTGCGTGTGGACTCACTGACCACGATATCGAGCCCATAGGCCTTGGACAGGCCTTCCAGCCGCGAACCCAAATTCACCGCATCGCCAATGACGGTGTAACTGCGCCGGATGTTGGACCCCATGTCGCCCACACACATGGTCCCCGTATTGAGACCAATCCCGATGCCAATGTCTGGCAGCCCTCGCGCACGGTGGTCCAAATTGATGTCGCGCACGGCATTGGCCATTTCCATAGCCGATTTCACGGCCAGTTGGGCGTGTTCGGCGGTTTCAACCGGTGCACCCCAAAACGCCATGACACAGTCGCCCATGTATTTATCGATGGTTCCCCGGTTGGCCCGAATCAAGCTGGTCAACCGACTGAACACCCCCGTCAACAACTCTTGCAGCTGTACGGGCTCCATGTGCTCTGACATCTTGGTGAAGCCCCGCATATCGCAAAACATCACAGTCAACTCGCGGCTGGTCGCTTTCATGCTGTAACTGTCGGGGTCTTTAACCATCTCATCTACCAGCTCAGGAGGCACGTAGGTGCCAAATAGGTTGGCAAGTTCCCGCTTGGATCGGCTCTCGACAAAGTAGCCGTAGCTCATGTTGAGCGCAAAAGCCGTGATGGCCATGGTGAGTGCCGATGCCAAGGGCAGCACCAATCCATAGGACGAATACAACCAGAAGTTCAAACCGAACAATAGGCCAATGACTCCTGCACTAAGAGCAACTGCGCGCAAAGCGGAAAGCAAAGGCAAACCCAGGGCCAAAATCAAACCGGCAATGACCAGCAAAACCACCTCGTAGCCCAATGCGTAATCGGGCTTGACCAGGACGTTGCCGTCCAAAAACCCCGAAATCAAATTCGCGTGGGCTTCCACCCCTGGGTAAGTCTCACTCATGGGTGTCACGCGCAAATCCAGTAAGCCCGGAGCGGTAGTTCCCACAAGAATGATTTTGTCCTTGAGACTGCCCGCGGGCAGTCGCTTGGCAAGAATATCCGATGCCGAGATGTACCGGAACGACCCGCCGTCCACACCACCAGGGCCCCTATAGGGCACCAAGGTGGCCATCTTCTCGTCTACAGGGATGGCGAGGGATTTATCCCCCTGCTTGAGCAACAACCGATCCACGCCCTGGTAACGGCGCGACAAAAACCGCTCATTGGAAAAACCAGGCGCTACGGTCGGCAGACCCGCCAAGGCCCGAAACATGGCCAGCGCAAAGGATTCGTAGTATTGCCCCTTGTACTCTGCCAGCAAGGGCAGGGAGCGGACCACGCCATCCCCGTCGGGAATAGAGTTGAAGTAACCAGCCATAGGCGCCGCCTTGGCCAACACGTCGATATTGGAGCCGTAACCACTCCATGAGGTGGCCCGAATTTGCCGCCCTTGCAGTGCGTCTTTGGACAACACGGGTGCGGGCAATACGCCGGAGGCCCGTCCCTCACGCTCGCTGGAAAGGTAGTAACCCATCACCACCGGCCGTTTTTCCAGCGTTGCGGCAAAAATACGATCAAAATCCAGCGAAGGCTGCAATTGGCGCAAGCGCTCTGCAAAGCCCGCCTGGTCTTTCAGTTCATTGCGCGACAATTCGGTCAGCCGGGCCAGGCCAGAGCTTTCATCGGCCTCTGCAAAAACCACGTCAAAGCCCAGCAGCGCCACCTTTTGCTGGTCGAACAATTCGTCGACCAACTGGCCCAGTTTGTTTCTGCTCCAAGGCCAACGACCGGCCTCTGCAAGGCTCTTTTCGTCAATGTCGACAATGACGATACGCGAGTCCAGTGACTTGGGACTGGTCGCTCGCAGCCGCGCGTCGTAAATAATGTCGTCCAGGCGTTGCAAGACACCGATGTGCACCACGCCGATGGCATGCAACAAGGCAAAAAGCACCGGCAGCAGTGTCACCGCAATGCGTGGCCAATGTCTCGCGATCGATTTCATGTCAACTTAACTGAGAATCGGCGCGCAAACAGCGGTGCTAAAGAAGCACAAGCTGTCAGGTTTGCACAAATTGCATTTGTGTGCCCGCAAGCTCGATCAAATCTCCATTTTTCAAAGAGGTAGGGGTTGACCCAATCGGCGTGCCGTTCAACATGGGATTGCCAGCGCCCTCCACATGGTGGACCACAAATCCTTGCTGACGGCGGGTGATTGCCGCAACGGCAACACCGGGTTTTCCAATCGTGGTGACCACCTTGGTCAGAGGAACTTCCCGCCCCGACGCGGCACCCGACAACACCTTGATTGCCGCATGAAATGCACCGAATCCCGTGGAGTCGCCCGCGACAGTGGGAGGACCAGCAGGTGAGGCCGCCGCACTTGCGTACTGCGGTGCGGGAGCGGGACGGGCCTTGACCACCATCGTTTTGTCGAAATTGTTGACCGCGTCATCGCCGACAAACTTGATTTTGTATTTGCCAATTTCAACGCTATCGCCATTTTTCAACTGCTGTTTCTTGATGGCTTTGCCATTCAGATAGGTGCCGTTGGTGCTATTGAGATCTTCCAGAAACACCTCGTTTCCGGTCATCTGAAGCACCGCATGTTCACCACTCACCGCAAGGTTGTCGATCACGATGTCGTTGTACGGTCTACGGCCCAAGGTGGTCCGGTCCTTGGTCAGTTGTACTTCCTTGATCACGACCTCATCGATCGACACGATCATTTTTGGCATGATCGACTCCTTCTTGTGTAATTTGTTTCCGGAAAATGCATATATTTTCTACTTCCCAAGCAAGCGTGCGATTAGGCCCCGCTTTTCGGTCGACTCAGTGATTCCCACCAGCAGCACCGAGATATTGTCTCTACCGCCATTGGCATTGGCGGCATCAATCAACTGGGCCGCCTTTTGCTCCAAGTCCAAGTCGGAAATGACGATTCTAGCGATCCCTGCATCGTCCACCATATCAGACAAACCGTCGGAGCACATGAGATAGAGATCTCCGGCCTCAACCAGGTGTTCATTGACCTCCAGCAGGACCGGCTCATCCACCCCCAATGCCCGGGTGACCAGGTTCTTGATCGACGAATTGGCAGCCTGCTCAGGAGAGATCAAACCCGCATCGATTTGCTCCTGTAACAGAGAATGGTCCTTGGTGATTTGGCTCAATACACCGGCGCGCAAACGATAACAGCGTGAGTCCCCAATATGACCGACCAATAACCGGTCGCCCCGAAGAACCGCCATGACCAGTGTGGTTCCCATACCTGAATAACTGGCATTGGAATTGGCCGAATTGAATATGGACAAATTTGCGTTGTCCACACATATTTCCATGGCGCGACGCACTTCCCGGATGGATGCACCGGGCCCCGCCTCGGACAGCCAACGGCTCAGCTCGGATTTGATAAATGCTGTGGCCATCCCACTGGCAATTTCACCCGCGTTGTAACCGCCCATTCCATCCGCTAGCACAGCAATACCCGTGCTTTCGTCAAAAACCACAGAGTCTTCGTTGTTGTCACGGGCGCGGCCCGGATCAGTTTTTGCGCAAAACCGGTAGTTCATATGGGTTAAATCTCTATATCAGCGCCACCACCCATGGGAGGTTGGCGAGGTTCCACCGCATTTTGTGCTGCAGTCTTCTCAAAACCAATGGGACTTGCGGGCACCGTTGCGGAAAAAGCCACTGTTTTCTGGGCCGCCAAATTTTCGCTCACGGAGTGGTTTTTCAATGGCGCCACCGTACTTTGAATGAATTGTCCCAATGCGCCGCGCAAATCAGCAGCGAACTGGTCCCCATCCTGGTAACGTGTTTCCGGTCGCTTGCTCAAGGCACGCTCAACGACACTCGCCAAACTCACCGGAAGTTCAGGTCGAATAGTACGTATGTTTGCCGCTTCTTCGTTGGCGATTTTATACATCAGTTCGGCCATGGACTCACCACGAAAAGGCAACATGCCCACCAGCATTTGGAACAGCATCACACCCAAGGAATACAGGTCCGATCGACCATCCACTTTCTTGCCTGCGAGTTGCTCGGGCGACATGAAACTGGGCGTCCCCAACACCAGACCGGTTTTGGTCTTGCTGGAGTCCGTGATCCGTGCAATACCAAAGTCGGTCACCTTGACCGTGTCACTTTCCAGCTCGTACATGATATTGGCCGGCTTGATATCGCGGTGCACCACATTTTGCTTGTGGGCATAGGCAAGTGCCTCGGCCACACGCGCCACGATGCTCACGACCGTAGACACCGGGAGTAAATGGTCACCTTTGCAAAACTCGGCGAGGTCACGTCCTTTGAGAAACTCCATGGCGATGAAGGCGAGATCGTGCTCTTCGCCCGCATCAAATATGGTGACAATATTTTGGTGCTGCAAACGACCTGCCGTTTCCGCCTCACGGAAAAAGCGCTCCCGCGCATCGGTTAACTCTTCCCCTGCAAACTCCTGACTCAGGGCCATGGTTTTGATGGCTACGACACGGCCAATCTTGGGGTCTTTGCCCAAGTACACCACCCCCATGGCACCTTTACCCAACTCTTTTTCCACCTGGTATCGGCCCAGCATGGGCTTTTCCACCGCCCCCCCATCGAGCAGCATGGTGCCGCCAGGATGGCTGCTGCCACCCCCCAGCATGACGGTTTCGGAGAGATTTTTAGCGCGGCTCAGTTTGGCTTTGATGTCCTTGTAGTCTTTGTCATAAGCCGCCATGTGCTCGTACACCGCTTCCGCTTTGTTGAACTGGCGTTTGCGCTCAAAATCCAGCGCCAGGCTGTACAGGTTCCCCATGACGGCATCCCCCATGGGGACACGGCGAAAGCGGTCAAACGCCATATCCAGTTGGCCTTGCCCCTGCAAAGCCAGCCCCATCATGCGGCTGGTCTCCGCCGACTCCTCGTCGGCTTTGACCTTACCTGCTTCGGTCATCAAGAACCGCTTCGTGGTCAAGGCCAAGTGACCCAATGCCAAGACGGCTGCGGGAAACACCAACTGAAGCCAGATGGCAGCCGCAGAAAGCAAGCCAAACTCCACCGCCAACAAGGCGGTGAAAAACACGAGCGTGACCGTGGCCGCCATGCCTGCCGACAAGCGGGGCAAGGCCACGATGACATAAGCCGCCACCAGCAGGAACACCGCCAGGGTTGCCCAGATGCCCCAGACGGGCTGGACAATAAAGTGCTCGCTGAGAATGCTGGACGTTATATGGGCGATGGTCTCTGCCGGAGACAAAGCGGCATGGCCTGGCACGGGAAACTGCACCCCCACACCGGCGGCGGTGGCTCCGATGATCACAATTTTGTCGGCGTACTTGGCTGCGGGAATTTTGCCTGTAAGCACGTCGTAAAACGAATCCACTGCAAACGCAGGTTTGCCGTCGCGCCCTTTGTAGAACTGGGGCAGCATCAACGCCGCATCATCGGCTTTCACATGCAATTTCCCAATTTGCACGGATTCGCCCGCATTCAGCCGAACATCCGATGCGGACAAATTCAGACTTTTGAAGGCCGCCAGCAAGGCCATGGAGGGCACGGCTTTGCCATAGTAGTTCACCAACAGCGGCTCCCGCCGCACCGCGCCATCCACATCGGGGAACTGGTTCAAATGGCCAATGCCGGCAGCGGCGTTGCCAATGGACTCAATCGGTTGTTGGCCACGCGTAGCCGGAATTGAAAATCCATTGGCATCGTTCAAGGCACTCTTCAGTGCATAGGGTGGCAACGGGTTGTCAGGGTTGCCTTGCTGCTCCCCCAAGGTAAAAACCGACGGAAGCAGCACATTGCCTGCCCTTTGCAGGCTGGCGGCCAGCACCGCATCGGTGTCAAGGGCAGCTTCCGCTTCAGAAATCAACTTGGCCACTTGTTCATTGGCTGCAGATGCATCCGCCGACACGCCCAGCGCATCTTTCATCTTGCGAATGAACACCAAACCGGGGTCCACCTGCGGCTCAAAAAAGAAGGCCGTGTGCACAATGGTTTTTGCTTTGGCAGCCGCCAGTTGGTCAACGAGTCTGGCATGCACGTCGCGCGGCCAAGGCCACCGGCCAATATTGGCAATACTCTGGTCATCAATGGCGATGACAGCAATCCGGTCCGAAGGCTGCCGCGAGGTACTGGTGCTGGCAAAGTCGTAATACCGGCGCTCCAGCGTCCCGATAAAGTCCGTCGCCGTGTGCAGCACAATAACCGCCAGCACAATGGCCACCCCTGCGAACCAATCCGCTCGCCAAAAAGGGCTCTTTTTCGATGATGATTTCGCCACTAGCCACCTCTGCCCCGTATTGGGCTGCCCTTGGCCAGTACGACTGACCCATAATAATTCCCGACCAAAGATCGAGGCAAGACACTACGGTAGCAGACGAATTCGTTGCAGACAAGGGCCTTCTTCACGGATCCCTGTGGTTTTTTGACCAACGGCATCCAGAGCGGCCCAAAGGGTAAGGCGCCCCCTGCAGAAACGCCTTCTCACTGGAGCTTTTGTCCGCGCCGTTTCAGTGCCATCCCTACGAGAAAGACAAGCATGGCTCCGAGCATACCCGCCCCATAATTCCACATGGAGTTTTGCGGAATGAGGTCCTGCAAAGCCGGGTCGCTGTGTGCCATGGTGCCTGCAATCCACCCCAGCAACATACCGCCTGCCGTGATGATGAACGGGAAGCGGTCCATCAGTTTAAGCACCAATTGGCTTCCCGAAATAATGATGGGGATGCTGACCAGGAGACCAAAAATCACCAGTGGCAACTGGTGCTGCCCTCCCGCATTGGTTGCCGCACCCGCAATGGCAATGACGTTGTCAATGCTCATGACCAGGTCTGCCACAATCACCGTCTTGACCGCAGCCCACAGCCGGTCACTGCCCTGGATGCTGGAGTGCTCGTCTTCCCCCTCGGGCACCAGCAGCTTGACACCGATCCACAGCAAAAGAACCGCGCCGACCAGCTTCAAAAAAGGCACCTGCAACAGCGTCAACGCAAAAGCAATGAGGACGACGCGCAGCACAATCGCGCCGGCGGTCCCCCACAAAATGCCCTTGGTGCGCAGATTTGCTGGCAACTGGCGGCATGCCAAGGCAATCACCACGGCATTGTCGCCACCCAGCAAAATATCAATCATGATGATTTGCCCGACAGCGATCCAAAAATGGGCGGTGAGGAATTCTTCCACGGTCTTCTTTCTCTATTGATGCCCAAGGCACACAAACAACAAAGCCGGATTGTCCCTCAGGAAATCCGGCTTGGTATTTTAGATAGCCGCATCAAGCGGCCACGCCTGGCAAATTAAAGCATTGCCTTCAACAGCTTTGCCATTTCAGAGGGATTGCGCGTGATCTTGAAACCGCACTCTTCCATCACTGCCAGCTTGGCATCGGCCGTGTCGGCGCCGCCAGAGATCAAGGCACCGGCGTGGCCCATGCGCTTGCCCGCAGGAGCGGTCACGCCCGCAATGAAACCAACGATGGGTTTCTTCATATTGAGCTTGCACCAACGGGCTGCTTCGGCTTCGTCCGGTCCACCGATTTCACCAATCATGATGACGGCATCGGTATCGGGGTCGTCATTGAAGGCCTGCATGATGTCGATGTGCTTCAGGCCATTGATAGGGTCGCCACCAATGCCGACTGCGCTGGACTGGCCCAGACCGATTTCGGTCAACTGCGCCACGGCTTCGTAAGTCAAGGTACCGGAGCGGCTCACCACGCCAATACGGCCCTTGCGGTGGATGTGACCGGGCATGATGCCGATCTTGATCTCGTCAGGCGTGATCAGACCAGGGCAGTTGGGTCCCAACAGCAAAGTCTTCTTGCCACCAGCGGCTTCTTTGGCGCGCATCTTGTTGCGCACTTCCAGCATGTCCTTGACCGGAATGCCTTCGGTGATACAGATCGCCAGGTCCAGGTCCGCTTCCACGGCTTCCCAGATAGCGGCGGCGGCGCCTGCTGGAGGCACATAGATCACGGAAACGGTGGAGCCCGTTTGGGCGGCAGCTTCTTTCACCGAAGCGAAAATGGGGATGCCAAAAATGGATTCGCCCGCCTTCTTGGGGTTCACACCCGCTGCGAAGCATTCTTTGCCGTTGGCGT
>MESI01000091.1:0-7666 GCA_001770935.1 Burkholderiales bacterium RIFCSPLOWO2_12_FULL_61_40 | reverse complement strand
GGCGTATTCCTGGCACTTTTCAGTGTGGAACTGGCCGGTCTTGCCGGTGATGCCTTGGGTGATGACTTTGGTGTCTTTATTGATGAGGATCGACATGATGTTCCTAGTCAGTTGGGGACAGAGCTGGCTCGCTTCGCGTAGCTGCGGTCTGTCCCGCAAAGTTTCACGATGCGGCTTTGACGGCCGCGACCACTTTTTCAGCCGCATCGGCCATGGTGTCAGCGCTGATGATCGGCAGACCGGATTCGGCCAGCATCTTCTTGCCCAATTCTTCATTGGTACCCTTCATGCGCACGACCAGCGGCACATTCAGATTGGTCGCCTTGCAGGCGGTGATCACGCCGGTGGCGATGGTGTCGCACTTCATGATGCCGCCGAAGATGTTGACCAAAATGGCCTTGACCTTGGGGTTTTTCAACATGATCTTGAAGGCTTCGGTCACCTTCTCGGGGGTGGCGCCGCCGCCCACGTCCAGGAAGTTGGCTGGCTCCGCGCCAAACAGCTTGATGGTGTCCATGGTCGCCATGGCCAGACCGGCACCGTTGACCAGGCAACCAATGTCGCCGTCCAGGCTGATGTAGGCCAGGTCAAACTTGCTGGCTTCGACTTCGGCCGGATCTTCTTCGTCCAGATCGCGGTAGGCCACGATTTCTGGGTGGCGGAACAGCGCGTTGGCGTCAAAGTTGAACTTGGCATCGATGGCTTTGATATTGCCATTGCCTTCCAGAATCATCGGGTTGATTTCAACCAGCGATGCGTCGGTGTCCATGTACACCTTGTAGACCTTTTGCAGCACATCCACGGCTTGCGCGGTGGAGCCCGCTGGCACACCAATGGCGTCGGCCAGTTTCGTGGCTTGGGCGTCGGTCAAACCGGTGGCGGGGTCGATGATTTCGGTGACGATCTTCTCGGGCGTGGAGTGCGCCACTTCCTCGATGTCCATGCCACCTTCGCTGGAGACGATCATGGCCACACGCTGGGTGGCGCGGTCGGTCACGGCCGACACGTAGTATTCTTTTTTGATGTCTGCGCCGTCTTCGATCAACAAGCGGCGAACTTTTTGGCCTTCGGGACCAGTCTGGTGGGTGATGAGCTGCATGCCCAAAATTTCACTCGCCAGCTTTTTGACGTCGTCGATGGAGCGTGCCAGCTTGACACCGCCGCCCTTGCCGCGACCACCTGCATGGATTTGCGCTTTGACAACCCAGACCGGGCCGCCCAGTTTTTGGGCGGCTTCCACCGCTTCTTGAACGGTGAATGCCGGAATGCCACGGGGCACCGGTACACCAGCTTGGCGCAAGATTTCCTTGCCTTGGTATTCGTGAATCTTCATGAGGGCTCTCTCAGGAAATGACAATTATCACCATACTGCAATCACATTGGGGTGTACAGATGGCACTGGGCGTAGCAAACCGGAAATGTATCATGCTGCAACGCACCAATCTTGTACTTGCCTTACAGTGGCCCGCAAGGTGGCGGCACACGCGTCCCTTTTACCTCGGAAACCCACATCTTTTATGAAGAAAATATTTATTGATGGTGAAGCCGGCACCACCGGTTTGCAGATCCGTGAACGCTTGCAAACCCTGCCCGGCGTGCAGGTTCTGAGCATTGATGCCGCCCTGCGCAAGGACGCCAACGCCAAACGCGCCCTGATGGCGCAAGCCGATCTGGTGATTCTGTGCCTGCACGACGATGCAGCGGTGGAGTCGGTGGCCATGGTCGACGCCATCGAACGCGACACCGGACGCCCGGGGCCGCGCATCATCGACGCCTCTACAGCCCACCGCACCGCACCGGGCTGGGTCTACGGGTTTCCGGAACTGGCTGCGGCACAACGCGACGCCGTGGCACAGGCGCGCCGGGTGGCCAACCCCGGCTGCTACGCCACGGGTGCCATTGCGCTGATCCGCCCCCTGGTCGACGCCGGGCTGTTGCCTGCCGATTTCCCGGTGTGTTTACCCGCCATCAGTGGCTACTCCGGTGGCGGCAGGCCCATGATCGAAGCCTACGAAAAGGGCACGGCACCGCCGATGGAGCTGTACGGACTGGGCCTGAAGCACAAGCACATTCCCGAAATCATGTGCTACACCGGCCTGACCCGGCGCCCCTTGTTTGTGCCCTCGGTGGGTAACTTTGCGCAAGGCATGCTGGTGCAATTGCCACTGCATCTGGACCTGCTGCCCAACCGCCCCAGTGCGCAAGACCTGCATGCCGCCCTCGCACAGCACTACCAAGGCAGCGAATGGGTCAGCGTGGAGCCCGCCACGCCGGACCTGAAGCTTGACGCCGTGGCTTTGGCCAACACCAACCGGATGGAACTGCGGGTTTTTGCCAACGACGCGGGCATGGATCGTTTCGCCCATGCCGTTCTGATCGCCCGACTGGACAACCTGGGCAAAGGCGCCAGCGGCGCCGCCGTGCAAAA
The DNA here is from genome assembly GCA_001770935.1 of Burkholderiales bacterium RIFCSPLOWO2_12_FULL_61_40. Lineage (GTDB taxonomy): Bacteria > Pseudomonadota > Gammaproteobacteria > Burkholderiales > Burkholderiaceae_C > Allorhodoferax. The sequence continues at coordinate 5,238 of MESI01000091.1, read as the reverse complement.
CCTGCGCCTGATGCTGGATTTGTAAATCAGTCGTCCGATGCGCCAGACACCACCCGGTGGATGGCGTCCCCGCCAAACCCCCGGCTTGCCAAAAAGCGCATCTGCTTGGCACGCTCTGCGCTGTCGGCGGGTGGGGTGCCGAATTTCTTGCGCCAGACCTCGCGTGCCCGGTCCACTTCACTGGCGCGCAGTTGCTCTACGGCTTGTGCTACCGCTTCGGGCTCCAGCCCCTTGCTCTGCAATTCCTGGCGGATGCGGGCCGTACCCAGCTTGGCCGCCCGGCGGTGAAGGACCGACTCCAGCACCCGCTGCGCACTGATAAAACCCTTGGCCTGGAGCTCGTCCAGCACGCTTTCCAGACTGCCGGGCACCTCCTCGTACGCTGCCAAGCGCCGCTCCAGCTCGGCGCGCGAATACTCGCGTGCACTGAGCAGGCGCAGGGCCCGGCCTTTGAGCGTCAATGCCAGGGTCGCCATCAGGCGGGGCCTGGCATTGAACCAGCTTTTGCTACTATTTTCATAGCTGCTTGCGCACTGTTTTCGGACCTATTCGGCCTTTTCTGCTTTTTTTGCTGCGCCCTTGGCTTTGGCAGCAACGTCCACCGCCAGCATGGGAATACCCAGCGACTCGCGCACCTTGTTTTCGATCTCGATGGAGAGGTCCGGGTTTTCACGCAGGAATTCACGGGAGTTGTCCCGGCCTTGGCCAATTTTTTCGCCTTTGTAGGCGTACCAGGCCCCGGATTTCTCGATGATGTGGGCGGCCACGCCCATGTCGATGATCTCTCCGTGGCGGCTGATACCCTCGCCAAACAAAATGTCGAACTCCGCCGTTTTGAACGGAGGGCTGACCTTGTTTTTGACCACCTTGACCTTGGTTTCGTTGCCAATGGCCTCGTCCCCCTTTTTGATGGTGCCGGTACGGCGGATGTCCAGGCGCACCGAGGCGTAAAACTTGAGCGCATTGCCGCCGGTGGTGGTCTCGGGGCTGCCAAACATGACACCAATCTTCATGCGGATCTGGTTGATGAAAATGACCATGCAGTTGGTCTTTTTGATATGGGCCGTAAGCTTGCGCAGGGCCTGGCTCATCAAGCGGGCCTGCAAGCCGGGCAGGGAGTCGCCCATTTCGCCTTCCAGCTCGGCCTTCGGCGTCAAAGCCGCCACCGAGTCCACCACGATCAGGTCCACGGCGCCGGAGCGCACCAGGCTGTCCACGATTTCCAGGGCCTGCTCGCCGGTGTCGGGCTGGCTGATCAGCAGGTCTTGCAGGTTGACACCCAGGTTTTGGGCGTACTGGATGTCCAGCGCGTGCTCGGCGTCAATGAACGCACACTGACCGCCTTGTTTTTGCATTTCGGCAATCACCTGCAAGGTTAGCGTGGTCTTGCCCGAAGATTCCGGGCCGTAGATCTCGACCACCCGGCCGCGCGGCAAACCGCCCACGCCCAGGGCGATGTCCAGCCCCAGCGACCCGGTGGAAACCACCTGGATGTCTTCAATCACCTCGCCCTCGCCCAGGCGCATGATGGTGCCCTTGCCGAACTGCTTTTCAATTTGCGCCAGCGCCACTTGCAGGGCTTTGGCTTTTTCGGTGTTCACCGCAAGGGTGGGGGCTTTGACGGGTGCGTCCATGAAAAAATCTCCTTTAAAAGCAGCGGGTTAGTGCAAAACAGCATCTGGTTTTAACAACAGGCTGGATGCTTGAACAGTAGTCTAATCCAAATCATTGAAACTGGTAAATCTATTTTTTAGTCAGTTTGCATTACTATTTGAGCCATGCCGAATACCTCCCTTTCCAGCCCGACCGCGTGGCAGCAAACCCATCTGGGCCATTGGTTGCGCCTGGCCCTGGAGCGTTTTGACGCACATGTGATGGCACTGATGAGCCACCACCCCGCAGTCCCCCTGGGGCTGGCCCACCTGGCCGCACGGGGGCAGATCAGCGCCGCCCACATCCACATCACCCGCCACCTGCCCCAAGAGGGTGCCCGGCTGACCGACCTGGCCCAGCGCGCAGGCATGAGCAAACAGGCCATGGGCACCCTGGTTACCCAGTGCGAAGCCTGGGGCATGGTGGTGCGCGATACCGACCCCAGCGACGCACGCGCACGCCCGGTGCGCTTCACCAGCACCGGCTTGGCCTGGCTGCTGGCCTACCAGGAATCCGTGGCCCAGGCCGAAGCCGAGCTGCGCGCCGCCGTGGGCCCGGAGGTTGCCACCGTGATCGCCCTGGGCCTGGAGGCCTACAGCGGGCAATAAAACCCGCCATCACCGTGCGCGCAATTTAGTGAGGCACGCCTAGAATGCACATACCAGCGGAAACGCTGCGCGACCAACACAAGGAGACAAAATGCGGATCTTGATTGCCGAAGACGACCAGGTGCTGGCCGACGGACTGCTGCGTGCACTGCGCGGGGCTGGCGCCGCTGTAGACCATGTGGCCAGCGGCAGCGAAGCCGATGCGGCCTTGATGACCAATACCGAGTTCGACCTGCTGATTCTCGACCTGGGCCTGCCCAAGATGCACGGCCTGGAGGTGCTCAAAAAGCTGCGCGGGCGGGGCTCCTCATTGCCGGTGCTGATCCTGACGGCGGCGGACAGCGTGGACGAACGCGTCAAAGGGCTGGACTATGGCGCCGACGACTACATGGCCAAACCCTTCAGCCTGCAGGAACTCGAAGCCCGCGTGCGCGCCCTGGTGCGCCGCGGCATGGGCGCCACCAGCAGCAGCATCAAACACGGCCCGCTGGTGTACGACCAGGCCGGGCGGGTGGCAACCATCGACGGCAAGATGGTCGAACTGTCCGCGCGTGAACTGGGCCTGCTGGAAGTGCTGCTGCAGCGCGCCGGGCGCCTGGTCAGCAAAGACCAGCTGGTGGAGCGGCTGTGCGAGTGGGGCGAAGAGGTGAGCAACAACGCCATCGAGGTCTACATCCACCGCCTGCGCAAGAAGATCGAGAAAGGCCCGATCCGCATCGCCACCGTGCGCGGCCTGGGCTACTGCCTGGAAAAAATCCCCTCGTGATCGAAATGCTATGCTTTTCATAGCTGTTTGCGATTATTCCACGGGGGTTAGAGGCCAATTCGCCATCAAAACCAGAGCCCCGGAGCGGGCCGGGTGAAAATTTTCCAGCGCGAGCAACGCTCCCTGTTCGGGGAAATCCTGGACTGGATGCTCACGCCGCTGCTGCTGCTGTGGCCGGTGAGCCTGGTCCTGACCTGGCTGGTGGCGCAGGGCATCGCGGGCAAGCCTTTCGACCGGGCGCTGGAATACAACGTGGGCACACTGGCCCAGTTGGTCACCGTTCACCACAACAAGGCGCAGTTCGTCCTCCCGCTGCCCGCGCGTGAACTGCTGCGCGCCGACGATGCCGACACGGTGTACTACCAGGTGCTGGGAGCGTCTGGCGAATTTCTGAGCGGCGACAAAGACTTGCCCCTGCCCCCGGAGGAGGAAAAAATCGGGACCGGCGAAGTACGCATGCGCGATGCCGAATTTCGCGGCATGGACATCAAGGTGGCCTACACCTGGGTCAAACTGGACCTGCCCAACGGCACGCCCGCACTGGTGCAAGTGGCCGAAACCATGGACAAACGCTCGGTGCTGGCCACCGAAATTGTCAAAGGCGTGATGCTGCCGCAGTTTGTGATCCTGCCGCTGGCGGTACTGCTGGTCTGGCTGGCGCTGGTGCAGGCAATCAAGCCGCTGAACCACCTGGAAGAGCGCATCCGGGCGCGCAGCCCGGACGATTTGAGCCCGCTGGATGCGGAAGCCGTTCCCCTGGAGGTGGCGCCCCTGGTGGCGTCCGTGAACGACCTGCTGATGCGTCTGAAAGACTCGATTGCCACACAAAAGCGCTTCCTGGCCGACGCCGCGCACCAGCTCAAAACCCCGCTGGCGGGACTGCGCATGCAGGCCGACCTGGCGCAGCGCGAAGACGCCAACGCCGAAGACCTGAAACAGTCGCTGCGGCAAATCGGGCGCTCCAGCATTCGCGCCACCCACACCGTCAACCAGCTGCTCGCCCTGGCACGGGCCGAGGGCGGCGGCACGGTCATGACCAGCCAGCCCTGCGACCTGGCACGCCTGACCATGGAAGTCACCCGCGACTGTGCGCCACGGGCCATGGACAAATACATCGATCTGGGCTTTGAGGGCACCCAACCCGGCTCGGAAGGCGTCACCGTCATGGGCAACCCCACCTTGCTCAAGGAAATGGTGCGCAATCTGCTGGACAACGCCATCAACTACACCCCGTCCCACGCCGACAAGCCCGGCATGATCACGGCGCGGGTGTTGATTGACCCGTTCAGCAAGGTGCTGGTGCTGCAGGTGGAAGATTCCGGCCCCGGCATTCCGGCGGCCGAACGCGAGCTGGTGTTCCAGCCCTTTTACCGGGTGCTGGGCACCGAGGCGGATGGCTCCGGCCTGGGCCTGCCCATCGTGGTGGAAATTGCGCGCCAGCACCAGGCCACCGTCACGGTGGAAGACAGCCGACCCGGCCAGACCCCACCCGGAACCTGCTTCACGGTACGCTTTTCCCGCGGCCCGGAAAGCACCTGAAACCGGCGCGGATCAGCCGCACTTTTTCAGGGCTTTACCGCCCAGCGCGGGTTTGACCTCCTCCAGTTTGGCCTTCATGGCCTCGGTGAGGGCGGGCAATGTGAGCGCAAAAACCATGCCTTCCTCGCGCTCCTGCACCACGCGCGCGGTGCGGATGCCGCGCTGCGCCAGACGCGCCAGCTCGGCCGTGGCCGCCGCCTGGGACTCAAAGCCCCCCAGCGAAAGGCCCATTTCCAGTGCGGGATTGTTCAGCGCTTCGGTCTTGATTTCCATCTTTGACAACTCAGCGCGCTTTTTGGCCTGTGCTTCTGCTGTGGCGTATTTGCCCATGTACACAATCCAGCGCGCGGGCTCCCGCTCGGACTCCAGTTGCCAGGCCCCCGCAGGCAAGGCGTCTTCCAGCGCATTGCGCAGGGTCTGGGCCTGGGCCTCGGTAAACGTGCCCGCCTGCAAACACTCTTTGGGCACCAGATCAGCCTGCACCTGGGCTTCCACTTTTTTGATCTCGGCCGCGGTGAGCAGCTGCACCGCCTCGGGCTTGATCTGCTGGGCCACACGCTGCGGTTCGTTTTGCTGGGCGGGCGCCATGCCGTAGGCCCGCAACAAGCCATTGGCCCACGCAAAGTAGACGCCGTTTGCCAGCAAAAGGGCCAATACAAGCAATCGCAACAT
>MESI01000090.1 GCA_001770935.1 Burkholderiales bacterium RIFCSPLOWO2_12_FULL_61_40 | reverse complement strand
GTCTGAATTAACCGGCTGGCGCGGCTTTATCGCGCCAGTCCGTGTTGAATGATGGGTTAGCCATTGCTTATCGAATAGCTGCTGGTTTCAGGATTTCAAACACAAAACCGGACTCAAAAGCTAACGCAGCCAGAATAAGAAAGATCGCAAAGATGCCGCCTCGACTTGGACGAAATGGGTTGAGTGCACGAAGAAGAAAACTATCTTCAAAATCTGCATCAGAAAGAAAATGCCACAGGACGAAGATTCCCATTAGTAGCTGATGTTACGCAGCCGCCCGGAGCAGTTGAAGCTGTTCGTATGCGGTGCGCGATGCATTGATGAGTAGCTTGCGACAAAGCGCAAAGGGATTGAGCTTGTTGGTGATGCTCAAACATTCGAGCTTGAAGGTGGCGTAAATGGCCATAAAGACATGGTTACTTTGGGTTCGTACTGTTCGCGTGGGAGACTTGGCCAGATTGGCATTGGACTTCAAGGATTTGTGGAAAACCTCCACTTGCCACCGTTTTTTGTAGCCCGTGGTGATGGCGTCATAGTCACACGTCAAATCACTGCAAACCAGATGCAATATCCCGGTGCTGTCGTCCTTGTTTTTAAAGACTTGGCGAACCACAAGGACTTCTTTCGCATATCCCTTGAGCCAGCCGCGCACGCAAGTCTGCTCTGGGAAATCCAGCTCATCTACGCGAACAAAACGCTTCTTCTTCCTGTCCTCTTCGCTCAAGGCGATCAACCGGTTGTCCTTGAGCGCGGCAATGAAATGTTTGTCGCGTTGCGTGATGAACTCGAAGTTCTCCTCTGAGGAAAACCAGCTGTCCATCAGCACAAAGCGAAATTTCAAGGCGTTACCAATACAGGTTTCGATCATCTCGCGCATCATCTCGTTTTTGGTTTTTTCACTTTTGCGTTTGAGTTTTCTGGTCGCGATGTCGCTGTATTGAATCGGCTTTTTCACCAATTCAAACGCCACCGGGATGGAGGTCCCGTTGCAGTAGTACAGCGCGTTGAGCAGGTTGATTCCTTTGACCGTGCGACCGCTGCAATGGTCAAAGTGCCAACACATCAACTCACTCTCGTCTGTCCAGGCTTTTGCCTGAATCGTGTCATCAAAAATCAGCACGCCATCTTCCCGCTCCACCGATCTGACGGTTGGCTTAACCTGCTGCCACAGGTCCTTTGAGGTGTAATCCTGAGCCGATAAAAACCGTGTGATCTGGTCATGGCTGACGTCACCTTCGACCATCGCCGACAAGCCCGTCGCCGTCGCTGCACCAAAGGTGCTCAACAAATAGTCCGTGTACAAATCAAGGTCTGGTTTCTTCATTCAGGGAGCCTATCAGACGCGGCTGCGTAACATCAGTTACGATTTTGTTGTTGAAATGCCGAGGTCCCCATGAACCAGACGACGCGCCACTTGAGCGGAAACATTCTCACCCCCACCGGCTTCGTCCGTGGCCACATCGCCTGGGGATCCGATGGTCAAATCAGCACCCTCAGCGGCACACCCGTGGCGGTCGAAAAAGTGCGCGAGGCCGCCGAGCCCCTGATCCTGCCGGGCTTCATTGATTTACACGTCCATGGTGGTGCCGGCCACGACATCATGGAAGGCGGTGACGCCGTGGAGCACGTCACCCGGCTGCACGCGCGCCATGGCACCACCGCCTTGCTGGCCACCACCATGACCGCGCCGCTGGCCGATCTGGACGCTGCCTTTGCCGCGCTGGGCCCGGTGTGTGCGCAGCGTAGCGCCGGGGCGGCACGGGTGCTGGGTGTGCACCTGGAAGGGCCCTACATCAGTGAGGCGCGTCTGGGGGCACAACCCCCCTTTGCCCGGCCGGTGAGTCGCCAGGAGATACAGCGTTTGCATGCGATTGCCCCCATCCGCCTGATCACGCTGGCCCCAGAGGTGGGGGGCAACCTGGACCTGATTGCCGGACTGTGCGCCGACGGCTTTCGGGTGCAACTGGGCCATACTAGTGGCAGTTACGAAGACGGCGTGGCGGCCTTGCACAAGGGGGCCACCGGGTTTACGCACCTGTTCAACGCCATGTCCGGCCTGCACCACCGGGCACCCGGCATGGTGGGTGCGGCGCTGGCCCATGCGCCCTTTGCCGAAATCATTCCCGACTTCTTGCATGTGCACCCCGGTGCCATCCGCGCCGCCTTGCGCTGCATTCCCGGCCTGTACTGCGTGACCGACTCCACCGCCGCAGCGGGCATGCCAGACGGGGAATATGCGCTGGGACGCCACACCGTTTTCAAATGCATGGGCGGGGTGCGGCTGGCCGACGGTACGCTGGCGGGCTCCACCCTGACCATGGACCAGGCCCTGCGCAATCTGGTGGACACGCTGGGGCTGGACCTGGTGGACGCCTCCCGGTGCGTATCCACCCACGCCGCCGACCACCTGGGGCTGGCGCAGCGGGGCCGTTTGCTGCCCGGGGCCTGGGCCGATATGGTGGTGCTCGACCGCGACCTGCAATTGCAATCGGTCTTTGTCGAAGGCGATGCTGTTGCGCTGTAACGGCCTGGGGGTGAAGGCCTTGCTTACAATCGGCGCAACTTAGGAGTTTCACACCCATGAGCATCAAAAGCGACAAATGGATTCGCCACATGGCCGAGACCACCGGCATGATCGAGCCCTTCGAGCCCGGCCAGGTCCGCCAACGCGACGGCAACAAAATCATCAGTTACGGCACCAGCAGCTACGGCTACGACATCCGTTGCGCGCCTGAATTCAAAGTTTTCACCAATATCCACAGCACCGTGGTGGACCCCAAGAACTTCGATGAGAAAAGTTTTGTCGATTTTCACGACGATGTTTGCATCATCCCGCCCAACAGCTTCGCATTGGCCCGCACCATGGAGTACTTCCGTATTCCGCGCAATGTGCTCACCATCTGCTTGGGCAAAAGCACCTACGCGCGCTGCGGCATCATCGTCAATGTGACACCCTTCGAGCCGGAGTGGGAAGGTTATGTGACGCTGGAATTTTCCAACACCACGCCGCTGCCCGCCAAAATCTACGCCGGTGAAGGCTGTGCCCAGGTGCTGTTTTTTGAAAGCGACAAGGACGACGTGTGCGAGACCAGCTACAAAGACCGGGGCGGTAAATACCAGGGCCAGGTGGGTGTGACGCTGCCCAAAGCCTGACCGTACGCCAAAGGCTGCCGGTGTCTCGGCGGGGTAGCAGTGCCCAAGGCGCAGCCCTCTTCTTGCGCCCGAAAAACCCAAGAAACGCCGGGTGGAGGATAATACGGGTTTGCCCCTAGCTCTCGGGGGCCAATCAGCTATCGAATGGATAGCACTCACCTTTGCTATGCATGACCGAATTGAACACTGATCTGACTCCTGAATTGAACGCCGATACTCTACCTATGGCCTTTGCCCAGTTGCAACTGGCCGCCCCGTTGGCCCGTGCCGTGGCCGACATGGGCTACACCTCCATGACACCGATCCAGGCCCAGGCGATTCCTGTGGTACTGCAGGGGCGCGATGTGATGGGCGCCGCCCAAACCGGCACCGGCAAGACTGCTGCATTCTCGCTGCCCTTGTTGCAGCGCCTGCTGAAACACGAAAACAGTTCCACTTCACCCGCACGTCACCCGGTGCGCGCCCTGGTGCTCTTGCCCACGCGGGAGCTGGCGGACCAGGTGGCCCAGGCCATCAAATCCTATGCGCAGCACACGCAAATGCGTTGCGCCGTGGTGTTTGGCGGCATGGACATGAAGCCCCAAACCCTGGAGCTCAAAAAAGGCGTTGAAATCCTGGTGGCCACACCGGGGCGTTTGCTGGACCACATCGAAGCCAAAAATGCGGTGCTCAACCAGGTGGAGTACGTGGTGCTGGACGAGGCTGACCGCATGCTGGACATCGGCTTTTTGCCCGATCTGCAGCGCATCCTGTCCTACCTGCCCAAACAACGCACCACACTGCTGTTTTCCGCCACCTTTTCGGGTGAAATCAAGCGATTGGCGGGCAGCTACCTGCAGAATCCGGTCACCATCGAGGTGGCGCGCTCCAATGCCACGGCGTCTACCGTGGAGCAGCATTTTTACAGCGTCAACGAAGACAACAAACGCCATGCACTGCACCAGATCCTGCGCCAGCGGGGCATCAAGCAGGCCTTTGTGTTTGTCAACAGCAAGCTGGGTTGCGCCCGTTTGGCGCGCTCGCTGGAGCACGAGGGCCTGAAAACAGCCGCTCTGCACGGGGACAAGAGCCAGGACGAGCGCCTGAAAGCGCTGGACGCCTTTAAAAAAGGCGAAGTGGATCTATTGGTGTGTACCGACGTGGCGGCACGGGGCCTGGACATCAAGGATGTGCCGGCGGTATTCAACTTTGACCTGCCCTTCAACGCCGAAGACTATGTGCACCGCATTGGCCGCACCGGGCGGGCCGGGGCGTCCGGTCTGGCCGTGAGCTTTGTCGGTGGCAACAACGATGCGCGTCTGGCGGGTGACATTGAAAAACTCATCAAAATCAAGATGGATCTGGAAGCCATCGAGTTTGACGAGGACTTGCCCAACATACGCCAGCAAGGCCGTATCAACGATGGCCGACGCATGTACGCCGAAGGTGCACAAGACGATTCACGCAACCATGGCCGTGGACGTGGCGGTGCGCGCGACGTGTCGCATGAAGGGCAGTTTGCCCGCCAGGATCGTCCGCCACGCCGTGATTACGCACGGCCTGCGCCCGCACCGCGCGACCCGTTTTTTGACAAACCTTACGAGCCTGCGGCCGTGGGTGATGCGTCCACGCCGTCTTGGGAGGCCTCTGCACGTCCTGCCGCGCGCGGTATTTCTGCCAACATCAAGCACAAGGTCAAAGTCGCGGCGCTGTTCAAGGCCAGTTAAGTCAGTCCCCAGGTTTTTGCATTTGCTTGCAGGGCACCTGGATCAGTTCTGTGGTCCACGGTTTCCCGTCGCCCTGTGCTTCCACGCGCAAGGCGCTGAGCGCACCGCCCCATACGCAACCGGTGTCCATGGCCAGGACATCGGTGCGCCCCAGCCAGCCCAGGGTGGACCAGTGGCCAAAGGCGACGGTGGTATCGGCGGTTTGCCGATTGGGCGCGTCAAACCACGGCAGGTAGCCCGACGGGGCGGTCGCGGGGCTGCCGCTGTGGTCGAACTCCATTGCGCCATCAGGGGTGCAAAAGCGCAGCCGGGTCAAGGTGTTGACCACCACACGCAGGCGATCAGTGCCGGTGAGTGCCTCGCTCCAGCTTTCGGGAGCGTTGCCGTACATCGCGTGAAAAAAGTCGCCTGCATCGGCCGATTGCAATACGGTCTCTACTTCTTGGGCTAGTGCTATTGTTTTAATAGCTGTCCACGCAGGGAGTACACCGGCGTGGACCATTAATAGGTCCTGATTGCCCAGGGTTTCCAGCAGGGCCATCGGTTGGTGCCGCAGCCAGTGCAGCAAGCTCTGGCGATCAGGGGCATTCAAAACACCGTCCAACGTGTCTTTGCGCCGGGGGTTGCGCACCCCGTGTGCCACCGCCAAAAGATGCAGGTCGTGGTTGCCCAGCAAACACCGTGCGGCGTTGCCGTACCCCATCAGGCGGCGCAACACGGCGGCAGAGTCGGGCCCCCGGTTGACCAGGTCGCCCAGCAAAAAAAGAGTGTCACGGCTGGGAGAGAAGCCCAGGGTGTCCAGTAAACGTTGCAGTGCCGCATCGCAGCCCTGTACATCGCCGATAAGGTAAAGTGCCATGTGTTCATTTTCGCCTGGGTTTCATGGAATTCCTTCTGATCGTGCTGCTGACTTTGCTCAATGGCGCTTTTGCCATGTCCGAACTGGCCTTGACCGCCAGCCGGAAAGTCCGCTTGCAGAGCATGGCCGAGGCGGGTGACAAGGGTGCCAAAGCCGCCTTGACTTTGCTCGAAAATCCCACCCAGTTCCTGTCGTCGGTGCAGGTTGGCATCACGTCCATTGGCATGTTGAACGGTATTGTGGGTGAGGCTGCCTTCAGTGATGGCCTTTCCCGGTGGCTGGGGGCTACGCTGGCATTGTCAAATAAGACCGCTGATATTTCGGCCACCGCGTTGGTCGTGACGGTCATTACCTTTATCACTATTTTGTTTGGCGAACTGGTGCCTAAACGTATCGGACAGTTGTACCCGGAAACTGTTGCCCGCTGGGTGTCACGCCCCATGACCTGGGTGGCCACGGGCGCCAAGCCCTTTGTGCGCCTGCTGTCGGTCTGTACCCATGGCATGCTCAAGTTGTTGCGTATTGATACCAGTGACAACCGCACGGTGACCGAGGCAGAAATCTCTGCCAGCCTGGAAGAAGGTGTCGATGCGGGCATCATCGAAGAACACGAGCACCAGATGGTGCGCAATGTATTTCATCTGGACGATCGACCGCTCACGTCCATGATGTTGCCGCGTGCCGACATCAAGTGGCTGGACGCCTCCGCCACGGCGGCGCAGTGCCTGGCCCAGGTGGGTACGGGGGGCGACAAGGGCGCACACTCGTGTTACCCCGTGTGCCGTGGCTCGCTGGACGACGTCGTCGGCCAGATCAGTGTGGCACGCTTATTGGAACTGGGAGGATACCCCACGGGAACGATCGAGTCCAAGGCCGACGTGGCGGTGTTTGTGCCCGAGACCTTGAGTGGAATGGAACTCATCGAGCAGTTCCGCACCAAGGCGGCCCGCATGGTCTTTGTGGTGGATGAATACGGCGTGGTACAGGGCTTGCTCACCCCCTATGATTTGCTGGAGGCCATTACCGGCGAGTTGCAGCCGGACGCGCAGACGCAGGCCTGGGCGATCGAGCAGACCGATGGGTCGTGGTTGTTGGACGGGCTCATGCCGGTCGGAGAATTCAAAGTTCGCCTGGATATCGAGGAAGACCTGCCGCAAGAAGACCGGGGGCGTTACAACACCTTGGCAGGGTTATTGATGGCTGTGTCTGGTCATCTGCCCGTGATCGGCGAAAGCATCGAATGCGCGCACTGGAGTTTTGAGGTGCTGGAACTGGAAGGTCGGCGCATTGACAAGGTGCGAGCCCTTCGGCAGGTTCAGAGCCGTCCGGTGGCCCGGTAGGCCGCCAACCCCAGCCATTCGTGCAGGACCAGTTCCCAGCGGTTCACACCGCTCCTCAGTGAATATTCTGTCCAGGGGGTGCTGACTCCGGTCCGGAAGTCGACAGGGTAGGCGGTTACATTCCAGCCCGCTTTGCCAAAGGTGGCCATGGAGCGTGGCATATGCCACGCGGATGTGACCAGCAGCCAGCGTTGTGTTTTGTCTACGCCTGGTAGTTGGGCGGTCAAAATGGCGTTTTCATAGGTGGTGCGTGAGGTGGATTCGTATTCCACCCGCTGGTCCGACAGGCCCAGGCTGCTAAAAAAAACTTGCGCCCGATCGGCCTCACTGGGACCGGTGCCCATCAGAGCACCTTCGCCACCGGTAAACACCACACGCAAGTGCGGGTTGCGCAGCAATGCGGCCACCGGTGCGGTCATGCGTTCAGCGGAGCCGTTGAGCAATGGCTGGGTGTGGGCCTGCACCACTTCGCCTGACTCTGTCGCCCCGCCCAGCACAATCACCCCTACGTAGCTCCGCAAATCCGCCTGTGGCGGCATCTCGGCATATTGCCGCTCCAGATGCCGGATGAGCCAGTTAGGCAGTGGCTGCCAGCCCATGAGCAGCAGCAGGGTCAGCGCTATCCCCACCAGGCGCCGAGCGTGCAGGGGCCTGCGTGAGAACAAAATCAGGCCCAGAAACAAAAGAGCGGCAACCCATGTCAGGGGTTGCGCCAAAGCGCCGAGAATTTTAGAAAGAAGGAACATGGGCTGATGGGCGACAACTGCTTTTTGGCGTCAAAAAGGACTCACTTGTCGTCTGGCATCGGGCGTGCCTGCTGCATGGCAGCCTCCAGCGACTGCTTGACCTGCTGTTGAATTTCCTGGCTTTGTTGTTGCGGGCTGGCGCCTGGGGTTGTGGTAGGCAGGACTACACCCGAATCAGTCGGTGATAGGGGTGGGACGGCTGTCACGGCACCCAGTTGCTTCTTGGCGAGAATGCCGACAACCGCAAGCACGACCAGCACACCCAAAAACCCCAAAATAGACCGCATGACACTACCTTTCTCAGACTGCGTTGGCAGAAATGGCACTTGCCGACGATTGTCATTGATCCGCGTCCCATAATGGACGAACCCTCGCATAATTTGCGTTTAGACAATGGATGGAGTGGTGGTGATGAAGAAGAAGAGGATGCCGGATGGCAATTAAGATTTTGAATTCAAGAGGTGGATCATGGGCGCTGGTGGCGGCTTTGAGTGCCTGCGCGCTACCTGACCCGCTCCCCATGGTGGTAATACCCCGGACGGCCGATAGTTTGGTGGGGGCGCCTTGGGTGGCGTTCACCATCGATGGTGTGGTGCCGGTGATCAGTCCTCAGCCGCAATTGCGGTGGTCCGATCCGGAGCAGGTGAATGGCACAGGGGGCTGTAATGGTTTCACGGGAAAAGCCGTGGTGCACGCTGGTGCGCTGCGTTTTGGACCCTTGGCCGCGACCGGAAAGGCCTGCATAACTGCGCCCGGAGGGCAGGAGGATATGTTTTTCAAAGCCATTGAGCAAACCCGCAGTGTGCGTCTGGAAGACGGACAGCTCGTGCTGGTGAATACGGCGGGAAAAACATTAGCGCGTTTGGCGAGAGCCAAACAACAACCTTGAAGAAAGGCTGGTGCCCGGGGCCGGACTCGAACCGGCACGCCTTGCGGCGGGGGATTTTGAGTCCCCTGAGTCTACCAATTTCACCACCCGGGCAGGTACTAGCGAAGAACCAAATTATGGCACATTTATGGACATGAAATACCCAACTATTGAAGATTCCATTGGAAAAACACCTTTGGTGGCCCTGCAGCGCATCGGTGCACAGGAAAATTCCGCGCGTAACACGGTGGTTTTAGGCAAATTGGAGGGCAACAACCCGGCAGGGTCGGTGAAAGACCGGGCCGCCTTGTCCATGATCCTGCGGGCGCAAGAACGTGGAGACATCCAGCCGGGCGACACCTTGATTGAAGCCACTTCGGGCAATACCGGCATCGCTTTGGCCATGGCGGCGGCCATCAAGGGCTACCGCATGGTGCTGATCATGCCGGAGGATCTGTCGATAGAGCGTGTGCAAACCATGAAAGCCTTTGGGGCTGATTTGATACTCACCCCCAAAAGTGCGGGCATGGAATACGCCAGGGACTTGGCCGAGCAGATGCAGCGCGACGGCAAGGGGCGTGTGCTGGACCAGTTTGCCAACCCCGACAACCCCCGCATCCACTACGAGACCACCGGTCCCGAAATTTGGGCGGACACCCAGGGCAAGGTCACGCATTTTGTGAGCGCCATGGGCACTACCGGTACCATCACGGGGGTATCCCGTTATCTGAAGGAAAAAAATCCGGCCATCCGCATCGTGGGCGCACAACCCTCGGAAGGCTCCCGCATTCCGGGTATCCGCAAATGGCCGCAGGAGTATTTGCCCAAAATTTATGATCCGGCCAACGTGGATGAGTTGGTGTCCGTGAGCCAGTCGGATGCCGAGGAGATGTGCCGGCGCCTGGCCCGCGAAGAGGGCATTTTTGCAGGCATTTCGGCTGCCGGCGCCTGCTGGGTCGCGCAGGAGATTGCGCGGCGGGAGCGTGATGCCACCATTGTGTTCGTCGTCTGCGACCGGGGAGACCGCTATCTGTCCACGGGAGTTTTCCCAGCATGACACAAGCTTTCAAATTTTGCCCCCAATGCGCTACCCCACTGGCGCTGATCACCCAGCTGGAGGATGGTGGCGAAAAGGCGCGTTGGCGTTGCACGGCCTGCAGCTACACCCATTGGAACAACCCCACGCCCGTGCTGGCGGCGGTGATTGAATACGAGGGCCAAATTTTGCTGGCCCGCAACGCCGCCTGGCCCGGGAAAATGTACGCGTTGATCACCGGCTTCATGGAGGCCGGAGAAACGCCCGAAGAAGGGATTGCGCGCGAGATTTCCGAGGAAACGGCGCTCACCACCGATGCGCTAAAACTTCTTGGCGTGTACGACTTTCAACGCATGAACCAGATCATCATCGCCTACCATGCGGTGTGCCGCGGCGCGGTGAAGCTGAGTCCGGAGCTGGTGGACTACCGCCTTTATAAGCTGGAGGACGTGAAGTGTTGGCCCGCCGGTACGGGTTACGCATTGGCGGAGTTTTTGCGATCGCGTGGACACACGCCGGAGTTCATCGACCCCGTATGGCGGCAGGAGGCCGAGAAGCTGGCGAACTAAAATCGGCGCCTCTGCCAAAAAACTGCCTGTATGAATATCGACAAAGAAATTGACACCCGTGGCCTGAATTGCCCCTTGCCCATTCTCAAGGCAAAGAAGGCGCTGGCCGAGTTGACCAGTGGCCAGGTTCTGAAAGTGGTGTCCACTGACGCAGGGTCTTTGCGGGATTTTCAGGCGTTTGCCAAGCAAACCGGCAACGAGTTGATCGAGCAAGAGACTGTCGGTGAGGAATATATCCACGTGCTGCGCCGGCGATAAAAATCGTCCGGGGTGCTTTGTGGTCTGCGCCCGCAGCAGGCCTGGGGGTGAGCGCCGCCGCTCGTGTCCCCCGCAGAGGGCGTTGCCCTCTGCTCCTCCTTTACCTCGCTTTGGCGCCCACCCCCAAGCCTGCTGCTTGGATTTGGGCGGTGCATTTTTATGGTTACACCAAGCGGGCCAGTTGCTCGCGCACCTTGGCCAGGGTGGCGGTGAAGTCGTCCATCCGCTTGCGCTCCTGCTCCAGCACTGCTGCCGGGGCCTTGGCGACAAAGGCTTCGTTGCCCAGCTTGGCCTGGGCTTTGCCGATTTGCTCTTCCAGGCGGGTGACTTCCTTGCCCAGGCGCAGCTTTTCGGCGGCCACGTCCACTTCCATGTGCAGGCAAACGCGGGCTTCACCCACCACGGCCACCGGGGCGGCCTGTGCGGCAGTGGTCCAGGCAGCCTCGTCGTCGAACAAGCGCACCTCATTGAGCTTGGCCAGGGCTTGTAGCACCGGGGCTGCGGACTTCAGGAAGGCATGCTCGGCCGCCGTCTGCGCCACTACAAACAGTGGCAGGCGGGTGGCGGGTGATACGTTCATTTCGCCGCGCAGGTTGCGGCAGGCGTCTACCAACAGTTTGAGCTTGGCAACATAGGCTATGGCCGCGTCATCAATGCGTTCAGGCTGACTGACCGGGTAGGCCGCCACACTGATGGAGGGGCCGCTGCGGCCAGCCACCGGAGCCACCTTTTGCCACAACTCTTCGGTGATGAAGGGGGTGATGGGGTGGGCCAGGCGCAGCATGGTTTCCAGGGTGCGGATGAGGGTGCGGCGGGTAGCGCGTTTTTGGGCGTCGGTGCCGGTGTTGATCTGCACCTTGGCGATTTCCAGGTACCAGTCGCAGAACTCGTTCCAGACGAAGTCGTAAATCGTGTTGGCCACGTTGTCCAGGCGGTACTCGTCAAAGCCTTTGGCCACATCGGCTTCTGCTTTTTGCAGTTGGGACACGATCCAGCGGTCGGCGGCGCTGAAGTCCAGGTAGGTGCTGTCGCACTGGGCCTGCTCTTGCACACCGCAGTCCTGGCTTTCGCAGTTCATCAGCACAAAGCGGGTGGCGTTCCACAGCTTGTTGCAAAAATTGCGGTAACCCTCGCAGCGCTTGCTGTCGAAGTTGATGGAGCGCCCCAGGGAGGCCAGGGAGGCAAAGGTAAATCGCAGTGCGTCGGCACCAAAAGCGGGAATGCCTTCGGGGAATTCTTTTTCGGTGTTTTTGCGCACCTGGGGTGCGGTTTCGGGCTTGCGCAGGCCTTCGGAGCGTTTGGCCAGCAGGGGGGCGAGTTCAATGCCGTCGATCAGGTCCACCGGGTCGAGCACATTGCCTTCGGATTTGCTCATCTTCTTGCCCTGGGCGTCGCGCACCAGGCCGTGGATGTAGACGTGTTTGAATGGCACCTGGCCGGTGAAGTGCGTGGTCATCATGATCATCCGGGCGACCCAGAAGAAAATGATGTCGTAGCCGGTGACCAGGACGCTGGAAGGTAGGTAGAGGTCGTAGTCACTGAGTTGGTTGGCGTTGGCTCCGCTGGCGTAGGCGTTGGCCCCGCTCTGCGCCGAGTCGTGAACGGCCTTGCTCATATTCGCTTCGCTCACCAAATCGCTGCGTCCGTCCCCGTCTCGTCCCAGAGCTGCGTTGTGGTTGGGCCAGCCCATGGTGCTGAAGGGCACTAATGCGCTGGAGTACCAGGTGTCGAGCACGTCAGGGTCGCGTTGCAGGGTTTTGCCGGGGGCCTGGGCTTGGGCTTCGGCTTCGTTGCGCGCCACATAGACCTTGCCATCTTCGTCGTACCAGGCGGGAATCTGGTGGCCCCACCAAAGTTGGCGGCTGATGCACCAGTCGGTGATGTTGTTCATCCACTGGTTGTAGGTGTTGATCCAGTTTTCGGGAACAAACCGCACTTCGCCGGACTGCACTGCGTCTATGGCTTTCTGGGCGATGGACTTGCCGGTGCCGTCGCCTTTGCCCACCTGGTTCATCGCGACAAACCACTGGTCGGTGAGCATGGGTTCGATCACCTGGCCGGTGCGGGCGCAGCGCGGCACCATCAATTTATGTTTCTTGACTTCGACCAGCAGGCCCAGGGCTTCCAGGTCGGCCACGACCTTTTTGCGGGCGACGAAGCGGTCCAGGCCCTGGTAAGCGGGGGGCGCGTTCTCGTTGATTTTGGCGTCCAGGGTCAGCACGCAGATCATGGGCAGCTTGTGGCGCTGGCCCACCGCATAGTCGTTCTGGTCGTGCGCGGGCGTGACCTTGACCACGCCGGTGCCAAAGGCTTTGTCCACGTAGTCGTCGGCAATCACGGGGATGGTGCGACCGCACAGGGGCAGGGTGACTTGCTTGCCGATCAGGTGGGCATAGCGTTCGTCCTCAGGGTGCACCATGGCGGCCACGTCGCCCAGCATGGTCTCGGGGCGGGTGGTGGCAACCACCAGGCCTTCCACCAGCTCGCCGTTAACCATCTGCGGGCCGTCGGCAAACGGATAACGGATGTGCCACAAAAAGCCGTCTTCTTCTTCACTCTCCACTTCCAGATCACTCACCGCGCTTTGCAATATGGGGTCCCAGTTCACCAGGCGTTTGCCGCGGTAGATCAGGCCTTGCTCATACAAACGCACAAAGGTCTCGGTCACTGTCTTGGACAGCTTGGGGTCCATGGTGAAGTATTCGCGGCTCCAGTCCACGCTGTCGCCCATGCGGCGCATCTGGCTGGTGATGATGTTGCCGCTCTTCTCTTTCCACTCCCACACTTTGGCCGTGAAGGCTTCGCGGCCCAGGTCGTGGCGGCTGACTTTTTGTTCTTGCAGCTGGCGTTCCACCACGATCTGGGTGGCAATGCCGGCGTGGTCGGTGCCCGGAATCCAGGCGGTGTTGAAGCCCCGCATGCGGTGGTAGCGCGTCAAGCTGTCCATGATGGTCTGGTTGAACGCATGGCCCATGTGCAGCGTGCCGGTCACATTGGGGGGGGGCAGCTGGATGGCAAAGGAGGGCTCGCCCGCTTGGGGGGCCTGGGTGCCACGGTAGCCGGCCACGCCGTAGCCGCGACGCTCCCACTCAGGACCCCAGTGGGCTTCCAGGGCGGCGGGTTCAAACGATTTGGACAGGCTGTTGAGGCCGGGTTGTTGTAGGGTATCGGTCATCCCCCAATTTTATTCGACAGGGGCAAGCCCTCTAGAGCGAAAGAGCGCGCTTTCGGGATAATGGGGCATGCTTTTTCTTCTCTCGCCAGCCAAGTCGCTGGACTATGAAACCCCGATCGCGCCGCATCCCCACACCGCGCCCTTGTTTGTGCCGCAGTCCCAAGTGCTGATTGAGGTGCTGCGCCGCCATTCTCCCCAGCAAATTGCCGAATTGATGAAGCTCAGTGACAAGCTTTCGGGGCTGAACGTGGCCCGGTATGCCGCCTGGTCACCCAAAGCCACCCCAAAAAACGCCCGCCAGGCCGTGCTGGCCTTTGATGGTGACGTGTATGGCGGGCTGGATGCACGCTCTTTGGAAACGGACGGTATGGCCTGGGTGCAGGACCATTTGTGCCTTTTGAGCGGCCTGTATGGCGTTCTACGTCCCCTGGACCTGATGCAGCCCTACCGGCTGGAGATGGGCACGCGTCTGCCCAACCCGCAGGGCGCCAATCTGTACCAGTTTTGGGGTAGCCGGATTGCCGAGTACCTCAATACCCGGCTGCGCGCGGATATCAGCCCGGTGGTCATCAACCTGGCTTCCCAAGAGTATTTCAAGGCAGTGGACACGCAGGCCTTGAAGGGCCGGGTGGTGGAATGTGTGTTTCAGGAGTACCGGGGCGGTGAGTACAAGATCATCAGCTTCATGGCCAAGCGCGCGCGCGGGCTGATGGCCCGCTTTGCCGCCACGCACCGGCTGGTGCAAGCCGAGCAGCTGCGCGCCTTTGACACCGAGGGCTATGCTTGGGACGCAGGCCAATCCACCCCGCAGCGCATGGTGTTTCGGCGCCGTGTTGACGCAGGCACTTGAAATTTTGAGTTAAATGGGCATCTAGCCCCCGTATACAAAGCGTAGGTAGCTATGAAAATACTAGCAAATGGAATTGAAATAGAGATTGAAGACACGGCCTCCATCAACCCGCAGGATGCGGATTTGCAGGCACGCCCCACCGTATTGCTCATCATGGGCTTGGGGATGCAACTGGTGGCCTGGCCGGCGCAGTTCATCCAGGAATTGGTCGATGCGGGCTACCGGGTGGTCCGGTTTGACAACCGCGATATCGGGCTGAGCACCCACCTTGATTTTTTTGGCAAGCCCAATATGTTTTGGGCAGCTTTGAAGCACAAGCTGGGTTGGGTGCCCCGGCCCATGTACACCGTGGGTGACATGGCGGCCGATGCCCTGGGGGTGCTGGATGCGCTGGAGATCAAAAAAGCGCATGTGGTGGGGGTCAGCATGGGCGGCATGATTGCCCAGCGCGTCGCCATTGCATCACCCGAGCGGGTGTCCAGCCTGACCAGCATCATGAGCACCAGCGGCGCGCGCGGTTTGCCGCAGCCCGACCGCAAGGTGATGCGGGTTTTGCTCAGCCGCCCCAGCGGCCGCAGCCAGGATGCGGTGGTGGACCATTACGTCAAATTGTTCACCGCCATTGGCAGCCCGGCCCATCCCACGCCCGAGGCCGAGATGCGCGAGCGTATATTGCTGGGCGTGCAGCGCAGTTTTCACCCGGTGGGAACCTTGCGCCAGATGTTGGCCATTGTGTCGGACATCACCCGTGCGGCGCAGCTTTCCCGCATCAA
Organism: Burkholderiales bacterium RIFCSPLOWO2_12_FULL_61_40; assembly: GCA_001770935.1. Taxonomy (GTDB): domain Bacteria; phylum Pseudomonadota; class Gammaproteobacteria; order Burkholderiales; family Burkholderiaceae_C; genus Allorhodoferax. Next base: position 69,726 of record MESI01000090.1, on the reverse strand, counting down.
GGCGCCCACCCTGGTGTTACACGGCAAGGCCGACCCGTTGGTGCCCTATGCCTGCGGAGAAGACACGGCGCGGCGCATTTCAGGCGCCAAACTGGTGGGCATTGATGGCATGGGCCACGACCTGCCGCCCGAACCCGTGAGCAAAATGCTGGAGTCCTTGATTCCCCACCTCCAATCGGCCGACAAAACACGCTGAAGCAAGCCCATGAACACCCCCGAACAGTCCCAACTGGGCAAATCTTCCGCCTACATCGACCAGTACGACGCCTCGCTCCTGTTCCCCATTCCCCGGGCAGGCAAACGCGCCGAGATCGGTATCGCCGGTGCGCCCCCGTTTTTTGGCGCCGACCTGTGGACCGCGTTCGAGCTGAGCTGGCTGAATGCGCGTGGCAAGCCGCAGGTGGCGCTGGCGCATTTCATGGTGCCTTGCGAAAGCCCCAACATCATCGAGAGCAAGTCCTTCAAGCTCTACCTCAACAGCTTCAACAACACCCAGTTTGCCGATGCGGATGCCGTCAAGGCCCGCCTGCGTGCGGACCTGAGCGAAGCCGTGTGGCGTGGTGCGGCCAGCACAGGGCAAGCCCCGGCGTCGATTGGTGTGCGCCTCTTGCTGCCTGAGTTGTTTGACCGCGAGCCGGTGTACGAGCTCGATGGCCTGAGCCTGGACCGGCTGGACGTGGAATGCACACGCTACCAGCCCGCGCCCGATTTGCTGCGCACCGTGGACGAAGACGAGGCCCCGGTGAGCGAAGTGCTGGTGAGCAACCTGCTCAAGAGCAACTGCCTGGTCACCGGCCAGCCCGACTGGGGCAGTGTGCAGATCAGCTACACCGGCGCGCAGATCGACCACGAAGGCCTGCTGCAGTACCTGGTGAGTTTTCGTAACCACAACGAGTTCCACGAGCAATGCGTGGAGCGTATCTTCATGGACCTGTGGACGCGCTGCAAACCGCTCAAACTCACGGTGTATGCGCGCTACACGCGCCGCGGCGGGCTGGACATCAACCCGTTTCGCACCAGCTACCCGCAGGCCTTGCCGGGCAATACCCGCCACGCCAGGCAGTAATTCCATTCATTGATCTGAAATTGGAATAAGAGGCATCAGCAGTTGTGCCGCCTCGCGGGCGGCCACCACCCCTTCGTCGGTGGGGATGACCCAGACCTGCACGCGGCTGCTGGGGCTGTGGATGGCTTTGACGCCGCTGGCCACGGCCTGTGTGTTGGCCGCTGGGTCCAGCGCAATGCCCATCCAGGCCAGGCGTTCGCAGACCTGGGCGCGCAGCACCGCGTCATGTTCACCAATGCCGCCGCTGAAGGCCAGCACATCCAGACCCTCCACGCAGGCCACCAGGGCGCCGGACTCGCGCACCACCCGGTGCGTAAAAAGGTCTATGGCCCGCTGTGCGTTGGCACTGGGGTCGGCGCGCAGGCGGCGCATATCGGCGCTGATGCCCGAGACCCCCAGCAGGCCGCTTTGCTGGTACAGCAGAGTTTGCAGCCGGTCATGGCTCCAGCCTTGTTCCAGCAGGTACAACAGCACGCCGGGGTCCAGCGCACCGCAGCGGGTGCCCATCACCAGCCCGTCCAGGGTGGAAAAACCCATGGTGGTGGCGCGGCTGCGTCCGGCCACGGTGGCGCACAGGCTGGCACCGTTGCCCAGGTGGGCCATCAGCACGCGGCCATGGGCCTGGGTGCTGTGCTGCTGTAACTCGCCCATGAGGTACTGGTACGACAGGCCATGGAAGCCATAGCGGCGAATGCCTTGTTGGGTGAGGGACTGCGGCAGCGCGAAGCTGCAGTCCACTTCGGGCAGATCGGCGTGGAAGGCAGTGTCAAAACACGCCACCTGGGGCAGGCTGGGGAAAGCGGTTTGAAACGCCCGTATGCCGCGCAGGTTGTTGGGCTGGTGCAAGGGCGCCAGCGCATTGAACTGCGCCAGCCGGTCGAGGACCTCGGGGCTGACTTGCACACTGCGCGTGAAGTCCCGCCCGCCATGCACCACGCGGTGGGCCACGGCGGTGAGGGGCGGCAGGGCCGGGTTGGCGGTGAGCAAACCGTTCAGGCTGAGCAGGGCTTGCCCAAAAGGATCTTCCTGGGCGCTGGGCAGCAGGTGCTGGTGCCTGCTGCCCTGAAAGGTCCAGCCCAGCACCGGGGCGCCGCCAGGCTCCAGTCCCTGGATGTTGCCGGTGAGGATGCTGGCTTGCACCTGGCCCTGTAACAGGGGGTAGATGGAAAACTTCAGCGTGGACGAGCCCGCATTGACCGCAAGAATAGCCATTGCAGTCGCCCTCTACCAGGTTTCGCGCGGGCGGTCGCGCCGGGCGTTGTGGGCCGCCAATTGGGCCAGCAGGGCCGAGGCCACGCGGTTCATGGGGCCGTCGGCGCGGCTGGTCAGGGCGATGGGCACCTTGGCCCCCAGCACCAGTCCGGCGCCGCTGGCGCCGCCCAGGTATTCCAATTGTTTGGCCAGCATATTGCCCGACTCCAGGTCTGGCACCAGCAGAATGTCGGCATCCCCCGCCACCCTGGATTCAATGTGTTTGATTTGGGCTGCACGGACCGAGATGGCATTGTCAAAGGCCAGCGGGCCGTCCAGCAGGGCGCCATGGATCTGGCCCCGGTCGGCCATTTTGCACAGGGCGGCGGCGTCCAGGGTGGAGGGGATGTTGGGGTTGACCGTTTCCACCGCCGACAAAACGGCCACTTTGGGGGTCTGCACACCCAGAACGCGGGCAAAGTCGATGGCGTTTTGGGCGATGTCCATTTTTTCCAGCAAGGTGGGGCGGATGTTGAGTGCGGCATCGGTGATCAGCAGCGGCTTGGCATACAGCGGCACGTCAAAGCGAAACACATGGGACATGCGCCGCCCGGTGCGCAGCCTGGGCTGGGCCAGCACTGCATGGATCAGCTCGTCGGTGTGCAAGCTCCCCTTCATCAGCACCTCGACCTCGCCCTGTGCCGCCATTGCGGCGGCTTTTTCTGCGGCTTCGTGGCTGTGGGCCACCGACACCATTTCCACGCCCGTGAGGTCGATGCCGGCTTCCCGGGCCAGGTGGCGCAGGCGTAATTCGGGACCGACCAGCACCGGGATGATCAGGCCGTAGCGGGTGGCATCCATGGCGCCGGTGAGTGACTCGGCATCACAGGGGTGCACCACAGCACAGCGGACCGCCGGCATGCCTGCGCTGCGCGCCAGCAGTTCCTTGAAGCGCGCCTGGGGATCGAACAGCTGAATCAGCGGTGCATCCACCCTGGGCAAGCGCACCTTCAGGGTCGGGGCCAGCACCCGTGCCGTGCCGTACAACACACGGACACCCTTTTGGTTGACCACCTGGCAGTCCAGCTCAATGCTCTTTTTGGCCGCGTCCTTGGCTACCACCGTGGCGGTGACCGTGAGTGTGTCGCCAATGTGCACCGGCTTGGTGAAGTGCAGGACCTGCTCCAGGTAAATGGTGCCGGGACCGGGAAACTGGGTTCCCAGGAGCGCTGAGATCAGCGCACCACCCCACATGCCGTGGGCAATCACCCCATGGAACAGGGTGTCGTTGGCGTATTCGGCATCCAGGTGGGCGGGGTTGGTGTCGCCCGACACGGCGGCAAAGGCCTGAATGTCGGCCAGCGTGAGTGTGCGCAGGAGCTGGGCGCTTTGGCCCACGGCGATTTCGTCATAGGTGACGTTCTCCACCAGATCGGTGTTGAGGCTGAAGTTCATAGTCATAGCGACATCCCCCCCGAGACCTCGACCACCGCGCCATTGATGTAGCTGGCCTCGTCGCTGGCCAAAAAGGCATAGACGTTGGCGATTTCTTCGGGGCGGCCCAGGCGCTTGAGCGGCACCTTGGCCTGCAATTCCTGCAATATTTTCTCTGGCATGGCCGCCACCATGGGGGTGGTGATGAAGCCCGGCGCCACCGCGTTCACGCGCACACCCTTGGGGCCCAGCTCGCGGCTCCATGTTTTGGTGAAACCGATCACGCCGAATTTGCTGGCGGCGTAGTTGGTCTGGCCAAAGTTGCCGTAAAGGCCCACCACCGAGCTGGCGTTCAAAATCACGCCGCCGCCCTGCGCCACCATGAGGTCGGCCACCGCTTGCGCGCAGTGGAAGACGCCGCGCAGGTTCACATCCACCACGCGGTCAAACTGCTCCAGTGTCATTTTTTGCAGGCGTGCGTCCTGGGTGATGCCGGCGTTGTTGACCAGCACGTCGATGCGGCCAAACTGCGCCTGCACACGCTGGACCACGTCATCCACGGTGGCGCGTTGGGTGACGTCCATCACATAGCCTTCCGCCGTGGCCCCCAGGGCGCGGCACTGCGCCACGGCGTCGTCCACGCCGGCCTGGCGCAGGTCGCAGACGATCACCGTAGCGCCTTCGGCGGCAAATTTGAGCGCGGTGGCCAGGCCAATGCCCTGTGCGGCACCGGTGATGAGGCTGACTTTGTTGGGCAGGCGAGGGGAGGGCATGGTGGGTAGAGGCGTTAGATTGAAAAAATAATGCGGGACGGCCATTGCGCGGTCGTTCAGGCCTTTGGCATGGTGGCAGCCTGGCGTAGTTGTGCGTTGACTTTTTCCAGTTCCTGTTCGATGCGTTTCATTTCGGTCACGTCGACAAAGGTGATCACCACGCCTTCAATCACGTTGTCCAGGGTGCGGTAGGGGCGGATGCGCATGGTGAACCAGGCGCCGGTGGTGGTTTGCACCTGCTTTTCTTGGGGGACCAGGGTGTCCAGCACGGCCTTGGCGTCGGTCACCAGCAGGTCGTAGCCCACCAGGTTGGACACGATATGGCCCACCGGCCGCCCCACATCGCTGGGGATCAGGTTGATGATCTGGGCTGCCGTGGGGGTGAAGCGCAAAATGCGCAAATAGGGGTCTACAAACACCGTGGCGATGCCGGTGCCCGCCAGCAGGTTGTTCATGTCGTTGTTGACGCGTGACAGGTCGGCCACCTTGGTGTGCAGCTCGGTGTTGACGGTGGACAGTTCTTCATTGACCGACTGCAGCTCTTCCTTGGAGGTCTCCAGCTCCTCGTTGGTGGACTGCAATTCTTCGTTGACGGACTGCATCTCTTCGTTGCTGGATTTGAGCTCTTCGTTGGAACTTTCCAGCTCTTCGCGGATGCTTTGCAAATACTCGTCCTTGGACCGCAACTCATCCCTCAGCACGGCAATTTGCGCCATCGCATCGAACGCCGGGCACAGTGCAGGCACGCCTGCCTCGGGTTTGGCCTCCGATGGGTTGGCTGCTGGGGCCGTGCGGGTGGGCTCGGCGCCTGACTCCGGCACTTCCTGCAGCGCCACCAGGTACAGCTGCGTATCGGGCGCGGCGACCGCGCTGGGTGGGCTGATGGCCACCGGACGGACGCTCAGGTTGACTACGGCAACGTGCCCATTGGCTTTGACCCGCAGGTCCGGCGCGCGTGCCACTTCCTGGGTTCCGGCGCATTTGTGCAGGGCATTGGACAGCGCGGGGCGCAGGCCCTCGCGGGCCATTTTCAGGATGTTGAGAATGCCGGCCTCGCCGGGGGCCAGCTCCAGGTACAGCCCCGAGCGCCCGTGCAGGTACAGGATATCGCCCTGGGTGTTGACGAGTGCACCCACCACGGCCATGTGCTGCAGCAGCGCCTGTTCGGTCAGCTCGCGCAGCGGCAGCTTGGTCGGCACCGCTGATTTGCCTGCGAGGTGGGGCTGCGCTGCCAGCGACCCGCTGATGGCGCTCATGGTCGGCATGGTTTGCAGTGCACGTCCCAGGGCGGCGCGTTGCAAACCATGGAAGTCTTCCTTGCGCTGGTACAGCTTGGCCTTGCGGTCCAGCACGGTGTACAGGTCGTTGAACTCCCCCACGCCTTCGGAGGAGCCCAGAAAAAGCAGGCCACGCGGCAACAGCGCGTAGTGAAACAGGGGCAAAAGCCTTTTTTGCAGCTCAGGGCCCAGGTAGATCAGCAGGTTGCGGCAGCTGATGAGGTCGAGCTTGGAGAAGGGCGGGTCCTTGATGACGTCCTGCTCGGAAAACACCAGCATGTCGCGGATGCTTTTGTGCACGCGCAAGCTTGCTCCCCCTGGTTCGGGCGAGAAATACCGCGCCAAACGTTCGGGCGTCAGGTCGGCGCTGATGCTGGCGGGGTAGACCCCGGCGCGGGCGATGGCAATGGAGCGGCTGTCCAGGTCGGTGGCAAAGACCTGCACTGTGTAGCTGGTCTTGAGCGCTTCCATGCGCTCTTGCAGCAGGATGGCAATGGAATAGGCCTCTTCGCCGGTGGAGCAACCGGCCACCCACACACGCAGTGCGGCGCCCGCAGGCTTGTCCTTGAAAAGCTGGGGGATGGCCTGGTCTTCCAGCACCTTGAAGGCTTCGGGGTCGCGGAAAAATTGGGTCACCCCGATCAACAGGTCGCGAAACAGGGCCTCCACTTCCGAAGGGGTTTGCTGCAGGTACTTGACATAGCCGTCGACGTCCGGGACCTGGTGCACCGCCATGCGCCGTTCAATGCGGCGGTGGATGGTGCCGGGCTTGTAGCCGGAAAAGTCATGCCCGGTTTGGGAGCGCAGCAGGACGAACACTTTTTTGAGCGCGTTTTCGTCCTTCGGTGTCGGGGGGGCCGCAAGTTTGGGGCTCTTGCCGAAGGCGTGCAAGGCGTAGGCCATGAGCTGGGCGGGCATCTGTGCCGGGAGCAGGGTGAAATCCACCATGCCAGAGGCAATGGCGCTGCAGGGCATGCCGTCAAACCCGGTGGAGCTGGGTTGCTGGGCCATCACCATGCCACCGGCGTCCTTGATGGCGCGTGCGCCCAGCGTGCCGTCGCTGCCGGTGCCCGACAGCACGATGCCGATGGCCCGCTCGCGCTGGTCTTGCGCCAGTGATGCAAAGAAGAAGTCGATGGGCAGGCGCTGGCCGCGTGGCGCCGATGGCTCCAGGAGCTGCAGCGAGCCGTTGTAAAAGGCCATGTCGTGGTTGGGCGGGATGATGTAGGCGCAGTTGACCTTGACCGGCATGCCGTCTTCCACCTCAAACACCTGCATGCGGGTGTAGCGCCGGATCAGGTCGGCCAGAATGCTTTTGTGGTCGGGTGCCAGGTGCTGTATCAGCACAAAGGCCATGCCCGGGTCCTGGTCGGCGGGCATGCCGGAGAAAAAGGCCTCAAAAGCGGCCAGGCCCCCGGCCGAGGCGCCAATGCCCACAATTGGAAAAGCGGGAGGGACCTCTGGCGTTTCCGAGGCCACGGGTGCTGCGGCGGGCCGGACCTTGCTGTGGGCGTGCAGGCTGCGTGCGGTGGGTGTTTTTCTGGTCGGCATGCGGGACTTGTGTCGGGGTAAACGGGTTTGGGACAACCTTTCGCGTTGCCAGTGTACGGCGTGGCAGTACGACAAGGCACGGTTGAAAGCATTTCCCAAAATCGGGCCAAGGTTATATAGTGTTTGGGGCGGGGTTTCCGTTGCGGGGAGGTGCACGTGAACAGTTGGCTGCTTCTTGGTGTTGCTGGCCTTTATCTGGCCTTGTTGTTTTCAGTGGCTTTCTATATCGACGGCCACGCCAGAAAACACATCGGCGCAAGGCCGGTCGATGCCTGGATTTACGCCCTGTCGATCGCCGTCTATTGCACGTCGTGGACGTTCTACGGCAGCGTCGGGCGCTCGGCGGCGGACGGCATCGGCTTCATCGCCGTCTATATCGGCCCGGTTCTGGTTTTTGTCCTCGGCCAGCACCTGTTGCGCAAGATCCAGCGCATCGCCGCCACGCAGCACATCACCTCGATTGCCGACTTCATCTCGGCGCGCTACGGCAAGAGCCAGGGGCTGGCCGGGCTGGCCACGGTGATCGCGGTGATCGGCATCATGCCCTACATCTCGCTGCAGCTGAAAGCGGTGTCGACCAGCTTCGACATTCTCAGCCACTATCCCGCCGTCTTGCCGCGCCTGGCCGAGGCGGGGCCGATCTGGAGCGACTCCGCGTTCTATCTGGCTTGGTTGATGGCGCTGTTCGTCATCGTTTTCGGCACCCGCCACGTCGACGCCACCGAGCAGCACCGCGGCATGGTCAGCGCGGTGGCGCTCGAATCGCTGGTCAAGCTGGCCGCCTTTCTGGCGGTCGGGGTGTACGTCACCTACGGCATGTTCGATGGTGTCTCCGATCTGTTCGCCCGCATCGCAGCCCGGCCGGACACCGCGCCGCTGCTCGATTTTGGCGGGCAGGCCGCGAGCACCGGTTTCTGGACACTGACCGCGCTGGGCGCCATGGCCATCGTCTGCCTGCCGCGCCAGTTCCAGGTGACGGTGACCGAAAGCGGCAACGAGGCCCACCTGAAGACTGCGCGCTGGGTCTTTCCAGCCTACCTGCTGGCGATCAATCTGTTTGTCCTGCCGGTGGCCATGGCCGGACTCCTGACCTTCGCCGGGCAGGACGTTTCGCCGGACACTTTTGTGCTGACCCTGCCGATTGCCGCCGACAACCCGGCGCTGGCCACCCTGGCTTTCATCGGCGGACTGTCGGCGGCGACCGGCATGATCATCGTTGAGACGATTGCCTTGTCCACCATGATCTGCAACGACCTGGTCATGCCCGTCCTGATCCGCGGCGAACTGATCCGCGTCGACACGCACCGCGACATCGGCGGTCTGGTCAAGAACATTCGGCGCGCAGCCATCGTTTTCATCCTGCTGCTGGGCTACACCTATGTGCGCCTGGTCGGCGAATCCTATGCGCTGGTCAGCATCGGCCTGGTGTCGTTCTGCGCCGCCGCGCAGTTCGCGCCGGCCATCGTCGGCGCACTCTTCTGGCGGCGGGGCAGCCGCACCGGGGCGGCGGCGGGCCTCACCCTCGGTTTCGTCGTCTGGCTGTACACCCTGCTGCTGCCCTCGTTCGCGCGCTCCGGCTGGCTGCCCGCCGAGTTCGCCAGCGAAGGATTTTTCTTCATAGAGGCGCTGCGCCCCTACGCCCTGTTCGGCGTCGCCGGTCTCGATCCGATCAGCCACAGCCTGCTCTGGAGCATGGTCTTCAACATCGGCGGCTATGTGCTGTTTTCACTCTGGTCGAATCCGGGGGTTCTGGAAAAAAGCCAGGCGCAGGCTTTTGTTGACGTCTTCGGCGAGCGCTCGGCATTGCCGACCCGCGCCTGGAGCGCCGATGCGCGCGTCGGACAGATACTGACCCTGCTGGGCCGCTTCGTTGACCCGGAGCGCGCCAGGCGGTCCTACGCCGACTACGCGGCGGCACACCACCTCGTTGTTGATCCCGCCCAGCGCGTCGACCACGATTTCATCAATTTCGCCGAACACCTGCTGGCCGGCGCCATTGGCACCGCCCTGGCGCGTGTCGTTATCGCTTCGGCGATCCGCGAGAAGGAAATGAGCCTGGACGGCGTCATGGATTTGCTGAGCGGCGCTTCGCAGGCCATCGAGACCAACTGGGAGCTGACGCGCGAGGCCATAGAGAACATCCCGCAGGGGATCAGCATGTTCGATGCCGAGCAACGGCTGGTCGCCTGGAACCGGCGTTTTTTCGAGCTGTTGGCGCTTCCTGAGCATCTGGCGGTGGTCGGCACGCCGATGGCGGCCTTCCTGCGCCTCAACGCCGAGCGCGGCGAGTACGGGCCGGGCGATGTCGGGCAGCAGGTCGCCGAGCGGCTGGCGCTGGCCGACAAGAGGGAGCCGCACCTGTTCGAGCGCGAGCGGCCCGACGGCACGGTCATCGAGGTCCGCGGCAAGCCGCTGCCGGGCGGCGGCTTCATCACCACCTACACCGACATCACCGAGCGCAAGCGGGCCGAACTGAAGCTCCAGCAGGCCTACGACGAACTCGAACGGCGCGTCGCCGAGCGCACCCGCGATCTGCGCGAAAGCGAGGAGCGCTTCCGCGATCTCGCCGAATCGGCGTCCGACTGGTTCTGGGAAACCGACGCCGACCTGCGCTTCACCTACGTTTCGGAACGCTTTTTTGAGGCCACCGGCGCGCTACCGGCGCAAGTGATTGGCAAGCGGCGCTGGGAGGTCGCCAGTTTCGATCACGACGAACGCGACCGGGAAAAGTGGGACAGACACCGGCAGGGCATGGAGGCGCGGTGTGCCTTTCGCCGCTTCGAATACGCCACACCCGGCACCGGCGGACGCACCGCGCACGTCCGCGTTTCGGGGAAACCTTTTTTTAGCCCTGCGGGCGAGTTTCTCGGCTACCGCGGCACCGGCACCGACATCACTGAACTGGTGCAGGCGCAGGACGAACTTTTGCATTCCGAGAAACTCGCCGCCTTGGGTGGACTGGTGGCCGGGGTGGCGCACGAGATCAATACGCCGGTGGGCATTGGTCTGACTGCGGCTTCTTTCCTGGAAGATCAGGTGCGTGGTTTTGAAAAGATCTATGCCCAGGGGCGTGTCAAACGCTCGGAAATCGAGGGGTTCATCCATACGGCACGGGAATCCTCGGCCTTGCTGCTTGCCAATCTGCACCGCGCCGCCGAACTGGTGCGCAGCTTCAAGCAGGTGGCGGTGGACCAGTCCAGCGAGATGCGCCGGCACTTTGCGCTCAAGCCCTATGTCAACGAAGTGCTGCTCAGCCTGCACCCCAAACTCAAGCGCACCCAGCACACTGTCAGTGTCCACTGTGCTGACGACATCGCTCTGGACAGCTACCCTGGCGCGTTTTCGCAAATCGTCACCAACCTGGTCATGAACTCGCTGATCCATGGCTTTGAAAACCTGGAGCAGGGCCACATCGTGATCGATGCGACGCTGGAGGGCTCAGAGCTGCTGCTGCGTTACAGCGACGACGGCAAGGGCATGAATGCCGAGTCGCTGAAACACATGTTTGAGCCCTTTTTTACCACCAAGCGCGGGCAGGGTGGCAGCGGCCTCGGGCTGCACGTTGTCTACAACCTGGTGACACAAACCTTGCGCGGGCGTATTGATGTTGCGTCGAACCCCGGTCAGGGCGTGCTGTTCACGCTGCACATTCCGTTGGAAAAGGAGATCGGCCATGAGCACCCCAGCGCCTAGTCTGCCCTTGACGGTTGGCGAAACCCCCTACGATTTTTCCGAGGAAACAGACACCCCCGGTGTCGAAGTCAGCAGGGAAAAACCGTGGAAGCTGCTGGTGGTGGATGACGAGAACGAAGTGCACCGCATTTCCCATCTGGTGCTGCGCGATTTTTCTTTCGAGGGGCGGGGGCTGGAGTTTTTCAGTGCGCACAGCGGCGAAGAGGCCAAACGCCTGATTGCACAGCACCCGGACACTGCGGTGATGCTGCTGGACGTGGTCATGGAAACCGACAACGCCGGTCTGGACGTGGTGCGCCATGTGCGCGAGGTGTTGAAAAACAGTTTTGTTCGCATCATCCTGCGCACAGGCCAGCCCGGACAGGCCCCCGAGCACTCGGTGGTGATCGATTACGACATCAACGATTACAAGGAAAAGACCGAGCTCACCGCGCAAAAACTGGTCACCACCGTCGTTTCCGCCTTGCGCGCCTACCGCGATATGCTGATTATCGAAAGCAGCCGACGCGGCCTGGAGCAAATCATCCACGCCTCGCGCAACCTGTTCGAGCCCCAGTCCCTGGCGCAGTTTTCCAGCGGCGTGCTGCGGCAACTGAGCTCGCTGCTCAATCTGGGCAATGACAGCCTGTACCTGCAGGCCTCCGGTTTTTCCGCCCACTGCGCCGGAGTGTGCGAAATAGAGGACTTCAACATCATCTCAGGCAATGGGCAGTTCACATCCTCGGTCGGACGGCGCATGGGCGAGATGGTTCCGCCATCCATCAGGGAGCGATTGTTCCGAGCCCGTAGCGAGCGGCACACACGCATTGACGAGGACAGTTTTGTTGGTTATTTCCGCGCATCCAGCGGCTCGGAAAACATGGTCTATCTGCAAACGCGGCATCGCATTTCCGAGCACGATGCCCGGCTGCTGCAGGTTTTTGCGGTCAATGTCGGGATTGCGTTCGACAACATTCATCTCAACGAGGAAATTGTCGATACCCAGACCGAAATCATTCATACCTTGAGCGAGGTGGTCGAAACCCGCTCCCGCGAGACCGGGCGCCATGTGTTCCGGGTGGGCGAGTACGCACGTTTGCTAGGCGAGCTGATCGGCCTCTCAGGCCCGGACTGCGAGTTGTTGCAGATGGCGGCGCCTATGCACGACATTGGAAAAATCGGCATCCCTGATGCGCTGCTGGGCAAACCTGGGCGCTACACCGCCGAAGAGTTCGAGCGGATGAAACAGCACGCCGTCATGGGGTACAACATCCTCAAGGGCTCACATCGCCTGCCATTGCGCTCGGCCGCGCTGATTGCCGGGCAGCACCATGAGTGCTGGAACGGCAGTGGTTACCCGGCGGGACTGGCCGGTGCGGATATTCATGTGTTCGGGCGCATCACCGCGCTGGCCGACGTTTTTGACGCCCTGAGCCACAGCCGCTGCTACAAACCAGCCTGGCCGGTGGAAAAAGTGATCGAGTACATCCGGGACAAAGCAGGCAGCCAGTTCGACCCCCAGCTGGTGGAGGTTTTCCTTCAGCACCGGGAACTCTTTGTCGCAATCTTGAAGGCAAACCCCGACGAACAGCTTTAACTCGGAGACCGCGTTCTGCGGTTGCGGGTGGCGTGGTCAAGGTTGTCAACAAAACCGGGCCAGTTCGCTGGCGGGCATCGGACGCCCGAAGTAGTAGCCCTGAAAGGCATCACAGCCCATGCCGGCCAGCATATCGCGCTGCTCGGCGCTTTCCACCCCTTCGGCAATCACTTTCAGGCCCAGGCTGTGGCCCAGCGCCACCACGGTGCGGGCGATGATGGCGTCGTTGGGGTCGGTCAGCAGGTCGCGCACAAAGGACTGGTCGATTTTGAGCTGGTCCAGCGGCAGGCGCTTGAGGCAGGACAGAGACGAATAACCGGTACCAAAATCGTCCAGCGACATGCGCACCCCATGGGCCTTGATGGCGCCCATTTTGTCGATGATGTCTTCCACGTCGTCCATCAGCATGCTTTCGGTGATTTCGAGTTTGAGCAGGTGGGCGTTGGCGCCGGTTTTGCGCAGCGCGTTGGCGACGTGGGCCACAAAGTCGGGCTGGGAAAACTGGGAGGCGCTGACGTTGACGGCCATGGTCCATTGCGCCGTGGCGGGCACTTGCGACCAGGCCACCAACTGGGCGCAGGCTGCCTCCAGCACCCATTGGCCCAGGGGCAAAATGATGTGGGTCTCTTCGGCCAGCGGGATGAATTCGGCCGGTGGCACCAGCCCGCGTGTGGGGTGGTTCCAGCGCACCAGCGCCTCGGCCCCCGTGGGCACCGTCGCTCCATGCTCGTTGATCTGCACCTGAATCTGGTAATGCAGCACAAACTCGTCTTTCACCAGGCCATGGCGCATGTCTTTGGCGAGTTCGGCGTGGGCCGATGCCGTGGCCTGCATGGCGGGGTCAAAAAAGCGCACCGTGTTGCGGCCCGCCGCCTTGGCCTGGTACATGGCCACGTCGGCCTTCTTGAGCACGTCGTCCATGGTTTCATGGCCGTGCATGAACAGCACAATGCCAATACTGGGGGTGCTGCTGTGGTTGTGCTGGCGCAGGGTGTAGGCCTGGCCCAGGGCGTCCAGGATTTTGAGTGCGATCACCTCGCTTTGGGCTGCGGCTTCATGGGGAAAGGGGCTCAAACCTTCCAGCAGCACCACAAATTCATCACCCCCCAGGCGCGCCACGCTGTCGACCTCCCGCACGCAGGACTGCAGGCGTGCGGCGACTTGCTGCAGCAACAAATCTCCCACGTCGTGGCCCAGGCTGTCATTGAGCAGCTTGAAGTGGTCCAGGTCCAGAAACATCAGGGCCCCGTGCTGGCCGCTGCGGTCCGAGGTGACGATGGCGTGTTTGAGCCGGTCCATCAACAGGCGCCGGTTGGCCAGCCCGGTTAGCGGGTCGTAAAAGGCCAGGCGGCGGATTTCGTCCTCGTACTGGCGCCGTTCGGTGACATCGCGCACCAGGCCGATGAAAATGGGTTGCCCGCCGCGCGCAATCTTGGAAATGGACAGGCTCATGGGAAACAGGCTGCCGTCCCGGCGGCGCCCTTCCACCTCGCGCGGCGCGCCCATGACCCGTGCCTCGCCGGTCATGTGGTAGTGCTGCAGGTAGCCGTCGTGCTGGCTGTGGTGGGGTTCGGGCATCAGCATATTGACGTTGCGCCCCAGCACCTCCTCGGGGGCGTAGCCAAACATGCGGCTGGCGGCCTTGTTGAACGATTCCATCCGCCCCTTGGCATCGATGGTGATGACACCATCCACCATGTGGTCCAGAATGGTTTGGGTGTGCAGGGCCGCTTCGCGCAGTGCGGCCTGGCCTTCAATGCGCTGCTGCTCCGCCAGTTTGTGCTGGGTGATGTCGAGCAGAAAGCCCCGCAACCAGCGTGGTTTGCCGTTTTCAATGACCACCTTGGTGCTGTCGTGCAGCCACACCAGTCGTCCGTCTTTGGCCATGAAGCGGTATTCGAAAGCATGGTTCTGCAGGCGAGCGGTCTGCGCCGTGGCATAGGCGATGGCCTGTTCACGGTCGGGCGGGTAGATATGGTTTTTCCAGAAGTCGGGCTCCATCCATTCCTGCACCGTATAACCCAGCAGGCGCTCGGCGCTCTTGCTGATGAAGGTGTTGGTGAAAGTCAGGGCGTCGGCCTCCCAGATGATGCCGTCGGTCGAGTCCACCAGATCGCGCAGGCGTTGGTCTTCTGCCAGCAAGGCCGATGCGGTGGGCACGGGGTGTGGAGTCATGGACGGGAGTGCACCTGCTGGGTGACCGGAAGACGCATGCGCATGAAAGCCAATTCTCAGGGTGAGTTTAAGAATAAACGCTCAATGTAAGCGTTTATAGCGTGCAACTCCTTACACCCAACAGACCTGCGGACATATTTCCGTGCGGAAACCCATCGCTGGACGATTTTGCGCGGACCCCCACGCTGCACATTGCCAACCACCTGGATGACATCGGCACTCGCCTGAGTGGCGGCATCGGGATTTTTTAAAAAAGCTGTCCGGTTTTTGCTATTGATTTGGTAGCTGCTTGCGCATATTCCACGGGGGCTGTAGCCTTATTTTGCTTATAAACATCAGCGTGTTCGGCACGCACCAGCGCCCCCACGCGCACCCCCAGCAGGCGCAGGCGCCGGGTCAAGGGGGCGCGCTTGAGGCATTGGCCTGCCGCCTGGCGGATGGTTTTGGCGTCTGAGGTGTGGTGCGCCAGGGTCAGGTCGCGGGTCACGCTCTTGAAATCGTCAAAACGCAGCTTGATGCCAATGGTCTTGCCCACATACCCCTTGCGCTGCAGGTCGGCCGCCACCTGCTCACACAGGGTGGTAAAAATCTGGCCCAGCTCGGCTTTGTCGCGCACCGCGTGCAGGTCGCGGTCAAAGGTGGTTTCCCGGCTCATGCTCACCGGTTCACTCTCCGTGACCACCGGACGCGCATCCCGGCCGTGGGAGGCCTCAAACAGCCAGGCGCCGGTTTTGTTGCCAAAGGTGCGCACCAGCCAGTCCAGCGGGCGCTGGGCCAGTTGGCCTATGGTCTGGATGCCGTGGGTTTGCAGCTTTTCATCGGCCTTGGGGCCAATGCCGTTGATTTTGCGGCAGGCCAGTGGCCAGATTTTTCCCTCCAGCTCTTCCTCCTGCACGATGGAGATGCCGTTGGGCTTGTTGAATTCGCTGGCCATTTTTGCCAGCAGCTTGTTGGGCGCCACGCCCACCGAGCAGGTCAGGCCTGTCTGGTCAAAAATCGCTTTCTGGATCAGGCGCGCCAGCACCCGCCCGCCTTCGCGCTGGCCGCCGGGGACCTCGGTGAAGTCGATGTAGACCTCGTCCACCCCCCGGTCCTCCATCAGCGGGGCAATGTCGGTGATGATGGCTTTGAACGCGCGCGAGTAGTGGCGGTATTCGGCGAAGTCCACCGGCAGCAAAATCGCCTGCGGGCACAGCTTGGCGGCCTTCATCAGCCCCAGCGCAGAGCCCACGCCAAACTGGCGCGCCGCGTAGGTGGCGGTGGTGATGACGCCCCGGCCGGTGTAGTCCTTGAGCACGGGGAATTCACTGATGCCGATCTCGTGCAGGGCCCGCCCGCCCAGTTGTTCACGCAAGGCCTCGTCCTGCGCCCGGCGCCCGCCGCCAATCACCACCGGCAGCCCCTTGAGCTGCGGGTAGCGCAGCAACTCGACGGACGCATAAAAGGCGTCCATGTCGAGGTGGGCGATGCGGCGGATTGGGGGCTTCATGGGGTAAGAATATCGTAAGAATTATTGAGGCAAGTCGAGGCCAGGTAGCGCAAAATGCGTATGTTGCATCGCAATAATCGCATTTCTCCGCTGGAACCCGTATGGACAAGCATTTTCTTTCCCCTCTTTTTTCGCCCAACTCCATCGCGGTTTTTGCAGGCCAGGCGGACGACCCCGCTTCGCAGACCGCGCAAGCACAGGCCTTGCACAGCGCCCTGCGGGCACAGCGCTTTGTCGGCACGCTGATTTTTATGGACATCCATTTCAGCGGCACCCTGGCGGACCTGGCCCATACCCAGGCCGATCTGGCCATCATTGCGGTGCCAGCGGCCGAGGTGGCTTCGGCCCTGGAGATTGCCGGGCGCATCAAGTGCCGCGCGGCACTGGTGATTTCCAGCGGGGTGGACGCACCCCAAGCGGCCGAGCTGCACAAAATTGCCCGGCGCGACGGCGTGCACCTGCTGGGGCCCAACTGCCTGGGCTTTCAGCGCCCGCAACTGCAGCTCAATGCCAGCATAGCGGGTGACTTGTGCGCCAACGGCCCGCTGGCCCTGGTGTCGCAGTCGGGCGCGCTGACCGCGTCGATCCTGGACTGGGCGAAGAAAAACGCGGTGGGCTTTTCCACCGTGGTGTCGCTGGGACCCAATACCGCGGTGGACATGGCCCAGGTGCTGGACTTTCTGGCGGCCGACGCCCAAACCCACAGCATCGTGGTGTATCTGGAAGGTATCCGCAACGCGCGCCGCTTCATGAGCGCGTTGCGCGCCGCCGCCAACGCCAAACCCGTGATCGTGCTCAAGGCCGGACGCCAACAGGCGGGCAACCAGGCCGCGCTCACCCATTCGGGCGCCATTGTGGGCAGTGACGATGTGTTTGATGCCGCCTTGCGCCGTGCCGGTGCGGTGCGGGTGCGCTCTTTTGTGCAACTGTTCTCGGCTGCCAAAGGACTGGCTGCGCGCTACCGTCCGGTGGGGCGAAGGCTGGCGATTGTCACCAACGGCGGCGGCCCCGGCGTGCTGGCGGCCGACTGGATCAGTGAGATCCATTTGGAGTTGGGCTGCCTCACCGGTGAACAGGCGCAAGCGCTGAAACCGCAGCTGTCGCCCCTGGCGTCCTTGTGCGACCTGATCGACGTGTCAGAAGACGCCGCCCCCGCGCATTTCCAGGCGGCGGTGGAAGCCGTCGGCAAAGCGCCCCAGATTGACGGTGTGCTGGCCATCTACTCCCCCAAAGTGGGCACCGACGGTGCCGCCATTGCCCGTGCACTGGTGGAGAGCAACCAGCGCATGGGCAAACCGCTGCTGACCTGCTGGATGGGAGACTCCAGCGTGGGCGAGGCCCGGAGAATTCTGAACGAGGCGGCGATTTCCACCTTCCGCACGCCCGAGGCGGCCGTCGGGGCCTTTGGCAATATTTCCAAGTTCTACCAAAACCAGCAGTTGCTGCAGCAAACACCGCCGCCGCTGTCGGAGTTGGCCCAGCCCGATGTGGAGGGCGCCCGCATGCTGGTGGAAAGCGTGCTGGCCGAGCGGCGCAAGGTGCTGACCGAGATGGAGTCCAAGGCGCTGCTGGCGGCCTTCCATATTCCGGTGACCAGGACCATATTGGCGCGCAGTGTGACCGAAGCCATCATGATCGCCACCCAGCTGGGTTATCCCGTGGCGCTGAAGATCGACTCGCCCGACATCAGCCACAAGTCGGACGTGCAGGGCGTGGTGCTCAACGTGCTCAATGCCGTGGGCGTGCGGGATGCGTATGTGGAGATGGTGCAGGCGGTGGCCCGCTTGCAGCCCACGGCGCGCATCAACGGCGTGACCATCCAGAACATGTCCTCCCAAAAGCGCGGGCGCGAAATCTACATTGGCCTGGTGACCGACGATCCCTTCGGCCCGGTGATTGCCTTTGGCGCCGGCGGCACCATGATCGAGCTGATCAACGACCGGGCCATGGAGCTGCCCCCGCTCAACCAGTTTCTGGCGCGCCGCCTGATCGAGCGCGCCCGCGTGGCCGAAACCCTGGGCGAGTGGCGCGGCGCGGCGCCCGTCAATATGGAGGCGCTGGAACAGGTGCTGTTGCGGGTGTCGGAGATGGTGTGTGAGCTGCCGCAGCTGCGCGAGATGGACATCAACCCCATCATCGTGGACGAGTCCGGCGCCGTGGCGGTGGATGCGCGCATTGTGGTGGACAGTGCGCCGCCTTCCATGCGCCATTACAACCACTTGGCGATCCTGCCGTATCCCTCGCAGCATGAGCAGGTGTGGCCCTTGCACGGGGGCGGGGAATATACGGTGCGGCCGGTACACCCCGATGACGCCACCATGTTGCAGGAGTTTGTGCGCCACCTCTCGCCCGAGAGCCGCTACTTCCGCTTTGTCTCCAGCATCCAGGAGCTGCCCGCCACCTTGCTCTCGCGCTTCACCCTGATCGACTACGACCGCGAGATGGCGCTGGTGGCGATCATTCGGGAGCCACAGACGGGCGCCGATGGCGAGACCACCGAGGTGAACCGTGTGGTGGGTGTGTCGCGCTACATCACCAACCCCGACCGCACCACCTGCGAGTTCTCGCTGGTGGTGGCGGACGATTTCAAGGGCAAGGGCCTGGGCTCACGCCTGATGCTGTCCATCATGGACTTCGCCCGCGAAAAAGGCCTGACCGAGATCGAAGGCCTGGTGCTGGCCAACAACCCCACCATGCTCAAGCTGATGCGCAGCCTGGGCTTCACGGTCAAGACTTTTGTGGAAGACGCGGATTTCAAACTGGTGAGCCATGTGCTGTAGGTGACTCCAGCATGATCTCCACCACGGTGTTGCCAGGGGCGCTCGTGATCAGCAGCCCCGCTTCGATGGCAGCGGCCCGCTCGCGCAGCGAGCTCAAACCCCTGCGCTGCACCCGCTCAGGCTCGAAGCCGGTGCCGTTGTCAATCACCCGAAGCCGCGCGCCACCCGCATGGGAGCTGCGCAGTTCGATACGCAGTACGCTGGCATGCGCATGCTGCAGCACGTTGGACAGCGCTTCAAAGACCATGAACTGCAGGTGCCGCATGGCCTTGTCATCAAGCCGGGTCAGCGGCGGGAGCAGGTCCACATCCCATTGCAACGCGATGTCGGAGGCCTTGAGGCGCGGCTCCAACCGGTAGCGCAGGTTGGCCAGCAAGGCTGTGATGTCGCCCGGTGGCAGATGCATGGCGTCGATCGAGAGCTTGAGCTGGTCCAGCGAATCGCGCAGGGTGTGCAGCACCTCGCCCTGGCTGGCCCGCCCGGATTCGAGCTGGCGGATGGCCGTGCTGATGTGCGAACCTACGCCATCATGCATGTCGCGCAGGATGCGGGTGCGTTCGGCCGTGCGTTCCTGTTCGCGGGCGAGTTGTTCCACCCGCTGGTAGCTCTGCGCAAGCTCCTGCTCTTTCTGCTGCACGCGTGCCGCCAAATTGGCCAAAAGGTCGCGCGCCTGGCCGCTGGCGGCATGGAACCGCGTGATCACGATGTAGCCCAGTGTCAGTCCAAACAACACCGAGCTGTAACGCAGAAAGGTGTTGCCCCCGTACGTTGAACTGATGCGGAACATATACAAATCGCGCAAGCCCACCAGCGTATTCAACAGCACCGCAGCAGCCACCATTTTGTGGGGCAAGGACGCACCGCGCGCCGCCTTCCAGAGGAACAAGGGAACAAAAAACAGGAAAGTCAGCGCAAAGACCATGTACCACAGCGTCAGCGCGACCGGGTAACCGTACACCAGCGCACCCGTGCCGCCGACACAACCCGTCACCAGCAACAACGCCAACCAAGGGCGCAGCCAACGGACCGCACGCAGCCTGCTCCAGCCAGCCACCTCGACGCAAAACAAGGCCATGCAGCACGCCCACATCGCCATCGCCACAATCGCGGTGATGCCCCACCATGGCCAAGGGATCGGTGGGTTCTCGATGAGGGTGTCGCTGATGCTGATCGTCCAGCACAACTCCGCCAGACTCGCCAGCAGGTACAGCCGGTCGCGCCGGGACCGGCTGGGAGCGCTTGTATCCACCTGGGTCACCCACAAGGCCAGCGCCACCCCACCGATCAGCAGCCCCAGGATCACCACGACCAGCGTGCCCATGTAGCGCCAGCGGTAGTCATGCAGATAGAGTGGATACACCGCCTCGACCGGCCCCAGGGTCAACGCTGCCAAGCCCCCGCGGCGACCCACATCGGCGCGAATGTGCACGCGAAACAGATTGCTGGTGCGCAGCAGGCCTGGCGAAATCACGATGTAGCGTGGCACCTTGGCGAAATCCGCGCCATTGAAGTGCGCCAAGTCGCCATTGCGCTGCAACAGCGTGCCGTTGAGCCAGATTTCATAGGCATTGCCCAGCCGGGGCAGGTACAGGCCGAAGGGGGCGGTTGGCACTTCCCGCAGCTTGAATGGCAGCTCGAAAGTGGCCTCGCCTGGCACGCCCACATGGCGGCGGTCCCAGTGGTAGGGCAGGGTAACCGTCTGGTTTGTCGTCTGGCCCAGCACCGTCACCGCAGCTTGCGCCTCGCGTAACTCCATGCTGAGGCCTTGCGCCTGCACGAGTAGGCAGGCGAACAACAGCCCCAGCCCGACGAAATAGCTCATGTCAGTCGTGCCGCACCAGAAACCCCATGCGTGTGGCCTCGAACACCGCCTCGCTTCGGGAGTGCACGGACAACTTTCCATAGAGGTTTTTGATATGCGTCTGCACGGTATGCACGCTCAAAGCCTGTAAACGGGCGATTTCCGCGTAAGAAAAGCCGCGTGAAATCAAGGCCAGAACCTCTTGCTCGCGTGGCGACAGCAAACCACGCGGCACGGGGGGCGTGGCCCGGTCCTGCTGTCGCCGGTCAGACTGGTACTTGGCCAGCACCCGGCGCGCGATCATGGGTGAAATGGGGGAGGCACCCGCCCGCATGTCAAGAATGGTCTGGGCAATGTCGTCGGGCGTGGAATCCTTGTGGATGTAGCCCAAGGCACCCGCCTCGATACTGGCCAGTACGTTGTCTTCGTCGCCAAACATCGAGATCACCAGTGGCTCGCAGGCCGGGTTCAGCCGCGTGGCGTGGCGGATGACTTCGAGCCCGCTGCCGTCGGGCAGCCCCAGATCGGTAAGCAGCACATCGACCGGACTCGTATCTTCATCCAGCCAGGTTTTAGCCTCGGTCACGGTGCCGACGCTCGCGGCCAGTTGCAGCTGGGCGCAGCGCGACACGCTGTCCGAAAAAAAATCCCGCATCTGCGGGTCATCCTCAACTACCAGTACACGCCACACTTGCTTTGCCTTGTTGTATTAAACCTGCGGGCAAGCATAGCCGCAGGCGCCTGCGCTGGCTATGCCGTTGCATCCCATATTCATGGGATGGCGCTATTTCAGCCGTTCGATCACATTTGTGAGACAGGTCAGGGTGCTCATCCCCCCAATTTACCGACCACCTGTTTCCAAAACAATTCGCAGGGAATTTATGAAAATTGCACTAAAAAGGCTCTCGCTTGCCATCGCAGGCGCGGGAATGCTGGCCATTTATGGGTGCGGCGGCGGTGGCGGAACGACCGCATCCACCAGTCCTACCTTAGTCAGCGGCGTAGCCAGCAAGGGGCCACTCAACGGCTCCACTGTGTGCGCCTACGCCATAGTGGCAAACAATCGTCAATTGCGGGCGTGCAATAGCAAAGAGCGGATCGCCTAAATTGCTCCTATACCAACGCCAGGGCAACATTGCGCAGCCCGATTCTGTGTCCGAATGAAGTACTCAAGCGCATTCCGCCATTCCTGCTTGATAACCGTAGAGTTCAATGAATAGAGAGCAAGTTAATCATCCATCGCTTATCGAAACCAACATGAAAAATATGACCCTATCTACTACGTTCGGTCGTTGTGCCGTAATTGCCGTCTTGGCATTCGGGGCGCTTCTCACCGGCTGTGCCACATCCCCGTATACCAACAACGAAGGGAGTACCCGTGTTGCGCGTTACACAAACAAAGGCAAAGCGCTGACAATAACAGCGAATGGACTGACAGAAAAGGCTGTTGGGCTGTACATGAGCGGCTTGGATCTGCAAACGGATGCTTCAACGATCATCAATCGTGGCGATGCCTTTTCTGTCCGCCTGTTATCCGCGTTTATTTGTGATTTTCGCGAGTCGTCCAATTTCTCTGACATCACAGCGAAAAGCAACAATGGGGCAACCCCCTGCCGCGGCGGCGATAGCAATGGCGGGCAGCATGCAGGAACACGCGGAGAAATTGCGATTGTGGCCAATGTTGGTGAGCGAAGGGATAGCGTCGGCGGTCTAACATTTGATCCTTCCAATGTTAAAAATGGCAGAGTGATTTATTACAACGAGGATGTTCGCGAAACCGGGCAACTGATCAACGCATTGAATCTTCCCGTATATGGCCCGAAAACATATGACGGCAAGCCGTTTTACATGGATTGGTCTGTGCTTGAATTGGACAATAAAGAAAATGCCGCTGCCCGCAAACTGTTGAAGCAGCTTGCCGATGTAGGCACTTTGCCAGCCGCACCCTATACGCCGGTATTGAAGTTGCTGAACACCTTGGGCGGCGCTTTGATTGATGCAAACGGGGATGACCTGGAAATGCGCTACCAAATGGAGACCGACCCCACTTTGGACTGCGACAATCTCAATAATCCCAAAAATACCAAGAATCCCAAAATCGATCGCACTTGTGAGAATCTCACCGTGCACAGGATGCCACTGCGTGAAGGCTATTACGCATTCGTACGCAGCGAAAATCGTAGCGAATACCCAGATCTGTCTGGCATAGAAGTCTGCAAGGAATTGGGTGTTCTGTGCGCTGGTGACAGCAAACAGCCCTGGCGTGATAAAACATGGTTATTGGTGCGCGTTGCACGGGAAGACAACGATGCCGCACTTGCCCAAGATACAGCCCAAAATTTGGCGGAATTGATGGACTCGCTCAACGCGAATAACTCGTTGATCAGTAATGGAACAATTAGTGGGGTTCCAGATGCGGTGAAAGCCGTGCTGGAGAAGGCAATAAAGACTCGCAAAACCAAGTAGGTCGCCGCAGCCTACTTTCAAAGCAAGTACTTGTAGCGAAATATCCTAAGTCATCTCACGACAGACCAGTAAACCGTACTCACGGAGCCCGCATGAAGTCGGTATATTTTTCACCGTTCCTATCTCTCCTTCTTTTAGTATCCTTCGGCGCGAACGCGGCTGGGTCTGGCTTGCGCGTTACCTGCGAAGGCGACGATGTAGGGGCCGAGGTGCTGGTCAACGGAAAATTCAGGGGAGAATGCCCGCTGGATATGCAGGTGCCCGAAGGCACGCTGAAACTGCTGGTTCGCAAGAAAGTTGATGCCCAGCGTGAACGCGTGTTCGAACAGGAAGTCCGCATAGGTGAGGGATCGGCCAAGAGGATCGAGGCCAGTTTGGGCACGGCAAAACTCAATGCCGGAGCAAAAGCGCAGCAAGAAAGTAATCGACAACGCTGGAGAAATATGTCTTTCGATGCCTTGCAAAAAGAAGCTGAGGCAGGGAATGCGGAAGCTATGAGACATCTGGCGGCGCGCTATTGGAACGGAAGCGATGGAGCCCCAAAAGACAAAGAACTGTTTATGACGTGGCTGCGAAAGGCGGCAGAAGCAGGCGATGCCTATAGCATGAACATGCTGGGCCAAAGTTACCACTATGGCATAAACAATCTGCAAAAAAACGACGAGCAAGCAATCCAGTGGCTTCGAAAGGCCGCCGCAGTGGGCTACGGTCCATCAATGAAGGCACTCGGTGACCACTATGACAGCGGCAGTGGTGTGGCGCAGAATCACGTCGAAGCCGGGCAATGGTACCGCAAAGCCGCCGATGCTGGTAACGCGTTGGCTATGTCATCACTCGGCATGCGTTATATGGGTGGCAGAGGTGTTCCCCAAAGCTATGAACAGGCTGTCGCGTGGTATCGCAAGGTGGTCGAAGCGGAGGATGAAAACGACACAGACAAAATCGGAAGCAAAAATGGCATGTTTTGGCTTGGAAGATGCTATGAAAATGGCTGGGGCGTGCTGCAAGATGAGCAACAAGCCATTTACTGGTGGCGTAAAGCCGTAGAAGGTAAATACCCCAGTGACAACGCTGTTGAAGAATTGAAAAAGCGCGGCCTGCGCTGATCTACGAGAACAAGCGATGAACACTTTTTTATTGGGGAAATATTTTCCGGCTGCAGCCATTGCCACCGCCGCGATCATTTTCGCCGCTCCCGTTTTTCCAGCCACATCAACCAATCTGATGGACATGATGGATCAGTTCGACAGGCTCGATAAGCAGGATTTTCAGGCAGCTATCGACAAGGCCAACGCCTGCACCCGTGCGCGCAATTTCCCTTGCAGCACCAGCGAACTGGCAAAGGCCGCGAAAGCGGCCAACAGCGGGCAGGACAAAAATGCACTGCTGGCAGGTCAGAAGAACTTGGAAAACGAAAAGCAGCAGCTCGCTAACGAAATAAGGCGCGCCGAAGAAGAGAGACAAGCGCAAGTTCGCAGGGTGGAACAAGAAACGCGAGCACAAGTTCGCAGGGACGAAGAGAGGGAGGCGCGCATTTGGAGGGAGGAGCAACTGGCGCGAGCGAATGAAGACCGGCAATCGACCCGTGAATACAATGCGGCGATTGGTGCACAGATTCTCCAGGGGGCGGCCGAGAATGCCGCGCTCTTAAACAAGATCGACCGCCAGACAAATGCTGCCATCAGAAACTCCAATCGCGTGCTGGCCGCACAGGCGGCGGAACGGGACCGCGCCAGAGCCGAGCGGGAAGACCGCGAAGCGAACCGCCGCCGCGATGCGGAGCGCGAACGTGCTGCTCGTGCGGAAGCTGAACGTTCGTCCGCGCGTGCCAGAACTGCGGAGTCGCAACCGGAACTGCCGAAGTATCAGCCGCAAGTTGTCACCATTCCATCCGGGCGCCAGACTTGCCCTCCCGGATCCTCGCCAGCGCGCCAAGCCAACGGAGTGCATGTAACTATTCCGCCGACGGCCTATTGCGTCAAGGATCCGCAAAACGCAGCAGCAAATGGCACAGCCTTGAGACAAACAACGACAAACAACAGTACCCCCACCAATGACGATAGGCTGGTTGCAAGCACACACAAAGCAGAGATGAGCGCCCCATCCTCTTCCAATAGCAAGAAGCAGGAAAAGAAAATTGAATGGGGCCCCGTCCAGTTGGAAGCGATCGCGATTTGTCGCCAAAGCGCAAAAAGCGGGAAGTGGGAATGCAATGGCGCTCTGGATAATCAGACCATTGTTGACGAGCCCACACTGGAAAGCGCGCTGTCCAGACAACATTGCTCGGGAGGTACTTGGGCGGCTGGCGGCCCGACAATTAAGGGGGTTCAGTGGGACGCCTATCGCTGCGGTCACTCCCTTGGGGCCGGTGATTATGACGTCGCCAAGAAGCACGGGTTGATCACAGCGCGCAGATCGTACATATGCCCCAAGAACCAGCCTAGCGATGGCAGATGCACAACCTTCTACGACGGACAAGACAAGCGTTAGTAGCGCGGGGGGCTCACAAGGATAGGTTTTTTCATGGTCCGCCCGCCTTTGGAATGATGGGCCAGGGTTCTGGACTGCCATGGCCAAAGTCTGATTATTGATGCCTTATCGAAGTGGAAATAGCATCTGAGCCCGCCATGGAGTGGGCCTGCACTCGCTACCGCCGAAGCACAAAACCCTACTCGTAATTGGGAACCGGCAGGCTGTGGAAAAACTTGTAGTTGCCCCGGCCACTTTGCTTGGCCAGGTACATGGCGGCGTCGGCGTGTTTCATCAGGTCGTCCGCGTTGCCGCCATCGTCGGGGTAAATGCTGATGCCGATGCTGGGCGCGCTCACCGCCCAGTGGCCTTCGATCTCGTAGGCCGGGGTGAGGGTTTCCAGCAGTTTGGCCGCAACGGTGCCAATGTCGTTGGCCTCGTGCATATCGGGCACCAGCACCACAAATTCGTCGCCCCCCAGGCGGGCCACCGTGTCCACCCCGCGCACGCAGGTTTTCATGCGCTGGCCCACCGCCTTGAGCAATGCATCCCCCGCGGCGTGGCCAAAGCTGTCGTTGACCTGTTTGAAGTGGTCCAGGTCCAGGTAGAGCATGGCCACCTTGGTGCCCAGCCGTATCGCGCGTTCGACGGCTTGCTCCAGCCGGTCGATCAGCAGGCTGCGGTTGGGCAGTCCGGTCAGCGGGTCGTAGTGGGCCAGGTGGTCCAGCCGCTCTTCGATGGTTTTGCGTTCCGAGATATCGTAAAAAATACCGATGTAGTTGGTGGGTTCGCCCTGGGCGTTCTTGATGGCGCTGATCGAGAGGTATTTGGGGTAAATGCCGCCGTCTTTTTGCCGGTCCCACACGTCGCCATGCCAGTGGCCCGTGCTTAAAACCGAGGCCCACAGTTCTTTGTAAAACTCCTTGTCGTGGCGGCCCGATTTCAGCATGCGCGGGTTGTTGCCCAGCGCTTCTTCGCGGCTGTAGCCGGTGAGGGTGGTGAACGCCCGGTTGACCGAGAGGATGCAGCCCTGCGCGTCGGTGACGATGATGGCGTGCTCGGTGGCCTCAAAGGCCTTGACGTACAGCGATGTTTCTTCTTCCTCGCGGTGCAAGGCGGTGACGTCGTCGCCAATCAGCATGGTGCCCTTGAGCCGCCCCAGGTGGTCGCGCCACACCACGGCATGCCACGAGACATGGCGCGGCTGCTGGTCCTGGGTGAGCAGTTCCGATTGAAATTCGGCCGGGAACAAGGGGGCCTGGCTGCCATTGGGGTAGAGGCGCTCAAACAGCCCATGGTCGTTGGCGGCACAGTGGCGCTGGAACAGCTTGCAGTTCATCAGCTCCGTTCCATGGCGGTTCAGCAGCCGACACAGGCCCCCGTTGGAAAACTGTATGCGCCCGTGGGTGTCCAGAATGACGGCCACCAGCCGGGTTTCGTTGAGCAGGGGGAAAACGTTCTGGATGGAGTGCTCCATATCCGCCTCACCCTCCTGGTAGGGCGTGACGTCAAAGCACAGGCACAGGTGGCCGTCAAACGTGCTGGTCGGCGTGCTGTGGGGCATGCCTTGGCCCACCAGCCAGCGGTAGACGCCGTCTTCACGCCGGTAGCGAAACAGCAGGCGAAACGGCTGCTGGCCGGTGTGCGCCTCTTGCAGCCCCTGCGTCAATGGAGCGATGTCGTCGGGGTGTACACCATCCATCCAGCCCAGGCCCAGTTCCTGGGCGCGCGCACGGCCGGTGAAGGTGGTCCAGGACGGACTGACAAAACTGCACCGGCCCTCGGTGTCGCTCATCCAGACCAGGAGGTTGGCCGGGTAGGCCAGGTAATGGAAGTTGTCCCCTATGCCCGCAAACCGGGCCGGGTCGGGTGGAGTGCTGTTGTTGTTCATGCGGGTGGCCTCGTTTTATCAACTCCCCACCCCCATGGTACGCCAGCCCCATCACATTAGAAAGTACCCGGCAGCAAAATGCCCTGGTTCACGGTGTCGATGCGGGTGTGGCCGCAAAAGGCCATGGTCAGGTCCAACTCCTTGTGGAGGATCTCCAGCACCTTGTCTACGCCCCGTTCCCCCATAGCGCCCAGGCCGTACAAAAAGGCGCGCCCGATGTAGGTGCCCTGCGCACCCAGGGCACGCGCCTTGAGCACGTCCTGGCCGCTGCGGATGCCGCCGTCCATGTGCACTTCGATCTGCTGGCCCACGGCGTCCACGATCTGCGGCAGCGCGCGGATGGAGGACTCGGCGCCGTCCAGTTGGCGCCCGCCGTGGTTGGAGACGATCAGTGCGTCGGCCCCGGAATTCACCGCCAGGCGCGCGTCTTCCACGTCCTGGATGCCTTTGAGAATCAGCTTGCCGCCCCAACGCTTCTTGATCCACTCCACATCGCCCCAGTTCAGGCCCGGGTCGAACTGCTTGGCGGTCCACTCGGAGAGCGAGCCCATGTTTTCCACACCCTTGACGTGGCCGATGATGTTGCCAAAGCCGTGCCGTTTGGTACCCAGCATGCCTAGGCCCCAGCGCGGCTTGGTCATCATGTTCAGAATGTTGGCCACGGTGAGCTTGGGCGGGGCGGAGAGGCCGTTTTTCAGGTCCTTGTGGCGCTGGCCGAGGATTTGCAAATCCAGTGTGAGCACCAGGGCCGAGCAGTTGGCGGCTTTGGCGCGGTCGATCAGGCGTTCGATGTAGTCGCGGTCCTTCATCACATAGAGCTGAAACCAGAAGGGGTGGTTGCCGGTCTCCTTTGCCACGTCTTCGATGGAGCAGATGCTCATGGTCGAGAGCGTGAAGGGAATGCCGAATTTTTTGGCCGATTTGGCCGCCAGAATTTCGCCATCGGCATGTTGCATGCCGGTCAAGCCTGTGGGTGCAATGGCCACCGGCATAGCCACCTTCTGGCCCACCATGGTGGTGGCGGTGCTGCGGTTTTCCATGTTCACCGCCACGCGCTGGCGCAGCTTGATTTTTTGAAAATCGCTTTCGTTGGCGCGGTAGGTGCTCTCGGTCCAGGAGCCGGAATCCGCGTAGTCGTAAAACATGCGGGGTACGCGCTTTTGCGCCAGAACGCGCAGGTCTTCGATGTTGGTGATCACGGGCATGGGGGTCTCCAGAAAGGGCTTTTTTTGAACGCCTCTGCATGGTAAGGGCCACCCCCTGCCGGTGGTTTGAAATATGGATGCGGGCGATTGAAATTAATTAATCGCCAAAACACACACCCAAATCCCGCCCGGTTTGCAGCGTGTCGCAGTCGGCCGGTACCGCCTTCATGCGCCCGGCCACTTCTTCCAGGTTGACATAGACCACGTTGGGAAACGCCAGCGAGACCATCACGCCCGACAGGCCTTCTTCCAGTGCGCGCACGGCCGCCGTGCCAAAGCGCAGGGCCGCCAGCCGGTCAAACGAGGTGGGGCTGCCGCCGCGCAGCAAGTGGCCCAGCACCACCACACGGGCATCCTTGCCGGTGCGTCGGGCCAGATCCTGCGCAACGCGCTCACCGATCCCGCCCAGGCGCTCGGCATGGCCAATCTCGGCCGGTGCCAGCAGGGCGCGCTCGCCATGGTGCGGCTGCGCCCCTTCGGCCACCACCACCAGGGTGTACATGCGGCCTTCGGCATCACGCTCACCAATCTTGGCCACCACCTTGTCCAGGTTGTAGGGAATTTCGGGGATGAGAATGGCGTGCGCCCCGCCCGAGATGCCGGCGTGCAGGGCAATCCAGCCGGCGTAGCGCCCCATGACTTCGACCACCATGACCCGCTGGTGGCTCTCGGCCGTGCTGTGCAGGCGGTCCAGGCATTCGGTGGCGAAAGACACCGCCGTGTCAAAACCGAAGGTGGTGAAGGTTTTGTCCAGGTCGTTGTCAATGGTTTTGGGCACCCCCACCACGCGCAAGCCTTTGCGGTGCAACTCGTTGGCAATGGTGAGCGACCCGTCGCCACCCACCGACACCAGGGCGTCAATGCCCTCGCGCTTGAAATAGTCCAGGATATCGTCGGAGCGGTCCGTATCGCGCACGCTGCCGTCGGGCTGGGCGACCGGAAAGTGAAAGGGGTTGCCTTTGTTGGTGGTGCCGATGATGGTGCCGCCCAGGTGGGAAATGCCGCGCACCCGGTCGCGCGTGAGCAGGGTGACGCCGCCCCTGGGGTAACGCTCGGGCTGCAGAATGCCGTTGAAGCCGTCCCGGATGCCGACGGTTTCCCAGCCGCGGTTGGCGGCCGCCGACACGGTGGCCCGGATCACCGCATTGAGGCCGGGCGCATCACCGCCCCCGGTGCAGATCGCAATACGTCGAATGGCTTGGGTCATGTCAATTTCCTTTGTGGGGGCAACAGTCTATTGAGGATAAGCCATAAGCCCGCCCCCTACAATCCTGCCCCAGCGGCGCACGCACTCGCATGTGCCCATACCAAGGGATAAAACCATGCACATTTCGGCCAGTATTTTCAAAGCCTACGACATCCGTGGCATCGTTCCCAGCACCTTGACCGAAGAGGTCGCCCTGGGCTTGGGCCGGGCCTTTGGCACCGTGGCCCTGGCGCAAGGCGAAACCACGGTGGCGGTGGGGCGCGACGGGCGTTTGAGCGGCCCCATGCTCTCGCAGGCCCTGATGCGGGGGCTGGAAGAGGCGGGTGTCAGCGTCATTGACGTGGGCATGGTCACCACCCCCATGCTGTACTTTGCGGCTAACACCCTGTGCACCAGCGGCATCCAGGTCACCGGCAGCCACAATCCGCGCGATTACAACGGCTTCAAGATGGTGATGGCCGGGCGCGCCATCTACGGCGAAGACATCCAGGCGCTGCGCCGCATGATGGAAGCCGAGAGCTGGACGCTGAAAACGGGCGCGACCCGCCAGACGGTGGACGTGCTGGAGGCCTACACCGCGCGCATCGTGGGCGACATCCAGCTGGACCGGCCTATCAAGATTGTGGTGGACTCGGGCAACGGCGTGGCTGGCGCCTCGGCCCCCGGCATCCTGCGCGCCATTGGCTGCGAGGTGCAAGAGCTGTTCAGCACGGTGGACGGCAACTTTCCCAACCACCACCCCGACCCCAGCAAGCCCGAAAACCTGCGCGACCTGATTGCGGCGCTGCAAGCGGGCGACGCCGAACTGGGCCTGGCCTTTGACGGCGACGGTGACCGCCTGGGCATCGTCACCAAGGACGGCACCAACATCTACCCCGACCGCCAGATGATGCTGTTCGCGCGCGATGTGCTGTCCCGCGTGCCCGGCGGCACCATTGTGTTTGACGTGAAATGCTCGCAGCGCCTGGCCCCGGCCATTGCCGAAGCGGGCGGCGTGCCGCTGATGTTCAAAACCGGCCACTCGCTGATCAAGGCCAAGATGAAAGAGATCGATTCGCCCCTGGGTGGGGAAATGAGCGGCCATATTTTCTTCAAGGAGCGCTGGTTTGGTTTTGACGATGGCACCTATGCGGGCGCCCGTTTATTGGAGATCGTGAGCCACGCGCCCGACGCCAATGCCGTGCTCCATGCCCTGCCCACCAGTTTTTCCACGCCCGAGCTGAACGTGGCCTGCGCCGAGGGCGAGCCGCATGGTTTGGTGGCGCAGCTGGTGGCACAAGCTGCCTTCGCGGCCCCGGCTGTCATCAACACGATCGACGGGCTGCGCGTGGACTGGCCCGATGGTTTTGGGCTGGTGCGCGCCTCCAACACCACGCCGGTGCTGGTGCTGCGTTTTGAAGGCCAGACCCAGGCGGCGCTGGAGCGCATCCAGGCCGATATGCTGCACCTGCTGCATGCGGTCAAGCCCGACGCGCAGTTTGAAAAGGCCGCGCATTGAAGGTTCTCATCGTCAAGCTCTCCTCGCTGGGGGACGTGGTGCACGCCATGCCCGCGGTGCAGGACCTGCGCCGGGCATTGGCGGGCGTGCAGATCGACTGGGTGGTGGAGCGCGCGTTTGCGCCGCTGGTGGCGCGCTGCGAAGGGGTGCGCAAGGTCATTGCCTGTGATTTGCGGCGCTGGCGCAAACAGCCTTTCTCCAGGCAAACCCGCCAGGAATGGCGGGCCTTCAAGGGCGATCTGCAAGGGGAGACATACGACGCGGTGATCGACCTGCAGGGCCTGACCAAATCGGCGCTGGTGTCCTGGCTGGCGCGCACCACGCCACGCGGGCGGCGTATCAGCCTGGCCAACCAGACCGATGGGTCCAGCTTTGAAGCGCCCGCGCGCTGGGTGGCCGACGTGGCGATTGAGCTGGCGCCGCATGTGCATGCGGTGCAGCGTTCGCGCATTCTGTGTGCAGCGGCTTTGAAATACGAGGCGCCAGAGGCTATGCGCTTTGGTCTGTTACCCGGCGCGCTGGCGGCGGTGCAGCCCATGGTGGTCAAGCCCGGCTTCACTCCCAATCCGTTTGTTCCGCGCAAGCCGGTAGTGGCGCTGGTGCACGGCACCTCACGCGCCGACAAACAATGGCCGCTGGCCTCCTGGGTGGCCTTGGGGCAGCAGTTGAACCACAGTGGTTTCACCGTGGCCCTGGCCCACGGGTCGGCGGCAGAAAAGGCCACCAGCGAGGCGATTGCCAAGCAACTGAACGACGCCTGGGTCTGGCCCGCCATGGGGCTGGACGCACTCACCGACACCATGGCCCGCTGCGCCGGTGTCATCGGGGTGGACAGCGGCCTGAGCCACATCGCAGTGGCACTGGGCCTGCCCCATGTGCAGATTTACAACTTCGACACCGCCTGGCGTACCGGGCCGCCCAGCACGAACGCGGCGCGCCAGGTCAGCGTGTACGCCGCGCCCTGGCCTGAGGTGGATGCTGTGTGGCAAGCCTGGGAAGGGCTGGACACCCCGGTGTTGTGCCGATGATGTTGCGCCTGTATTCCTGGGTCATGTGGCTGGTGCAGCCCCTGCTGCGGCGCAAGCTGCAGCGGCGCGCTGTGGCGGAGCCTGGTTATGGCGAAGCCATTGA
Organism: Burkholderiales bacterium RIFCSPLOWO2_12_FULL_61_40; assembly: GCA_001770935.1. GTDB lineage: Bacteria > Pseudomonadota > Gammaproteobacteria > Burkholderiales > Burkholderiaceae_C > Allorhodoferax. The sequence goes on along the minus strand of MESI01000090.1, from coordinate 37,053 downwards.
AGAGCGTTTTGGTTATTACACCCCGCCTGCGCAGGCTGCCCAACGCATGGCACCCGCTCCGGCTGTGGAGGGTGGCGACCCGCGTCTGGTCTGGGTCCACGCCGTCTCGCTGGGCGAGACGCGGGCGGTTGCGGTGCTGGTGGCGCAGCTGCGCAGCCAGTGGCCCGGCATGCGTCTGCTGCTGACCCACGGCACGGCCACCGGCCGCGCACAGGGCAGGGCGCTGCTGCAGCCCGGTGATGTGCAGGTGTGGCAGCCTTGGGACACGCCCGGCGCGGTGGGCCGGTTTTTGGCGCATTTTCGGCCCCGCGTCGGCCTGCTGGTGGAAACCGAGGTCTGGCCCAACCTGGTGGCGGGTTGCGCCCATGCGGGCGTTCCGCTGTGTTTGGTCAACGCCCGTTTGAGCGATAAATCCTTGCGACAGGTCCAGCGCCTGGCCTGGTTGTCCCGGCCCGCCTACCGGGGCTTGGCCGCCGTGTGGGCGCAGTCGGCGGGCGATGCCGCCCGTTTGCGCCTTCTGGGCGCGCCAGTGCAGGGCGTGCTGGGCAATTTCAAGTTCGATGCCACGCCTGATGTGGCGCAGCTGGCGCAAGGGCGCGCCTGGCGTCAGGCCTGTGCCCGACCGGTCGTGATGTTCGCCAGCTCGCGCGAAGGCGAAGAGCAGCTTTTGCTCGATATTCTTAAGCAAAAAAAGGCTCTAGCCCCCGTGGAATGTGCGCAAGCAGCTATTAAAAATGTAGCAAAAGCAGCGGTGCAGTGGCTTATTGTTCCGCGCCATCCGCAGCGTTTTGACGCGGTGGCCGCCCTGTTCGCCTCCCATGGGTTCACGGTGGCGCGCCGCAGCGCCTGGGCGGATGCACCGCCGCAGGCCGATATCTGGCTGGGCGACTCGCTGGGTGAGATGGCCCTGTACTTTGGCATGGCCGATGTGGCTTTGCTGGGCGGCAGCTTTGCCCCGCTGGGCGGCCAAAACCTGATCGAAGCGGCGGCCTGCGGCTGCCCGGTGCTGATGGGGCCGCACACCTTCAACTTTGCCGAAGCCACCGCACTGGCGCAGGCCGCAGGTGCGGCGTTTGCGCAGCCGGACTTGCCCACGGCGGTAGAGCAGGCGCTGGCACTGGTGCACACCCCCGCTGCACTGGCGCAGGCCCGCAGCGCCGCCCTGTCCTGGAGCCAAGCCCACCGCGGCGCCGCGCAGCGCACGGCGGCGGCGGTGAAAGGCCTGTTGTCCCACTCCGTATCGGCCGACCAGAGTGCTGCCTTGTTGGAAGCTCTGAATGCGTTTGACGATGGGTTTGGGGCGTTGCTGGAGGCGAGCCGCAAGGAGCAAGCGCCTATGCAGGACAGGGAGTCTCTGTGAGGTACATGCTGGATACCAATATCCTGTTTACCTGACCAAAAACAAACCATCGTCGGTGGCTGCGCGCATCAATGCCTTGTATGTTGCCAGCCCGGCATTCTGCCAACACTATGCTGTGCAATTCACGCAACTGCGGGAGGCAGGCACCCCCATTGGTGCCAACGACCTGTGGATTGCCTGCCACGCGCTGGCTGACGACTGCACCTTGGTGACCAACAACACGCGGGAGTTTGAACGCGTGACCGCGCTCCCGTTGGAAAACTGGGCGCTTTGACCTTACTGGGCTAGCAGGCTGTTGATAGGCTGCAGGTCGTCCGCTTTGAGCGTGCCCGCAGCCTGGCGCAGCTTGAGGCCCCCCAGCAGCACGTCGTAGCGGGCCTTGGCCAGCTTGGCTTTGGTGTCGAACAACTGGCTTTGGGAGTTGAGCACGTCGATGTTGATGCGCACGCCCACCTGGTAGCCCAGTTTGGTGGCGTCCAGGGCGCTTTGGCCGGAGGCTTCGGCGGCTTCCAGTGCTTTCACCTGACCCAGGCCGGATTGCACGCCAAAAAACGCGGTGCGGGTGCCCTGGGCGACCGTGCGTTTGCTGGCTTCCAGGTCGGTGCGGGCTTTGTCTTCCAGGGCCAGGGTTTCTTTCACCCTGTTTTGTACCGCGAAGCCGGCAAAGAGGGGCATAACAAAACTGAGTTTGAGTGAACCGGCATTGACGCGGCTATCAACGTTGGGTGCGGTGCTTGTGCCGTTGTTGTTCACTGCCGCGTATGTTCCTTCAAGGTCCAGCGTGGGCTTGTGGCCTGCTTGGGCTTTTTGGGTTTCCAGTTTGGCCACGTCCAGGGCCACTTTCAGTTGTTTGATGCCGGGATGGTTGGCCTCGGACTGAAGCACCCACTGGCCCACGTCTGCGGGCTGGGTGTCGGCCAGTACCACCGGTGCGGCCAGCGACTTGGGGCTGGCGTCTTGTTGGCCCACCAGTTGGTTCAGGGCGATGGATTTGACTTGTAAGTCATTGGCGGCCGCCAGTTCCTGGGCGATCACCAGGTCGTAGCGGGCCTGGGCCTCGCGGGTGTCGGTGATGGTGGAGGTGCCGACCTCAAAGTTGCGCTTGGCGGAAGCCAGTTGTTCGGCCACGGCGGCCTTTTGGCTTTTGACAAAGGCCAGGCTGTCGCTGGAGGCCAAGACGTCAAAGTAGGCCTGGCTGACGCGCACGATCAGGTCCTGCTCGGCGGCCAGCAACTGGGCCTCGGCCAAGGGCAGCTGCTTTTTGCTTTGCTCGTACGAGACCCAGTTCGCGGGGCGATAGAGTGGCTGTGTCGCTTTGATTGCCGCTGTTTGCGAACCTAAGTACTGTTCAGATGCAGGTTGAACTTGTTGGCTGCTGCGCACTGCTTCTGTAGAAAATCCCACCGTGGGCAGAATGAGCGACTTCCCCTGCTCCGCCTTCGCCAGTGTGGCATCGAACTGTGACTTGGCCGACTGGTAGGCTGCGTCATAGCTGCGGGCTGACGTGTACAAATCCACCAGGCTTTGGGCTTGTGCAGAAACTGAAAAACCAGCCCCCACGGCAAGCAGCAAAGGCAGCAATCGGAAACGGACAGGCAGGCGGGGATGGGACATGGTGGTCTTTCTCGAACGGGTAGGAAAAAAGATGCGCTCAATACCGCGCAATGCTGGGGTCTACTTCGGCGGACCAGGCGTGGATGCCTCCCGCGATATTGGCGACGTGCTCGAAACCTCGGCTCTGGAGAAAAGAAGCCACCTGCATGCTGCGTCCACCGTGGTGGCACAGGCAGGCAATGGGTTGCTGCGGGTCCAGTTCGGACAAGCGGGGGGGAATCACCCCCATGGGAATGGTGCGCAAAGTGAAGCCCTCCGCCTTGACGCTGGCCAGTTGCAACTCGTGCGGCTCGCGCACGTCCAGGACCACAGGTTCTCCGTGCTGGCGTGCATGGGTCAGCCATTGGGCCAGTTCACTGGGGCGGATTTGGGCAATCATGGTTGGGGCAAGCCTTTAATAGTCAGAATTTGAAGCGTGAGGGCTCACCGAAGTTTTGCAGCCGTGGTGCCACGGTTTCCCAGGGCTGTGTGGTGCGGAAGTCGGTTTCACTGGTGCGTGTCACAAAGGTGGCGTGCATCATGGGCTCCTGGCCCACGATGGCGGCCAGACGGCCCCCCACTTTCAGTTGCGTGAGCAGGCTGTGGGGAACTTCAGCAACGGAGCCGCTGAGCAAAATCACGTCAAACGGGCCTTCTCCTGAAGCGCCTTTGGAGCCATCGAAGTTGTGAACTTCAACATTGCTGATGCCAGCCTTGGCCAGGTTGGTGCGTGCCATTTCGACCAGCTCGGGCAGAATTTCCAGTGAAATCACGCGCTGTGCGCGGTGTGCCAGCAGCGCGGTCATGTAGCCGGAGCCGGTGCCAATTTCCAGTACTTTGTCGGTTTTTTGGATCGCCAAATCCTGCAACAAGCGGGCTTCCACTTTGGGTGACAACATGCGTTGGCCTCCGGGCAGGGGAATTTCCAGGTCGGCAAAAGCCAGGCTTTTGTGCGCCAAAGGAACGAAGTCTTCGCGTTTGACCACGGAAAGGAGCTCCAGCACTTCGCCATCCAGCACATCCCAGGGGCGGATTTGCTGTTCGATCATGTTGAAGCGGGCTTGTGCGGTGTTGTCGAGGTTCATTTAATACTCCATGGGGTATGTTAGCCGATTGTAGTAAATTTTACCGGGTAGGGGCTTGGGGTCCGCTGACGAGGCGCTTGGCCCATTGCGCCAGATCATCCATATAGCAATACACCACCGGAACCACCACCAGGGTCAACAAAGAAGAGGTAATCACCCCGCCGATGACCGCCTGGCCCATGGGGGCTCGCATCTCGGAGCCTTCGGAGAGTGCAAAGGCCAGGGGCACCATGCCGAAGATCATGGCCAGGGTGGTCATCAGAATCGGGCGCAAGCGTACCTTGGCGGCCATCAGCAGGGCGTCATGGCGCTCCATGCCGTCTTCGCGGGCGCGAATGGCAAAGTCCACCAGCAAAATGGCGTTTTTGGTGACCAGGCCCATCAGCATCACCACACCGATCACCGAGAACATGGAGAGTGTGGAGTTGAACATCATCAGCGCCAACACCACGCCAATGAGGGTCAGGGGCAAGGCCGTCATGAGGGCCAGGGGCTGCAGAAAGCTTTTGAATTGGCTGGCCAGAATCATGTAAATAAATACCACCGCCAGTACCAGGGCCGAGATCGCGTAGCCAAACGCTTCGCCCATGTCCTTGGTGGAGCCGCTGAACTTGTAGCTGTAGCCGGGGGGCAGGGCGATGCCGTCCATGGCGGCTGTGATATCGGCTGACACTTCCCCCGCAGAGCGCCCCGACACGTTGGCGCTGATGGCGACTTCCCGCGTCAGGTCGCGCCGGTTGATCTGGTTGGGGCCGGTGGACTCGGCCACCCGTGCCACCTGGTTGAGCCGCACGATGCGCGGGCTGCCGTCGGTATTGGCTCCCACCGTGAAGGGCAGCAATTCCAGATCCGCCGGGCTGTTGCGGGCCTGCGGTGCCAGACGGACGTTGACGTCGTAGGTTTGGTCGTCCGGTGCGCGCCAGTTGCCCACCGTCTGGCCCGCCACCAGGGTGCGCAAGGACGCGCCGATTTGCGCCATGCTCAGGCCCAGGTCAGAGGCCACATCGCGTTTGATTTGAACGTCCAGCGTGGGTTTGTTGGGCTTGACGCTGGAGTCCAGGTCGACCAGGCCAGGTATGCCGCGGATTTTGTCCAGCGCCAGTCTGGTCAGGCGCTCCAGTTCGGCGGTGTCCGCGCCCTGGATGGAGAACAGAATCTGCTTTTGCCCGCCCACTGAATCCAGCAGGCCCACATGGGTCACGGTGATGCCGGGTACCTGCCGCAGACGTTCGCGCAAAACCACCGACATGTCCTCCACCCCCAGTTTGCGCGCCTTGCGGTCCACCAAACGGATGTAAATGCTGGCGTAGATCTTGCCCTGTGCGTTGCCGGTGTTGATGGTCGACAAGGTGTAGCGCACCTCGGGGAACTCGCGGATGATGGCTTCCACCTGGCGTGCTTTGGCTTCGGTGACCTCCAATGACGAGCCGACCGGGGTGTTGAAGTTCAGCGTGGTTTCGGAAAAGTCAGATTTGGGAACGAACTCGGTGCCCAAAAGTTTGACCATGAAAATACTGCCCACAAAAATCGCGAAGGCGACACCTACGGTGGCCAGTTTGTGGCCCAAGGCCCAGCGCAGAATGGTTTGGTAAGCATCGGCCAGGGTATCGGTGGCATGGTCAAACCAGCCGGTGACGCGGCCAATGGTCTTGTCATACCAGGTGACTGGCGGCCCCTTGCGGCCATGGGCCTCAATGCTGGGGTCGTGCCAGATGGACGACAGCATGGGGTCCAGCGTGAAGCTGACAAACATGGAGATCAGCACCGCAGCCACGATGGTGATGCCAAATTCGTGGAAGAATTTGCCAATGATGCCGCCCATGAAACCAATGGGCATGAACACCGCCACGATGGACAGGGTGGTGGCCAGCACGGCCAAGCCGATTTCCTGGGTGCCATCCAGTGAGGCCTGGAACGGGGTTTTACCCATCTGCACATGGCGCACAATGTTTTCCCGCACCACGATGGCGTCGTCAATCAACAGGCCCACGCACAGCGAGAGTGCCATCAGCGTGATCATGTTGATGGTGAAGCCAAACAGGTTCATGAACAAAAAGGTGCCGATCAGCGCAATCGGCAAGGTCAGGCCGGTGATGACCGTTGAGCGCCACGAATTCAGGAACAAAAACACAATCAGGATGGTGAGCAATGCGCCTTCAATCAGAGTGCGGCGCACGTTCTCCACCGACACCCGAATTTGGCGTGAACCATCGGTGATCTGCTCCAGACGCACGCCTGCGGGTAACTGCTTTTGCATCTCGGACAAAGTCTTTTGCAATCCATCGACCACGGCAATGGTGTTTTCATCCTGTGACTTCTGCACGTTCAGCAACAAAGTGCGCTGGCCGTTGTACAGCGCCAGACTGTCCACCTCTTGTGCGCCATCGGCCACGCGCGCCAGCTGTTCCACCCGCACGGGGGCTCCATTTTTGCGGGCCACGATGATCTTGCCAAAGTCTTCGGGGCGCTGCATGCGTGCCTCGATCTGGATGACGCGCTCTTGCTCCAGGGAACGAATGGTGCCCACCGGCAGGTCCTGGTTTTCATTGCGCACGGCGTTCACCACCTGGTCGGGGGTGATGCCAAACGATTCCAAGGCCTGCGGGTTCAAATAGAGGTTGATTTCGCGCTTGGTGCCGCCCACCAGGGTCACCGAACCCACACCGCGTACGTTCTCCAGGCGCTTTTTGAAACTTTGTTCGGCCCAGTTGGTGAGTTCCACGGCGCTCATGGGTTTGGCGTTTTTTGCCGAAGTGTCCGGCAAGACAGCGACCGACCAGATGGCGCGTGCCGCCGGGTCAAAACGCAATACGCGGGGTTCTTTGACTTCAGCGCGCAGCAGCGGTTTGACCGAGGCCACTTTTTCCCGCACGTCATCGGCGGCCTTGCGGCCGTCGATGTGCAGGCCGAATTCAATCACCACCACCGATTGGCCTTCGTAGCTGCGCGAGGTCAGGGCGTTGATACCGGCAATGGAGTTGACGCCTTCTTCAATTTTTTTGGAAACCTCGCTCTCCACAATCTCGGGCGAGGCACCGGGGTAGTCGGCAATCACCACCACCACGGGGAAGTCGATGTTGGGGAACTGGTCTACCTGCAGGCGTTGCAGGGAAAACATGCCCAGCACCACCAGGGCCAGCATGACCATGGTGGCAAAAACCGGGTTCTGGAGGCTGACGCGCGTGAACCACATGGCTTACTTTGCGCCCGCTGTGCGTTTGACCGGCGTGCCTGCCAGCAGGGTGCCTACGCCCCCGCTCAGGACCGTGGCCTCTTCCGCGATGCCTTTGACCGCCACCATGGTTTGGCCATTGAACTCTCCGCGCGCACCCAATTCCACGGTCTGCTGTTCGACCCGTTCCTGGTTGATCCACTGGACATAAGGCAGGGGTTTGTCGGTGCGCACGGCGCTGAGAGGCAGGGCCAGCGTGCGCAAGGAACCCGTTGCCAGGGTGCCTTGTGCAAAAAGCCCCTGGCGCAGGCCCGGATTGGATTCGATGGCCAAATAGGCCAGCACGGCGCGGCTTCCCGCAACGGCGCTGGGGTTGATGCGCACGACCTTGGCCGACAGTGGCTTGCTTGCCCCTTCCACGGTCAGCAGGGCTGTTTGCCCCAATTTGACGCCCAGTGAATCGGCCGCACTCAGGCTGGCTTCCAGTTCCAGGCGGCTCAGGTCCACAATTTCCACGATACGGGCATCGACAGCCACCCGTTCACCGGGTTGCGCCAGACGCTGCGCCACCAAACCCGAAATAGGGGCCCGCAACACGGTGTCGTTCAGAGATTTGATCGCTACATCAGCACCGGCTTGTGCCGCCCGGTAATTGGCTTCAGCCGAAGACAGGGTGGCAATGGAAGAATCCAGCGCAGTTTTGGAGATAAAGCCCTGGTTCACCAAAGATTGGTTGTTGTCGAAGCTGCGTTTGGCAATGGCGACCTGGGCCTTGGCCGATTCGGCCTGCTGCTGGGCCTGGCGCACCCGCGCCTGGAATTCGGTGGCATCGACACGGGCAATCACCTCACCCGCTTTGACGAAGTCGCCCTCGCGCACGGTCAGTCCCTGCATTTCACCTGCCACCCGGGCTTTGATGAATGCGGAGTTGACCGCCTTCAGGGGGCCGGAAATGGCGAGCACTTGCGACAAGTCCACGGTTTGGACCTGCACCAGGTCCGATGCCGCCAGCTCGACGACGGCCTGGGCCTTTTGTGTGGTCTGTTGGGCTTCCAGTGCCGCCTGTTTGGCCTTGCGGGCAGACAGAACCCGCAGCGCACCGCCAGCCAGCAGGGCTACGGCCAAAACAATAACAGTCCATTTCAGCCAGCGTTTCATGATGTGATCGTTTCCTGGGTTGGGGGGAGAGAGGGCGGGCGCCTGCAAAGACCATGAAGAATGGTTTCCACTTGCACCGAAAGGTATTCTTCTGGCACCAACCGGTTATTGGCATCACAGCAGGTGCCAAAAGAGTGTTTCCAGGTGGCCAGGAACAGCATGGGCGCCAGAATGGTGTAGACGCCGTATTTCATGTCGATGGGGCCGAATTCCCCGCTGTCGACGCCACGCTGCAAAATGCGCCGGATCAGTGCCGAACCGGGTTCGATCACCTCTTGCTGGTAGAACGCGGCCAATTCGGGGAAGTTGCTGGCCTCGCTCATCATCAATTTGCTGATGCCTGAAATGGAGCTGTTGCCTACATCGGCCCACCACTGGCGCATGAACAGGCGCACCAGATCGGCGGTGTTGCCCTGGTAGGCCTCAAACCGTGCATTCCATTCCGGGTAACGTCCCGAAATGTTCTCCCGGACCACCGCCTTGAACAGGTCTTCCTTGCTGGCAAAATAGAGAAACAGCGTGCCCTTGGAGACGCCGGCACGTTTGGCCACTTCTTCCGCGCGGGTAGCGGCAAAGCCTTTCTCCACGAACAACTCCAACGCTGCGGCCACCAGTTCGGCGGGGCGGGCGTCCTTGCGGCGTTCGCGTTTGGCGCGTACCGTGGCTGCTATTTCAAAAAGACAGATGGGTGAGGGCATGAAGTTAATGACTCGTTGGTTATTAGTCTAACCGCATGCCCCCGTGCCGTCAATACAGATTGACCGGCCGATTGCCGCCCTGTGCAGCCATCACCATCAAGCCTGCAAGGGCGGTACACTGCTTTTTCCCGAAAGGTGCAGATCGCCCCGCGCTTTTGCCCAAAGACGTCCACTGTGAAGGAGACCGCCGATGCAGAGTTCGAATCAGACCATTGTCCTTGGGGGCGGTTGTTTTTGGTGCACTGAGGCCGTGTACGTGCAGGTGCGTGGTGTGCTGGACGTGGAGTCCGGCTATTGCAACGGCTCTGTGCGGCAGCCCAGCTACGAGCAGGTGTGTACCGGCTCAACCGGCCACAACGAGGTGGTCAAGCTGGTGTTTGACCCGGCGCAAATCACACTGCGGGAAATTCTGGAAATTTTCTTTGTCATCCACGACCCCACGACCTTGAACCAGCAAGGCAATGACCGGGGCACCCAGTACCGCAGCGGCATCTATTATTCGTCGCCAGAGCAAGAAACCGTGGCCCAGAACCTGGTGCACGAAATGGGCCAAAGCGGTGTCTACAGCCGCCCTATCGTGACCGAGGTTCTTCCGCTGAACAATTACTGGCCTGCCGAGGATTACCACCAGGACTATTTTGAGAACCATCCCGGTCAGGGCTACTGCGTGGCGGTGGCGGCGCCCAAAGTGGCCAAGTTTCGCAAGACCTTCGCCCGCCTTCAAAAGACCTGAATGGTTACAGAGTGTTACACCTTCGGTGATTGGAACCCCAAACTGGATTGCGCACGGTAGACTAAACCATGGTGACAAAAGACAACAACAACGGATTGCTGGCCAGAATGGTCAAGTTGATTCGCAAGCCAGCACAGGACACACTCGAATCCGAGGTGTCGGCCATGGGGCGGGAGAGTGAATTCAACAAGTCGGCGCTGAAACAGAGAATCGAACGCAAGCGCCAGGACGATGCCATCCGGCGACGGGAATTCAACCATTTGCGGAAATTGCGCAACGATGGCCCGTTGACGGGACGCTATGTGGCCGGTCAAAGGGTGGAGTTCCAAAATAGCGTGGGGTTCAACCCGGAAGAGCGGGCCCTGACGGTCAAGAAAATTGATGCCATTGAAGCCCAGCTGTCCCGGCACTGGTTTGACCTCAAGCAAAGTGATTCCGCCGCCCGGCGGGGGGCTTCGGCCGCACCGGTGCCCGCCACGCCCAGATTGACAGAGCAGGTGCGCTCCACGGCCCATGTTCCGATTCATGTGCCTGTAACTCCACCCGCAGGCGATCCATTGCACGGTACGGAGCTCGAATCCACCCAAATGGACTTGCTGGCACCGGCCGATCTGGAACCCGCACATGCGCCTGCACAGCAGCCCCCCCCGCAAGTCACGGCATTCCGGAATTCACGGCACAGCAGTTTTGAGGCGGGCATTAGTGGATTTTCCAATTCCAAGCTGATGTCGGTCGAATTGGGACAAGGGCTGGGGGACCCGGGCTTGCAGGAGGCGGCCATCCGATTTGCCGATGGAGATGAGGAGGGGGCCGAGGGGGTTCTGCTGGCCATGCTGCAGGCGGATACGGAGCAATCCGATTCTGCCGTCGGCTGCGCCGCAGCCCTGTTTGATTTGTACCGCGCCACCGGCCAGCAGGCCAGTTTTGACGTGGTGGCCATGGACTATGCCCAGCGTTTTGGGCGTTCCCCGCCCGAGTGGTTTTCCACCCCCGATCTGCTTGCCAACAAAACGGTGGCGGCAGCTTCGGACACGGCCACCTTGTCGGGGCAGGACGGAGCGCACGTATGGGAGTGTCCTGCAGAGCTGGACCTGGCTGCCATACAGGCCCTGCGTGCTGCGCAGTTGAACAACAAGGCGCCCCAACATTTGCATTGGCATGCCCTTAAGCTGATCCGCCCTGAGGCCGTCAAGGAGTTGGAAGCTCTGTTGGGCCAGTGGTGTGTGCAATCCGTTCAATTGTATTTTTCCGGGGAAGAATCCCTCGAAAAAACATTAAAAATGGCAACACCCGCCGCCGACAAGCGCGTGGACCCTATTTGGTGGCGCGTTCGGCTCGACGCCTTGCGGATTTTGAAATTGCAGGATGCGTTTGAGGCGGTGGCGATGGATTTCTGTCTGCTCTACGAGGTCTCTCCGCCCGCCTGGGCCGATGCACGGTGTGACTGTGTGTGCGAACGGCTTAACTCCGCCGCGCCCCGGGTCGATACGCTTTTGGAGGAAATGGATGCCGAGCCCCTGGATGCGGTGGTTGAACTGACCGGGCAGGTGCTGGGTGACGCCGTGGAGGCGCTGAACAAGCTTCAGCGTGGCTTGAAGGAGCGCGATGCCCTGGTGATTTCGTGTGCCCAACTGATCCGTGTCGATTTTTCAGCCGCAGGAAGCATTCTTAACTGGGTGGCCGAGCGGGAATCGCAGGGGTATCAGATCCAGTTCTTTGACGTGCCACGTCTGGTGGCGGCGTTTTTCAGCGTGATGGGCATCAACGACCATGCCCGCATCGTCTTGCGTTCCAAATAAATCAGGTTTTTTGCACTGTGGCACGGCGCTTGGTTGGCGTGCGGCGGGCGGGTGTTGCGGGTGTTTTGGCTGCTGGCGGTGGGGCTGGTTTGCTGGCCCTGGGGGCGGCGAACACCGCCCGGCGTGCCAGTGCGCCTGCCATGTGGCGAATCTCCGTTTTCTTGCTGCGCAAAAAGTCTTGTAACAAGCGTGCCGGAAAACTGTTGATGGTGATCAGGATATCGGCCAGCGCCCGGTAGCGGGGGACTCCGTCGTACAGGTTGCCCAGGGTGGCGACCATGGCCACAAACGAGCGCGACAGGTGCAGGTACTCTCCGCGCACCACCAGGCCCAGTTGCTGCGTGTTGGACATCAGGTGCATCAGTGTGTTGGCGCGCCTGAGCCAGCCATCAGGGCCCTCCTGGTACAACATCCAGGCAAAGTCATACGACAGGGGCCGGATGTTCTTTTTGTCCAGTGTGCGTACCAAGGCCTCGCGCACCTCGGCGCGGCGGGCAGTGGCGGCCTCGGGGTCGGTGCAGATGGCGATCAGGGAGTCGGTCAGCATGTCGGGGTTGGCCACCAGCGCCCCTTTCAGGTAATTGAGCACGGGCAGCATCTTGCCTGCCAGCTGGATGGTGTTACCCCAGTCGATCAGGTGCAGGCGGCCGTCCTTGTCGACCATCACATTGCCGGGGTGCAGGTCACCATGGACCTCCTGGAAGACAAAAATCTGGCTCAGGATGGTGAACAGGAATTTCTTGGCCAGATCGCGCCGGTAGGCGATGGGGTCGCGGGGCTTGAAGTGCTGCACCGCGCGGGAGATGTTCACCGCGCCTTCCACGTATTCCATTTCGATCACGCGTTCGGTGGCCTTGTAGACCTCGGGCACGCGCCATATCTGGCTGTTGTGGGCACGCCTCGAAAAATTGGCCTGAACCTGGGCCTCGCGCTCAAACTGCAGTTCGCCACGAAAACCTTCGATGAAACCGTCAATCTGTTCCGTCATGGCCTTCAAAAAAGGCGTGAGTTTGCTGTGGGGCGCCCAGTACTGGCTGGACACCAGCATCAAACCGATGGAGGTCTTGCCCATCAGGAATTCGCGGTCCAGGTTGTGCCGCCCGATCTTGATGATCACCGGCACCAGATGCTCCACGTCGTTGATCATCACCGGCTTCTTGGCCAGATAGACCGAGCCAATGGAGCCCGATTTGATGGGATGTTCTGCATCAAAACCGAAGTAAATTTCCTCGGGCGGGCGGCCAAAGCTGTCCAGCAGCGCATTGCGCGCTTCCTGCGCCGACATGGGCGGCACATCTTCCTGGAAAACCGCCAGCTCACGGGCAATTTCTTCCGGCAAAAAGTCGGCCGTGGCCGCCGCCACCTGGGCCATCTTGATGAAAAAAGGGCCGAATTCGCGCACCATTTGCGCCACGATCTGGGCCTGGGCGCGGTAGTCCTTGGGGTCGGCCTGAAAAAACGGCCGGATATAGCGCAGCGCCTTGATCTGGCGGCGGATGATCTGCAGGTCGCTGCGCACCACCTGAACCCGGCGCAGCAAAGCGTCCATGCGGTTCTGGTTGGTGTAAAAAATGTCCTTCAGCTCGTTGATGACCTCCACCAGCAGGGGCTCGTAGGTCTTGAGAATCAGGCGGGTGATGTCCAGCCCCAGGTCGGCCAGCCCGCGCAGCTCGGGGTCGGACATCAGTTCGTGGAAAAAGGTCCAGAACTCATCGATGATCTGCTGCGGCACCGGAATGGGGGAGCGCGACACCGACTCATTCACCACATAACGAATCAGGCTCTCGGTGGTGCCCTCGTTGGGCAGCACATTGCGCGAACGCAGGTAGGTGGTGATCCGGCGGGTCTGCTCGGTCAGCGGGTGCGCGTACAGGGCCGCAAAAATGCGGTCGATTTCCCGGCTGAACTGGGCGTCCGTGATATGGGTTTCCCCGCCCAGCAGGCGTGTCAGGGGAACAAACGCAGCGGCCACCCGGGCGGTGGAGCCCGGCAGCTGGGCGGTTTGTTTGGCCAGGTCCTTGGCACCCTGTAGCAAGCGCATGCCCCCGGCGCGGACTGCTCCCAGGGTGGTGGGGGGCGAAGACGGTCCTTTGCCGGGTTCAGCTTGCGGCGAAGGCGCCTGCGCCGCTGGGGTTTGCCGTGCACGCGTGCGTGTTCTTTTTACAGGCCGGTCCGCCTGCGGGGGCGCTTTGCGTTTGCGTGGGGGGATGGTCTGAGGCACGGTGAGCCAGTGGTGTGTGCTGCGCGGGGAGCGGATGCTCAACTTCTGTCGTGCCTTGGGGTGCCGTCGATAGGAAGAATCGGATTTTTTCGGATTGCCCTGGGCGGGCAAGCGCGTCGCGGATTATAGGCTGGCGGCGTGCTTGCCTGCGCTGAATTGCGGGTAATTCCCCCGCTTTGGCGCCCAACTCTGCGCCTTATGACTGGAATAGGGAGTCAATTCAGTTTCATGCCCGCCGCCAGGTGCGTCACGTTGTGGCGCACCATGTGCAGGTAGGTCGCGCCGGGCTGGTCGGCGCCAGACAGGGCATCGGAGTACAGGCTGGCGCCCACGCTGGCGCCCGCGTCCTGGCTGAGCTGCGCGATCAGCTTGGGGTTGCCCATGTTTTCCACAAACACGGCGCGGATTTTTTCGCGCTTGAGCTGGCGGATAAGCTGGGCCACGGCCTTGGCGCTGGGCTCGGCGTCGGTGCTCACGCCTTGCGGGGCAAGGAAGGTGATCTGGTAGCGGGCTGCGAAATAGCCAAACGCATCGTGCGAGGTGACGACTTTGCGTTGGGCGGCGGGAATGGCGGAAAACTGCGCTTGGGCCCAGGCATCCAGGGCCAGCAGTTCCTTCACGTAGGCCTCGGCGTTGGCCTGGTAGGTGCTGGCGCCGCTGGGGTCCACCTTGGACAAGCTAGCTGCGATGTTGCGCACATAGATCACCACGTTGTGGGGGTTTTGCCAGGCGTGGGGATCGGCTTCCTCGTGGGCATGGCCCCCATGGCCCTTTTCGGGCGCCATGTGCCGCGCGGGCACGCCCTTGGAGGTCACCACGGTTTCGCCTTTGTAACCTGCCGACCGGGCCAGCTTCTGCGCCCAGGGCTCAAAGCCCAGGCCATTGGTGACCAGCAGCCGGGTGGCCAGCAGGGCCTTGGCGTCGGCTGCTTTGGGTTCAAAGGTGTGGGCGTCTTTGTCCGGGCCGACCAGGGTGGTGACGGCCACCCGTGTGCCACCCACCACGCGCACCAGGTCGCCCAGGATGCTGAAACTGGCGGTGACGGGAATTTGGTTGGCCGCAGTGGCGCCGGTGTGGGTGAAAAATGCCATGGCCAAGCTGCTGGCGCACAAAAGACGACGGGTAAGGTTCATGTTGGGTCTCTGAAAGGGGGGTTAAGAAAAAAGCGGAAGCGGAAAAAAATGGGGCGCGGGACGGGGGTTAAGCCACCCGGTGCGGGGCGCTCCACCAGCGGGGCAGGCAGCCCCCGGGCGCCAGCAGCAGCGAGCCGAAGTACAGCGCCCCCGCGCAGCCGATGATGGTGGGGCCCGAGGGCGTGTCCAGGTGGTAGGACAGCAGCAGTCCGGTCACGCCGGCCAGCATGGCCTGCGCGCTGGCGTTGAGCAGCTGCGCGGGCAGCGTGTCGTGCCACAGCCGGGCCGACACGGCGGGCAGCATCATCAGGCCCACGGCCATCAGGGTGCCCAGGGTTTGGAAACCCGCCACCAGGTTCACCACCACCAGCATCAGAAAAGCCTGCTGCCAGACCCATCCGCCGCGCCAACCCAGCAGGCTGCTGGCGCTCAGAAAAGTGGGGTCGAAGCTTTCCAGCACCAAGCCGCGGTACATCAGGGCCAGGGCCAGCACACTCACCGTGGCCACGCCAGCCACCAGCAGCAGCCCGGCGTGGTCCACGCCCAGCGCGCTGCCAAACAGAATGTGCAGCAAATCCAGTTGCGTGCCATGCCGGGAAATCAGGGTCACACCCAGGGCCAGCGCCACCAGGTAGAGGGCTGCCAGGCTGGCGTCTTCCTTGAGGGCGGTGAACTTGCTCACCATGCCCGCCAGGCCTACCACCAGCATGCCCGCCAGCACACCGCCCAGCGCCATGGCCGACAGCGACAAGCCCGCCACCATGTAGCCTACCGCTACCCCCGGCAGCACCGCGTGGCTCAGCGCGTCCCCCATGAGGCTCATGCGCCGCAAGGTCAGAAACACCCCCAGCGGCGCGGCGCTGAGCGAGAGCGCCAGCGTGGCCACCAGCGCGCGGCGCATGAAGGCGAATTCGGCAAACGGGCCGACCAGCAGGTCCCACGCAGCAAAAAGCAGGGTCTCCATAGGTGCTCCTCAGGCCGCCGAGCGCAAAGGGCGCACAGCGCCTGGCGTGGCGCCTGCGCGCCGGGCCAGCATGGCATCGGTATCGCAGACCTCTGCTGTTTCGTCCCAGGCCTCGGCCATGGCACGGGCGCGCTGCAGCCGGGCGTCGGTCAGGACCTCGGCGGTAGGCCCCCAGCCCACCAGTTCGCGCGCCAGCAGCAGCGTCTGCGGAAAATACTGGCGCACCTGGGCGTCGTCGTGCAGCACCGCCACCACGGTGCGCCGCTCCTGGTGCCATTGCTGCACCAGGGCCAGCAGGCGCGCCGTGGTTTTGGCGTCCACCGCGTTGAAGGGTTCGTCCAGCAAAATGAGCTGGGCGTCCTGCACCAAAATGCGGGCAAACATCACCCGCTGCACTTGTCCGGCCGAGAGCGTGCCCACGGGGCGGCGCTCAAAGCCCTGCAAACCCACGGCCTGCAGGGCCGCGTCCACCCGCGCGAGCAGGCTGGGGCTGACCCTGGAGAAGGCGCCCACCCGGCCCCAGCAGCCCATGAGAACGCAGTCCTGCACATCGATGGGAAAGCCCCGGTCCATCTCGCTGAGCTGCGGCAGGTAGGCGATGTGCTGGCGCGGCGTGCGCACCGTGAGCGCACCGCCCGAAGGGCCGCCCGCCACGGGCACAAGGCCCACGATGCTTTTGAGCAAGGTGCTTTTGCCCGAGCCGTTGGGCCCTATCACGGCTGTCAGGGAGCCCGGCGCAAACTGCCCGCTGATGTGGTGCAGTGCCGGGTGCTGGCGGTAGCTCACCGTCAGGTTGTGCAGTGTTATCAGCGGTGTTTCGTCCCCGTCATTGCGAGCGCAGCCCGGCAATCCAGGCGCGATGGATGGCCGCGCAGCGCTTGCAATGACGGGCTTGGGATGTGTGAGATGCATTTTCATAGGGGATGCGTGGTCATAGCGGCGCCGCCTCCACGCCCGCCCACAGCACCGCTGCCCACAGCAAGGCCAGCGCAGGCGCCACGGCCAGCACCCGCAGCCAGGCGGGCCAGGCCAGCACGCTGGGCCTGGGAGGTTTGGTGTGGGGGGTGTGCTGTGCCATGCGGGGTTTCTTTTGTAAAGCGGGAGCCAGGGAGGCTGTTGCGGTAATAATGCAACTTGATTGCGGTATAGTCTACCGCAACTGGATTGCGTTTTTGTGTTTATGCAACTTGGTTGCAATAATTTAGAGATTTCCATGGCATCCCTGACCCCCACCTCCCTTCCTCCTGGCGTTGCCGATCCGATTGACGCCTTGCTGTCTGCCCACGGTCTGCGCCGGACGGCCGCCGCGCGGCTGGTGTTGGGCTGGCTCTTGGCCCACCCGGACACCAGCTACACCCATGCCCAGTTGCAAATGGCCTTGTCCGACGAGGGGGCCAGCGCGCCCGGTGCGTCCCTGGACCGCGTCACCCTGTACCGCCTGATAGACAGGCTCACCCAAGTGGGCCTGCTGTTGTGCCGGGTGGACAGCCAGCGGGTGCGCCGTTACCAGGCCATGCCCACCAGCGTGCGTGCCATTCCCCACTTTGAGTGCCAGAACTGCCACCGCGACAGCCCCCTGGCTGGCGCGCTGAAAGCCAACGCCGCCGATCTGGAAAAGGCCGCGGCAATGGCGCTGGAAGTTCTCAAGGCGCTGGGCTACCAGGACATGAGCATGGACCTGGCCGTGCGCGGCCTGTGTGTGGACTGCGCCACGGGGTCTGGCGCGTGATTCGCACCTGCCAACTCAGCTACACCTACCCCGGCGGCCCCACGCTGGCCTTCCCCGATGTGGAGGTGGCCCAGGGCACGGTATTGCTGCTCAGCGGTCCCTCGGGCTGTGGCAAATCCACCTGGCTGTCCCTGGCGGCGGCGCTGGTGGCGCCCACGGCGGGTGAACTGGTGGTCGCCGACCAGTCCCTGGGTGCTCTTAAAAACATAGCTGCTGACGCATGGCGGGCGCGGGCTATCGGCTTTTTACCCCAAAAATTGCACCTGAGCGCCGCCTTGACGGTGCAGCAGAACCTGGCCCTGGCTTTTTGGGCCAGCGGCCAGCCCGAGGACGCTGCGCGCATAGACGCGGCCTTGCAGGCCCTGGGCGTGCAGCACCTGGCCCGGCGCACACCGGCCCAGCTTTCCGGCGGCCAGGCGCAGCGCGTGGCATTGGCCCGTGCCGTGCTGCTGCAGCCCCGCGTGATTCTGGCCGACGAACCCACCGCCAGCCTGGACTTTGAGGCTGCCGCCGATGCCGTGCGCCTGCTGCTGGACACGGCGCGCATCCAGGGCGCGACCCTGGTGATCGCCACCCACGACGCCCGGGTGGCGGCGCTGATCCCCGCCAAAGTTGATGGTCAAATCGGCTTCCAGCCCTTGCAGCTAGTGCGTAAGCAGCTATGAAAAGAGTAGCATGAAGACTTTGTTTTTTGCCTGGCGCTACCTCTGGTCCCGACCTTTGGGTGCGGCGCTTAATGTGCTGCTGCTCAGCCTGGGGCTGGCGTCCATCACCTTTTTGCTGCTGGTGGGCCACCAGCTCACCCAAGCGTTCGAGCGCGACCTGGCGGGCATCGACGTGGTGGTGGGGGCCAAGGGCAGCCCCATGCAGCTCATCCTCTCGGGCGTGTTCCACATCGACGTGCCACCGGGCAATGTGCCCCTGAAGGCGGTGCGCGAACTGGAAAAACACCCGCTGGTGGCCAGTGTCATCCCCATCAGCCTGGGCGACAACTTGCGCGGCTTTCGCATCGTCGGCACCTCGCAGGCCTACATCCAGCACTACCAGGCCACGTTATCTGCAGGGCGGCTGTGGGATGCGCCCCTGCAGGTGGTGCTGGGCGCCACCGCCGCGCGCCAACTGGGGCTGGTGGTCGGTAACACCTTTGCCGGTGCACACGGCTTGGGCGCGGGGGGGCACACCCATGGCGACAGCCTCTATACCGTGACCGGCGTTCTGGCGCCCAGCGGCAGTGTGCTGGACCGGCTGGTTCTCACGGACACCGCCTCGGTGTGGAAGGTGCACGAAGACTTCACGGCGGTGGACGAGGAAGACCGCCAGGTGATGGAGGAGGAGCGTGAAATCACCATGGTGCTGGTCCGCTACAAGACGCCGATGGCGGCCATGAGTTTCCCCCGCTATGTCAACACCAGCACCGACATGCAGGCCGCCGCCCCGGCGCTGGAAATCAGCCGCCTGCTGCACATGCTGGGCCTGGGCACCGACGTGCTGCGGGCCTTTGCCGGGGTGCTGCTGCTCACGGCCGGCCTGAGTGTGTTCATTGCCCTGTGGAGTGCGGTGCGTGAACGCAGCGGCGACCTGGCGCTCTTGCGCATGCTGGGGGCGCCGCCCGCCCAAGTGGCGGCGCTGCTGCTGTGCGAGGCCCTGTGGCTGGGCCTGCTGGCCAGTCTGGCGGGCCTGCTGCTGGGCCAGGCCTGTGCGGCGGCGCTGGCCTGGCTGCTGCAACTGGACAACTCTTTGCTCCTAGGCGGCATGGTCTGGCCGCCCGAGCTGCTCATCGTGCCCGTCCTGGCGCTGGGGGTGTCCGTAGGGGCGGCCCTTTTGCCGGCCTGGGGGGCTTTCCGTGTCAGTGTTCTTAGTCTTCTTCAATCCAGGTAAATTTATGAAAAAAATGCTTCTAGCCCTCGTATTCATTGCGCAAGCAGCTACTATTTCCATAGCAGCTGAAACCGACAAAGAGACCAAGGAGGATGTTGCCCGCCACCGCGCCATCGCGGCAGCCCATGAAAACGCCGCCAAGTGCCGCGAAGCCGGCAAAGGCGAAGCGGTGTGCAACAAGGAACTGCAAACCGCCTGCAAGGGCCTGGCCATCGGCAAGTTTTGCGGCATGAAACACGAGCACTAAGATAGCCGCTCTACCAGGAGATTTGCCATGAAACGCTTTGCCCTCGCCTTGTCGCTGAGCGCCGCCTTGCTGCCCCTGGGCGGCTGGGCGCAATTGAGTTCGCCCATGGGCGGCGGCGCGGTCCCGGCGGGGATTGGTGCTGGCGTGCACAGCCCCAACAGCCCCTTCGCCCCCTTGCAGGAGCGCGCCGACGTGCTGCCCTGGTCGGTGCTCACCACGGTCAAGACCAAGGTGGAAAAAAACCGCATCCTGCCGATCTTTCCGGCCACGGTGCAGGCCCTGCACCACAAGAGCCAGCGGATTCAGGGTTTCATGATGCCCTTGGACCCAGGCGAGAAGCAAAAGCATTTTTTGCTGAGTTCGGTGCCCCTGACCTGCGCGTTTTGCGTGCCCGGCGGACCCGAAAGCATGGTGGAGGTCAAAACCAGGACGCCGGTGAAATACTCGCTGGAGGCGGTAGTGGTGGAGGGGCAGTTTGCCGTGCTCAACGACGACCCCTATGGCCTGTATTACCGAATTACCGATGCGGTCAGTGTGAAGTAGCCGACTTCTTGGCGGGGATAAAGGTGTTTTAAACCCTTGCTTGATCCAAGTCAGAGTCGCCCGTGTGACGACAGGTGATAGTTGCGATCGCATTCAGGGCCATGCGCCTGGCGCACAGCACACCAGAGTCTGGTGTATGAAATTTCTCTTTGATTTCACTTCTTGCAACTGCGGTTTCTAACGGGCGTAGTCCTTCCCAGGCCTGAGCCCTTGCCCCACGCCCATGCCACTTCTTCATGAATCTTCGGGTCAGGTTTTTTCGTCCAATGGCAAGCTGTTGCACCATTTTTCGATATGGCTGGTTGCCGCGACCTTGCTGTTGACCGTGTGGTGGCATGTGTTTGGCCTGATCGAGTCCGATCGCCAACGCACCCTTGCTGCCACCGAAAACGAGATTGCCAATCTGGCGCGGGTCAGCCAGGAGCATGCCGAAAGAACCTTGACCAGTGTGGACCAAACGTTGCGCTTGGTCCAGTTGGCCTATTTGAACGGCAGCCACCAAATGAACCTGCAGGCCATGAACGATGCGGGGCTCTTTGATGGGCGCATTTTGGGGCAGGTCGCGGTCATCAACGCACACGGCATTCTTCAGCAGAGCACATTGCCGTTCAGTGGCCATGTCGATCTGTCGGACCGTGAACACTTCAAGGCGCACCTGCCCGCAGGCAGAGATACCTTGTTTATCTCTCGCACGGTGCTCGAACGGGCATCGGGCAGATTGTCGGTTGAACTGTCCAGGCCCATGGTTGACCAAAACGGCGTTTTTGGAGGGGTCGTTGTGGCGTCCCTGGACCCGGGCTATTTCACACGTTTTTACGGTGAACTTCAATTGGGTGAGCGCGGGGTTGCCACCCTGTTTGGTCTGGATGGCATCGTGCGTGCCCGACGGGTGGGGAGCCGGGACCAGTTCGAGGGGGATTTGTCCGCCAGCCCCGTGTTCGCGCGCCTGGCCCAACGTGACCGCAGCGGCACCTACACCTCTGTAGGTTTGCTCGATGGCGTGGAGCGCATCCTGCACTTCCGAAAGCTGCACAGCTACCCCATGCTGGTTGCGATCGGGGCTGACACCCGGAACGCTTTTGCAAACCATGCGCAAACCGCATCCAGCCTTCTGGGGCAGGCGGCCCTGGCCAGTGTCTTTCTATTTTCGATCGCCGCTTCCACGTCCTGGTATGTTGTGGCGCGGCGGCGCCACACGCGGGTGCAGGCGCAGGCATTGTCGCTGTTGCAGGACCTGACCAGCCGGGTGCCTGGGGCGGTTTACCAATTTTTGCTGCGCCCCGATGGCCGCGCCTGCTTTCCCTTTGCCAGCGCGGGTTTTCGTGACATCTACCGGCTGGACCCCGACGACGTGGTGGACGACGCCTCGCGTGTTTTTGCACTGGTGCACCCCGACGACCTGGCCGGGCGGGTGGCCGCTCTGGAGCACTCCGCCCGCACCCTGAGTCCCTGGGAGCAGGAGTACCGCATTCGCTTTGAAGACGGCACGGACCGATGGCTGTACGGCAAATCCGCGCCCCAGAAGCTGGAAGACGGTTCGGTGCTGTGGCACGGCTTTATCTCCGACATCACCGAGCGCAAACTTTCGGAAGTTCAACTGCGCATTGCCGCCACCGCGTTTGAATCGCACGAAGGCATGTTCATCACCGACAGCGCCGGTGTTATTTTGCGGGTCAACCGGGCGTTTACCAGCATCACCGGGTATTCGGCGGCCGATGCCATGGGCCAGTCCCCGGGCCTGCTGCGTTCGGGGCGCCACGATGCGGCCTTTTACGGGGCCATGCGGGCATCCATTGCGGCCAGCGGGGCCTGGCAGGGGGAAATCTGGAACCGGCGCAAAAATGGGGAGGTGTTCCCCGAGTGGTTGAGCATCTCGGCGGTCAAGGACGCCAAGGAAGCGGTGACCCACTATGTCTGCACCTTTGCTGACATCACCGGGCGCAAGCTGGCGGAAGACCAAATCAAACATCTGGCCTTCTACGACCCCCTGACCGGATTGCCCAACCGGCGCCTGCTGCTGGACCGGCTGCAGCATGCGCTGGCCAGCAGCAAGCGTTACCACCGCAATGGGGCTTTGCTGTTCATTGATCTGGACCATTTCAAAAACCTCAATGACACACAAGGGCATGGCCAAGGCGACTTGATGCTGTGCCAGGTCGCCGAGCGCTTGAACTATTGTGTGCGCGAAGGAGACACGGTGGCGCGCCTGGGCAGCGACGAGTTCGTGGTCTTGCTGCAGGACCTGAAAGACAAGCGCACCGATGCGGGCGCCCAGGCGGAAGCGGTGGGGGAGCAAATTGTGTCGGCCTTGAGCCAGCCCCATCCGCTGGTCCAGCTGACCCACCACAGCAGCGCCAGCGTGGGGGTGGCCCTGTTCCACGGCAGCGACTTCCAGGTGGAAGACCTGCTCAAACGCGCGGACCTGGCGCTGCACAAAGCCAAAGATGCTGGCGGCAACACCTTGCGTTTTTTCGACCCTGAAATGCAGGCCTCCATGACCGCGCGCGCGGAACTGGAAGCCGATCTGCGCCAGGGTTTGGAGTTGGACCAGTTTTTGGTGTACTACCAGCCCCAGGTGGACCAGCAGGGGGTACTCACCGGTGTTGAAGCCCTGGTCCGCTGGAAGCATCCGGTGCGCGGCATGGTGTCGCCCGCCCAATTTATTCCGCTGGCGGAAGAAACCCGGTTGATTCTGCCTTTGGGACAGTGGGTGCTGGAGAGCGCATGCCGGCAATTGAAGGTCTGGAGCGCACAGCCGCATACCGCGCACCTCACGGTGTCGGTCAACGTCAGTGCCTTGCAGTTCCTGGGGGAGCAGTTTGTGCAAGAGGTGCTGGCCACGCTTGACCGCACGGGGGCTCCGCCCACGCGCCTGAAGCTGGAGCTCACGGAGAGCCTGCTGGTCAACGAAGTGGACGACATCATTGCCAAGATGCTGGCACTCAAGGCGCAGGGCGTGGGCTTTTCGCTGGACGATTTTGGCACCGGCTACTCGTCACTGAGCTACCTCAAACGCCTGCCGCTGGACCAGCTCAAAATCGACCAGTCGTTTTTGTACGAAGCCCTGTCCAACCCCAAGGACGCGGCGATTGTGCGTGCCACCATCACCTTGGGCAAAAGCCTGGACATGATGGTGATTGCCGAAGGGGTGGAAACACAAACCCAGCGCGATTTTCTGGTGGGGGAGGGGTGCCACCATTTTCAGGGCTACTATTTTGGGCGGCCCGGCCCGGTGGAGGCTTTGGAGCCGTTTTTCCGGCATTAACTTCCCAGCAAACCCCAGCCCAGCACCAGCGCGGTGCCCCACATCATCAAGGCCACCAGGCCGTCCAGTGCCCGCCAGGTCGCCGGGGATTGCAGGCGCTGGCCCAGCCAGAGCACGCAAAAGCCCAGACCCACAAACCAGAGCGCCGAGCCGGTCGCCGCGCCGATGCCAAATGCCGCGTTGGCGGGTTGGCCCCAGGCCATGGAGGCGGTGCCAATCAGTACGGCCGTGTCCAGCCAGGCGTGCGGGTTGAGCCAGGCAAAGGCCAAAGCGGCCCCGGTGGCTTGGCGGCGCGTCAGGGGTGCGGACCCTTTTGCGGCCGTATCCAGCGGATTGGCAGGCACGCCCGCACAAAAGCGCTTGAACGCCTGGGTGCCGTAGACCAGTAAAAACAAAATGCCCCCGCCCACCAGGGTGTTTTTAAGGGGGGCCGAGAGGCCTACCGTCAGCCACACATGCTGGCCCAGCAGGCCCATGCGCATCACATGGGCGTTTTGCGGGCCCAGCGCCATGATGAGCGACAGGCTGAGCAGCAAACCGGCATAAAACGCCGGGGCCAGGGAGGATGCGGTAGACAGCAGCATGGGTGGTTTCGATTCGGTGGGTAAAGGTTGGTGTGTGAGTGCCTGCAGTGTGCCGGGAAGGTGTCTTAAATTAAATGAAACTAAATTAAACTTTGATTGGTGAATTAATTTTTAATCAAAGGAGCCGGAATGCTGGATGCAAGGCAATTGGAGGCCCTGGCGGCGGTATTGGAGCAAGGGGGCTTTGGCCCCGCCGCGCAGGCACTCAACTTAACCTTGCCGGCCATATCGTTGCGCATCAAGGCCCTGGAAGCCGCTTTGGGCCAGCGTTTGCTGGTGCGCGGCAAGACCGTGCGGGCCACACCGGCAGGCCAGGCCCTGCTGGGCCATGTCAAACAGCTGCGCTTGATGGAGGCGGATTTGGTGGGGGCACTGCAGCAGGGGCCCCAAACCGGTGTGCCAGCCCGCTGGCAGAGTTTGAGTGTGGCCGTGAATGCCGATTCACTGGCCAGCTGGTTCCTGCCCGGCGTGGCCGGTTTGCTGGCGCAGCAGCACCTGCTGCTGGACGTGGTCATCGACGACCAGGACCACACGCATGAGGCCCTCAAGAATGGAGATGTGGTGGGCTGCGTCAGTACCCAGCAGCAGCCCATGCGCGGCTGCCTGGCTGAGCCGCTGGGCGTGTTGCGTTACCGCTGCATGGCCGCCCCCGCATTGGCAGCCCAGTGCCGGACCCCCAGCGGCGCGGTGTCGGTGCACCGCCTGCTGGCAACCCCCGCCGTCATTTTCAACCGCAAGGACGGTTTGCAGGACGCGTTTCTGGAACAACATTTTCAACTGGACGCGCCGCAGTACCCGCGCCACTTTGTACCGGCGGTGGATGCCTTTGAAAGCGCTCTGGAGCACGGCATGGGCTGGGGCATGGTGCCCGACCCGTTTCTGGTGGAGCGCCCCGGCCATCTGGAATTGCACGAAATTCTGCCGGGCAGTGCGGTGGATGTGGCGCTGTACTGGCACCACTGGGAGCGCGAACCGCTGTCCGCCCAGCGCCTGACGCAAGCCGTCAAGCAGTCTGCCAAAAAAGTGCTGTTGTGAGGCGCATCAGGGGGCCAG
Source organism: Burkholderiales bacterium RIFCSPLOWO2_12_FULL_61_40 (assembly GCA_001770935.1). GTDB lineage: Bacteria > Pseudomonadota > Gammaproteobacteria > Burkholderiales > Burkholderiaceae_C > Allorhodoferax. The sequence continues at coordinate 11,838 of MESI01000090.1, read as the reverse complement.
GCGTTCACGGACCCAGGTGGCGTCGGGGGCTTGGGTGTAACGCAGACGGTCATGCAGGCGGCTCTTGCGGCCTTGCCAGAATTCCCAGGTGTCGGGCTTGAGCCGGTAGCCACCCCAGTGGGGAGGGCGTGGCGGCTGCAACAAAAACTTGGCGCCAAATTTGGCTGCATTGCCCACCAGCACACTGCGTCCCGAAATGATCTGGCTTTGCGGCGAGGCCCAGGCGCCGATGCGCGAATCCAGCGGGCGGCTGTGGAAATAGGCGTCGCTTTCGGCGTCACTGACTTTCTCGACCACCCCTTCGATGCGTACCACGCGCTCCAGCTCCACCCAGTGAAACTGCAGGGCGGCAAACGGGTTACCGGCCAGTTCCCCCCCCTTGCGGCTGCTGTAGTTGGTAAACCAGGTGATGCCGTGTGCGTCATAACCCTTGATCAGCACAATGCGGGTGCTGGGGCGCAGGTTGCTGGCCACGGTGGCCACCGTCATGGCGTTGGGTTCCGGTATTTCCGAGGCAATGGCTTCCTTGAGCCATTGCTCGAACTGGGCCAGGGGGTCGCCGTGGGACGCTTCTTCGCTGAGTTCAGCGCGTTCGTAGCTTTTTCGTAGGGATGCAATAGAGGTCATGGCACAAGTATAGGCAGGGCCGCCGGTTCGTACCCCGTTGGTAACCCCACGGCATTCCCAAGATCCGGTTTCCAAGTTACCATGCGTTATGTAATTTTGTTACAAAGCACCATGCAAGACACCACCGCCCCTTCTCAAGCTGTCACTCCCGCGCTCCACCCCACGGTGGAAGCCGTTACACGCCGCATTGTCCAGCGCAGCGCGCCCACCCGCAGCGCCTACCTGGCGCAGGTGGATGCGGCGGCCCAGCGCAAGCCGGGCGCCGAACGCATGGGCTGCGCCAATGTGGCCCATGCTTTTGCCGCCATGCCAGACGGTGACAAATCCCGTGTCACCGGCATTGATAAATTCAAGGTGGTGGCGGAAAAAGGCCCCCACATCGGCATCGTCACCGCCTACAACGACATGCTCTCGGCCCATGCGCCTTTGCAGCATTACCCGGACCTGATCAAGCTGGAGGCGCGCCGCCTGGGTGCCACGGCCCAGGTGGCCGGTGGCGTGCCCGCCATGTGCGACGGCGTGACCCAGGGCACGCCCGGCATGGAGTTGAGCCTGTTCTCCCGCGACACCATTGCCATGGCCACGGCCATTTCGCTCAGCCACGACGTGTTCGATGCGGCCCTGATGTTGGGGGTGTGCGACAAGATCGTTCCGGGCCTGCTCATTGGGGCCTTGCATTTTGGCCATTTGCCCACGGTCTTTGTGCCCGCCGGCCCCATGACCTCGGGCCTGTCCAACAACGAAAAATCCAAGGTCCGTGAAAAAGCCGCCCAAGGCTTGGTGGGCCGCACTGAGCTGCTGGAGGCCGAATCCGCCGCCTACCATGGCTCGGGCACCTGCACTTTTTACGGCACCGCCAACAGCAACCAGATGCTGCTGGAGGCCATGGGCCTGCATGTGCCGGGCACGGCCTTCATCAACCCGGGTGCCAGCGTGCGCGAGGAACTCACGCGCGAGGCCGCCCGCACCGTGCTGGGCATCACCAAAGCCCAGCGTTTTGCACCGATTGGACGGGTGGTGGACGAGCGTTGTATTGTCAACGCCATGGTGGCCTTGCTGGCCACCGGCGGCTCCACCAACCACCTGATCCACTGGGTGGCGGTGGCCCGTGCGGCGGGCATCGTCATCGACTGGAATGATTTTTCAGACCTGTCGGACGTGGTGCCTTTGCTCACCCGTGTCTACCCGAACGGCAGCGCCGACGTGAACCAGTTCCAGGCCGCAGGTGGTCCGGGCTACGTCATTCGCGAGTTGCTGGACGCTGGTTTCATGCACGCTGACGTGCTGACGGTGCGCGCAGGTGGATTGCGCGAATTCACAGGCATTCCTTCGGCCCAAGCGGACGGTGCCTTGCAGTGGACGGATCCCGGCGCCAGCCAAGACGACTCCGTGGTGCGACCGGCCAGCAGCCCGTTCAGCGCCAGCGGTGGCTTGAAGCTTCTGCAGGGCAATCTGGGCCGCAGCGTAATCAAGGTGTCTGCAGTGCCCGAAGACAGGCATGTGATTGAAGCCCCTTGCCGGGTGTTTGATTCGCAAGAGGCTTTGCACCAGGCGTTCAATGCCAACGAACTCAACCAGGACCTGATATGTGTGGTGCGCTGGCAAGGGCCGCAGGCCAACGGCATGCCCGAGCTGCACAAGCTCACACCGCCGCTGGCGGTGCTGCAGGGCAAAGGCTACAAGGTAGCCTTGGTGACCGACGGGCGCATGAGCGGCGCGTCAGGCAAAGTGCCGGCAGCCATCCACGTCTCCCCCGAGGCCGCCGCCGGTGGACCGCTGGCCAAGGTGCGCGATGGCGATGTGATTCGCCTGGACGCCACCGCGGGCACGCTGCAGGTGCTGGTGGATGCTGCCGAATGGGATGCCCGTACCCAGGAAGCCATGCCCGAAGCGCTGCGCGCCGCCAACGGTGTGGGCATGGGCCGCGAGCTTTTTGCCGGTATGCGCCGCAATGCGCTGGCGGCGGAGGAGGGCGCGTGCAGCTGGCTTTGAGCCCGCGCACCAAGCCTGAGTCTGTCGCCCCTGTTTTTATCTGGAGAAAACCATGAGTTCCCTGCCCCGCTTTACCGCCTTGCAAGTGATGCAAGACGCCCCCGTGATTCCCGTGATCGTGTTGAACGATGTGGCCCATGCCGTGCCCATGGCGCGCGCACTGGTCGCGGGCGGCATTCGCATGCTGGAGGTGACCTTGCGCACACCGCAAGCCCTGGCCTGCATCGAAGCCATCGCCAAAGCGGTTCCCGAAGCCGTGGTGGGCGCCGGCACCGTGCGTTCCAAATCCGATGCCCAGGCGGCCGCCCATGCGGGCGCGCGTTTTGCGGTCAGCCCCGGTTACACCAGTGCCGTGGGGCAGGCGTGCCGCGATGCGGGTCTGGCCTTGTTGCCCGGTGTCGCCACCGGCAGTGAAATCATGATGGCCCAAGAGGACGGTTTTACCGAACTCAAGTTTTTTCCGGCCATGCAAGCCGGTGGCCCGGCCATGCTGAAGGCCTGGAGTGGTCCATTTTTTGATGTGAAGTTTTGCCCCACCGGGGGCGTGACCCTGCAAAACGCCCCTGACTTTTTGGCGTTGCCCAATGTGGTGTGTGTGGGCGGTTCCTGGGTGGTGCCTGCGGATGCGTTTGCACAAGGGGATTGGGCACGCGTCACCCAGCTGGCCAGCGACACGCAAAGCCTGGCCAGACGATAAGCCCGTTACTCAAACCAGTCGGGGTACACCTGTTGTGCTTGCGACAAGGCCTTGTGACCGATCGCCCCCATAAAACGCACGTCCTGTTCGTCCAGCGATTCGGCGGCGTCACAGGTCAGGGTTTCCAGTTGTTTTTGGCGGTCAAAATCTGGTGTCGGTCTGCCACAGGGAGTCCCATCAGTTCAGTGGCAACCTGGATGACCAGCTCTTTGTGTCCTTCTTGACCCAGAGGGAGAAGGCCGTGCAGATAAATAGACCCAGGGCACAGTGCATAGATGCCTTCCAGCGCCATCTGGCATCGGCTGGTCGGGCCCAATTCGGAGGATTGCGCGGCGCGCAAGGAATAAATGGCGTTCGCCAAGAACCGAAGTGCAACGTAATCGTTGAACCGGGTGGGCTGTAGCTGTCGGCTCCACTTCAAAACTTCAAGTTCGATGGTGGGGGGCTAAGCAAGGTAGAGGGCATAGCACCGCCTTTTTTGGGATAGATGGTCTCCTGTAATATCGACCGTATTTCCCCAAACTGGGGCCTTGGTTTGCCAAGGAGCAGCAACTTATTGCCGCTTCTCGCCATTAACCAAGGCCTGTACCGGCGGCATGCTCGGCGCGCTGGATCAGTTCGATCTTGTAGCCGTCGGGGTCGGTGACAAAGGCGATCACACTGGTGCCGCCCTTCACCGGTCCGGCTTCGCGGGTAACGTTGCCACCGGACGCCTTGATTTTTTCACAGGCCGCATAGACATCGGGCACGCCCAGGGCGACGTGGCCAAAGGCGGTGCCCATCTCGTAGGACTCCACGCCCCAGTTGTAGGTGAGTTCAATCTCGGCGTGCTCGGGGTTGCCGCCATAACCGACAAAGGCCAGCGAGTATTGGTACTCCGGATTTTCCGAGGTGCGTTGCAGCCGCATGCCCAGCACCTGGGTGTAGAAGTCGATGGAGCGCTGGAGGTTGCCCACGCGCAGCATGGTGTGTAGAAGTCGCATGCCTGCCATTGTCTGGGGAGTCAGGCTTGGGCGGGCGGCTTCATCTCGAAAACCAGGCAGGTGGTGGTGGCATGGGCGTAGAGGGTTCCGTCGGGGCCTACGATGCGTGCCTCGGCGGTGGCCAGCTGCCGACCGCAATGGATGATCTTGCCTTCGGCGCGCACCCGTGTCACCTTGGGACCTATGGCCCGCACCAGGTTCACACCCAGTTCGGCCGTGGTGTAAGCGCGCCCAGGCGGCATCATGGTGTGCACGGCGCAGCCCAGAGCCGAGTCGAGCAGGGTGGCGTACCAGCCGCCGTGGATGGTGCCCATCGGGTTCAGATGCGCCGGGCCGGGCGTGCCCTGGAACACGGCGCGGCCTTCACTGACTTCAATGATGGCGAAATCCAGCGTCTTGGCGATGGCGGCGTAAGGGATTTCGCCGCGCAGCATGGCTTGCATCATTTGCAAACCGGTCAAGCCAGCGATTTGCTCAGGCCGTGCCACGCCAGGGCCGGGGCCGGCCTCCAGCCGTGCCAGGACTTCTTGCTCCTGGGCCATCCAGGTTTCAATCAGGGAGATGTTCGACATGGTTTTTGCGCTTTCGTAGAAGTGGTTTGAAAATAAGTTGCATATGCAACTGATGCAGGTACAATAAATAAAATGAACACCTTTGTCAAGCCCGACCTGCAAAAGCCCCAGGGTTGCACCAACCTCAAGCTGCGCCAGCTCATGCGCCGCGTGGCCCGGCATTACGACGATGAAGTGGGCAAAACCGGGCTCAAGGGCACGCAGTACTCGCTCTTGTCCTACGTGGTCAAGCTCGGGCCCATTCGTGCGGTGGATCTGGCGGCGGAGATGAAGGTCAGCACCTCAACCCTGTCGCGCAATCTGCAGCCGCTGGTGGCCGCCGGGCTGCTGGCGATTGGTCCGGGTGCCGATGCCCGCAGCCGCCTGATCACCGCCACCGAAGAGGGGCAGCGCAAGCGGGTGGAGGCGCAACGCCAATGGCGGGTGGCGCAAGAGGGCATCAACCAGATTTTGGGTGAGCAGCGCGTGGTGGCCCTGCATGCGCTCATTGACGAGGCCATGGAACTTTTGTCCTCGGCAGACACTGGAGAAGGTGAGGCCTAACACGCCGTAGCCCTGTGGCCAGCGTGAGGCGGCCTGGGCAAAAACAGGCCTGTGCTGGGGATAATGCACGGATTTAACTTCGGCGAAACGCACCATGGCAATTTTTACCAAAGTAGTTCTCTTCACCGATACCGATGGCCGCGCCCAGTTTCGCGAGGAGGCCCTGCCGCTGGAGCAGGGCTCACCGCAGTCCATGCTGTCCGAGCTGTTTGTGTCCGGTGGGTACCAGTTGCGCACCAGCCCGGTGGGTTTTCGCAGCCAGTTCCATTGCTCGGGGTACACCCAGTGGTGTTTTATTCTGGGCGGGCAGATGGAGATTGGTATTCAGGGCGGTGTGTCACGCATTTTCAAACCGGGTGAGCATTTCTACTCTGCAGACCTGCTGCCCGAAGGCCAGACCTTTGACCCCAGCATTCACGGGCATTGGAGCCGCCAGGTGGGCCCGGACCCGCTGGTGACATTGTTTGTGCGGGGCTAGGGGTGGAAGTTTTTCCGTGTGCGCAGCGCTAGCTGCCCTGCATTTCGCCCGATAACAGCACTTGCACACCCGGCTTGCCGGATTGGACTGCTTTGACCAGGGCTTTCGCCACATCGCTGGCCTGAATGGAACGGTAGTTGTTCGGGATAAGCGGGTTAAGCCAGCGCGTCGCCAGCAGCCCGAGGCGTTCGCCCAGGCGGCTGGATTGCTCCAGTGCTTCCCGGTCCCCCGCCAGTAGGGAGGGGCGGGCCATCACCAAGCTCTTGAAGCCCATATGAGCGAGTGCCTGTTCCATCTCGCCTTTGACGCGGTTGTAGAAAATACCGGAATTCGGGTCCGCCCCCATGGCGCTGACTACTCCTAATTTGGTAGCGCCATGCGCACGTCCAGCGCGGGCTACAGCCACAATAGCCTCAAAATCGACGGCCCTGAATGCCGCCTGGCTGCCAGCGACCTTGATGGTGGTGCCGAGTGCAATAAATACGTCGTCCACATGTGGCAAGGCCGTGAACGGTGCCACGGCCTTGAAGTCCACGGTGTGCTGGACGAGTTTGGGGTGCTGCAGGGGCAGCGCACGCCGCCCCACGCAAATGACTTTGGAGTAGCTCTTATCGGCCAGAAGGACCGCGAGAACCTCCCGGCCCACGAGACCCGTTGCCCCCGCCACCAAAGCCACCCGACCTTTGGCCGCCGCCACCGCCGCCATATCCACCGCCGTATCCGCCACCATTGGAGCCTCCGTTGCGGTTGCCACCGCCAAAATTGCCGCCACGGCGAGCGCCGCGTTCAGCCATCATATCGACGCTGGTGCGCATGGGGTCTGGTTGGCCGCCCGGGGCAGAACGGGGTGCGCGTGGTTCAGCAGTGCCACCCGCAAAACGCCCTTCATGGCTGCGCGGCTGTGCGTCACCCACGGGACCACGCCCGCGACCTTGTGGAGGACGGGCGCCTTGTGGACGGGGAGCTTGCTCGCCACCACGGCCACCACCAAAACCACCACCGCCATTGCCACCACCATGGCCTGCGTTACCACGGGGACCCTGGCCGCCACGGCCACCACCTGTATTGCCGCCACCACCCGCACCAGGGCGGGCGGCCTTGCTGTCGCGCACGCGCTGCAGCATCTCGGTCCGAGCGGATTTGGCCGCAGCCTGCATCACGTCGCGGCTAGGCGGTTTGCCGGCACCGCCCCAAATGGTCTGGCGCCCCATGGCGATGGGCTCTGCCCGCTCGCCAGGCTCGGGGCCAAAACCTTCGATGATTTTGACTTCGATGTTTTGCTTGGTGAAGCGTTCGATGTCCTGCATGAAGCCCTCTTCATCCAGGCACACCAGGTTGACGGCGGCGCCATCGGCTCCGGCGCGGCCGGTGCGGCCGATGCGGTGCACATAGTCTTCGCTGACGTTGGGGATTTCGTAGTTCACGACGTGGGGCAGGTCGTCAATATCGATACCGCGGGCGGCAATGTCGGTGGCGACCAGGGCGCGCACTTCACCGCTTTTGAAGCCGCTCAGGGCTTGGGTCCGTGCCGACTGGCTTTTGTTACCGTGCAGTGCCATGGCGGTGATGCCGTTTTTTTCCAAAAATTCGGCCACGTTGTTGGCGCCGAACTTGGTGCGGGTGAACACCAGCACCTGGCTCCAGTTTTGTTCCTGGATGATGTGCGCCAACAGCGCCTTTTTCTTGCCGCGTCCCACGGGGTGAATCACCTGGGTGATGCGTTGCACCGTGGTGTTGCGGGGGGTGACCTGCACGCTTTGCGGGTTTTTCAGCAGGCCATTGGCCAGATCGCGAATCTCGTCGCTGAAGGTGGCGGAGAACAGCAGGCTCTGCTTTTCTTTCGGCACCAGGGCCAGCACTTTCTTGACGTCGTGGATAAAACCCATGTCCAGCATGCGGTCGGCTTCGTCCAGGATCAGCATCTGTACCTGGCCCAAATCCAGCATGCCTTGCTGTTGCAAGTCGAGCAAGCGGCCAGGGGTGGCTACCAGGATGTCCACGCCTTTTTTGAGTTTGGAGATTTGCGGGTTCATGCCCACACCGCCAAAAATCACCGTGCTGGAGAGTTGCAGGAATTTGCCATAGGTGCGTACCGACTCTTCCACCTGGGCGGCCAGTTCGCGGGTGGGGGTCAGCACCAGGGCACGGATGCCGGTGCCGCCAAATTTGTTTTGTGCGCTGCGGTTCATGGCCAGCTTGTGCAGCATGGGCAGCACAAAAGCGGCGGTTTTACCGGTACCGGTTTGGGCGCCTCCCAGCAGATCGTGGCCTTCCAGGATCAGGGGAATGGCCTGGGCCTGAATGGCCGTAGGGGTCTCGTAACCGTGCTCGCGCACCGCTTTCACAATGGCAGGAGCCAGGTTCAATTCTTCGAAGTTCATAGTTGGGCACCCATCCAGGGCGCTTGGGATATCGGCCTGTCTGGGTGCCGTAACACCCAGTCAGTCAAAGGCAGATAGATTCAAAAGCGGGACGCTGATTGTCGGTCTTGTCCCCAGCATGGTGCTGAAATTGTGGGCAACTGACGCACCACAACAGCCCCTATTGTCGCACGTTGGGCGTTGCGGGGGAAAAATGCTTTGTTCCCGGTCAATGGCGTACGCGGGGACGGTAACAATGTGTCAAAGCATTGGCGCTGGGGCCTTGCAACTGGGAGAATGGGAGCATGATGAAAAAATTCATACTGCGACGCCTGGGGGTGGCGCACGATGCGGGCAGTGCCAAGCCCTCCTTGCAAGCCTGTATCGAGGCGGTGCTGGAGCAAAGCGATGCCTTGGTGGACGATGTTCTGAACGGGCTGCAGGCGGCGGTGATGGCGGCCAAGAATAAACCGCTGTATGGGCAAATGCGTCCGGCGGGGCAAGACGCTATCGTGGGGCTGGCGGTCCAGCACATGGCGGTAAAAAAGACCTTTGCTACGGCATTGCGCGCCGCCGTATACGGTGGGGACAGGCAACGGGTCAACGCACAGGCCACGGTGCGGTTTGATGATTTCCAGTTTCTGGAGGAAGAGCAAATCGACGCCAATATCGAATTTGCATTGACGCAGCAAGAGGTTTTTCAGGCGGTGGATGACGTGCTGCCCACGCTCAACGCCCTGGTCAGCACCTTGTTGGGCTGGACCACCGTGCAAGCGCATTTGAATCCGCTCAAGCCGGAGTCCTTTGTCTACGCCTTGCGCGAAACCTTGTCAAAACATGTGCCGCAGGAAGATGCGCGCGCTGCTCTGATGAGCACTGCTGCCGGTCTGTTGGGGGTCAGTTTGCGGCAGTTGTACCGGGAGGTTTCCGATTGGCTGCGCTCCCAGGGGGTGGAGCCCGTCGGGCCGCTGGGCGCACCGGGGGGCGAGTTCGGCGGGCGCAGCAAAGCACCAGAAAATTCGGTGACCCGCACCTTGCTGACACTGGACAAGTTGCGCCGCCTGCTGTCGGGTGAGCTGGAAGTGGGCGCCCAGGCAGGCGGGGCTGGTGACTTTACCCACACGGTGCCCGCGTCTTTTGCTGCGCTGGAAGACCTGAAGCTGGTGGAGCCCATGATGAAGCGCTTGGCCGAGCGCGCGGGCCAAACTGCGGCACCTGGGCTGAAGGCCCCGCCCCTGGCGGCGCGGGGTGGCAAAAGCGTGCACCGTGAACATGCCCAAAGCAAGTACCTGGGGCGCCAGTTGGGGGAGGAGGTGGTGCGGCTGATGCTGGAAAACCTGATGCGTGACCACCGCCTGCTGGCTGCGGTGCGCCAGAGTCTGCATTCCATGGAGCCTCTGCTGATCAGGCTGTCGCAGTCAGACGCCCGTTTTTTCAGCGAGCGCCAACATCCTGCCCGCCAGTTCCTGGACAAGATGACCCATCGAAGCCTGGGTTTTTCTTCACCTGAAGAGCCGGGGTTTTTCAATTTTCATGCCTCGTTTGAAGCGGCGATCCAACAACTCGCGGCGGGCGAAGGCGATGCTGTTGCATTTGCCGATGTGTTGCACGCACTGGAGGCGCGCTGGGCGAGTGACGAACACGACCAGCGCCAGCGCGCCGAAGAAGCGGCTCGCGGCCTGTTGCATGCCGAGCAGCGCAACCTGCTGGCGCAACGTTTGGCCGAAGACTTTGCCGCGCGCTTGGAGAAAAAAACCATACCCGAAATGGTGGTCACCTTTTTGCGTGGACCATGGGCGCAAGTCGTGGCAGAGTCGCAACTGCGGTGTGTGGATGGCGCCGTGGACGCCGATGGCTATTTGGCGTTGGTGGACGACCTGGTCTGGAGTGTGCGCCCGCGGTTAGCGCGGCGCAACCGGGCGCGGCTGGTGCAGATGGTGCCCGGCATGCTGGTCAAAATGCGCCAGGGTTTGGAGTTGATTTCCTATCCGCCAGAGCGCATGGTCGTTTTCTTTGATGCGCTGATCACTTTCCACGAAAAGGCCTTCGACAACCCCCGACCCGGCTCTGCAACTGACGAAGCGCCGTCGCCGACGGCCCATGAAGCGGCTGTGCGCAATGTTGGTTTACCGCCTGATAAACTCTGGATCGTGGACGACGAAGCCGGTGATTCGGGTTATTTGGAGGAGCCCCCGGTCCTGCCGGAAGAGTATGTGGAGCCACCTGAGGCTTTTGATCCGATGGCGCAGCAGTCGTGGTCAGCGGACCATCTCAATACAGGATCCTGGGTTGACTTGGCATTGGGCGGGCAGTGGGTGCGTGCCCAACTCACCTGGGCCAGCCCGCACCGTACCTTGTTCATGTTCATTTCCGGTGGCGGCCTGGCGCATTCCATGTCCCGGCGAACCATGGACCGATTGCGGGGGTTGGGCCTGATTCGTCTGGTATCGGATGGGCGGGTCATGGATAACGCGCTGGACGCAGTAGCCCAGGCGGCTTTGCGCAACAACCTCGGACGCCCGCAAGAAGGACCATAATTCCCCTTGCGTCTGGCGTGTCGGGCTGCGCCTTTCTGTGCGGCAGTCGATAATGCTGCCTTTACTCCCGATAAATTAGTACAGCAATGGCCCAATACGTATTCACGATGAACCGCGTCGGCAAGATCGTGCCGCCCAAGCGTCATATTCTTAAAGACATTTCCTTGAGCTTTTTCCCAGGCGCCAAGATTGGTGTGCTGGGTACCAACGGCTCGGGCAAATCCACACTGCTCAAAATCATGGCCGGACTGGACAAGGAAATCGAAGGCGAAGCCCAGCCCATGGCCGGACTGAACATCGGATATCTGCCCCAGGAGCCTCAGCTCGACCCCACCCAAACGGTGCGTGAGAGCGTGGAATCCGGCATGGGCAAGGTGTTCGCCGCCAAAGCCCGTCTGGAAGAGGTCTACACCGCCTATGGTGCCGAAGATGCCGACTTTGACGCTTTGGCCGCCGAGCAGGCCGAGCTGGAAGCCATCATCGCCACCGCTGGCACGGATTCCGAGCACCAGTTGGAAATTGCTGCCGACGCCCTGCGCCTGCCCCCATGGGATGCCAACATCGGCGTGCTCTCCGGTGGTGAAAAGCGCCGTGTGGCCCTGTGCCGCCTGCTGCTGTCCAAGCCCGACATGCTGCTGCTGGACGAGCCGACCAACCACCTGGACGCCGAATCCGTGGACTGGCTGGAGCAGTTTTTGCAGCGTTACTCCGGCACCGTGGTGGCCATTACCCACGATCGCTACTTCCTGGACAATGCCGCCGAGTGGATTTTGGAACTGGACCGGGGCTCCGGTATCCCTTACAAGGGCAACTACAGCGACTGGTTGACGCAAAAGCAAGCGCGCCTGGAAGCCGAGCAAAAAGGCGAAGAGGCCCGTGCCAAGGCCTTGAAGAAAGAGTTGGAATGGTCGCGCCAGAACCCCAAGGCCCGCCAGGCCAAGAGCAAGGCCCGTCTGGCCCGCTTTGAAGAGTTGAGCGACTTTGAATACCAAAAACGCAACGAAACCAATGAAATCTTCATCCCCGTGGCGGACCGCCTGGGCCAGGAA
>MESI01000089.1 GCA_001770935.1 Burkholderiales bacterium RIFCSPLOWO2_12_FULL_61_40 | reverse complement strand
GTTCTGGAACAACGACAAAACCACGGTGGGCGACACGGTGGCTAAATTGGTGGCGGTCGCGGGTCAACGGCAAAGGCAATAAGCAATGAAAACTTTCGAAAATATCTTACCCAAACTGGTGATCGCGCCGGGCTTTGTGCTCGGCTTCGCCTTCATTTACGGCTTCATGATCTGGAACGGCGTGCTCTCGGTCACCGGCTCGCGCATGCTGCCCAACTACTCGGAATTCGTGGGGCTGGAGCAGTACGCGCGCCTGTGGGAAATGGACCGCTGGATCGTCGCCCTCAAAAACCTGGGCATCTTCAGCGTGCTCTATGTGGGCGGCTCCATGCTGCTGGGCATGGGCCTGGCCATTTTCCTGGACCAGAAAATCCGCTTTGAAGGCCTGCTGCGCACGGTCTACCTGTACCCCATGGCGCTGTCCTTCATCGTGACCGGCACCGCCTGGAAATGGATATTGAACCCCAGCCTGGGTCTGGAAAAACTCATGCACGACCTGGGTTGGGCCAGCTTTTCCTTTGACTGGCTGGTGCAAAGCGACACCGCCATCTACTGCGTGGTGATTGCCGGCATCTGGCAATCGGCCGGGTTTGCCATGGCTCTGTCCCTGGCCGGGCTGCGCGGCATTGACGACAGCATCATCAAGGCGGCGCAGATCGACGGCGCCTCGCTGCCCCGCATTTACTGGCGCATTATTTTGCCGATCCTGCGGCCGGTGGTGTTCTCCACCGTGCTGGTCTTGTCCCACCTGTCCATCAAGAGTTTCGACCTGGTCATGGCGCTGACGGCCGGTGGCCCCGGTTATGCATCGGACGTGCCGGCCACCTTCATGTACGTGATGAGCTTTACCCGCGGCCAGATCGGCCTGGGCGCTGCCAGCGCCACCATGATGCTGGCCACGGTGGCCGCCATTGTTGTCCCTTACCTCTACAGCGAACTCCGCGCCAAACCCCATGATCGCTAAACACCTCCCCCGCGTGCTGATTTACGGCGTACTGCTGGTCGCCGCCTTCTTTTTTCTGGCTCCGCTGTACGTGATGCTGGCCACCTCGTTCAAGGATGCGGAGCAGATCCGCTCGGGCAACCTGCTGAGCCTGCCGAATGCCCTGAACTTCGACGCCTGGGCTTTGGCCTGGTCCAGCGCCTGCACCGGCGTCGATTGCCGGGGCCTGAAGCCTTACTTTGTGAACTCGGTCATCATGGCCGTGCCTGCGGTGCTGATCTCCACCGCCTGGGGCGCCATCAATGGTTACGTGCTGAGTATGTGGAAGTTCAAGGGCAGTGAGTTGTTGTTCGGCTTCATGCTGTTTGGGGTGTTCATGCCCTTCCAGGTGGTGCTGCTGCCCATGAGCCAGGTGCTGGGCTTCTTTGGCCTGTCCAGCTCTCTGACCGGCCTGATTCTGGTGCACTGCATCGCGGGCCTGGCCGGCACCACGCTGTTCTTCCGCAACTACTACACCGCCATTCCCAAAGAGTTGGTCAACGCGGCGCGCATTGACGGTGCCGGTTTCTGGCGCATTTTTTACCGCATCGTCATTCCCATGTCCACGCCCATTCTGATGGTGACGCTGATCTGGCAGTTCACCAACATCTGGAACGACTTCCTGTTTGGCGTGGCCTTCAGCGGCGCCGACAGCAAGCCCATCACCGTGGGCCTGAACAACATGGCCAACACCTCCAGCAGCGTCAAGAGCTACAACGTGGACATGGCAGCCGCCGTCATCGCCGGTTTGCCCACCATGCTGGTGTACGTCTTGGCAGGTCAATATTTCGTCAAAGGTCTCACAGCTGGCGCTGTGAAAGGATAAACATCATGGCAGCTTCACTTCACATCGCGGGCATCCGCAAGGTCTACGGCAAAGGCGACAGCGCCGTAGAAGTTCTTAAAAAAATCGAAATCGATGTCGCCCCCGGCGAGTTCCTGATTCTGGTGGGGCCCTCGGGCTGCGGCAAGTCCACCCTGCTCAACATCATTGCGGGCCTGGAAGAGCCGACCGAAGGCGAACTCAAAATCGCCGGCAGGAACGTGGTGGGCGTGGCCCCGGCCCAGCGCGACATTGCCATGGTGTTCCAGAGCTATGCGCTGTACCCCACCATGAGCGTGGCCGACAACATCGGTTTCGCACTCGAAATGCGCAAGGTGCCCAAAGACGTGCGCACCAAGCGCATCCAGGAGGTGGCCTCCATGCTGCAGATTGAGCATTTGCTGGACCGCCGCCCGGCCCAGTTGTCCGGTGGTCAGCGCCAGCGCGTGGCCATGGGGCGGGCGCTGGCGCGCGACCCCCAGCTGTTTTTGTTCGACGAACCCTTGAGCAACCTGGACGCCAAGCTGCGCGTGGAAATGCGTGCCGAAATCAAGCGCCTGCACCATGTGTCGGGCATCACCAGCGTGTATGTGACCCACGACCAGATTGAGGCCATGACCCTGGGCAGCCGCATCGCGGTCATGAAAGACGGCATCCTGCAGCAGATCGGCACACCGGATGACATCTACCGCCGCCCGGCCAACACCTATGTGGCGGGCTTTATTGGTTCACCCAATATGAACTTCATCCCCGGCAAGATTGAAACTGCGGGGGAACATGGCAAGTTCGTGTTTCTGGGCAGCTCGCTGGACCTGCATTGCCCCGACGCCAAAGAGGTGACCCTGGGCCAGCGTCCCGAGCACATCCACATCGACCCCGATGCGCCTTGGCGTGGGGAAGTGGTCTTGGTGGAGCCCACTGGGGCCGATACCTATGTGGTGGTCAAAACCTCGGTGGGCCTGATGACGGTGCGTGTGGCACCCAACAGCACCCTGAAGGTGGGTGAGCAAACGGGCCTGACGGTCAGCAGCAAACACAACAACTGGTTCAATGCTCAAACCGGCGTTCGGATCGTGTAATTGGCCATAAAGGTTTCAAAGTCCGCCGCCGGCATGGGCCGGGCGAACCAATAGCCTTGTGCAAAATCGCAGCCCGCTGCGGCCAGCAGGTCGCGGTGCTGCACGGTTTCCACCCCTTCGGCCACCACCTGAATGCCCAGCGCATGGGCCATGGCGATGATGGCCTGGCACAGGGCCAGATCGGTCGATCCGGGCCTGAGGTTGCGCACGAACGACTGGTCGATCTTGATGTAATCGATGTCGAATTTTTGCAGGTAGGACAAGGACGAATACCCGGTTCCAAAATCGTCCAGCGACACCTGCATGCCCGCATCGCGCAGTTCCAGCAACTGGTTTCCGATGCTGGCGTTGGAGTCCAGCAAAAGACCCTCGGTGATTTCCACCACAATGCTGTCCCCAGGCAAGCCTTGGGCCTGGAGTTGCATGGCCCAGGGGGCGCGCCCGTCCCCATCGTGCTGGAATTGGACGGGGGACCGGTTGATGCTGATCTGGAACTGGGGGTGCAGTTGGGTGCGCCAAGCCTGTACCTGGCGGGTGGCCTGGTGGAACACCCATTCGCCAATATCGACAATCAGGCCGCTGGCTTCCGCAATGGGAATAAAGGCGGCCGGGCTCACCAGACCGCGCACCGGGTGGTGCCAGCGGATCAGTGCTTCGGCCTTGCGAATGGCGCCGGTGGCCAACTCCACGATGGGCTGGTACACCACCTTGAACTGCTGTTCTGTCAAGGCGCTGCGCAGGTCATTGGCCATGCGCACCCGGGTTTGCGCCGCTTCTTGCAGGGAGGGGGTGAAAAAGCTGAAGCGGTTGCGCCCTGCGCCTTTGGCCACATACAGGGCCTGGTCGGCGTTTTTGAACAGGCTTTCAATTTCTGTGGCATCCAGCGGGTACATGGTGATGCCGATGCTGGCGGAGACAAACACCTGCTCCGTGCCCAGCTGGAAGACTTCTTCAATGGAACGCAGGATTTTTTGCAGGATGCCCTCCAGATGGCTGGCGTCGCGCAGTTCGGTCAGGATGATGGTGAACTCGTCCCCGCCCATGCGGGCCACCGTGTCACATTCGCGCACACAGGCGCGCAGGCGGCGGGCGGCTTCCACCAGCAGCAGGTCGCCGCTGCCATGGCCCAGCGTGTCGTTGACCTCCTTGAAGTGGTCCAGGTCAATGAACAAAATCGCCAGCTGCCGCTCGTCGCGTCGGCTTTTCTTGATTTCCTGCTCCAGCCGGTCGTGCAGCATGCGCCGGTTGGGCAGGCCGGTCAGGGCGTCAAAAAAAGCCTGTTGCCGGATCAGTGCCTCGGACGCTTTGTGCTCGGTGATGTCGGTGTGGGTACCAATCATGCGCACAGGCTGGCCCTGTGCATCGCGGTGGATCACCATGCCGCGGGTCAGCACCCACTTCCATTGACCGTCTTTGCAGCGAATCCGGTGCTCATTGCGGTAGACCGGCGCCAAGCCGTCGAAATGGGCCTGCCGGTCCCGCGCCATTTGCTCCAGGTCATCCGGGTGGGTGCGTGCATCGAGTTCATCAGGATGGTTGCGCAACTCTTCTTCGTCGAAGCCGTACATCTCCACCAGGTGCTTGGAAAAAAACTCCACGCCGCTTTGGATATGCCAGTCCCACACGCCGTCGCCCGAACTTTCCAGCGCCAGCTTCCAGCGCTCCTCGCTGGCGCGCAGGGCGACTTCGGTCTGCTTGCGTTCGGTGATGTCCTGCAGCACGGAGGTGCGTTTGACGACCCGACCCTGCTCCCAGGTGGCGCTGCCAATGGAGTGGACCCAGATGGGACGCCCTTTGGCGGTGACCATTTGCAATTCCAGATCATGCGATTGGGGCTGGTCGACGGCATTCCCATACGCGGCCCTGATCAGCGCGATGGACGCGGGCGCGAGAAACCGGTTGGCCTCGGCAATGGTGGTCGGGCTGTACTCTTGTTCGGAGGTGTCCAGCATGCGGTAAACACCGGTGGTCCAGAACACCCGGTCGTTGACCACGTCGGCCTCCCAGCCGCCCACGCGGGCAATGGATTGGGTGGCTTCCAGCAACTGGTCCAGCCGCTGGCGGGCGGCTTCCACCCGGAAGTAGTCGCTCACGTCGGCAAAGGTGCGCACCAACCCCCCCGAGGGTAGGTGCTGGGTTTTGACCTCCAGCGTGCGCCCGTCCCGGGTTTGCCGCAGGTAATGGCTGGGCAGACCGATATCGTCGCAGGCCCTGACCTGGCTGCGTGCGTGTGCGTCGACCAGGCACTCCTGCGGGCCGAAGTCGCCGCGCTGGCCCTGGTACTCGGCCAGGGCATTGAGCATGGGGCGGCTTTTCAGAAAGTCGACGGGCAAATCCAGCAGTTCACAGACACGGGGGTTGAAGGCGCTCAACCGCCCCGTGGCGTCACTCACCAAAATGCCCTGGCTGATGCTGGTCAGGGTGGTCTCCAGCAGCTTGGTGTTTTCGGACAACCGGGCATTGAGTTCACGCAAGGCCGCCTCCGAGCGCTTGCGTTCCGAAATGTCGGTATGGGTGCCGATCATGCGCAATGGCGTGCCGTCGGGCGAGCGGCTGACGATCATGCCGCGCGACTGGATCCAGGTCCAGGAGCCGTCTTTGCAGCGCAGGCGCAGGTCCACCGCGTAGCTGGGCAGGCTGCCGTCCAGATAGCCGGTGACGGCCGTGTTCAAGGGTTGCAGATCGTCGGGGTGCACCCGGCTGATGAACTCGATGTGCCCCCGACGGAGTTCGCCGGCCTCAAAGCCCAGCATTTCTTCCCATTGGCGGGAGTGCGTTTGCGCGCCCGTGGCCAGGTTCCAGTCCCACACGCCAGCCCCGGAGCCCTCCAGCGCCAGTTTCCAGGGGTTTTCATTCGCAGAAGGGGTGGTCAGGTCTTCTTTCACCCGTTCATTTTGCAGTATTCCGGGGGCAGTGCGCCAGCTTTTGAATGGCGCGCTACGCCTTCTTGCTGCGCCCCAGCTTGACGGCTTTGGTGATGCCCTTTGGCTTGTCTTTCGTGTCCTCATGCGTGAGGAAGCCAATCGGGCGTTTCGGTGATGGCTCAGGCGGTGCGGCAAGCTCACGCAGCGCATCAAAAATCTGCCGAAGCTGGTTGCGCGTATTGCGGCTAAAAGTGTCATGCGACATAGCCAACGCTTCGGTCTTCTCCTCCAGCGCATCGAGCCGCTTGGCCAGGTCCTGGTGGGTGTTGGCCAATTCCCTCAGCTCAACGAAAGCGCGCACCACGTAAATCGACACCTCCACCGCGCGCGGGCTGCTGAGTACCGTGGCCGCCATCAACGCGCCATGTTCGGTAAACACCCGTGGAAGGTAGCGCCGTCCGCCGCGTCCAGTGGGTGTTTCTGGGGTGCCCGCGTTTGAGGTCGCAATTTGCGACCTCAAAGCCTCGAACTCTTCGGCCGTGGTCACAAACATGAAGTCGGGCGGAAACTTCCCCGCATTACGCTTGACCGCCTCATTGAAACGCTTGGTCTCCACGCCGTACAGCGCAGCCAATTCGGAATCGACGATCACCCGCTGACCGCGCAGCACTTTGATTTGGTGCGTCACCAACTCCAGTGGCAGCAGCGAAGACGAGGATGGTTTTCTTGTGGTGGCATTCATGCGGCGTACTCAAGTCGTGGTCAAAAGGGAAAAAAGGGCCAAAAAAAAGAGCCAGGCTCGACTTGTGCTTCGACCTTGAAACCCCGATGCCGTGGGGGCAACTCCAAATGCCGCAACGGCTTCGGGCGTTTAGATCTCGCCGGATGGGTTGCGGTCCAGCACGTCGAGTACGGATTGCTGGGTTGCTATGACGGCATCTGCAATAAAGGAGATGAATGGAGCCAGGTGGCCTCTGTCCGCTTGCGCCAGTGCCTCCAGGTAATGCCGCTTGGTCTCCAAACGCACAACCGCGGGAAAGTAGCCTGCTTTCATGAGGATCAGATTCATCAGGATGCGTGCACCACGGCCATTGCCATCGTCGAAGGGATGAATGCGAACCATGTTGTAGTGCGCCACTGCGGCCACATGCATGGGATGCAGGGCCTCCATGGCAGAAACGATCCATGCAACCAGCGCCTGCATCTGGTCGTGGACATGGAGGGGTTCGACATAGTAGTGAATCGTGCCGTCCGGCTGCTGAACGTGGTTTGGAAGTTGTTTGTACTCTCCGGGCGTGGCCTTTTTTCGGACCCGTTGGCCCATGGCGTTTTGGGCTGGAGTGGAGTCCACGCCATGCAAAACCAGGGCATTTATGTTTTTGATAAATCCCTCGGTGATGGGCTGTTTGTTGGCAACCACGTCAAACAGCAGGTCAATGGCTTCGGCATGATTTTTGGCATCCAGAAAATCTTTGAATGGTTTGCCTTCAACCGTCAGTCCTTCGGATAAAAAGAAGTGCGTTTCACCCCGCGTGAGGGTGCTTCCTTCAATCCCATTGGAATGGTAGGTCCAGTCTGTGCGCAGGCGGTTAACGAGGGTGTCCCACAGAGATTCGTCTTGGTCTTTCTTGGCATCGATGCGCATGCGCAGGGCATCTGCCTGTTCAAACTTGGGGGCGAGTTCAGGGAAGACATCGGGGTAGGAGTCTGGCCCTGGTGTGTGCGAAGGAGAGTTATCCATGCGGAGAGTGGTAGACGGCTAATTGGGGGGGGCGGTGCGGCGGAAATACGGAGATGTCTTCTTTTACGCGGCCATTTTGCAGTATTCCGGGGTCAGTGCGCCAGCGGTAAACGCAGCTGGATGCGCAGCCCCTGGGGTTGGACCGCCAGCGCCTGGGCGCTGCCGCCATGGCGCTGGGCAATTTCGGCCACGATGGCCAGGCCCAGGCCGCAGCCGCCGGGCAATTCGCTGGCGCGCCAGAAGCGCTCGAACACGCGTTCCAGGTCCGGCTCGCTCAGGCCGGGGCCATTGTCTTCCACCTCCAGCACACAGTTGCCGTCCTGGGCCCGGGTGCGCAGGGTGACCGTGGCGCCGCGCCCGGCGTAGCGCAGGGCGTTGTCGATCAGGTTGCTCAGGGCTTCGCGCAGCAGTAGTTTGTCGCCCGGCACCGTGAGGGTGTCTTCGCCCTCGTAGCCCAGGTCCACGTCGGCCGCCAGCGCGCGCGGTGTCCACTCGCGCGCCACCTCGCGCGCCAGGGCGGCGGCGTTGACGGGATGCAGGGGAACATCCGCCTCGGTGCGGGCCAGGGAGAGCAGCTGGTGCACCAGGTGGGCGCTGCGCTGGGCGCCGGTGTGCACCTTTTCCAGCCGCAGTTTGAGGGCCTGGGGTTCGGTCTCCTGCAGGGCCAGTTCGGTCTGGCTGATCAGCCCGGCCAGGGGGGTGCGCAGCTGGTGGGCGGCGTCGTTCAGAAAGCGTTTTTCCTGGCTCATGCTGCGCCGCAGGGTGGTGAGCAGCTGGTTCAGGGCATTGGCCAGGGAGTGCACCTCTTTGGGGGCCTGGGTCAGTTCGATGGGCGAGAGCGAGGCGGCGGTGCGGTTGGCCAGTTGCGCTTCCAGCCTTTGCAGCGGGACCAGCCCCCGGCGGATACCGGCGTACACCAGAAAACTGAGCAGCACCCCCATGAGCAGCAGGGGAAACAGCACGTCGCGCACCAGCTCGCGGGCAATGCGCTGCTGCACGGCCAGGCCTTTGGCCACCTGCACGCGCAGGCGCTGGGGTGTCAGGCCGTCGCCAAAACCCAGGTCGATGGCGGCCACCCGCATGGGCTTGCCGTCCAGCACCAAATCGTACAGAACCGGTTCGTTTTCAGGAAAAAAGAGGTTGGCGGGGGGGGCGGGCAGGCGGCTGTTGCCCAGCAGAAAACTGCCCGGCGGGGACGACACCATGTAGGAGACGCGGTCGGTCGGGTCCTGCTCCAGAATGTCCTGCGCGGCGCGGGGAAAATCCACCAGCAGCCCCGAGCCCAGGGGCTTGACCTGGCGCACCAGGGAGCGCACCGACTGGGTGAGCGACTGGTCTATGGTTTTTTCGGCATAGCTCAGCGCCACCCGAAAGGCCAGCACACCGCCCATGAGCCACAGCACCAGCTGCGGCAGCAGCAGCCAGACCAGGAGTTGCCGCCGCAGGGAGAAGCGGACGGCCTGGTTCATGCGCCGTCGAGTTCCAGCATGTAGCCCAGGCCGCGCACGTTGCGGATGTTCAAGCCGGAATCCTGCAGCTTGCGCCGCAGGCGGTGCACATAGACTTCCAGTGCATTGGAGCCGCCCGCCGCGCCGTCGGCGGGCTGGGTTTGCCACACCGCCAGCACATCTTCCCGCCCCACCACCTGCCCCAGGTTGCTGACCAGCAAGGACAGCAAGGACCATTCGCGCTGGGTCAGGTCCAGCGGTTCCTCGTCCAGCCAGGCCAGGGGCAGGGTGGGATCGACCCGCAGGCGTTTTTCGGCCGTGCTTTCCACCTCCAGCGAGCCGCCGAAGGCGGGTAGGCGCGAGCGGCGCAGCATGGCCTGCAGGCGGGCCTGCAGTTCGGCCATGTTGAAGGGTTTGGTCAGGTAATCGTCGGCGCCGGCGTTGAGGCCCTGTACCCGGTCTTCCACGCCGTCGCGGGCGGTGAGGATGAGCACGGGCAGGGCGGTCAGCCGCTGGCGGATCCAGCGCAGCACACTCACGCCGTCGATCACCGGCAAGCCCAGGTCCAGAATCACGCCGTCAAAGCGGTGGGCTTCCAGCAGGGCCTGGGCCTGCGCGCCGTCGCTGGCGCTGCGCACGCTGTGGCCCGCATGGGTCAGCTGTGCGGACAGTCCGTCGCGCAGCAAATCATCATCTTCAACGATCAATAAATGGGACATGGCGTGAGCATACCAAGATGCATCCGGGCCGCGTGCCGTTACAGGCCGTCGGCGATCGCCCGGACCCGTGCGGCGTGGACCATTTCACCTATTTTTGGGCCTGTAGCCCCCGTGGATTGTGCGTGAGCAGCTATCAAATGTGTAGCAACCGATTGGGCCAGCTGCAGCGCTTGGGCCAGCCGCCGGGCCTGCGGATAGGGGCTGTCCTGCAGCCCCAGGCGGCCCCGCGCGTCGCATTCGCAGGCCAGCAAAATATCGGCAAACCGCGCCGGCTTGCGGATGGCGTCGCAGCGCTCCAGCAGGCGCAGCACGGCGGCGGCATTCAGGGGGCCGGAGCGGTGGATGTTGCCGTGTTCGCGGGCCACCACGGTGGCCAGTTCGCTGCACTCCACGGGCACGCGCAGGCGCTGGCACAGGCCTTTGAGCAGGCGCACACTGCGTTCTTCATGGCCGATGTGGCGGGGCAAGATGTCGGCCGGGGTGGTGCCTTTGCCCAGGTCGTGTGTCAGGGCGGCAAACCGCACCGCCAGGCTGGTGCCCAGGCGGGCCGCCAGGTCCAGCACCAGCATGACGTGCACGCCGGTGTCGACTTCCGGGTGGTGCTCGGGGCTTTGGGGCACGCCCCACAGGCGGTCCAGCTCAGGGACAAGGCGCGCCAGCGCGCCGCAGCTGCGCAGCACGGCAAACATGCGTGAGGGCTGGGCTTCCATCAGGCCTTTGGCCAGCTCCTGCCACACCCGCTCGGCCACCAAATGGTCCACCTCGCCGTGCGCCACCATGTCCTGCATCAGGGCCGTGGTTTCCGGGGCCACGGTGAAATCGGCGTAGCGCGCGGCAAAGCGGGCCAGCCGCAAAATGCGCACCGGGTCTTCGCGAAACGCCGGGGTCACATGGCGCAGCACCTTGTCGGTCAGGTCGCGCTGGCCTCCGTAGGGGTCCACCAGGGCGCCTGTAGCCTTCCAGGCCACCGGATCGATCAGAAATTTAGTGCTAAATTGGCCTCCAGCCCCCGTGGAATGTGCGCAGACAGCTATGGAATTGATAGTAAGGTCGCGCCGGGCCAGGTCTTCTTCCAGGGTGACGTTGGGCGCGGCGTGCACCGCAAAGCCGTGGTAGCCCGGCGCGGTCTTGCGTTCGGTGCGGGCCAGGGCGTATTCGTCGCGGGTTTTGGGGTGCAAAAACACCGGAAAGTCGCGGCCCACCGGTAGAAAACCCTGGTCCAGCAGGGCCTGCGGCGTGGCGCCCACCACCACCCAGTCGCGGTCCTGCACGGGCAAGCCCATCAGGGCGTCGCGCACGGCGCCGCCGACCAGGTAGGTTTTCCAGGGGCAAGGTTTCACCGCCGGGCCGCCCCAAGGTGAAATGCGGCCCCCTCGGGGGGCAGCGACCCGCGCAGCGGCGGAGCGTGGGGGCTAGGCTGTACGCGGTAGGGCTCTTCAAAGTCCCGGAAGTCGTTTTCCGCCAGGGCCTGCGCGACCCAGTCCTGCACGCCGGGCAGGGCGCAGACGCGCTCCACATAGGCGGCAATGTGCTGCGGCAGGGGCAGTGCATAGGTTTTCAGGCGCATGCACACCGGGGCGAAGTAGGCGTCCGCCACCGTGAAATGGCCAAACAGCAGCGGCCCGCCGTGCTCTTGCAGCAGCGGGCTCCACATCGCCACCAGGCGCGCCACGTCGGCGCGCACGCCCGGCTGGTCGCGCCAGATCAGAGCCCCGGTCTCGGGCAAATGGGCCTCGATGTTCATGGGGCAGTGGCCGCGCAGGTGGGTAAAACCGCTGTGCATCTCGGCGCAGACGCTACGGGCCTGGGCGCGGGCACGGCGCTCGGCGGGCCACAGTTGTTTTTCGGGGTGCTGTTCGGCCAGGTATTCGGCGATGGCCAGGGTGTCCCACACGGCCAGGTCGCCATCCACCAGCAGCGGCACTTTGCCGGTGGGGGACACCGCGTTCAACTGGCGCTTGAACTCGGAGTCGGCGCCAAAGGAGTCAAAGCGCACCATGACCTCTTCAAACGCAATGTCCGCCTGTTTCAGAAGCACCCAGGGCCGCATGGACCAGGACGAGTAGTTTTTGTTGCCGATGTAGAGCTTGCGCATGGATTCTCCTGGTTTGCGAAGACAAGATGGTAGAGCGCAACACCCTGCCGATTGATGAGGAATGGACGCTGAATTGATGCTCAGGGAAGGTCCAGCCCGGTCTCCGGCAGGTTGGCGTCTTTGGGCCCCACGCTGCCCAGCCGGGCCTTGAGCGACTGCGCTTGCCCGGTGATCAGGGCCGCATAGCTGGTGGTGTTCGAGAGCACTTTTTTCACATAGTCACGGGTTTCGGAAAACGGCACGTTTTCAGCCCAGATGGCGGCTTCCATCACCGGGCTGCCGGTTTGGCCGCGCCACTGGCGGGGGCGGCTGGGGCCGGCGTTGTAGGCGGCGGCGGCCATGGGCATGGAGCCGTCAAAGGTATCGAGCACCAGCTTCAGGTAGCCGGTGCCGATGGTGATGTTGGTGTCGCGGTTGTTGATCTGCTGGGGATGGAAATCGGTCAGTCCGATTTTCTTGGCGGTCCAGCGCGCCGTGGCGGGCATCACCTGCATCAGGCCCGAGGCGCCCACGCCGGAGCGGGCATCCATGATGAAGCGGCTCTCCTGGCGGATCAGCCCGTACACATAGGCCGGGTCCAGTCCGATTTGTTTAGTGCGTGCCAGCACGGTGGTTTTAAAGGGCATGGGAAAGCGCTGTTCCATGTCGATCAGGGTTTTGGTGCGCTCGCTGGTGTTGATGCAGCGGTCCCACACCTCGTTGCGGCAGGCCAGATCGGCGGCGGCCAGGAGGCTGCGGTCGTCCATGCCGCCTTTTACATGCAGGTTGGTGGCGTAGTTCCACTCCCGCACCCCTTCGGAGCGCAGGCCGAGCTGGATGGCGTACAGCGCACGGCTCAGAGCCGGGTTTTGGCGGGCAGCGTCTTTTTCTTCCGCCGTCAGGGCGTCAGGGCGGGGCGGCACGCTGATGCGCTGGCCCAGCTCTTCCAGGGCCAGTTGCTCGTAAAAGCCGCGCACCCCGGCAATGCCTTCCAGCGGGCGCAGGGCTTCGGCGCGCGCGGCCCCGGTTTTGGCCAGTTGCATGGCGGAGCGCGCACGCCAGTACACCCAGGTGCTGTCATTGCGCAGTGTCTCAGGCATGGCCGCAATGGCCTTTGGCACCAGGTCCCAACGCCCGGCGCGCAAGGCGGCGCGCGCCATCCAGGCCAGGTGGTCTTCGTGCATGTGCTGCACCTGGCCTTTGGCAAAGTAGCCCAGCGCATCGTCCGAGAGCTTTTGCGCGGCGCGTTTGCCGATGGCGCCCCAGACCCAGGAACGTTCTTCCTGGGTCAGTTGGGCCTTCCAGCGCAGCTTGCGCATCTCTGCGGCCGCCTTGGCCGGGTCCAGGTAGGCCAGGCGGACCAAGGCCAGCGTTACCAGTTCACGGGTTTTGGGCCGCAGTGCGGTCAGCTTGGCATGGAGGTATTTGCCAGGGTTGCGGTACAGGGCGTTGACGGTGCCAACCCAGCCCTCGTTGAGCAGCCCCACCGCCTGGGTGGCCACCTGCAGGCGGTCGTTCTCCAGCCCCAGGCGGGCGCGCAGCCAGGCCATGTGGGACTTAATGGAGTGGTCTTTGACGAGCTGTTCCACCGCGCTGGTGCAGCCTTCGTCGGCTTCCTTCATCGTCAGCCAGGTGTCGGTCACCGCCTGGTTGACATCGGCGCCGCTGCTCAGGTGCTCGGCCAGCAGGGCGTAGCAGCGCACACTGCGGTCATCGTTCATGCGGTACTTGGGGTATTCGCGGTTGAAGCTGACCCAATCGCGGTTGCGTCCCAGTTGCGCCAGCCATTCGACGCGCAGCCGGTCCTCCTGGTAGCTGCCGCCAAAACGCGCCATGAATTCCTGGATGCTGGCGGGGCTGGCTTCGTCCAGGCGGCTGGACAGCTCCCAGTACGCGGCCCAGGGCTCCAGCACAGAGCCGCGCGCCTGTGGCAACAGGGCCGCCAGGCGTTTACGATCACGCTGTTTGTAGGCTTGCGCCATGTCCAGAACGGCCTCATCCGCGCGGGTGGCGTTGCGGTCTTGGGCGTATGCTGGGAAGTGTGTGAGGGACATCCATGCGCCCAGCAGGGCGATCAATGTCAGAATGGCTGAAAACTGCATGTGGTGATTATGAACAACTCAGACGATTTGAATGCGGCGGACAAGAAAGCCCTTCGCAAGCTCTTACTGGAACAACGCCTGAACCTCCCCGACCGGGCCGAGCGGGCCGCAGCCTTGCAGCAAATCATGCGCATCTGGCTGGTGGGCCGTCCCGACACCGTGATCGGCGCCTACTGGCCCATCAAAGGGGAGTTTGACCCCCTGCCCGCGCTGCACCGCTGGAAGGAAGACGGCGAGCTGCTGGACCAGCCCCAGCCCCGGCGCATTGGCCTGCCGGTGGTCAACAAGCAGCACAAAACCATGATTTTTCACGCCTGGTACCCCGGCTGCCCCATGGAAGAAGACGCCTACGGCATCCCCAAACCCAAGGACACCGAGGTCATTGTGCCAACCCTGCTGTTTGCCCCCTGCGTGGGCTACGGGCCGGGCGGCTACCGGCTGGGCTATGGTGGCGGCTTTTACGACCGCATGCTGTCCACCCTGGAGCCCAAGCCGGTGACCGTAGGCCTGGGCTACGGCGTCGGCTTCGTGCCCGATTTGGAACCCGAGCCCCACGACATGCCGCTGGACGCCATTCTCAACGACTACGGGGTGGTTTGGCCGGTGTAATGCTATGAGGGTGATTGGCGGAAAGCCGATGTTTGTCGACAGCGCATGCCGCCCTTGTTGTGGTCGCGTTGTGACTACAATTGGATCATTCAACCGTTTCAGGAGAAAATGACCATGAGCACCACCGCCGACACCTATGTTCGCGCCCGCATCGACACCCAGACCAAGGAACGTGCCGCCATTGCACTCGAAGCGATGGGGCTGTCGATTTCCGATGCCATCCGTCTGCTGATGCTGCGCATTGCGGACGAACACCGCCTGCCATTCGATGTGAAGGTGCCCAACGCTGCCACCAAGAAGGCCATTGCCGAGCTGGAAGCGGGCAAGGGCAAGAAGTTCACCAGCGTGGACGACCTGATGGCGGATTTGCGTGCGGACGATTGACCGATCCTCCGCGTTCAAACGCGACTACAAGCGCGAGGCCAAGGGCCAGCACCGTGCCACGCTTGATGACGCGCTCAAGTCGGTGCTGCTCGCGCTGGCGACCGACCAAGCCTTGGATGCGCGCTACCGGGATCACGATCTTTCTGGCGATTGGGCGCTCTACCGCGAATGCCACGTCAAGCCTGACCTGCTGCTGATCTACCGCAAGTTGGATTCCGACACCATGCGGCTGGCGCGGCTTGGTTCGCACAGCGGACTTTTTGGCTGACCGAATTCTCGGCGGTTTCGGTTTGCTTATGCCGGTTCGTTATTCCATTGCGCCCAACTCACCAAGGACGGACACCTGCTCAAGCACGGTGTTGGTCGAGGCACCTGGTATGTGGCGTCCGGCCAGTGAAATGGCTATTTGTGGATATTTTTACGGCTATGCGTGCGTCTGATGCTGGCTCAGGCCTTTTTTCTCGCCGTCAGCGCCGCCTGCAAGGACAGCCGGGCCCACGGCGCCATCAGGGCGGCCGATTCCATGGCGTCAGCCGGTGCGCTGTAGTAGTTCATGCCCCGGCTTTTTCCCTTGGCGGTGTAGGTGAAGCGGGCACAGCCTGCCGCTTCAAACTGGGCGCGGCTGTGTTCGTCGGCCTTGAGCCACAGCGTTTCACCTTCGCCCAGGTCGGCCAGGATGGCCAGCGTCAGGCCGTCGGTGCTGATGCCCCAGCCGCCAAACATGCGCTTGGCCACACAGGGGCCGGCGCTGCTCAGCAAATCGCAGCAATACTGGGCAAATTCGGAGTGGATGGGGGCCATATGTACAGGGTAATTCCGTTTCCAAAACATTTCTGTCTAGGCGTCGAGCCGCAGGCAGTGCGAACGCACGACCAGGCGAGACAACAACGACTGGGATGATTTGGAAGCGGAATAAGGGCAAGGGGTTTCAGGGCGTGCTCAGCGCACGGGCATCATTTTCGTAGGTCTGCAGCGTTTGCATCAGCTTTTGCCGCTGGCTGGGGCTGGTGCTGTTGTGGAGCGCCGCTACCACCGCACAGCTTTGGGCTGAAATTTTGGAAAAATACTGGCGGTAGCCGGGCTCGGGAGAGTGGAGGGAGCGGGCCACCAGGGCGCGTATGTCATTTTGGGCCTGTAATTCCGGCGTGTTGTGGGTGCGCAACTGGCGAAAGGTGTGCAAAGTGTCCTGGTGGCGGCGCAGCGATTCCCGCAGCTCCACAGCGCTGTCAAACTCCACGGCCGCCATTTGGGCGCGCACCATGGCCATTTGGGGGGCGTCCAGGCGCCCGTAAAACCATTCGGCGCGCTCGACCAGTTGCTTGACCCGGCGCTCGGAAATGTCGGCGGCGGTGCCGTCCATCCACTCTTCGCGCCACTGGCGGCTTCTTTTGTCCAGCCGCTGCGCCATATGCTCCATTTGGGCCGCTTGCAAGCTGGGCGCAATGGCCGCCAGACCGGGGGCCAGATGCTCTGCGGTGGCTTGCGCCCGGGTTTGCAAATAGGCATGCAGAGAGCACACCTGCTCGGGCGTGACGGGCTGCGCCGCCGCAGTCTGCAGGTTTTTCAGCAATTCCTTGAACAGCGGCAGTTCTTCCTGGCGGTGCCAGGCGTGCAGCGATTGCAGATCGGCACGCATGCGTTCGCCTTGCAGGCTGTCAAAGTCAAAGTAGTCGTCCAGCCACCAGTAGGCCAGGTTGGGGGCATTGCTGTAGCCCAGGCGCACGGCGCTGCAGCCGCCCAGGGCGAAGACCAGCATCAGCGCGCCGATAATAGTGCCCCATCGGACGACGTAACGTTTTAACAGGGGCATGCAATTGACTTCAGGTATTCGGGTTCAGGAGAGTGCGGACGTGCGTCCGCCGGTGGACGTGGTGATTATGGCGGCGGGCAAAGGCACCCGTATGAAGAGCCGCCTGCCCAAGGTGCTGCACCGGCTGGCCGGGCGCTCTTTGGTGCAGCATGTGGTGGACGCTGCCAAGGCCTTGCAGGCCCGCCAGGCGGTGGTGATCACCGGCCATGGTGCTACAGAAGTGGAAGCGGCTCTCGCAATGAATACGGGGGCTGCAGCCGGAATTGGCTTGAATTTTGCGCTGGATTTTGTACGCCAGGAGCCGCAGTTGGGCACCGGCCACGCGGTGCAGCAGGCGGTGCCCGCGCTGGCCGATGACGGTGTGGTGGTGGTGCTCTCGGGCGATGTGCCCTTGACCCAGGTGGACACCCTGCAGGCCTTGATTGCCGCGTGTGGCGGGACAGCGCTGGCCCTCTTGACCATCGACTTTGCCGACCCCACCGGCTACGGCCGCATAGTGCGCACCGACGCGGCACAGGGTGCCGTGCAGGCCATCGTGGAGCACAAGGACGCAAGCGAAGCGCAGCGCGCCATCCGCGAGGTCTATAGCGGCATCATGGCGGTGCCTGCGCGCCTGCTGAAAGGCTGGCTGGCGCGGCTGGACAACCACAACGCCCAGGGCGAGTACTACCTGACCGATGTGGTCAAGCTGGCCGTCGCCGACGGCGTGCCGGTGGTGGCCCACAAAATCACCGACCCGGTGCAGGTGGCGGGTGTCAACAGCCCGGTGCAACTGGCCGAACTGGAGCGCGCCTACCAGCGCCAAGGCGCGCTGGCGCTGATGGAGCAGGGCGTGCGCCTGGCCGACCCGGCCCGGCTGGACGTGCGTGGCACGCTTGCCTGCGCGCAGGATGTCTCCATCGACGTGAACTGCGTGTTTGAAGGCCAGGTGGAACTGGGTGAGGGCGTGCAGATCGGCGCCAACTGCGTCATTGCCAATGCACGCATTGCCGCCGGTGCGGTCATCCATCCCTTTACCCACATCGATGGCGAAAAAGCCGGTGTCACCGTGGGCGAAGGTGCGCTGGTGGGGCCGTTTGCCCGTCTGCGCCCCGGCGCGGTGCTGGGGGCGCAGGTGCATATCGGCAATTTTGTGGAGGTGAAAAACTCCACCCTGGCTGCCGGTGCCAAGGCCAACCACCTGGCCTACCTGGGCGACGCCACGGTCGGCGAGCGGGTGAACTTTGGTGCGGGCAGCATCACCGCCAACTACGACGGCTCCAACAAACACCGCACGGTGATCGAAGCCGACGTGCATGTGGGCAGCAACTGCGTGTTGGTGGCGCCGGTCACCCTGGGAGCGGGGGGCACCATTGGCGGCGGCTCCACCATCACCAAGAGCACCGAACCTGGCGCCCTGAGCGTGGCACGGGGCAAGCAGAGCAGCCTGGCTAACTGGTCGCGGCCCGCCAAGCTCCCCAAGGCCTGAACAGCAGGGGCGTGCCCATGACCGACCCCCAAGACGATCGCATTGCCGCGCTGGAGGCGGAGCTGGCGGCGGTGCGGGCCGACGTGCAGGCGTTCACCTACACCGTCTCGCATGACCTGCGGGCGCAACTGCGCCACATCCTGGCCTACGCGGAAATCGTGCAGGAAGACGCCGGCCCGCAACTGGACGCGCAGGCGCAGTCCCATTTGGCCACCATCACCGGCGCGGCGCGGCAGATGGGGGTGTTGATGGATGGCCTGATGGCGTATGCGCGCCTGGGCACCGTCCCCTTGCAGGCCGTGGTCCAGCCCGTGCGCCCGTTGCTGCAGGAGGTGTGCCAGGCCTTGCAGGCCAGCCATCCTGGGCGGGGGCTGGAGTGGCGT
Organism: Burkholderiales bacterium RIFCSPLOWO2_12_FULL_61_40; assembly: GCA_001770935.1. Lineage (GTDB taxonomy): Bacteria > Pseudomonadota > Gammaproteobacteria > Burkholderiales > Burkholderiaceae_C > Allorhodoferax. The sequence continues at coordinate 3,523 of MESI01000089.1, read as the reverse complement.
ATCGCCGACGATTTTCCCGAAGTGTGTGCCGACGCCGAGCTGCTGCGCCAGGTTTGGACCCATGTGCTGGCCAATGCACTCAAGTTCACCCGGCCTCGTGCCCAGGCGCTGATCGAGGTGGGTTGGGAGGCTGGTGTGGAGGGGACTTGTGTGCTGTATGTGCGCGACAACGGCGTGGGTTTTCGCGCAGACCAGCAGGCCAAGCTCTTCCATGTGTTCCAGCGCCTGCACAGCCCACGCGAATTCGAGGGCATCGGCATGGGGCTGGCCCTCACCCGCAAGGTGGTGGAACGCCACGGCGGCAAGGTGTGGGCCGAAGGGGCGGTGGATGCGGGCTGTTGCATTCGCTTTACCTTGCCTTTGGTCAGCGCCGACCACCTACGCGCTTCATAATGGGCCACAAGCTTCATGTAAAAGGACCACGCCATGGGACACGCAGCACAAAAATCTGTTGTTGCCGCCGCCGACTACCTGGCCTGGGAGCCTGCGCAACTGGACCGCCATGAATTCCTCGACGGTGAGGTGTTCACCATGGCCGGAGCCGAAGACCGGCATGTGACGGTGGCGGGCAATGTCAGTATGGTCCTGCGCCAGCACCTCAGCGGCAGCCCTTGTCGCACCTATATGAGCGCTATGCGCTTACATGTCGCCGCCGCCAACAGTTATTTTTATCCCGATGTCTTGGTCACCTGCAGTGCGCTGGATCTGGTCAGCCCCTTGGTCAAGGCCGAACCCAAGCTGATCGTGGAAGTGCTCTCGCCGAGCACCGCAGCCTATGACCGGGGCGTGAAATTCAGCCACTACCGCAGCCTGGCAAGCCTGGAAGAGTATGTGCTGATCGACCTGGACACCCGTAGCACCGACGGCTACCGCAAAGGCGCCGATGGGCTGTGGGTGCTGCACCCGTTTGCCCGTGGGGAATCTGTTTCCCTGGCCAGCGTGGGGCTGGAGTTGAGCGCAGTGCAGTTGTTTGCGGAAGTGCAGGACAACTAGTTGCTATCATTTTGGTAGCTGCTTGCGCTTATTCTGCAAGGGCTAGTGGCACTTTTGATGGGTAAACGGCTGCTGTGCAGCCCTCACCCCGCCCGCAGCGGCAGCTCCGCCCCAAATTTGCTGCGCTTCACGCTGAAAAACGCCTTGACGTTGCGCACATTGGCATCGGTGGTGAACAGCCGCTGCGTCAGCGCCTGGTAGGCCGGCATGTCGCTGGCATGCACCACCAGGCAAAAGTCCGGCCCCGGTGACACGCGATAACACTGCTGCACGGCCGCGTCATCGGCCACACGCGCCTCAAAGCGCTCCAGTGCGGTGGTGTCCTGGCGGTCCAGCGTGATTTCCACAATGGCGGTGAGTCCATGGCCCAGGGTGGCGGCCATCTTTTCCGGGTCCAATACCGCCACCTGCCGCTCGATCAGCCCCGCATCGCGCAGCCGTTTGACGCGGCGCAAACAGGTGGGCGGTGAGGTGTGGACCATGTCCGCCAGCGCCTGGTTGCTCAGGCTCGCGTCGCGCTGAAGTTGGGTCAGCAGCTGGAAGTCGATTGCATCAAGTGTGATTTGTTCCAATTTATTAACTCAATTGAAATAAAAAGTCATTTGTATGAATGAAAGAAATTTTAGTTCATATTGAATTGATTATTGTTGATTAATTTCTTTGCGACCACTCTACCATCCGTCCATTCTTTTGATTGGGAGTTCGTCTATGTGTGGCATTGTTGGCGCGGTATCTACGCGCAATATCGTTCCCGTGTTGGTGCAGGGCCTGGAGCGCCTGGAATACCGGGGGTATGACTCCTGTGGTGTGGCGGTGTATGCGCAAGACGCCACCGTGAACGGCGCGCCTCCCCACGCAGGCCTGCGCCGCGCCCGCAGCACTTCGCGCGTGGCCGAACTGGTCGAGCAGGTGGCGGCCGGCACGCTGGAAGGTATGCTGGGCATTGCCCACACCCGCTGGGCCACCCACGGCGCGCCGGCGGTGCACAACGCCCACCCCCATTTCAGCCATGGCGCGGGGGCCGATGCCCACCAGCGCCCCGGTCGCGTTGCATTGGTGCACAACGGCATCATCGAGAACCACGACGAATTGCGCGCCCTGCTCAAGGAGCGTGGCTACGTGTTTTTGAGCCAGACCGACACCGAGGTCATCTCCCATCTGGTGGACAGCCTGTACGACGGCGATCTGTTTGACGCGGTCAAGGCCGCCGTGGGCCAGTTGCGCGGGGCCTACGCGATTGCGGTGTTTTGCAAGGACGAACCGCACCGACTGATCGGCGCGCGGGCCGGATCGCCCTTGATTCTGGGCGTGGGCAAGGACGGGCAAGAGCACTTTTTGGCCAGCGACGCCATGGCCCTGGCCGGTGTGACCGACCAGATCGTCTACCTGGAAGAGGGCGATGTGGTCGATGTGCAACTGGGCAAATACTGGCTGCTCGACAAGGCGCACAAAGCGGTGGCGCCCGCCCAGCGTCCGGTCAAAACCGTGCTGGCGCACAGCGGCGCGGCCGAGCTGGGCCCCTACCGCCACTACATGCAGAAAGAGATTTTTGAGCAGCCCCGCGCCATTGCCGACACCCTGGAAGGGGTGGAAGGCATCGTGCCCGAGCTGTTCGACCAGCAGGCCAACCATGCGCCCGGCGCCAATGCCGCACGCGTGTTTGCGCAGATCGATTCAGTGCTGATCCTGGCCTGCGGCACCAGCTACTACAGCGGCTGCGCCGCCAAGTACTGGATCGAGAGCATTGCCAAGGTGCCTTGCAATGTGGAAGTGGCCAGCGAATACCGCTACCGCGACTCGGTGCCCAACCCCAGCACCCTGGTGGTCACCATCACCCAATCGGGCGAAACGGCCGACACCCTGGCCGCGCTGCGCCATGCCCAAAGCATGGGCATGCGCCACACGCTGACCATCTGCAACGTGGCCACCAGCGCCATGGTGCGCGAGTGCAGCCTGGCTTACGTCACCCGCGCCGGGGTCGAGATTGGCGTGGCCTCCACCAAGGCCTTCACCACCCAGCTGGCAGGCCTGTTTCTGTTGACGCTGGCGCTGGCCCAGGCCAAGGGGCGCCTGAGCGCGTCCGAGGAAGCGCGCCACATCAAGGCCATGCGCCACCTGCCCGCAGCCCTGCAAGCCGTGCTGGCGCTGGAGCCGCAGCTCATCGCCTGGTCGGAAGACTTTGCCAAGCACGAAAACGCGCTGTTCCTGGGCCGCGGCCTGCACTACCCCATCGCGCTGGAAGGTGCCCTGAAGCTCAAGGAAATCAGCTACATCCACGCCGAGGCCTATCCCGCAGGCGAACTCAAACACGGCCCGCTGGCCCTGGTGACCAGCGAAATGCCGGTGGTCACCGTCGCCCCCAACGACGCCCTGCTGGAAAAACTCAAAAGCAATTTGCACGAGGTGCGCGCGCGCGGCGGCGTGCTGTACGTGCTGGCCGATGCCGACACCCGCATCGACAGCGACGAAGGCCTGCATGTCATCCGCATGCCCGAACACTACGGCGAACTCTCGCCCCTGCTGCACGTGG
>MESI01000088.1 GCA_001770935.1 Burkholderiales bacterium RIFCSPLOWO2_12_FULL_61_40 | reverse complement strand
CGGTGCCCAGCTCGGCTTTGAGGCCGCCGTAGCTGTAGTTGGTGGTGTTGGTGCTGCCCAGACCGTTACTTTGCTCAACTTTGCTGACGACATATTGAGGGAAGATAAGGTCTAGGATGGGGTAGGTGGCTTTGCTGGCACCCGAGTCTTTGACATATGGAATACCACTCCCTTTTGGCAAAGGCGCGTAATTGACGGCAACCACTCGCCCTAAACCCCCTTGGATTGAGATCGCAACATCCGATTTACCTGCGGGACTTACGGACTGCCAATAAAGGCCCGAATCAGTAGCACCAAGTACGCCTGGCATGCCATCACCATTGATATCCGCAAGCCACACGCGGTTGTGAATACTCGTGCTGAACCAGCCATTTGCCGGCTTGAATTGGTTATCCGTTTGCGTCTGGGTCGGACCAAATCCGGTGCCGGTGTTGAGTTGCCAGTACAACCCTGAATCGGTCGCACCCAAGATATCTGGCAGGCCATCACCATTGATATCCGCAAGCCACACGCGGTTGTGAATACTCGTGCTGAACCAGCCATTTGCCGGCTTGAATTGGTTATCCGTTTGTGTCTGGGTCGGACCAAATCCAGTGCCGGTGTTGAGTTGCCACGTTATGGTTTGCGCAGGCAAGCACCCTCCGACTCCATCACACTCCATCATCGAATTTATTTTGCTCCGCCGCCCCCCCGTCGTTTGCGTCACGTAGTCCAACCGATACTCCTTCACCAAGGTTATCCCAGTGAAGGTCTGGATATTGCCAATGCGCTTTGTACTCTTCACCATTGCCCCTGCCTGGTACCCAGTCTCCATGTCTGTCCTTGTCGCGGTGGTTGGCACAAACTGCACGGAAGCCGTAGGCGTCAAAACCGGGCTGGAAGTGGCATTGCCCGTGTAGTCAATCCGCTTGGGGTAATACGCCCCATTGGCGGCATCCTCGTCATAGCTCAAGGTCATGTAGTTACCCTTGACATCCGTGACCTTGTTTTGCGCCCATACCCGAACCGTTGCAAAAGGCCAGGCGTACGCACTGGCCCTGGCTTCAATCCGCGAGTCGGTTGTATTGCCATACTCGATGGTCAAACCCGCCTTGGTCTTGACGGTAAACGATTCAGGGCCGCTGCCCGCTACTGCGTTGGCCGTGATTTTGCTGAAACTCTCGATCTCGGTGCGGTATTCGCTGTTCGCTGCACCGTACGTGCCACCCACCAGGATCAGCCTTTGCCCGTCCATGCAGAAGCGGTCATTGGCATCGAAGTTCACCCCTCCCATCACGCCGTCCTGCGCCCGGGTGCGGGGGCAGCGGGTGATGGCCGACAGTCCAGCGATGCCCCAGCCCATGCCCAGCATGCCGTTGCCGCCCTGGCTGTTGTAGACGAGTGCGAGTTGGGGGGCCATGCCCGCCACACCCGGGGGCACCTGGATGGGGATGCGGTAGGTGGCCGCTCCACTGGGGGAGACGGCGAACTGGCCCGGGGTGCTGCCCGCCACGGTGACGGGGGTCTGGGCCTGGGCGGAGAGTCCGAGGAGGGACAGAATCAGGACAAGACCAGAAAACCCCAGGGCGCGTTTGACGTGCATGAATGGACTCACTTGTGCCCGCTTGGGCTGTGTTTGTTATGGCTGTCAGCCGGGCGTGTGAAACACCGAGGCTGACTCTCCGCTTAGATTTGCGGGCGGAGTTTAACCGAAATACCCTCTTTTACGCTCGGCACAGGCCTGTGTCTTATCGGTGCGACACATTCCCCGCTGACACGGTGCGCGCCTTGGTGCAAAGCGCTGTCCACCCCTGCGGATGTGGAAAAACGGCCAGCCGAGCTGGAGATGAAGACCAAATCGCTGGATCTGTCGCACGATGTTGCTGCCAATGCAGTATTGAGCCAAGTGCCGATGGTGAACTGATCCTCCCCAATGGTCCGCAAACCCATATGCGGCGCCGATTTTGACGCACGGAGCTGGATCAATGAAATCCCGGCAGGTGACTCAAAAATGCGTCGGCGTCAACAATTGCGCAAGCAGCTACGAATTTCATAACGGTATAGCTTCTCTCAAAGATTGCAATTTAGCTCTCACTGCCCTTACGTTCGAACTTATGTATCAGCACTGAAGTCCGACTATCGGGCTCAAATACTTTCGTAAGAATTTGATAATTGCCAGGAGGAATTTCAAACGAGAGACTGGCGTGTTCGTGGAGTCCTGGAACGGCCGAATCGAAGATGACCATATGACCAGACTCAATTTCGCAGTCGATAGATTCAATAGGATCAGCGAAACTTAGGTTGCCATGCGCTGCCAACAACTGTGGCAAATCCACCCCAGGATCCATGTAAAAAACCCTCACGATTAGAGGGGACTCGGACGAAGGACGCCAAACAGTCGTTTCCAGCGGCATATCGCCAAGAATTAATGCATATTTTCTGGGCAGCTCTACCATGCCAACATAGTCGGACACTGCACACGCGCGATCATAATCGTTGAAGAGTGGCGTGGTAGGGCCATCCTTCACGCTGCTACCAAGGATTCCGAGCCAGAAGGGCGCGAGGTCCTTCTCGACACAGATGAGCGGACCGCCCGCCGACTTTATCCAACTCATACAACACTCCTTCAATCAGGTTTCGGTGTCCATCCACTGATAAAACCACGTATGCGCCCACCTTGGACTCGGCTACAGCCAAGGCATTGGGGGTAATAGGACTGTGGATTTCCATCTGGATTGAGTGCAGTCGGAGGTTGGTGATCACCGACCCAATTTCCCGACTTGGTACCGGGATCGGGTTTTCCACATGTATGACAACCATCTACATTGCCGATGCCGTTGATCTTGTCTTGCTGCTCCTTCGTCGGAGTTGCGCTTGGCCCCGCCGGAACAGAATCGCCTGCATTGGGTCCTGGTCCGATATTGGCCGGTACGTTGTCTGCCTCACTAGGTTCCTCCGGTTTCTTTGCCCCAGGATTGACTCCCAGCGCCTCGCTTAATGTATTCTGCACCTTCTCCACGCCATTTCTCAGCGCGTTATAGGTATCTGCAAGCGCTTTTGCCAATGCTGCTTTTTGCTGTTGCTCGGCTGCAGCCACCCATGTGAGGGTCACAATAGTTAGCGGAACGCCAATCGTTGCGTTAGCCACTTCCGTTGGTGGTCCGACAACAACTGGCGGTGCTGAGTACGATCTCACTACGTCTTCTGTACGGTTGCCGGAATTCCCTCCCATCTGCCCGCCATGCCCATCGGAAACACCACCAACTCCCGAGGTATCACTTGAGTTTTCTGTGTTGGTTGACCCATATCCCGCGCCACTGTAGCTATCGTGATACGCGTTGTACCCCGTTGGATCCCACATCTTCAGCGGGTTGTTCCAGACATAGCTGTAGCGGTTAAAGCTCTTGAGGTTGTAAGGCGCCTGGATAAACGGATCCGCACTCATGAACCGCCCCATGAGCGGGTCAAAGATGCGCCCGTTCATATGGATCACCCCCATCTCATCCAGGTGCTCGTGCTCCGTGTAGCCCCTATCCGTCTTCTGCCCCACGATGGCGTCCAGCGCGTCCGTCTTCCCCGGCGTGCTGGTGATGAACCGGCGCTTGCCCCATGGGTCGTACGCCAGACGCTCCGTCACGGCACCCGCTTCGTTGCTGATCGCCGAGATGCTGCCCAGCTGGTCGTGGTGGAAATAACTCGTGGTCGTGGCCGGCAGGCCGTTCAAGGTGCCGGTGCGGCTGGTAAACAGCGCAAAGGCTTGGCCTGATGCGGTGAGGTAATGGCGGTATTCGGTGGTGCCGTTGCTGCGGGCTTCCTTTTCATAGGAGAGGCCCAGGCCGTCTTCACCGTTCAGGAACCAGGTGCTGCCTGCAAAGTAGGCGCTGGTGCCATTGCCCGAAAGCGTGACGACTTCACGGATGCGCTGGTGCTCGGGGCCGTAGATGTAGGCCAGCGTGCGGTCGGCCGCGTTGGAGGTGCCGGGAGGGGTTTGTAGCGGACGAGTCTCGGTACAGGTGTTGCCACTGAGTGTTCCACCATTGGGGCAGGCATAGCCCACGAAGCTGCTCCCAGGCAGCACACAGCCAGTACCTACCAGATTGCGGCCTGCGGGGCAGCTGTAGCTGGCAATGCTGGCGCTTTGGCTGAAGGTCTGGCTGCATGTGGTGCCGGAGAGTGTGTAGCCGCCAGTGCAGGTGTAGCTGGTGACAACCAGAAACGTGTGACCATAATCACGCGGATACTGACCAAGGTAACACATGGAGCCTGAATCAAAATACCCTTGTGTATACCCAGATGGACACCCCATGACCGGTGAGGCCGCAGCAGTATTTACTTTGCCGCAAGTGTTTGCGGACAATGTGTATCCGATGGGGCAGCTGTAGTTGGGCGTGGCCGGATAGGGAGCCGCGTTACTGGCCGTGGTCAGGCTGCAGATGGAACCGGAGAGTACCTGGCCGCTGGGGCAACTGTAGCTGACGATGACGGCCGCCTGAATCACAGTCTGGTTGCAGCTACTGCCTGAGAGGATGTAGCCACCGGAGCATGTATAGCTGGTGACAACCAGAAACGTGTGGCCATAATCACGCGGATACTGACCAAGGTAACACATGGAGCCTGAATCAAAATACCCTTGTGTATACCCTGATGGGCATCCCATGACTGGTGTAGCAGCAGTGCTAACGAGCTTGCTACAGCTACTGCCGGACAGTGTCTGCCCACTGGGACAGCTGTAGTTAGGCTTCGCAGCACTGGTGGTGGTCAGCGTGCAAGTGGTCCCCGACAAGGTCTGGCCCGCAGGGCAGGAATACACAGGGGTTGCCGCATTGGCAGTGATGCTGGTGATCGTGCACACGCCACCGGCCAGGGTGTAGCCTGACGGGCAGGTAGTGGTGTTCGCAGCAAAGTTGCTGTACCGCATCTCCTTGGGCATGTTGAAGCTGGTATAGCTTTCATAACGCACCGTGTGCCGGGCGTTGGCCGCATCGTGGCTGACGGTGTATTCCAGGTTGCCGTT
>MESI01000087.1:42626-54854 GCA_001770935.1 Burkholderiales bacterium RIFCSPLOWO2_12_FULL_61_40 | reverse complement strand
GGAAAAAATGCCGAAGCCCATGCCCGCGTGTGCCACACCGGTGACGCAGGGAATGATTGTTCGCACCAAGAGCGAGAAGGCCATCAAGGCGCAGAAGTCCGTCATGGAGTTCCTGCTGATCAATCACCCCTTGGATTGTCCTATCTGCGATCAGGGCGGTGAGTGCCAGTTGCAGGATTTGGCTGTGGGTTACGGAGCCTCTTCGTCGCGTTACGAAGAAGAGAAGCGTGTTGTCCAGGTCAAGGACGTGGGTCCCCTGATTTCGATGCAGGAAATGAGCCGCTGCATTCACTGCACACGCTGCGTGCGGTTTGGCCAGGAAGTGGCCGGAGCTATGGAGCTGGGCATGTCGCACCGTGGGGAACATGCCGAAATTGAAACCTTCGTTGGCAGCACTGTGGATTCCGAATTGTCGGGAAACATGATTGATATTTGCCCGGTCGGTGCTCTGACCAGCAAGCCATTCCGTTACAGCGCCCGTACCTGGGAGTTGTCGCGTCGCAAGTCGGTGAGTCCTCATGATTCAACTGGGGCCAATTTGATTGTGCAAGTCAAGAATCACAAGGTTATGCGGGTTGTGCCGTTTGAGAATGAGTCTGTGAACGAGTGCTGGCTTGCAGACCGTGATCGTTTCTCTTACGAGGCGCTCAACAGTGATGAGCGTTTGACCTCGCCTATGCTCAAGCAGGGCGGTAAGTGGGTAAGCGTGGACTGGCAAACAGCCTTGGAATATGTTGCCAATGGGTTGCAGGAAATTAAAGCCAACTACGGAGCGGGTGCTATTGGTTGCTTGGCAAGCCCCCACAGCACCCTTGAGGAACTGCACTTGGCCAGTTCCCTGATGCGGGGGCTGGGCAGCGAAAACATTGATTATCGTTTGCGCAATGCGGAGTTTGAGTCCAATTCAGGCGCGCGCTATTTGGGCATGCCCATTGCCGCTTTGTCGGAATTGCAGCGTGTGTTGGTAGTTGGCTCCAATCTGCGCAAGGATCATCCATTGTTTGCGGTGCGCATTCGCCACGCCGTGAAATTGGGTTGTGCAGTGAGTGCAGTCAGCGCGGTGGAAGCAGATTGGGCCATGCCGGTTGCCAATACCCTGCAGGCGCCCGCGTCCCATTGGGTACAAGCCTTGGCAGACATCGCAAGTGCCATTGCTTCCGAAAAGGGTATCGCCGCGCCGGTGGCCGGAAATGCGACGCCGACAGCCCAAGCCATTGCCAAGTCTTTGCTAGGCGGCGAGCGCAAGGCGGTGTTGTTAGGAAACGCCGCTGCCCATCATCCACGCGCTTCCAGTTTATTGTCCTTGGCCAATTGGATCGCGGAGCAAACTGGCGCTACCGTGGGTTTCCTGACGGAAGCGGCGAACACGGTGGGTGCACAGATCGTTAGCGCGATGCCTGGTCCGGGTGGCTTGAATGCAGGCCAAATGTTGTCCGGTGATCTGAAGGCTGCGATTCTGCTCAATACGGAACCCCGGTTTGATTCTGCTGCCGGTGTGGCCGCCATTGCGAATCTGGAACGTGCCGAAATGGTTGTGACTTTGAGCCCATTCAAGGCAAACATGGATTGCAGCGACGTGTTGCTTCCGATCGCTCCTTTTACGGAGACCTCCGGGACATTTGTCAATGCAGAGGGTCGGGTGCAGAGTTTTCATGCGGTGGTCAAGCCCCTGGGCGAGACCCGCCCCGCTTGGAAAGTCCTACGCGTGTTAGCCAATTTGCTCAAGTTGCCTGGTTTTGAGTTTGAATCATCGCAGGACGTATTGGCGCACATGCATGGCAATGCAACCGTGCCCGAGCAAGTGCCTGCCAACCGATTGAGTAATGCATGCCAAGGTCCGATTGATTTGTCGGTTCCTTCAATTGATCCAACGGTCGCTGCCATTTACCAGCTGGATGGGATTGTGCGGCGTGCGAGCTCTCTCCAGTTGACGACCGACGCGCGTGGTGCGTTGAAAGAGACTGCCCAGGAGGCGCTGGCATGATTGATACCCTGTACAACTCTGGATTGGGTCTGTCCGCCGACGCATGGTGGGCGGGCGTTGTCTGGCCTGTGATCTGGGCTTTGATCAAGATAGTGGTCGTTGTCTTGCCCCTGATGGGTGCTGTTGCATATTTGACATTGTGGGAGCGTAAGTTCCTGGGATGGATGCAAGTGCGGGTGGGCCCCAATCGGGTAGGGCCTTGGGGCCTTTTACAACCGATTGCAGATGCCCTGAAGTTGTTGACCAAAGAAATTTTGCTGCCGTCAGCGGCCAACAAAGGCCTGTTCTTTGTGGGTCCTATCCTGACCATCATGCCCGCAATGGCTGCCTGGGCGGTGATTCCCTTCGGTCCCGATGTTGCACTGGCCAACATCAATGCCGGTTTGTTGTTTGTGATGGCGATTACCTCCATGGAGGTGTATGGCGTCGTGATCTCTGGTTGGGCATCGAATTCCAAATATGCGTTCCTAGGTGCTTTGCGTGCATCTGCGCAAATGGTTAGCTATGAAATTGCCATGGGTTTTTGCCTTGTCATTGTGCTCATGGTGTCTGCCAGCATGAACTTGACTGACATTGTCACGGGGCAAGGAAAAGGCTATTTCGCAGAAATGGGATGGGGCTTCTTGTCTTGGAATTGGCTGCCCTTGTTGCCTATTTTCGTGGTGTATGTCATTTCAGGCATGGCCGAGACCAATCGCCATCCTTTCGACGTTGTTGAGGGTGAGGCTGAAATTGTGGCTGGCCACATGGTTGAATATTCAGGCATGTCCTATGCCATGTTCTACTTGGCCGAATACGCGAACATGTGGCTGGTATCCATTCTTGCCGCTGTCATGTTCTTAGGCGGCTGGTTGTCACCGGTAGAGTTCCTGAACTGGATACCAGGCTGGATATGGTTGGGTATGAAAACCTGCGCCGTAGTTAGCTTGTTTATTTGGGTGCGTGCAACATTTCCACGTTTTCGGTACGACCAGATCATGCGTTTGGGTTGGAAAGTGTTCATCCCGCTCACTCTGATTTGGCTGTTGGTGGTGGGCGCCTGGATGCAAACTTCCTTCAATATTTGGAAGTGAGAAATTCAACCATGTCTTCAAACACTGTGGCCCGTATGCCCTCTGCTTTTTCGCTCAAGGACTTTCTCTACAGCTTTCTGTTGGTCGAATTGTTCAAAGGCCTTGCGCTCACGGGACGCTACGCGTTTCGCCGTAAGGTAACCGTTCAATTCCCTGAAGAAAAGACGCCTTTGTCGCCCCGGTTTCGTGGTCTCCACGCCTTGCGGCGTTATGAGAGCGGAGAGGAGCGTTGTATTGCGTGCAAACTGTGCGAAGCGGTGTGTCCCGCAATGGCGATCACGATCGAATCGGACGTAAGGGATGATGGCTCGCGCCGCACAACACGCTACGACATTGACCTCACCAAATGCATTTTCTGCGGGTTTTGTGAGGAAAGTTGCCCCGTGGATTCCATCGTGGAAACCCATATTTTGGAATACCACGGCGAGAAACGCGGAGATTTGTATTTCACCAAAGACATGCTGCTGGCCGTGGGTGACCGATATGAATCCGAGATCGCCGCGAACAAGTTGGCCGATGCCAAATACCGTTGATCTGTCGTTAGAAAGAATTTGAATCATGAGTGTCACGACCGGTCTGTTTTACGTGTTTTCAGCCGTCATGCTGTTTGCGGCATTTCGCGTCATCACGGCGCGCAATCCTGTGCACGCAGCCTTGTTTCTTGTGTTGACCTTCTTCCAGGCATCCATGCTGTGGATGTTGCTCAAAGCTGAGTTTTTGTCGATCACGCTGGTGTTGGTGTATGTCGGTGCCGTGATGGTACTTTTCCTGTTCGTCGTGATGATGATGGATATCAACGTCGAGGATATGCGGGCAGGCTTCTGGAAACATTTCCCTCTTGCTGCGGTCATGGGCGTAGTCATTGCTCTGGAAATGGCTGCTGTATTGATGGGGGGGTTCCGTGCGATGGAAAATCCTCAAATTCCAGCGCTTGCGTCCGCGGATGCTGTTCAGTTGTCCAATACCAAAGAGTTGGGAAAACTGCTTTTTACCCGCTATCTCTATCCGCTGGAAGTTGCTGCTGCTATTTTGCTGGTTGCCATGATTGCGGCCATTGCGCTGACATTGCGTGCTCGTAAAGATAGTAAATACGTAAGTCCAGGAGATCAAGTGCGTGTAAGAGCGCGCGACCGGATGACTGTGGTCAAAATGGCCGCCACACAGATGGCTGTTGAGCCCGCACCAGTGGTACCACAGGCGGAGACAAAAGCATGACATTGACACTTGGACATTTTCTCTCTTTGGGCGCCATGTTGTTTGCGCTGTCAGTCGTAGGCATTTTTCTGAATCGCCGGAACTTGATTGTGTTGCTGATGGCTATTGAACTCATGCTTTTGGCGGTCAATACCAATTTCGTGGCGTTTTCCTACTATTTGCACGACATGCACGGGCAAATTTTCGTCTTCTTCATATTGACAGTCGCAGCTGCTGAATCCGCGATCGGGTTGGCCATTCTGGTGCTGTTGTTCCGTAACAAGTCCAGCATCCGTGTGGACGAACTTAATTCGCTCAAGGGTTAATAAGATGAGTCAAACCCTGTCTGCTGCCACGTTGTTGGCGGTTCCTATGGCACCCCTGGTCGGTGCGGTGTTGGCTGGTGTGTTTGGCACCAAGTTTGGGGGTAACCGGATTGGGCGTGGCCTTAGCCATTCCCTCACGATTCTTGGTGTGCTGGTCGCTTTTGTTATATCCGCCATGACCCTGAATGCGGTTGCCTTTGAAGGCGCCCGCTTTAACGAAACCCTCTACACCTGGATGGTTGTGGGCGGGTTGAAGATGGAAATTGGCTTTTTGGTTGATGGTTTGACCGCCATGATGATGTGCGTGGTGACTTTTGTGTCGCTGATGGTGCATATCTACACCATTGGCTACATGAAGGAGGATGAAGGTTACAACCGCTTTTTTGCCTACATCTCCTTATTCACTTTTTCAATGTTGATGCTGGTGATGAGCAACAACATGCTGCAGCTGTTCTTTGGATGGGAGGCTGTTGGTTTGGTGTCCTACCTGCTGATCGGTTTCTGGTTCAACAAGCCGACCGCCATTTTCGCCAACATGAAAGCGTTCCTGGTCAACCGGGTTGGGGATTTTGGTTTCATCCTTGGTATTGGATTGATCGTTGCTTTTGCGGGCACCTTGAATTACACCGAGGCTTTTGCAAAGGCCGATGAACTTGCCAAGCTGAGCTTCCCAGGAACGGACTGGATGCTGGTGACCGTGATTTGCATTTGCCTGTTCATTGGTGCCATGGGTAAGTCAGCGCAATTTCCTTTGCATGTGTGGTTGCCGGATTCGATGGAAGGCCCAACTCCTATTTCCGCCCTGATTCACGCGGCAACGATGGTGACGGCTGGCATTTTTATGGTGGCCCGCATGTCTCCCCTGTTTGAACTCAGTGACACAGCGCTGAATTTCATCCTGGTGATCGGTTCCATCACAGCGCTGTTCATGGGCTTTTTGGGCATCATTCAAAATGACATCAAACGGGTGGTTGCCTATTCGACTCTGTCTCAATTAGGTTATATGACTGTGGCCTTAGGGGCTTCCGCCTACTCGGTGGCGGTATTTCACCTGATGACCCACGCGTTCTTCAAAGCCTTGTTGTTCCTTGCCGCAGGTTCTGTGATCATGGGGGTGCACCACAATCAGGACATCCGCTGGATGGGGGGGCTGCGCAAGTACATGCCCATCACCTGGATTACTTCGCTACTCGGCTCTCTGGCGCTGATTGGAACTCCTTTGTTTGCCGGCTTCTATTCCAAAGACAGCATCATTGAGGCAGTACACGAAAGTCACCTCGCTGGTGCTGGATTTGCCTCCTTTGCTGTCCTGGCTGGTGTGTTCGTAACCGCGTTCTATTCTTTCCGCATGTATTTCCTGGTGTTCCATGGAAAAGAACGCTTTGATCAGAATCCGGATGCACACCATGGCGGTCACCACGATGACCATGGTCATCACGACAGCCACCATGCACCGCACGAGTCGCCCTGGGTTGTGACGGTTCCGCTGGTCCTTTTGGCGATTCCTTCGGTGCTGATTGGTTATTTCACCATTGATCCCATGCTATTCGGCGAGTTTTTCAAGGGCTCAATTTTTGTCGACTCTGAAAAACACGCGGCAATGGAAGAGTTGGCCCAAGCGTTCCATGGTCCGCTGCAGATGGCTATCCATGCCTTGAGTACGGCGCCGTTTTGGCTGGCCTTCGCGGGTGTTGCGAGTTCTTATTACATGTACATGGTCAATCCTGCATTGCCTGCTGCAATCAAGCGCAACATGATGCCAATCTTCAATCTTCTGGAGAATAAGTATTACCTGGACTGGATCAATGAAAACATCCTCGCCGCTGGTGCGCGTGTATTGGGAACCGGTCTGTGGAAGGGCGGTGATCAGGCGGTGATTGATGGCGCTTTGGTCAATGGCTCATGGAAGTTGGTGGGTTGGATTGCAGGGTCTGTACGCAAAGTGCAGTCGGGTTACCTGTACCACTACGCACTTGCCATGATTTTGGGTATCTTTGTGCTGATGACGTATTTTGTCTGGCTCAAGTAGGAGAAAAAGAATATGGGATTGTTGAGCCTTGCAATCTGGACACCGATTGTGTTTGGGGTTGTTTTGTTGGCCCTGGGTCGTGACGAACAGGCGCGGGCAGTGCGGTGGGTTGCCTTGATTGGGGCGCTGGTTAGTTTTTTGGTGACCCTGCCTCTGTATGTCCAGTTCGACAGGACGACGGCTGCCATGCAGTTTGTCGAAAATGCCCCCTGGATTGAACGCTTCAATGTGAATTACCACTTGGGCGTCGACGGTATTTCATTCTGGTTCGTGTTGCTGACCGCTTTCATCAATGTGATTGTGGTGATTGCAGGTTGGGAAGTGATTACACGCCGGGTTAACCAATACATGGGGGCGTTTCTGATTCTGAGCGGGCTGATGATCGGTGTGTTTTGTGCCCTCGATGGTCTGCTGTTCTATGTATTTTTTGAAGCAACCCTTATTCCGATGTACCTGATCATCGGTATCTGGGGTGGCCCCAACAAGATCTACGCGGCCTTCAAATTTTTCCTGTACACCCTGATGGGCTCCTTGCTCATGTTGGTGGCGCTGATTTTTCTGTATGTCCAATCGGGTGGTAGTTTTGACTTGGCTGTTTGGCACGCCCTGCCCTTGGGAAGCACAGCACAAACGCTGTTGTTTTTTGCCTTTTTTGCGGCGTTTGCAGTCAAAGTGCCTATGTGGCCGGTGCATACCTGGTTGCCCGATGTACACGTCGAGGCGCCTACGGGGGGCTCTGCAGTGCTGGCGGCCATCATGCTGAAGCTGGGTGCTTACGGTTTCTTGCGCTTTTCATTGCCCATCGCACCCGATGCGGCCCATGAGTGGGCTTGGTTGATGATTGCCTTGTCCTTGATCGCCGTGGTCTATGTGGGCTTGGTCGCTATGGTGCAGCAGGATATGAAAAAGCTGGTGGCCTACTCTTCGGTTGCACACATGGGCTTTGTGACCTTAGGCTTCTTTATCTTCAATGACCTGGGTGTGTCGGGTGGCCTGGTGCAGATGATTGCGCACGGGTTCGTATCCGCTGCCATGTTCCTGTCCATCGGGGTGCTGTATGACCGGGTGCACTCGCGTGAAATTGCGAGTTACGGTGGGGTGGTCAACACCATGCCCAAATTTGCGGCATTCGCCCTGTTGTTTTCCATGGCCAATTGCGGATTGCCGGGTACGGCCGGATTCGTGGGTGAATGGATGGTGATTCTGGGTGCCGTGAAGTTCAATTTCTGGATTGGTTTTGCCGCTGCCAGTGCCTTGATTTTTGGCGCCGCGTACACGCTGTGGATGTTTAAGCGGGTGTATCTGGGTCCGGTGACTAACAAACATGTGAAATCTTTGGTGGATATCAATGCCCGAGAGTTCACCATGCTGGCTCTGTTGGCTGCGGCCACTCTGTACATGGGTGTTTATCCCAAACCATTTACCGATGTGATGGATGTTTCTGTAGCGCAGCTGCTGCAACATGTAGCGCTTTCCAAGTTGAACTGATCACACTGAATTGAGAGACGAAAGATGATTGACAAACTCAGTTGGATCACGGTTTACCCTGAGATCATTTTGATGGTGATGGCCTGTGTCATCGCAATCTTTGATTTGGGAGTAAAAACCCCCAAGCGCGGTGCTACCTATGCCTTGACTTTGGTGACACTTGCTGTGGTCGCAGTCATACAAGGCATGTATGCATCCAGTGGCGCCACCTACTATGGCTTTGGCAACATGGTGGTCAGTGACTCGATGGGCAACTGGCTCAAGTGTTTTGCCACGGTGGCGGTGATGGTTACGTTGGTCTACGGGCGTCCTTATGCGGCTTCTCGCGATATGCTGCGCGGCGGTGAGTTATTCACTTTGAGCTTGTTCGCCTTGCTGGGTATGTTTGTGATGATTTCCGGGAACAACTTTCTCGTAATCTACATGGGCCTGGAGTTGTTGACCCTGTCGAGTTATGCATTGGTTGCTTTGCGTCGTGACAATGCCGTTGCGACTGAGGCGGCCATGAAATATTTTGTACTTGGCGCCATGGCATCCGGTTTCCTTTTGTATGGCATGTCCATGATGTATGGCGCCACGGGCTCACTGGACGTCAATGCGGTATTCCAGGCGATTTCATCCGGCCAGATTCGTCACCAAGTTCTGGTTTTTGGTTTGGTATTCATAGTGTCGGGATTGGCGTTCAAACTCGGTGTCGTCCCCTTTCACATGTGGATTCCCGATGTTTACCAGGGGGCTCCAACGGTTGTTACTTTGATGGTCGGTGGGGCGCCCAAGCTGGCAGCTTTTGCCATTGTCATGCGTCTGTTGGTAGAAGGCATGTTGCCGCTGGCGTTTGATTGGCAGCAGATGTTGATGGTGTTGGCCATTGCGTCCCTGTTTATTGGAAATCTGGCCGCGATTGCACAAACCAATGTCAAGCGGATGTTGGCGTTTTCAACCATCTCTCAGATGGGTTTTGTGCTGCTCGGATTGATGTCTGGTGCAGTCAATGGAAATGTGTTGTCAGCCGCCAATGCCTACAGCTCGTCCATGTTCTATGTCATCACTTACGTGCTGACGACTTTGGCTAGCTTTGGTGTGATTCTGCTGTTGTCGCGCGAAGGCTTTGAGAGCGAAGATATTGCCGACTTTGCGGGGCTTAACCAACGCAGCCCGCTGTATGCCGGTGTGATGGCCGCCTGCATGTTCTCCTTGGCAGGCATTCCTCCTATGGTCGGTTTTTATGCGAAGTTGTCGGTGCTGCAGGCGCTGATTGCTTCAGGACAGGTGTTGCAATTGGGCGTGGCGGTGTTTGCGGTTCTGATGTCCTTGATTGGGGCGTTCTATTACCTGCGTCTTGTCAAAGTCATGTATTTTGATGAGCCCAAAATTTCCACGGCCATACAAGCGCCTTCCGATGTACGCGTAACCTTGTGCCTCAATGGTGCCCTGGTGTTGGGCCTGGGCCTGTTTCCAAGCGGTTTGATGGCTCTGTGTGCCAAGTCTGTTCTGCAGATGTTGGGTACCTGATCTGGCATTTTCGCGTCTTTCAATGGTGTGCTGACTGGAATGGACGACAGCCATCTGATAGAGGTACAACAGGCCAGTCAGGAGATTCTCAGAGGCCGGTTCCTTCATGCTTTTCGTGACACAGTCACCTTACCTGATGGTTCGGAGGCTTCGCGGGAGTATCTGGTGCACCCCGGTGCGGTCATGGTCATCCCATTGTTGGAAGATGGCGATGGTCAGTTGCGTGTCGTACTGGAGCGCCAGTATCGTTATCCTGTGGGGCAGGTGATGCTGGAATTCCCTGCGGGAAAACTGGATCCGCAAGAGACTGTGCAAGCCTGCGCACGGCGTGAATTGAAGGAAGAAACGGGTTATAGCGCTCTGGAGTGGGCGCGCGCAGGGGTCATGCACCCGGTTATTTCGTACTCTACCGAGTTCATCGATATCTGGTTCGCACGCCAGCTTCAAGCTGGTGAACGGCATCTGGACAGCGGTGAATTCCTCGATGTATTCACTGCGACGCCGACCGAGTTGCTTCAGTGGTGTATGGAGGGCAAGGTGACTGACGCAAAAACCTTGGCCGGTGCGCTGTGGTTGCAGAATGTGCTTTCAGGTGCCTGGGTCTTGGATTGGCAACTTGACGGTGATGTGAAGCAGGTACAGAAAGGCACACTATGAAAGTGCTCGACCTCCAATGTGCGCATGGGCATGCCTTTGAGGGGTGGTTCGCCTCAGATGACGATTTTCTGGGGCAGTGTGAAAGAGCCCTGGTGCAATGCCCGCTGTGTGGTGACGCATCTGTCACCAAAAAGCCCAGCGCCCCCCGTTTGAACCTTGGCGTGAAGCGCACAGACCCGGTTCCAACCCAGGACATGCCCTTGGCACCCAAAGGTGAAGAGGCACTCGCCGCCGCATGGCTGACGGTTGCACGGCATATGCTGGCGAACACGAGCGATGTTGGGAGCCGGTTTGCAGACGAGGCCCGCAAAATGCATTACGGTGAAATTGAGGAACGCGGAATTCGAGGCAAAGCCACGCCCCAAGAAGCCCAGTCCCTGGTGGACGAAGGCATTGATGTGCTGCCGTTTCTTTTGCCCGAAGCCCTCAAGGGTACTTTGCAGTAGTTTTGCCGTGTCGTTGGCTGACACCCCTCATTCCGTTTTCAGATCAATGCAAGATGAGGCGCACCGACGCAGGCAGTGCTTTAGCACGACAAGGAGGGGCAACGACATATCGCATTGATATGGAAATGGAATCAGGTGCTGAGATTGACGATGCGCCCTGTGGCTTGGCCTTGGGTATTGCGCACAGGAGCGGCATTGGGATAGGTTTTGAGTGGGTTACCGCTGGCGGCAAATTTTTGTTCAGAGGCGCTGTACAGGTTGACTAAAAATTCCTGGGTTTTCTGGGGCACTTCGGACTTGCTGGCATTCAACTGTGGCGTATAGGTGGGGTCTGACTGCCGATTGCGCTGTGCTACTTCCCGTGCACGTTCCTGGCTGTTTTGTGCTTCCAGTTCTGCAGCGTCTGCCCGTGAGCGCAAGGATTGCGCGTTGGCTTCGGCCTGGTCTGCTTCTCGCCGGGCTTGTTCCACACGTGCTCTACCGAGCGCCGCTTGGGGGGAGGGCGTTGCGCTGTTGGTGGCGGTAATCGCAACCATGGTAGAAACGCGTGAATGCTATGGAAAGATCAGGCGGTGACGTTCAGCCGCTGCCCGGTGACTTGGCCCTGGGTGTTAATCACCGGGCGGGGGGTGGCGTCCTCTGTTTTTTTGACCTCCGGCGCCTTAGGTCGAGATTCCTGTGTATGGGGATGCTGTGCAGGTTCAGTGCGTTTGGGCGGTGCCACAGGTTGAACCGGTGGGTTTTTGACTGTCGATACATCCATGGCAGGCTCCCCAAGTTAGACCTAACCAATTTTAGGTGCTTGGTGTGGAAGTTTCAATGCTATGCATTGAATTGCAGCGCCGCCAGACCCGCATAGACGCCTCCTCGCGCCACCAATTCAGCGTGGGTACCTTGCTCCACCAATTTGCCATGGTCCAGCACCACTATGCAATCGGCTTTTTGTACCGTGGCCAGCCGGTGGGCAATGACCAGGGTGGTGCGGTCACGCATGGCCGATTCCAAGGCAGCCTGCACCATGCGTTCGCTTTCGGCGTCCAGCGCACTGGTGGCTTCATCGAGCAGGAGCAGGGGAGGGTTCTTCAGCATGGCTCGGGCAATGGCGATGCGTTGGCGTTGTCCGCCGGAGAGGCGTAAACCGCGCTCCCCCAAAAAAGTGTTGTAGCCGTCGGGCAGGGCGGTGATGAAATCGTGGGCAAAAGCCGCCTGGGCCGCCACCATGACTTCCGCATCCGTGGCCTCGGGCTTGCCGTAGCGAATGTTCTCCAGGGCACTGCTGGAAAAAATCACGGCATCCTGCGGGACGATGCCAATGCGGGCGCGCAGTTCCCCCAGGGACATCGCGCGGGTGTCCACGCCATCGAGGGTAATGTGCCCGGACTGTGGATCGTAAAACCGCAGCAGTAACTGAAAAACCGTGCTCTTACCTGCTCCACTAGGCCCCACGATAGCCACCGTTTGTCCAGGCCGAATATTCAGCGAGAAATCCGTCAACGCCGGGTGCAGTGGCCGTGAGGGG
>MESI01000087.1:0-42588 GCA_001770935.1 Burkholderiales bacterium RIFCSPLOWO2_12_FULL_61_40 | reverse complement strand
CGCAACAGGTACGGGGGCTAGCGCCGGATTTGATGGTGAAGTGATGGGGGAGCGGGTGCCCAGCAGTTCCATGAGCCGTTCGGTGGCCCCGGCCGCGCGCAACAGATCGCCATACACCTCGCCCAGAATGGCAAAGGCACTGGCCAAAATGATGACATAGACCACCGTTTGCCCCAGGTGCCCTGCGGTAATGCGCCCGGCCATAACCGCCTGCGTTCCCTGGTACAGGCCCCATAACAGGGCTGCCGAGGTGGCAATGATGATGAAGGCGACCAATACCGCGCGGGCGCGGGTCCTGCGTACGGCTGTATCAAACGCGTTGTCGGTCGAGGTGGCAAAGCGCTGTGCCTCGCGCCCTTCGGCGGTGTAGCTTTGCACCACGGGAATGGCGTTGAGCACTTCGGCAGCAATGGCGCTGGAGTCGGCCACCCGGTCCTGGCTGGCGCGGGAGAGTTTGCGCACCCGCCGCCCAAACCACAGGCTAGGCACCACCACCAGCACCAGCACCAGGAGCACCTGGAACATCACCAGCGGGTTGGTCCACACCAGCATGGCCAGCGCCCCCAGCCCCATGACGGTGTTGCGCAGGCCCATGCTCAGGGAAGAGCCCACCACGGTCTGCACCAGGGTGGTGTCTGCGGTCAGGCGTGAAAGAACTTCGCCTGTTTGCGTGGTTTCAAAGAATTCCGGGCTTTGCTTCAGCACATGGCTGTAGACCGCATTGCGCAGGTCGGCAGTCACGCGTTCACCCAGCCAACTCACCATGTAAAAGCGGCCCGCAGAAAACAGACCCAAGGCCACCGCTACCGCAAACAGCACGGCAAAGTGGTCGCGCAAAGCCATCACTTGCGCGCCTTTGTCGGACTGCACGAGGCCGCCGTCGATGAGACTGCGCAGGGCGATGGGGAAAGCCAGGGTGGCTACTGCGGCCAAAACCAGCAGCACCAGGGTGAGACCGATATGCGCGCGGTAGGGCCGCAAGAACGGCAATAGGCCGGAGAGTGATTTGGGGTTCTGGGATTTGGCGCGTTCAGTGGTCATGGGAGTCTACGTGGGGCGAATTCTGGGCGATGCAAGGTGCGATGGGAGTTGAGGGTTAAATTGACCGATAGCCCCCGAAAACAGTGCGTAGGCAGCTATCAATTGAGTAGCAAAAGTGTGCGGATGCCAGTGTGTCTGCCCGCACCGGCAGGCGTGTGCGACGGATGTGCAGGCGGTCTGCGCTTTGCGCCGATGCGACCGCCGTTCAAGCCCCCCCAATACCCGCCCGAACCCATTCCTGTGCTGCCTGGCAGTCGCCCAGCGTGTCAGTGACCCATTGCGGGTGGTGGTAGGTCGGCAAGTAGCGTTCACCTGCGTCGCACAACAACGAGAGGATGGAGCCTTGCTCGCCGCGTTGCTGCATTTCGAGCGCCAAGGTCAGCATGCCGATGAAGTTGGTTCCGGTGGAGGGGCCTACCTTGCGGCCCAGCAGGGTGGACAACTCGCGCATGGCGGCCACGGAATCGACATTGGGAACCTCCAGCATGCGGTCCACCAGCGTTCGGATAAAGCTGGCTTCCACGCGTGGGCGGCCAATGCCTTCGATGCGTGAGCCCGGCCCGGTAATGCTGGCGTCGCCATGGCGGTGGTAGGCCCCGAAGACGGAGCCTACCGGGTCTGGCACGCACACCTGGGTGGCGTAACGCTGGTAGCGTATGTAGCGGCCGATGGTGGCGCTGGTGCCCCCGGTGCCGGCACCTACCACCACCCAGCGTGGGATCGGGTGGCGTTCACGCGCCATCTGGCTGAACATGCTTTGGGCGATGTTGTTGTTGCCACGCCAGTCGGTCGCACGCTCGGCGTAGGTGAATTGGTCCATGTAATGGCCGCCGGACTGTTGTGCCAGCTCCTTTGCGCAGGCATACACCTCAGGGGCCGTGTCGACCAAATGGCACTTACCGCCGTAAAACGCGATTTTGGCAATTTTTTCAGGCGATGTGCCGCGGGTCATGACGGCTACAAACGGCAGACCCAGCAGCCGGGCAAAGTAGGCTTCACTCACCGCTGTAGACCCGCTGGATGCTTCCACGATGGTGGAGCCCTCGTGGACCCAGCCGTTGCACAGGGCGTACAAAAACAGCGATCGCGCCAGTCGGTGCTTCAGGCTGCCTGTGGGGTGGGTGGATTCGTCTTTCAGATACAGGTCAATACCCTGGCGGGCAAATGCCGGCAGCGGCAGAGGGATCAGGTGGGTATCCGCGCTGCGCAGGTAGTCGGCCTCAATGAGGGCAATGGCTTGGCTGAGCCAGTTGGCGTGGGCTGTATGGCAGTGTGGTGCGTGGGGCATGATTTTTCAGCGGTTTCCCGCTCTTGCCATCCGCTGTGCAATCGTGATGGATGGTCTTTTGGCCCAACCGTCCAGCCGTTGGCCCATGGCCATTTCAAATGGGTCCAAACGAACCTGTGCGGCGGGATGGGGGCTGAGCGACAAGGTAACCAGGGGATTATCTGGGGTGGCGGTGCGCAACTTGGTCCAGGCCCAGCAGCTGGCTGGACAGACCACCCGCCGCATTGTTGCTGAGTTGTGTGGCCATGGCCCGGCTCCGTAAACTTGCCAGGGCGGCAAGAATGAATACCGAAATGGAAAAACAGGCCATAACGTCTTCAGACCCCGTCACCACCGCAAGCGCAAGCGCAAGGGACGAGGGCGATCAACGGCAAAGCGGGTTTATCTACCACCCAACAATTCACGTTTCACATTTTCCTGGGCAGGCATCTCTCCCAGCCAGATCCGCATCACGGCGTTGTAAAACGCGATGTCTGGGAGGGTTTCGCCAATCTTCTTTCCGTTGATACTGCTGACGGTTCCGGTGCCTGGAATCCAATCCAATGTAACGATATCGCCCTTTTTCACCGGCTCCATGGCAGCAAACATTTCACCGAATTTAACGGTCTGACTGATGACTTTTGCTTTTTCTTCTTTGGTGGAATTCTTGTTCATTGACGTGATGAAAAGCTGCCCGAATTCGTCGCTGTTGATCTCGCGCTGGATCGTCAGGGAGATTCGTCTGGGGCCCGTCAACGCCTGCACCTCTGTTGGTGTGGTTTTCTTTTCAGTCAGGTACAACCCTATCGCATAGAACTTGACGAACAGAATGGCCCGCATGCCTGCGCCATTGAGCTTGAGTTCTTTGCCGCCGACCATTGCTGCATCGTCTACTTTTACGCCGCTAACCTCCAACGCTTGAGCGGGCATTGCGCAGGCCAGTGCGAGCAAGCCCAGTGGCAGCAATTTTCCAATTTTGAATCCAAAAGCCATTCAATTTCTCCAATAATGAGTGAGGTGAGGTTAAAAATAGAAATACACGAGACGGTTAGCGCTGGTGGCCAATGGCGAGGGTCGTGGCGGTAAGGCGTGGTTCATCCTGGGCGCCCAGCTTGAACACACTGATGGCGCGGGACATGAGGTCGGCTTCGTTGTGCAAAGCCTGCGCCGCGCTGGCGGCTTCTTCCACCATGGCAGCGTTTTGTTGGGTGACTTCGTCCATGCGTTCGATGGAATGGTTGACCCGCTGAATCCCCACGCTTTGTTCACGGTTGGCCGCAGTGATTTCGGCCATGATGGTGGTGACGCGTTTGACGCTTTCCACCACCTCGGTCATGGTCGTTCCCGCTTGACCCACCAGACGGCTGCCATTTTCGACATTGGCCACCGAATCATCGATCAGCGCCTTGATTTCCTTGGCTGCTGTAGCCGAACGCTGGGCGAGACTGCGCACCTCGGAGGCAACCACCGCAAAACCACGCCCCTGTTCGCCGGCGCGGGCGGCCTCGACGGCAGCGTTCAACGCCAGAATATTGGTTTGGAAGGCAATGCCGTCAATGACACCAATGATGTCGGCAATTTTTTTGGACGACGCATGGATGGATCCCATGGTTTGCACAACTTGTGTCACCACGTTGCCGCCCTTGATTGCCACTTCGGAGGCCGATGCGGCCAGCTCATTGGCTTCTTGGGTGCTGTCGGCATTTTGTTTCACAATGGTTGTCAGGTCGTGCATGGATGAGGTGGTTTCCTGCAGGGTTTGCGCCTGCTCCACAGTGCGGTCATTGAGTTGAAGGTTGCCAGCCGCGATCTCTTGCGAGGTGGACGCAATGATGTTGGTACTGGAACGCACTTCTCCGACCAACTGCTTCAGGCTGTCGTTCATGTGTTTCAGCCCCGTCATCATTTGGCCCACTTCGTCGAGACTCTGGGTGTCGATGTTGCTTGTCAAGTCACCGGCGGCCACCCGTTGGGTCACTCCCATCGCTGTTTTCAGGGGGCTGACGATACTGCGGGTGACCAAAAAGCCGACCACTGTACTGGTTGCGGCAGCTGCCACGGCCAATATCAGGATCAGCCACTGGGTCTGGTTGGCCATGTGGGTCGAGCTGTCGCCAGCCGTCTCCATTTGCCCGTTTTGGTACTTGACAAACAGGTCCAGTGCATCGAAGTATTTCTTTTGCAAAGGACGCATGGAAAACAGGTATTTAAGCTGCGCTTCGTCCTTTTTGTCTTCATTGACCAGTGTAATAAAGGCTTGTTGCAGTGGGCGGAACTTGTCGCGGATTTCAACAATGGATTTCAGCAGCTCGCGGCCTTTCTCGTCCATGATAATTTTGTCCAATGAGGCGATGGCGTCATTGTTGGCTTGGCTGACCTTTTCAATTTTGTCCACTTCCGCTTTGATTTGGCCCGGGTCGGCCATGATCAGGATGCCCAGCATGCTGCGGGAAATTTCATTGATCTGCGCCTTGATGTCGTTGGCAACCGCGGTTTTGGGGTAGCGGTCTTTGATGATGCGATCAATTTCGCCGTTGAGGTTGGCAATGCGGACGTAAGCCAATGCGGCCAGCAGTGTCATGAGCGAAATTACCAGGGTAAAGCTCAATGTCAAACGTTTTCCAAGGCTCATTCCTGAGGTGATCATCTTGTGTTCCTCTTTGTCTTCAATTCAAAACCGTATCCGATACGCATGCTGCTGCCAGAACCCCATATTCAGAGTGAATATTACTGTAATAAACATCATGAAAAACCAGTGTAATCCCTACACAAAATGTATGAAAAGGGGTATGCAAGGGTTCGCAAAATGGATGGTAGAGGATGTTCGGTCGGGCCATGGTTGGATGGATCGGCTAGTTGATCTCACCAATGGCCAGGCGGGTGAGTTGTGCCTGGGCCAATAACCAGTTGGAAAAAGCCTGGATTTCTGGCCGGTTGCCACTGCGCGGCCCCACCATGAGCCAGTACGCCATAGGTGTGTCCAAGCGCATATTCGGCAGTATTTCCACCAAATCGCCACTGGCCAGGCTGTCCGCGATCAGTGGCATGCGGGAGAGTGCCACCCCTTGCCCCGTCAAAGCTGCTTGCGCAATCTGGTGGGCGTAGTTGAAGTGCAGCCAGCGTTTGGGCTCCAGGGTTTTGAAGCCATGCTCGTCCAGCCAGCGCCGCCAGGTCAGCCATTCAAGATTCTGCGTGCGGTGGGCGTCCCCCGCTTCGATCAAGGCAAAGTGGGCCAGGTCTTCGCCACGGCGCAGCGGCTTGCCGCTTTTGAGTAGCCAAGGGCTGGCCACGGGTGTCAGTTGTTCGCCAAACAGGCGTATGGCGTCGGCTGGCGCAGCGCCCGCGCGGGTGTAGCGCAAGGCAATATCGACGTCACTGGTGTCCAGATCCACCGGGTTGTCGGTGGCATCAATGCGGATGTCAATGTCGGGGAATTCGGTCTGAAAGGCTTCTAGCCTGGGGATCAGCCACATGGACGCAAACGAGGCCCAGGTGGTGATCGCCACACTCTTGCGCCCCGCGCTACGGCGGATCAAACGCACGGCGCTGTCAACGCGCTCCAGAGAGGGAATGACGGCACGCAGCAGCTGCGCTCCGGCACTGGTGAGCTCCACGGCACGGGTGTGCCGCAGAAAAAGGGGTACTCCGACCTCGTCTTCCAGCGCCTGTACCTGCCTGCTGACCGCACTTTGGGTCAGCGCTAGCTCGTCTGCCGCTGCACGAAAGTTCAGATGGCGGGCCACTGCCTCCAAGGCCCGCAAATGGCCCGCAGAGATCGGCCGACTGCGCAGGCGATTCTCGGAAGGCGGCAATTTGGAGGTAACCATGGCAGGGTGCAGTGGATAAGTGATTGATGCGTAAATCGAATGAATAGCATATCCCGATTTCATTGGACCACAAGGCATTCCTGGGCAATCATGCGCTTGCCGATTAACGAACTGGGGTATGCAATGAGTTTTGTCAAACAAGCGCAGGTAAATTCGCAACCTTTACCGCGTGGACACACCATCACCAAGGCCGTCGCCACGGACGGCAACACGCCCTGGCAGTTGGCCAGAGGCTGTGCCCTGTCCTTGCGGCCTCGGGGTGCAGGGGTTTTGCGGGTGACATCGGGTCGTGCATGGGTGACTTTGGATGTGTCGCACGGCAGCCCGGTGGCCGACGCGGGGGACCATTTTGTCGAGCCTGGGCATGACCTGGAGCTGCGCGCGGGTCAACGCCTGGTGCTGGAGTCTTGGCCGGCCTCGGGGGCTGATTGCATCAGCCTGGTATGGGAGCCTCGTGTCCCTGCAGCGGGGCGTGCTC
Source organism: Burkholderiales bacterium RIFCSPLOWO2_12_FULL_61_40 (assembly GCA_001770935.1). Taxonomy (GTDB): domain Bacteria; phylum Pseudomonadota; class Gammaproteobacteria; order Burkholderiales; family Burkholderiaceae_C; genus Allorhodoferax. Next base: position 35,975 of record MESI01000087.1, on the reverse strand, counting down.
TGGCGCGTCTTTGGGTGGGGTGGGGCAGATTGGCAGAGCTTCTGACTGCGGGGCACGCGGCACAGATTGCCACCCGCAGTGGTCTGCCCCTTCCACGCCTACAATCCTGCTTTCACCGGGGGTGCCCGCCAAGCGGCGGACTGAGAGATACCCCATGAACCTGATCTGGGTTATGCCAGCGTAGGAAGTGTGATGAATTTAGTTCCTGTGCTTATGCGGTTCTGATTTTCATGCGTCCTGTCCTTGGCGCATTGAAAGAGAGCATTGCATGAAACACGGGATTTTTTCTTTACTGGGCACTGCGTGCGCCAGTTTTTTGGTGGCTTCCACCGTCTCCACGGCCAACGCCGCCACGGAACTGCGGGTGCTGACGCACAGCTCATTCGCAGTCCCCAAGCCCTTGCTGAAGCAATTCGAGGCAGATAACGGCATTACTTTGCGCATCATCAAGGCGGGCGACGCCGGTGAAATGCTCAATAAACTCATCCTGACCCGCGCCAATCCGATTGGCGATGTGGTGTACGGCATCGACAATGCGCTGGCGCCCAAGGCCCTGGCCGCCGATGTACTGGAGGTGTATACCGGCCCTGCGGCCACCCGCGCTGCCGCTGCGCCCTTGCCTTCGGGCCTGGTTCCGGTGGACTACGGTTACGTCACGGTCAACTACGACAAGGCCTGGTTTGGCAAAAGCGGCCTGGCGCTGCCCAAGACCCTGGAAGATCTGGCCCAGCCCGCCTATGCCAAGCTCCTGGTGGTGCAAAACCCAGCAACGTCCAGCCCGGGTTACGCCTTTATGTTGGCCACCGTGGGCTCCATGGGCGAAGAGAAAGCGTTTGACTGGTGGGCACGCATGCGTACCAACGGCGTGAAAGTGGCCAAGGGCTGGAGCGAAGCCTATTACACCGAGTTCAGCCGCAATGGCGGCAAGCACCCGCTGGTGGTCAGCTATGCCACCAGCCCGGCGGCCGAACTGTTCTACAGCAAGGAAAAACTCACCGAGCCGCCCACCGCCAGCCTGTCTTTGCCCGGTGGTGTGTTCCGCCAGGTTGAAGGTGTGGCCTTGGTCAAGGGCGGCAAAGAGCGCGCGGCAGCCGAAAAATTCATCGAATTCATGCGCTCGGCTCCGGTGCAGCAGCAAATGCAAACGGAAATGTGGATGTTCCCGGCGGAAAAGGGCGTGGCCCGCGCCGAGGTGATGAAGTTCGCTCCCGAACCTGCTGCCTTTGACAACCCCAACGACAAAGACCTGGCGGACAAAGGCGCAGCCTGGCTGGCCCGCTGGACCAAGGTGGTATTGAAATAAAGCCCGTTTGCTGGGCGTGATGCTGGCGCGCGTGCGCTCCGCCGTGGCACCCTATGCCCTGGCGTTCTTGCCGCTGGCTTTTCTGCTGGTGGTGCTGGTGGCGCCTGCGGTGCGTCTGGTGGCACAGGGATGGGTGGGCGCACCAGAAGGGCAGGGTGTTTGGGATGCCGTCTGGGCGCCGTGGCAGGACCCCTATTTGCGCTGGCGCATGGCCTGGTCTTTTTTGCAGGCGGCTGCAACTTGCGTGGCGGCCTTCGTGTTGGGCTTACCGGTGGCGTGGGTGCTGGCGCGGTTTGACTTTGCGGGTCGCACTCTGATTTTGCGCGGCCTGATGCTGCCCTTTGTCGTGCCCACACTGGTGGCGGCCATGGGGGTGCTGGCCCTGATGGGGCCGCACGGGCTGCTGGTGCAATGGGGTGGACCTGACCTGCAGGGCACGCCCTGGCTGCTGCTGTACGGCAATTTGTTCTTCAATCTGTGTGTGTTGGTGCGCGCCGCCACCGACGCGCTGGGCCAGGTGAGTGCGGCGCGTGTGGCCGCAGCGCGTACCTTGGGCGCCACCCCCTGGCGTGCGTTTTGGCGGGTGGAATGGCCCGCTATCGCCCCGTGGCTGATGTCGGCGCTGTGCCTGGTATTTCTGTACTGTTTTTCCGGCTTTGGCCTGGCGCTGGTACTGGGCGGCCAGAAATACGCCACCGCCGAGGTTGAGATTTACACGCTGGTGGCGCACGAGTTGCAGTTGGCACAAGCGGGGGTGCTGGCGTTCTGGATGCTGTTGCTGACCGCCCTGGTGGCCCTGGCCTACGCCGCCATCGAGCAGAGGCTGGCCACGCCGGTGCGTGCCGACCGGGTGGCACGCCGATCCCCTCAAGGTGTAGGGCAATGGGCGGCAGTGCTGGGAAGTATGGCGATTTTGGCTTTGTTTTGTGCTGCCCCCCTCGTGGCGATTGCGTGGCAAGCTATCTTTTCAGGAGCAAAGGCATGGCAGGTTCTGCTGCAGGACGACACCTTGCAAGCCCTGTGGAATACCACCCGCTTTTCCGCTCTGGCGCTTCTGTTGGCCACCGCACTGGGTCTGGCCCATGCCTTGGCGGCACGCCGCTCCTTGCTGCTGCGCACCCTGGTGTTTTTGCCCTTTGTGGTGTCGCCGGTGATGGTGGCCTTTGGCCTGCTGCTCTTGTACCCCACCTGGACGGGCAGCTTCTGGCTGCTGGTGGCGGCCTATGCACTCTTGGCCTACCCCTTTGTAGCCAAATCGCTGGCATCTGGTCTGGACAGCATGCCGGCCAGCTATCTGGCGGCGGCCCGCTCGCTGGGCGCCACACCGTGGCGTGGCTTCTGGCGTGTCACCTTGCCCTTGATGGCGCCCGCGCTGCGCCGGGGCATGGCCTTTGCCGCGGCCACGGCTGTGGGGGAGTTTGCCGTCACCCTGTTTTTGTCACGCCCCGAGTGGGCCACGCTCACCACCCTCATCTATGAACACCTGGGGCGCCCTGGCGCCGCCAACATGGATGCCGCGCTGGTGTTGGCCTGTGTGCTCATGGCCTTGGCGTTGCTGGCCTTTGTTTTGATCGAGTGGCCTGCGCCCGAGGAACACCCCCATGCTTGAATTGCAGTCGATTTTCAAAAGCTGGCAACCGCGCCAGGGTGAGACACGGGTTTTGTTGCGTGATCTGAGTCTGAGTGTGCATCCGGGCGAAACCGTGGCGATTCTGGGACCCTCCGGCAGCGGCAAAAGCACTTTGCTCAAGATCGTGGCGGGCCTGGAGCCGCTGGACGCCGGGCGAGTGCGGTTCAACGGCCAGGACATCACCACCCTGGCGCCCGAGCGGCGTGGCTTTGCCCTGATGTTTCAGGATTTTGCCTTGTTCCCGCACCTCAATGTGCAAGACAACGTGGCTTTTGGGTTGGTGGAACAGGGCCAGCGCAAGAGTGCAGCGCGAGAGCAGGCCCGTGCGATGCTGCAGCGCTTTGGCATGGCGGCGTTTGCACGGTCCAAAGTGTGGCAGTTGTCCGGGGGCGAGCAGCAGCGCGTGGCGCTGGCCCGTGCCCTGATCACACAGCCGCGTGTACTGCTGCTGGACGAGCCCTTTTCTGCGCTGGATGCCGAGCTTCGGTTGCAGTTGCGTGATGAATTCCGACAGCGCATTGCCTCGGCCGGGATGGCTGCGCTGCTGGTCACCCATGACGAGGCGGAGGCGCGCGCCATGGCCTCACGTGGCGTGCGCCTGTGTGATGGCGCCTTGCAAACTCTTTGGTAATTAACGGTGGTGTTGAGGGGCGGTGTTGAGGGTTTCATGCACATGCCGCAAAACCTGGGCCAGTGCGTCGGGGTGATCACAGGCCACCACATGGCGGTGCGGCATGGAGCGCAGCCATGTCATCTGGCGCTTGGCCAACTGGCGGGTGGCAAAGATGCCCCGGTCGCGCAACTCGGTCATGGAAAACACGCCATCCATCGCCTCCCAGGCCTGGCGGTAGCCCACACAGCGCATGGAGGGCAGGTCGGGGTTCAGGTCACCTCGCGCACGCAGGACATGCACTTCGTCCAAAAACCCCTGGGCCAACATGGCGTCAAAGCGCTGGGCAATCCGCTCGTGCAACCAGCTGCGTTGCTCGGGTTCCAAGGATATTAGGGCTCCAGCCCCCGTGGAATCTGCGTGAGCAGCTTCTGTTTTGATAGCATTTTTGGCGGCGTGAAAGTGTGACAAGGGCAATCCCGACAGACGGTAGACCTCCAGTGCACGCTGGATGCGCTGGCTATCCGCCGGTGCCAGGCGGGCTGCGGTGACCGGGTCCACCACCGCCAGCGCGGCGTGCATGGCAGGCCAGCCTTGGGCTTGTGCTTCCAGTTCCAGTGCTGCCCGCACTTCGGCGTTGGCGGCGGGCATGGGGTCGAGTCCCTCGGTCAGCGCCTTGAAATACAGCATGGTGCCGCCCACCAGCAGAGGCAATTTGCCGCGCGCTGTGATGTCCGCGATGAGCAACTGCGCGTCTTTCACGAACTCCGCTGCGCTATAGGGGTGCAATGGATCTCGGATATTGATGAGGTGGTGAGGTACTTCCGCCATTTCCAGCGCGCTGGGTTTGGCGGTGCCAATGTCCATGCCGCGGTACACCAGTGCCGAGTCCACGCTGATGATCTCCACCGGGTGCTCCCGTGCAATGGCCATGGCCGCAGCCGTTTTGCCTGCTGCGGTGGGGCCGGCAAGGGCCAGATATTTCACGGAAGGGGAAAACGCCATGTTGTAGAACCAATGTGCACAGGATGGGGAGTGTAGAACCGGTTGAACGAGGCGCGTAGAGGTGGCGTTTTACCAATGGTGCTGGCATGGACTGCCCAGCGATTCGTGCTACACTCCTTGGGTTTTGCTGGTGGCACCAATGATCGCCTGCAATTCAATCGCAAACCAGTCCCGTCAAGGTGTTGTCCGGTAGAGAAATTTTTTTGTTCTCGGCCGACAAAAAGCGGACTGAATTTTAGACCCAACCTTTGGAGTAATTTATGGCAGTAACAATGCGCGAAATGCTGGAAGCCGGCGTTCACTTCGGACACCAAACCCGCTTCTGGAACCCCAAGATGGCCCCGTTTATTTTCGGCCATCGCAACAAGATTCACATTATCAATCTGGAAAAATCGCTTCCGATGTTCCAGGAAGCGGCCAAGTTTGTTCGCCAACTGTCGGCCAAGCGCGGAAACATCCTGATGGTGGGTACCAAGCGCCAAGCCCGCGAGACCGTGGCGGAAGAAGCGCAGCGCGCTGGCGTGTCCTATGTGGACCAGCGCTGGTTGGGCGGTATGTTGACCAATTTCAAGACGGTCAAGACCTCCATCAAGCGCCTGAAAGACATGAAGATCCAGCAAGAAGCTGGTTTGGACTCCATGAGCAAGAAAGAGCAACTGATGTTTGCTCGTGAACTCGCCAAGCTGGAAAAAGACATTGGCGGCATCCAGGATATGACGACTTTGCCTGACGCCATTTTTGTGATTGACGTCGGTTACCACAAGATCGCCATCGCAGAAGCCCGCAAACTGGGCATTCCCTTGATCGGTGTGGTGGATTCCAACCATTCTCCCGAAGGTATCGATTACGTGATTCCCGGCAACGACGATTCGTCCAAGGCGGTGACTTTGTACGCCCGTGGCATTGCAGACGCCATCCTGGAAGGCCGTGCCAATGCCGTTGACGATGTGGTCAAGGCGGTTGTGGCTGAGAGCGAAGACGAGTTTGTTGAAGTGAGCGAAGCTTCTGCATAAAGCTTTGTTTGCCCGGAAAAGGGGGCTTGGTAGCCCCTTTTTTTTAAACTTTTATTAAATTTGAACTGATTACGGAGAATCGAGATGGCTGCAATTACCGCGAGCATGGTTGCTGAACTGCGTGGAAAAACCGACGCACCGATGATGGAATGCAAGAGAGCACTGACCGAAGCTGAAGGCGATATGGCCAAGGCGGAAGAGTTGCTGCGTGTGAAATTGGGAAGCAAGGCGGGCAAGGCTGCTGCGCGTATCACGGCTGAAGGTGTCGTGGCAAGCTGCATCGAAGGCACGGTTGGTTCCCTGATTGAAGTCAATTGCGAAACCGATTTTGTCACCAAAAATGACAGCTTTTTGGCCTTGGCCAATGCAGCTGCCTCCTTGATTGCCAAGAACGATCCGGCCGACGTGGCTGCATTGGGCGCACTTGCGTATTCTCAAGATGGCTTTGGTCCCACATTGGAAGATGTTCGCAAAGGGTTGATTGGGAAAATCGGCGAAAACATGACTTTCCGTCGTTTCAAGCGCTTCGCTTCCGGTGCCAAGCTGGCTTCTTACCTGCACGGTACCCGTATTGGTGTGGTTGTGGAATTTGAAGGTGATGATGTGGCTGCCAAGGATGTGGCCATGCATGTGGCGGCCATGAAGCCCGTTTCCCTGTCGAGCGACCAAGTTCCTGCAGAGTTGGTGGAACGTGAGCGTTCCGTGGCTGCTGCCAAGGCTGCTGAAGATGCTGCTGTGGCCACTGCTGCTGGCAAGCCAGTTCAGTCGCCTGAAATTGTGGCAAAGCGCATTGACGGTGGTGTTCAAAAATACCTGAAAGAGGTCTCTTTGTTCAACCAGACTTTTGTCAAGAATGACAAGCAGACTGTGGAGCAAATGCTCAAGTCCGTAGGAACGACCGTCAAAGGCTTTACCTTGTATGTGGTTGGCGAAGGCATTGAGAAGAAGGTCGATGATTTTGCTGGTGAAGTGGCAGCCCAAATCGCTGCTGCGAAGCAGGCCGCTTGATTTGCAATTTGTTTGAAGTATTGAGCCCATTCCTATGCAACTGAAAGAGTCACCCATGAACCAAGAGCGTCCGGCATACAAGCGAATACTGCTGAAGCTTTCGGGCGAAGCCTTGATGGGTGACGATCACTTCGGTATCAACCGGGACACCATCGTTCGCATGGTTGATGAGGTTGCTGAGGTGACGCGATTGGGTGTGGAGGTGGCAGTGGTCATTGGCGGCGGCAATATCTTCAGGGGCGTGGCCGGCGGTTCCGTTGGAATGGACCGTGCCACCGCCGATTACATGGGCATGTTGGCGACGGTTATGAATGCGTTGGCATTGGGCGACACCATGAACAAGGCGGGATTGATCGCCCGTGTGATGTCGGCCATTGGTATCGAGCAGGTCGTGGAGCCGTACGTGCGCCCGAAGGCATTGCAGTATCTGGAGGAAGGCAAGGTTGTCATTTTTGCCGCTGGAACGGGTAATCCATTCTTCACCACGGATACGGCCGCTGCGTTGCGGGGTGCGGAGATCGGTGCGGAGATCGTGCTGAAGGCCACCAAGGTCGATGGTGTCTACACGGCAGATCCCAAAAAAGATCCTCTTGCCACCCGGTATACGACGATTTCATTTGACGATGCGATGCGTCAAAATTTAGGCATCATGGATGCGGCTGCCTTTGCGCTTTGTCGCGATCAAAAACTGCCCATCAAAGTGTTTTCCATTTTTAAACATGGCGCTCTTAAGCGTGTGGTCATGGGTGAAGATGAAGGGACACTGGTGCATGTGTAAAGAGTCTTCGGATTTTGGTGCATCGGTTTTGGCGATTTGAGGATGAAAAATGGCAATTGATGAAATAAAAAGAAATTTGGAAAGCAAAATGGACCAGTCCATCGCTGCTTTCAAGAACAATCTCTCGAAAATCCGTACGGGGCGTGCCAACCCGGCACTGCTGGATTCCGTTCAGGTGGATTACTACGGGTCCATGGTTCCTTTGAGCCAGGTTGCCAATCTTTCCCTGCTGGACTCCAGAACGGTGAGCGTGCAGCCATGGGAAAAAGGGATGGGCGCCAAAATTGAAAAAGCCATCCGCGACAGCGACTTGGGTCTGAATCCATCCAGCATGGGGGATTTGATCCGGGTTCCTATGCCGGTCATGACCGAAGAGCGTCGGCGTGAGCTGACCAAGTTGGTGCGCAGCGAGGGAGAGAGCGCCAAAATTGCAGTTCGCAATTTGCGGCGTGATTCCAATGAAGCTGTGAAGAAGCTGGTGAAAGAGAAGCTGGCTTCGGAGGACGAGCAAAAGCGTTCAGAGGCTGAAATTCAAAAAGTGACCGATAGGCATATTGCTGAAGTGGACCGTCTTGTGGCCGCCAAGGAACAAGACATCATGGCGGTTTGACGCTTTCATAGATTCTGTGCCTTTTTTGGGTGTGCCTGGTTTATTCGTGCGCGTCCATGGCCGAAAATGTGGATGGACGTGGGTGAGCCTACTCCTGGAGTAGGCCACTGCTCACTACGGGAAGCCAGCACGCGAGTTCTCGCTTTTGCACGACTGGGCTATGCTCCTCCTAAGTGGCCATTTACTGGAACTGCGTGACAAGTGGGTACCTGTGTCTGTATCCAGACTAACCGAGGGTGTTAAATGCTGAAGCAGAGAATTATGACTGCCATCGTGATGTTGGCGATATTGCTTCCGACTGTTTTCTACCCGAACCCTCTGGCGTTTGGTGCTCTTGCTGTGGTGTTGATCGCCGCGGGTGCCTGGGAGTGGGCCAAACTCAACCAATGTGGCAAGGCAACCTCACTGGCTGTTGCTGGTTTGTGTGCGGGAATCTGTCTGGTGTCTTGGTCTGCAGGCATGCTGCAAGCCCCATTGCACTTGCTTTGGACGCTTGCTGGGGCTGCTTGGGTGGTGCTCGGCGCGTGGCTCTTGCGCGGCGGGGTGAAAGCGTGGAGCGCTGTTCCCAAGGGCATTCGTTTGTGCGGTGGAGTCATCGCACTATGGATCGCATGGCTGGCGGTTGCCCAAGCCCGCATAATGGGCATCAACTTTCTTTTCTCGGTCCTGGTCCTGGTATGGATTGCCGACATATTTGCCTATTTTGCTGGCCGGGCTTTTGGGGGGCGTTTTTTCACGCGCAAGCTGGCACCTTCCATCAGCCCCGGTAAAACGTGGGAGGGGGTGTGTGGTGGTATGGCGGGCGTGCTCTTGTGCGCATTCGTTTGGCGGGCTTTGGACGTTGCTGGTGCGGCTGACCAAGCCAGTGTGTACAGCCGGATGGGGGCCGTCAGTCCGGCATTCATGGTGCTGGGTGTTGTGTTTCTTGCGACCATGAGCGTGGTCGGTGACCTTGTCGAGTCCCTGTTCAAACGCAGTGCGGGTGTCAAAGACAGCAGCGGTTTGCTTCCAGGGCACGGCGGTGTATTGGATCGCGTAGATGCCTTGTTACCAATTCTTCCATTGGCAATGATGCTGGGTACTTTATGAAGTTTGAAAAAAGCCGCGTCGTGGTGCTGGGATCCACCGGCTCCATTGGCGTCAGTACACTGGACGTTATCGAACGGCATCCTGACCGCTTTGAGGTGTTTGCCCTTACGGCATCCACCAGCAATGACTTGATGCTGGCCCAATGCATTAAATTCAAGCCGACTTTTGCCGTGATGGCCAGTGAAACCCACGGATTGGCGCTGGAGGCTGCGTGCCAATCCTTGGACTTGCGGACCCGAGTGCTTTGGGGCGGCGAGGCGATTGAAATGGTGGCTGGGCATGAACTGGCCCATGTCGTGATGGCTGCGATCGTCGGGGCTGCGGGATTGGCTCCATGCCTTGCGGCAGCGCGGACCGGAAAGAGGCTTTTGCTCGCCAACAAGGAAGCCTTGGTGGTGGGGGGGCAGTTGTTTCTGGATACCGTGGTCGCCGGTGGCGCGACACTGCTGCCAATTGACAGTGAGCATTCGGCCATTTTCCAGTCATTGCCGGAAAACCCGGCGGATTGGGCATCCAGGGTGGACAAAATCATATTGACAGCCTCGGGAGGGCCTTTCCGAACCCGAGCTCCACAGACCTTGCGAGACGTGACGCCAGAAGAGGCCTGTGCCCATCCCAACTGGGTGATGGGTCGAAAGATTTCGGTGGACTCTGCCACCATGATGAACAAGGCGCTGGAAGTTATTGAAGCGAAATTCCTTTTCGGTCTGGCACCTCAAAAAATCGAAGTGGTTATCCATCCGCAGAGCGTGATTCATTCGATGGTTCAGTATGTGGACAATTCTGTTGTCGCACAACTGGGTACACCCGATATGCGCGGCCCTATCGCTTATGGACTGTCCTGGCCTCACCGTGTGAGTTCGGGGGCTTCGGCACTGGATTTTTCGGCCATGTCCGATCTGAGCTTTGAGGCAATGAATTCGCATGACCATCCATTGCGGTTTCCTGGCTTGGCTTTGGCATGGGCCGTTCTGGATGCGTCGCCAGGCACTACGGCGGTCCTCAACGCGGCCAATGAAGTTGCTGTTGCTGCCTTTTTGGCGCGCAGAATCCGGTTTGACCAGATTCACCATGTCAATGCTGAAACATTGGATGCAGTAAGGCCATGCCCTCCTGGCTCATTGGCTGACCTGCTGGCTTTGGATCAACTTTCCAGGCAAGCCGCCGAGGGCGCAATCCAGCGCTTTTCAGCCTGACCTACACGGAGCCTTGTTGTGCAGACGGTTGCCGCATTTGTTTTTGCCATTGGTATTTTGGTTGCAGTCCATGAATTGGGGCACTATGGCGTAGCAGTAGCCTGCGGGGTCAAGGTTTTGCGCTTTTCCATCGGTTTTGGGCCACGGCTATTGGGGTGGACCTCGCCCAAGTCTGGCACTGAATTTGTGGTGGGACTGCTTCCTTTGGGCGGCTATGTGAAGATGCTGGACGAGCGCGAAGGCGTTGTCCCTCCCCATGAGCGTGCGCGGGCTTTTAATGTTCAGCCGGTGCGCAGCAGGGCCGCCATTGTTGCTGCAGGCCCTCTTGCCAATTTGTTGTTTGCAGTTGTTTTGTATTCCTGGGTCAATTGGAGCGGTGTGGAGCAAGCGCAAGCGGTGCTTTCGCGTCCAGCCGTGGCGTCTATCGCAGCACAGGCTGGACTGGTGGGTGGCGAACAAGTTCGCCGCGTGGCGTTTGACGGTGAATCTCTGAAAGAAGTTGTCTCGTTTGAAGATTTTCGGTGGTGGTTGACGCGGGCAGCACTGGCCCACCGGAATCTTCAAGTGGAATATGCTGTGCCAGGCGCGGGTGCACAGGGCGATGTCAGGCAGACAGTTTTGGAACTTGCTGGCATGGACACGCGCCACGCCGATGTGCAAATGTTCCGGAGTATTGGGATATTGGGCCCATTTTCACAAGCCAGGTTGGGTGATGTGGTAGAAGCTGGCGCCGCACAACAGGCGGGGTTGCGGTCTGGAGACCTGGTGCTGCGGGTGGACCAGCTTGATATTGTGGACGCTGGCCAATTGCGGGACCTGATTCGCGCATCCGGGAGTTCGGGCACGGCAGCTCCCCAGACATGGTTGGTGGAACGTGTCGGCACCCGGCTCACCGTCGCGGTGTCACCCAAGGTTGAGCGGGAAGGAGATGCTACCGTGGGGCGCGTGGGCGCATACATTGGCGCGCCACCCGCGATGAAGATGGTTCACTACGGTCCTTGGGATGGCGTGGAGCGGGCCATCACCCGGACCTGGGAAGTGTCGGTCTTGACGCTGAACATGATGGGGCAAATCCTCACAGGGGATGCTTCCCTGAAGAACCTGAGCGGACCACTGACCATCGCCGACTATGCGGGCAAGTCGGCGGAGGTTGGGTTTACGCCATTTGTGATTTTTCTGGCGCTGATCAGCATCAGCCTTGGGGTGCTGAATCTGCTTCCCTTGCCGGTTTTGGATGGTGGGCACCTGATGTATTATCTTTGGGAGTTGCTGACCGGCAAGCCCGTCTCGGAACCGTGGATGGAACGGTTTCAAAAACTGGGATTGGCGGTTTTGTTGTTGATGATGACCATTGCGATGTTCAATGATGTCATGCGTTTTGTGGGTTGATGTTGCGCAGCCATGCCGGACTTCCCCGAGTACTTAGATCGGTAAACATGCAATTTAGTCGTACTTTTCTGCACAGAGCTTTTTGTGCTTCCGCGGTTGTTTTAGCCGTACATTCTGCGTGGGCCCTGGAGCCATTTGCGGTGCGCGATATCCGTGTGGAAGGGCTGCAACGGGTTGAGGCAGGGACGATTTTTGCTTCCATGCCTGTCAAGGTGGGCGACACCTACAGCGATGAAAAAGCTGCAGCCTCCATCAGGGCGCTGTTTGGCCTGGGATTGTTCAAGGACGTTCGTATTGAGGCGAATTCCGGCGTGCTGGTGGTGATCGTAGAAGAGCGCCCCACCATTGCAGATGTGGATTTTTCGGGCTCTAAAGAGTTCGACAAAGAGGTGCTGAAAAAGGCCTTGCGGGATATTGGATTGGCAGACGGTCGGCCGTTTGACAAAGCGCTGGTGGACCGGGCCGAGCAGGAGTTGAAGCGCCAGTACATCAATCGCAGCATGTACGCCGCAGAGGTGGTTACGACAGTCACGCCTATTGAACGCAACCGGGTGAATCTGAGTTTTGCGGTGGTGGAGGGCGACACCGCAAAAATCAGCGACATCCGCATCGTGGGAAACAAAGCCTTTTCAGAGTCCACGTTGCGAGGCCTTTTCGACCAGGATACGGGAGGGTGGTTGAGTTGGTACACCAAATCCAACCGGTATTCCCGCACCAAAATGAATGCGGATATTGAGACATTGCGCTCTTACTACTTGGCCAGAGGCTATTTGGAGTTCAAGGTGGACTCCTCGCAGGTCGCCATTTCCCCGAATAAGCAAGACATCAGCATCACCATCAATGTGACGGAGGGTGAGCGGTTTGTGGTTTCCAAAATCAAGCTTGCGGGCAATTACCTTGGCAAGGAAGAAGAGTTTCAGTCATTGATCGCCATTCAGGCGGGTGAGGCTTACAACGCGGATCAGGTTGCACAAACCACCAAGGCGTTTACCGACTACTTTGGCAACTTTGGTTTCGCGTTTGCGCGGGTGGAGGCTGTTCCTGAAATTGACCGCAGCACCAATCGGGTGGAAGTGACTTTGCGCGCGGACCCCTCGCGCCGGGTGTATGTACGCCGAATCAATGTGGCAGGAAACGACCGTACCCGTGACGAAGTGATCCGCCGTGAGTTTCGCCAATTGGAAGCGGCTTGGTACGACGGTGAAAAAATTCGCCAATCCCGCAATCGGGTCGACCGCCTGGGTTACTTCAAAGAGGTTTCTCTGGAGACACAAGAGGTTGCCGGATCACCTGATCAGGTGGATTTGACGGTTACTGTCGCTGAAAAACCCACCGGAAGCCTGAGCTTGGGTGCGGGTCTTTCCAGTGGTGAAGGATTCGGTTTTACGTTTGGATTCAAGCAAGACAATGCATTTGGTTCGGGCAATTCGTTGGGCATGGAAGTGAATACGAGCAAGGTCAACAGAACCATCGTTTTCAATACCACCAACCCTTACTTTACCGAAGATGGTGTTTCCAGAACGATTGACCTTTACCAAAGAAATTCCAAACCCTACGTAGACTTGGACAGTTACTCCATTGAAACCACCGGCGCGAGTATGCGTTTCGGTATTCCCTTTACCGATACCGACACGGTGTACGTGGGGGGCGGTGTGGACCGCACCACCGTGGTGCCGGGCACTTTGTTGCCGACGGTGTACAAGGAATTCACCGATGAGTTTGGTTTCACCACCAATGCGGTTCCATTGACCATTGGCTGGGCGCGCGATACACGGGACAGCGCCATGGTGCCCAGCGTGGGTAAAGTAATGCGCACCTCGGGTGAGTGGAGTGTGGGCGGTGAATTGCGTTATGCGCGTGGCACCGCCCAATACCAGCAGTTTTTCCCTGTGTCGAAAAAGGTGACTGCTGCGTTCAACGCGGAGTTGTCTTTGGGCGCGAGCACCGCCAGCACTTCTTACCCTGTGTTCAAGAATTTTTACTCCGGCGGATTGGGTTCGGTTCGGGGTTTTGAACAGGGGAGTTTGACCACCGGCGCACAGCGGCTTCAGGCTATTCCTACGGCAACCGGCGGTTCCAGAAAAATCACGTTTAATGCCGAGTTGCTTTCACCCCTGCCGGGTGGTGGCAATGACCGAACTTTGCGCATGTACGGGTTTGTGGATGCCGGTGGTATTTATGGCGCCGACGAGGCCATTCAATTAGGGGATATGCGCAGTTCGTTCGGTGTGGGAATCAGCTGGATTTCACCAGTCGGCCCTTTGCGATTGGCCTTTGCCAGACCCATCAAGCAGTTCGATAGCGATAAAATTCAGAGCATGCAATTTCAAATCGGGACAACTTTCTAATGAAAACATTTAAGTCAAACTTGTGGCTGGGTCTGGTACTTGCCGTTGCCGCGGTTGGCGCAATGGCGCAGGACTCCAAAACGGGTTACATCAACACCCAGCGCATCACTACGGAATCCGGACCTGCCAAGGCCGCTCAGGGCAAACTGGAGCAAGAGTTTTCCAAGCGACAAAAGGACCTGGCCGATCTGCAGGGTTCCTTGAAATTGTTCAGTGAAAAATTTGAACGGGATGCGCCTACCCTGACTGAAACGCAACGCGTGAGCCGTCAGAAAGAGTTTGCAGAACTCAATCGAGACCTGCAGCGCAAGCAACGTGAGTTCCAGGAAGATCTGAACGGTCGCAGGAACGAAGAGTTGCAGCAAGTACTGGAGAAGGCCAATAAAGCCGTCAAACAGGTGGCGGAAGCCGAGAAATACGACCTGGTGATTCAGGAAGTGGTGTACAGCAACGCCAAACATGACATCACCGACAAGGTACTCAAGATCCTGAACGCAGGTTCCAAGTAAAGCCTGGACTCCAAGGTCATGGGCATGGAGTTGGATTTGGCCGCGGTGGTGGCTGCCCTGGGCGGTGAGTTGCATGGCGATGGAGCACTTCGGGTGTCCGGTTTGGCACCGTTGGAGACGGCGACTTCGCACCAGTTGAGTTTCCTGAGTAACCCCAAATACCAGCAGCAGTTGCAAGCTTCGCAAGCAGGCTGCGTCATCGTTGGGCCTCAGATGCGGGAGTCGGCGTTTGCGCGTGGCGCCTGCATTGTGACGGACCAACCGTATTTGTATTTTGCCAAGCTCACCCAGCTGTGGAAGCGCGGGCGGGATCAGCAGCTGGGGCCGGTAGTCCATCCCAGCGCGGTGATTGACGAAACTGCGGTGGTTCATCCCACGGCGTCCGTCGGCGCGCTGTGCGTTGTCGAACGCGGTGCGCGCATAGGCGCGGGTACGGTGCTGAAATCCCGGGTGACCGTGGGCGAAGACTGTGTTGTGGGCGAACGTTGTCTGTTGCACCCCGGTGTGGTCATTGGCGCCGACGGTTTTGGGTTTGCGCCCAACGACGGGGCCTGGGAAAAAATAGAGCAGTTGGGCGCGGTGCGCATTGGGAACGATGTGGAGATCGGTGCCAATACCTGCATTGACCGCGGTGCCTTGCACGATACGGTGATCGAAGACGGGGTGAAGCTGGACAACCTGGTGCAGATCGGCCACAACGTCCACATTGGCAAACACGCGGCCTTGGCGGGTTGCGTCGGGGTGGCGGGCAGTGCCACCATTGGATCCCATTGCACGGTTGGTGGCGGAGCGATTGTGTTAGGCCACCTTACCTTGGCTGAGGGGGTTAATATTTCAGCCGCCACCGTGGTGACACGGTCCATTCGCAAGCCAGGACATTACACCGGCATGTTTCCATTGGATGAAAATGCCAATTGGGAAAAAAATGCTGCTTCGCTGAAACAGTTGCACAGCCTGCGCGAGCGAATCCGCGTGCTGGAAGACAAGCTCAAAATATAAAACCCGATGGGCAGTTCGGCGCATCGCGGCGCACTGTCCCCAACCAATAAGGACAACTCAAACCATGATGGATATTCACGCAATTCTCAAACAGCTACCGCACCGATACCCGTTTTTGCTGGTGGATCGGGTGCTGGAGCTGGACAAGGGCAAGACGATCAAGGCGCTGAAGAACGTCACCATCAATGAGCCCTTTTTTGAGGGGCACTTCCCACATCGGCCGGTCATGCCGGGTGTGCTGATGCTCGAAGCCTTGGCGCAAGCCGCTGCCCTGCTGGCTTTTGACGCACTCGACACCTCTCCTACGGATGAGATGGTCTACTATTTTGCGGGCATTGATGGCGCTCGCTTCAAACGTCCCGTGGAGCCTGGTGACCAGTTGATTTTGGAAGTCGAGCTGCTGCGCATGAAGGCCGGCATCTTCAAGTTCAAAGGCCGCGCCTCGGTGGCAGGTGACTTGGCGGTGGAAGCCGAGTTGACCTGCGCCATGCGCGCCATCAAATAAGGTCCCGGTCGTGACCACGATTCACTCCACCGCGATTGTGGACGCCGGAGCCGAGCTGGACAGCTCGGTCACCGTGGGGCCTTACACACTCATTGGGCCACACGTCAAGGTAGGCCCCGGTACGACCATCGGCCCGCACTGCGTGATTGAAGGCCACACCACCATTGGAGCAGACAATCGGATTTTCCAGTTCAGTTCGCTGGGTGCCATCCCGCAAGACAAGAAATATGCGGGTGAGCCCTGTGAGCTGGTCATTGGGGACCGCAACACAATCCGCGAGTTTTGCACTTTCAACATCGGCTCGCCCGGTGACACCGGTGTCACCCGCGTGGGAAACGACAATTGGCTGATGGCCTATGTCCATCTGGCGCACGATTGCGAGGTTGGCAATAACACCATTTTTGCCAACAATTCGCAGTTGGCGGGCCATGTGCATGTGGGCGATTGGGCGATTTTGGGTGGCTTTACCGTCGTTCACCAGTTCGTGAAAATCGGTGCCCACAGCATGACGGCCATGTGTACTTTGCTGTTTGCCGATCTTCCGCCCTTCGTGATGTGCCAAGGCCAGCCCGCGCAGGCCCGCTCGATGAACTATGAAGGCTTGCGCCGCCGTGGCTTTTCGCCGGAGCGCGTTTCGGCTGTCAAAGCCATGCACAAAGCGCTGTACCGCGATGACCTGACGCTGGAAGCCGCCCGCGTGCGTATTGCCGATTTGCCGCTCACCATTCCCGAGTCTGCGCCGGATGTGGAGATGATGCAGTCGTTTCTGACGCAAGTTTCGCCCCAGCGCGGCATTGTGCGTTGATTTGACTCACACGACTCCTATGAACGATACCAGCGTCCGGGCTGCTAGCGCGGGGCGTGACCTGTCCGGCGACACGCTCAAAATGGCCATGGTGGCGGGTGAGGCGTCGGGCGATTTGTTGGCCGGATTGCTGCTGGATGGCTTGCGGGAGCGCTGGCCGTCGGCGACTTCAGTTGGAATCGGTGGTCCGCAGATGAACCGACGCGGCTTTGAATCCTGGTGGCCGCACGATAAATTGTCTGTGCGTGGCTACGGATGGGATGTGCTGCGCCGCTACCCCGAGCTTGTGGGTATACGCAATCAACTCAAGGCGCGGTTGCTGTTGCAGCGACCCGATGTGTTCATCGGCGTGGATGCCCCGGATTTCAACCTGGACCTGGAGGCTGCGCTCAGGGCGCAGGGCGTCAAGACGGTTCATTTTGTTTCTCCTTCGATCTGGGCTTGGCGGCCTGAAAAAGTTGAAAAAATCCAACGCGCTGTGGACCATGTGCTGTGCATCTTTCCGTTTGAGCCCGCCTTGCTGGCGCAACACGGCATTGCCGCCACCTACGTTGGCCATCCGCTGGCCCAGGTCATTCCCATGGTGCCAAATCGGTCTGCGGCGCGGGCCCAGCTGGGTCTGGCCGACAATGACCGTGTGGTCGCGATATTGCCTGGCAGCCGAAAATCCGAGATTGAACACCTTGCTTTGCGCTTCTTTCAGGCTGCAGCCCTTATACAACGTGCGCAAGCAGCTATCAAATTCATAGTGCCAGCGGTGCCCTCCCTGCAAGCGCAGATCGAAGCGGCGGCCCAAGCCAGCGGCATTCGGGAGCATTTGCAGATTGTGCGGGGCCAGTCGCACACGGTGCTGGCGGCGTGCGATGTCACGCTGATTGCCAGCGGCACGGCCACGTTGGAGGCGGCCCTTTTCAAGCGGCCCATGGTGATTGCCTACCACATGGGCTGGCTGTCATGGCAAATCATGCGGCGCAAAAAATTGCAGCCCTGGGTGGGATTGCCCAATATCCTGTGCCGGGACTTTGTCGTGCCGGAATTACTGCAAGACGCCGCCACCCCGAAGGCGCTCGCTGCAGCGGTGCTGGAATGGCTGGATGCGCAGGCGTCCAACCCTGAAAAAATCACCCTTGTGCAAAATAAGTTTGCAGAGTTGCATGTGCAACTTCAACGAGATACCCCCCAATTAGCCGCCCATGCGATCCAGCAAGTACTCCAAGGCTGACCCAGCCACCACGCCCCAGGCCGCGCTGATGTGGGATATTCCCGGTCTTCTCGTCGCGGGCGTCGATGAAGCCGGGCGCGGCCCGCTGGCCGGACCCGTGGTGGCCGCCGCCGTGATTCTGGATGACCTCCAACCCATCAAAGGGTTGGCGGATTCCAAGAAACTCACCGCTTTGCGGCGTGAAAAATTGTTTGACGAAATTCGTGCCAAGGCCCTGTGCTGTTCTATTGCACAGGCTAGCGTCGAAGAAATCGAACATTTGAATATTTTGCATGCGACTATGCTGGCCATGCGCAGGGCGGTCGAGGGTTTGCGGCTTAAGCCCAAATTGGTCTTGGTCGATGGCAATCGCCTGCCGGTGCTGAATGTGCGGGCCGAGGCCATTGTGCAAGGCGACGCGCTGGTACCGGCCATTTCAGCGGCTTCCATTCTGGCCAAGGTCACCCGCGACCGCTGGTGTACCGAGTACGACCTGCAGTTCCCCCAATATGGTTTTTCCAAGCACAAGGGTTATGGGACGGCCGAACACCTGGCGGCGCTGCAGTTGCACGGCGCCTGCCCCCAGCACCGCAGGCTTTTTCGTCCGGTGGCGGAGGTGCTGCGATGAGTGCCGCGCCAGCCCAGCACATCACCTCGCGGGACAATGCCTTTTTGAAGGACTTGCGCCGGCTTGCACAGGACAACACCGCGTACCGCAAGCAGGGGCGTTTTTGGGCCGAGGGCGACCACCTGTGCCGCGCGGCAATGGTGCGGGGCGTGCAGCCTGCGGTAGGCGTTTTTTCCGAATCATTTTGGCAAAACCCCAAGTCCAGGCCTCTAGCCCCCGTAGAATGGGCGCGGGCAGCTATTAAAAACATAGTGATTCCAGACGCACTGTTCCGTGACATCAGTGGTCTGGAGTCACCCGCCAGCATGGGTTTTGTGGTGAATTTGCCCAACGCAGCCTCGCTGCAGCCAACCACGGCCTCCGTCATTTTGGACCGCGTGCAGGATGCCGGCAATGTCGGCTCCATTTTGCGCAGCGCCTCTGCCTTTGGTTTCAAACAGGTCATTGCCCTCAAAGGCACTGCGGCCCTGTGGAGCCCCAAGGTACTGCGCGCCGGTATGGGCGCCCATTGGGGGCTACAGCTCATAGAAGGCGTGGAACTCTCCGATTTGGCGGTGCTGGCGCTGCCCATTCTCGTGACCAGCTCGCATCGTGGCTCATTTTTGCACCAAGCGCTACAAAATAAGGAGCTGCCTACGCCCTGTGTATGGGCGTTGGGGCACGAAGGGCAGGGCGTTAGTGCGGAATTGGAGGCACTTGCCAGCCTGCATGTGCGCATTGCACAGCCCGGTGGAGAAGAATCACTCAATGTAGCCGCCGCCGCCGCGATTTGCTTGCATGCCAGTGCGTCCCTGAGCCACGCAAACTGACCGCCGCCAGTCCATTCCCGGGCGTGAAAACCTTGCCTGGAGGAAACGCCGGGCGTGTGGTGGCAAGCAGCCGGGTGAAATTGTCTCCCTCGGCTATAATGGGAGGCTTCACCGCATCCTGTACGTCCCGAGCCCCCTCAAGCCAATCCCCTTTAAGCAGCAAGCCGAGAGATGTCTCTTGAGCGCGTTTGGGCGTACCCGAAAACCCCATCCGGAGAACCCAGTGCTTTTGTCTTTAAAGGGAACTACCCCCCACGCTATTTTGGCGCTTGCGGACGGCATGGTCTATATTGGAAATTCCATTGGAGCTGCAGGCTCCACCGTCGGAGAGGTCGTGTTTAACACGTCCATGACCGGCTACCAGGAAATCCTTACAGACCCGAGCTACTGCCAGCAGATTGTTACGCTCACCTACCCCCACATCGGCAATTACGGTATCAATCCCGAAGACGTCGAGTCGAACAAGGTGCATGCCGCAGGTTTGATCATCAAGGATCTGCCGCTGATTGCTTCCAATTTTCGCAAAACCCAGAGCCTGAGCGAGTATTTGGTGGCCGAAGGTACGGTGGCGATTGCCAACATCGACACCCGCCAGTTGACCCGCCAATTGCGCACCCAGGGTGCACAAAATGGTTGCATCCTGGCTCTGGCTCCTGGTGAATCGATTACCAGTGCCGTGGTCGAAAAAGCCGTGGCTGCGGCCAAGGCAGCCCCCAGCATGGCGGGTTTGGATCTGGCCAAAGTGGTATCCAGCGCCGACAGCTACGAGTGGACGGAGTCCGAGTGGACTCTGGGCGCGGGCTACGGCCAGCAAACGGCGCCCATATTCCATGTGGTTGCCTACGACTTTGGTGTCAAAAAGAACATCTTGCGTATGCTGGCCGAGCGCGGTTGTAAAGTCACCGTGGTGCCTGCACAAACGTCTGCAGCCGAGGTGCTCAAGCACCAACCCAACGGCATCTTCCTGTCCAACGGCCCCGGTGACCCGGAGCCTTGCGGCTACGCCATTGCGGCGGTGGCCGAGTTGATTGAAACGGGCATTCCCACTTTTGGCATTTGCCTGGGGCACCAGATCATGGCGCTGGCCTCGGGTGCCAAGACTTTTAAAATGAAGTTTGGCCACCACGGTGCCAACCACCCGGTCAAAGACCTGGACAGTGGCCGTGTCAGCATCACCAGCCAGAACCACGGTTTTGCGGTCGACGAAAAAACACTGCCCGCCAATTTGCGAGCTACCCACATCAGCCTGTTCGACAACACGCTGCAAGGGTTGGAGCGCACCGACCAACCTGCGTTCTGCTTCCAGGGTCACCCTGAGGCCTCGCCGGGTCCACATGACATTGGTTACCTGTTTGACCGTTTCATCCGGGAGATGACAACGCAAGTGGAAAAGCGCGCATGAGCTTTTACGGTGTGACCGATCTGTGGACCTATGTGTTCGGCGCTTTGGGCATCATTTTGTTACCCGGGCCCAACTCTCTGTTCGTGCTGTCGGTGGCCACCGCGCGCGGTATCAAAGCCGGGTACCAGGGGGCAGTGGGTGTATTTGTCGGTGACACCATTTTGCTGATGGCGACCGCTTTGGGCGCAGCGGGATTGCTGCGCAGCAATCCGGCCTTGTTCATGGTGGTCAAATATTCCGGTGCAGCGTATCTGGCCTGGATGGGGGTCAACCTGATGGGAGCTGCCCTCCAGAAATGGCGCAATACGGATGCACCAGTTGCCGTAGTGCAGGAGCTCCCCGCCCATCTGGCGCACCCCTTCAAGCGGGCCTTGGTGATCAGCCTGCTGAACCCGAAGGCGATATTGTTTTTGCTGTCGTTCTTTGTGCAGTTCATCGACCCCACGTATGAAACCCCCGCTGTGCCATTTTTGATTTTGAGCGCCATTGTCATGGCCTTCAGTGCCCTGTATTTGTCCGCATTGATTTTTGCGGGAGCCCGCCTTGCGCAAGCCTTCAGCCGACGCAAGCGTGTGTCAGCCAGTCTGTCCAGCGCAGTCGGTGGCTTGTTTGTGTGGTTCGGGGCCAAATTGGCCACCGCCAGCCTGAATTGATTAAGAGTAGAGAAGTAAGAATGCCAAAACGTACCGACATTAAAAGCATCCTCATCATTGGCGCTGGCCCGATCATCATCGGCCAGGCCTG
Organism: Burkholderiales bacterium RIFCSPLOWO2_12_FULL_61_40; assembly: GCA_001770935.1. Classification (GTDB taxonomy): domain Bacteria; phylum Pseudomonadota; class Gammaproteobacteria; order Burkholderiales; family Burkholderiaceae_C; genus Allorhodoferax. Next base: position 14,394 of record MESI01000087.1, on the reverse strand, counting down.
CGAGTTTGACTACTCCGGCGTGCAAGCCTGCAAGGCCTTGCGCGAAGAAGGATACAAGGTCATTTTGATCAACAGCAACCCTGCCACGATCATGACCGATCCGGCCACGGCCGATGTCACGTACATCGAGCCGATCACCTGGCAAACGGTGGAAAAAATCATTGCCAAGGAACGTCCCGACGCCATTTTGCCCACCATGGGTGGCCAGACCGCGCTGAACTGCGCCTTGGATCTGTGGCACCACGGTGTGCTGGAAAAGTACAAGGTGGAGTTGATCGGTGCCAGTCCTGAAGCCATCGACAAGGCCGAGGACCGCCTGAAGTTCAAGGACGCCATGACCAAGATCGGTCTGGGCTCCGCCCGCTCCGGCATTGCACACAGCATGGACGAAGCCTGGGCTGTGCAAAAATCCTTGGGTTTCCCCACCGTCATTCGCCCCAGCTTCACCCTGGGCGGCACCGGTGGCGGCATTGCCTACAACTCGGAAGAGTTTGAGGTCATCTGCAAGCGTGGCCTGGAAGCTTCCCCCACCAATGAGCTGCTGATTGAAGAGTCGTTGTTGGGCTGGAAAGAATACGAGATGGAGGTGGTGCGCGACCGGTCAGACAACTGCATCATCGTCTGCTCCATCGAAAATCTGGACCCCATGGGTGTGCACACCGGCGACTCCATCACCGTGGCCCCGGCGCAAACCCTGACCGACAAGGAATACCAGATTTTGCGCAATGCCTCTTTGGCCGTGTTGCGCGAAATTGGTGTGGACACCGGTGGTTCCAATGTGCAGTTCTCCATCAATCCGGTCGATGGCCGCATGGTGGTGATCGAGATGAACCCCCGCGTGTCGCGCTCCTCTGCCCTGGCTTCCAAGGCCACTGGCTTCCCGATTGCCAAGGTGGCTGCCAAGCTGGCGGTGGGCTTCACATTGGACGAGCTGCGCAACGACATCACCAGCGGTGCGACGCCTGCCAGTTTCGAGCCCAGCATCGACTACGTGGTTACCAAGATCCCCCGTTTTGCATTCGAAAAATTCCCTGCAGCCGACAGCCGCCTGACGACGCAAATGAAGTCCGTGGGCGAGGTGATGGCCATGGGCCGTACCTTCCAGGAATCCTTCCAGAAAGCCCTGCGCGGCCTGGAAGTGGGCGTGGACGGAATGAACGAGAAAACCCAGGACCGTGAGGTGCTGGAAAAAGAGCTGGGTGCGCCCGGCCCCGAGCGCATCTGGTACGTGGGCGACGCGTTTGCCCAGGGTATGAGCGTGGACGAGGTGTTTGCGCTGACCAGGATCGATCCCTGGTTCCTGGTGCAGATTGAGCAAATCGTCAAGATCGAATTGGAAATTGAACGTTTGCCGGTACCCGACAGCGGTACGGCCTTGGACCGCATTGACGCCGCTACGCTGCGCACCCTGAAGCAAAAAGGATTCTCGGACCGCCGTCTGGCGCGCCAGTTCAAGACTAGCGACACGGCCGTGCGTAACAAGCGCCACGCCTTGGGCGTGCGCCCGGTGTACAAGCGGGTCGATACCTGCGCGGCCGAGTTTGCGACCAACACCGCCTACATGTATTCCACCTACGAGGCTGAAGGCTCCGAGTGCGAAGCCGCACCCACCGACAAGAAGAAAATCATGGTGCTCGGCGGTGGCCCCAACCGCATTGGTCAGGGTATCGAGTTTGACTACTGCTGCGTACACGCCGCGTTGGCCATGCGCGAAGACGGTTATGAGACCATCATGGTCAACTGCAACCCCGAAACCGTGTCTACCGACTACGACACGTCCGACCGCCTGTATTTCGAGCCGCTGACCCTGGAAGACGTGCTGGAAATCGTGGACAAAGAGAAACCAGTCGGAGTGATCGTGCAGTATGGCGGCCAAACGCCTTTGAAGTTGGCACTCGACCTGGAAGCCAATGGCGTGCCCATCATCGGCACCAGCCCGGACATGATCGACGCCGCCGAAGATCGCGAGCGCTTTCAAAAACTGCTGCATGAGCTCAAGCTGCGCCAACCCCCGAATGCCACCGCCCGTACCGAATCGGAAGCGCTGGAAAAGGCTGCTGCTCTGGGCTACCCCCTGGTGGTGCGCCCCAGCTACGTGCTGGGCGGCCGCGCCATGGAAATCGTGCACGAGCAGCGTGACCTGGAGCGCTATATGCGCGAAGCGGTCAAAGTGAGCCACGACTCTCCTGTGCTGCTGGACCGCTTCCTGAACGACGCCATCGAGTGTGATGTGGACTGCATCCGTGATGCAGGCTCGGACGGTGTCGAAGGCGCAACCTTCATTGGTGGCGTGATGGAGCACATTGAGCAAGCGGGTGTGCACAGCGGCGACTCGGCCTGCTCGCTGCCTCCGTACAGCCTGAGTGCTGAGACGGTGGCCGAGATCAAGCGCCAGACCGCGGCCATGGCCAAGGCCTTGAATGTGGTCGGCCTGATGAACGTGCAGTTTGCTATCCAGAATATCGACGGCAAAGACGTTATTTATGTGCTGGAAGTGAATCCGCGCGCCTCGCGCACCGTGCCCTTCGTGTCCAAAGCCACGGGCATCCAGCTGGCCAAGGTGGCGGCGCGCTGCATGGTTGGTCAGTCGCTGGCGTCGCAGGGAATCACCAAAGAAGTCACACCTCCTTACTTCAGCGTCAAGGAAGCGGTGTTCCCCTTTGTCAAATTCCCAGGTGTGGACACCATTCTGGGACCCGAGATGAAATCCACGGGTGAAGTGATGGGGGTGGGCAAGACGTTTGGTGAGGCTTTTGTGAAGTCCCAAATGGGTGCCGGCACCAAGCTGCCACGCGAGGGCAAGGTGTTTCTCTCGGTGAAAAACAACGACAAACCCCGGGCCATTGAAGTCGCCCGCGCATTGGTGGACATGGGCTTCACCGTGTTGGCGACCAAGGGAACCACAGCGGCCATCAACGCCGCTGGTGTACCGTGCGTGGCGGTGAATAAAGTCACCGAAGGGCGTCCCCACATCGTGGACATGATCAAAAACAACGAGGTGGTGTTGGTCATTAACACCGTGGAAGAGCGCCGCAACGCCATTGCAGATTCGCGCCAGATCCGCACCTCTGCTTTGCTGGCTCGGGTGACGACCTTTACCACCATCGCCGGAGCCGAGGCCGCCGTGCAAGGCATGCGCCACATGGACCACCTGGACGTGATTTCAATTCAGGAAATGCATGCGCAACTGGCAATCGCCTGATGCACGGCTGACAATCACGGCATAATCCGTTTAATCAGTTGGGGACAGAGCTTGCGGCCTTGCCGCTTCGGACTGTCCCGCAATGTTTTCCTATACCGCCGATCGGCAACGCTCGGCGGTTTCCTTTTGTGTAACCCCCAATATCTATTACTTCAACGGAGCAGTACGTGGCTACCATTCCTATCACCAAGCGCGGCGCCGAATTGCTCAGAGCCGAGTTGCACAAACTCAAGACCGTGGACCGTCCCTGGGTCATCAATGCCATTGCCGAGGCGCGGGCACAGGGTGACCTGAGCGAAAACGCCGAATACGAGGTCGCCAAAGACCGCCAGGGTTTTATCGAAGGTCGTATTCAGGAGGTTGAAGGCAAGCTGTCTGCCTGCCAAATCATTGATCCCTCGGAACTGGATGCCGAAGGGCGCGTGGTGTTTGGCGCTACGGTCAAGCTGGAAGACGAGGATTCCGGCAGTGTGGTGACCTACCAGATCGTGGGAGAAGACGAGGCCGATATCAAGCTGGGGCTGGTCAACATCAGCAGCCCCATTGCACGGGCCTTGATCGGAAAATCCGAGGGGGACACGGTTGAAGTGAAAGCCCCTGGGGGCGTGAAATCCTTTGAAATTGTGACGGTTTCCTACGTCTGAGGCCATGCGTCAGCTGCCACTGTGGCTTGCTGCGGTCTGGTGGGGTAGCCTTGGCACACTGGGGTTCTTCGTTGTTCCCATGTTGTTTGTGTACCTGCCCAGTCCGGCTCTGGCGGGCGGCATGGCCGCCAAGCTCTTTTCTGTGCAAACAGTGATCTCAACCCTGTGCGGTGTGGTATTACTACTGCTTTCCAGATCCAATAGGTCGCCAGCCCTTGCAGATATTGCGCAAGCAGCTACTCTTTTTATAGTGGCTGGCGTGCTTCTGGCATTGCTCGTGGAGTTTGCGGTGGCGCCCAGAATCGTTGCACGGGACAACTTGGCGCTGTGGCACCGGGTGGGCAGCGCCATGTATTTGGGGCAGTGGTTCTGCGCGACCGTGGTGTTTGGCAAACTTGCCCGCACCACGGGCATTGCTTCCTGTGCAGAGACGTGAAATCTGATCAGGTTTGGCTGCGTTTTTTGACGCTGGTTTTGGGTTTCGGTTTTGCGCGGCGAACATTGCCACCCGCCGTCAGCCGCTGGTTACCGAGCACCCGCAGGGTTTTGACCTCGGGGCGCTGTCCGGCACGTTTGCTGTATTTCAGTACTTTGAAATCCCGTGGGCCCGCCATGCGATCTTCGTCAACGGTTTTTTCTTTTTCCAATTTGGGGCGCCACAGCACCAGCAGTTTTCCGATGTGTTGAATCGGCGCGGCGTTCAACTCGTCCGCCAAGGTTTGAAACATGGTTTCGCGGGCCACACGGTCATCGGAAAATACCCGGACCTTGATCAATCCATGGGCATTCAAGGCCGCGTCGATTTCTTTTTTGACGTTGGCGGTAAGGCCATCGCCCCCGACCATAACGACGGGGTCCAGGTGGTGGGCTTCTGCCCGTTGGTCTTTGCGCTGGGCAGGTGTAAGTTGAATTATGGGCATGCCGGTATTATCGGTGCAATGAAAACTCCTAGCAAAGGCAAAAAGGTCAACAAGGCCTGGCTGCACGACCATATCAACGACCCTTATGTCAAATTGGCACATCGAGAGGGGTACCGGGCGCGCGCCGCCTACAAACTCAAGGAGATCGACGAGACCTTTGGACTGATCAAGCCCGGCCATCTGGTGGTGGACTTGGGCTGCACTCCGGGTGCGTGGAGTCAATACGCCCGCCGACGCATGTCCCCCCAAGGGGCTGCGGTGGGTGATCTGAATGGCACCATCATTGGGCTGGACCTGTTGCCCATGGAGCCCATTGAAGGGGTGACGTTTATTCAGGGGGATTTTCGCGAGGCGGAGGTTCTCAGCCAGTTGGAGGCCGCTTTGGCCGGAAGGCAGGCTGACATTGTGGTGTCCGATATGGCGCCTAACCTGTCGGGCATTGCGTCGGTCGACGCAGCGCGCATCGAGTACCTGATCGAATTGGCCATTGAATTCGCCCAAAACCACATGAAACCGCATGGCGCCCTGGTGGCCAAGGTGTTCCATGGTGGAAGTTACAACGATGTGGTGCAGCGCTTCAAGGCGGCGTTTGAGCAGGTTAAACCGTTCAAGCCCAAAGCGTCGCGGGACCGTTCGTCCGAGACTTTTATGGTCGGCATCGGGCTCAAGTCACCCGGTGGCAAGCGTTAATCAAGGTTTATTCTTCGGGGTTTGACAAATCCCTGGATACCCTTCTATCTTTGTGGCTGAAAACCTGAATATCGCGTGCTTTGTGTCTTGAAACGCCTAAAATGGGACTCAAGTACGCAAAGTATTTCTTATTGCGCCTGTATTGGAGCTTCGCTTGAATAATCAGTGGTTTTCGAAAATTGCAGTTTGGTTGGTGATTGCGCTCGTGCTCTTCACCGTGTTCAAACAATTTGACTCGCATGGTACGGCAGGGGCGGGTACGCTGGGTTACTCCGATTTCCTGGAAGAGGTGCGTGGCAAACGTATCAGGAGCGCCCTCATTCAAGAGGGGCAGGGGGGCACCGAGATTTTGGCGGTCACCACCGATGATCGCAGAGTCAAGACCATGGCCACCTATCTGGACCGCGGTTTGGTGGGCGATCTGATCAATAACGGCGTCAAGTTCGACGTGAAGCCCCGCGAAGAAGGTTCTCTTTTGATGACCCTGCTGGTTAGCTGGGGGCCCATGCTGCTGCTGATCGGGGTATGGGTGTACTTCATGCGCCAGATGCAGGGCGGCGGTAAAGGCGGGGCATTCAGTTTCGGCAAGAGCAAGGCACGTCTGCTGGACGAAAACACCAACACCGTAACTTTTGCCGATGTGGCCGGTTGTGATGAAGCCAAGGAAGAAGTCAAGGAAGTGGTTGACTTCCTGAAAGACCCAAGCAAGTTTCAAAAGTTGGGTGGCCGTATTCCCCGTGGCCTGCTGCTGGTGGGGCCACCCGGAACCGGTAAGACCCTGTTGGCCAAGTCCATTGCCGGGGAAGCCAAGGTGCCATTTTTCAGCATTTCTGGCTCAGACTTCGTCGAGATGTTTGTAGGCGTGGGTGCCTCCCGTGTGCGCGACATGTTCGAGAACGCCAAAAAGAATGCGCCTTGCATCATTTTCATCGACGAAATTGACGCCGTAGGCCGTCAGCGTGGTGCCGGTTTGGGCGGCGGCAATGACGAGCGTGAACAAACGCTGAACCAGATGCTGGTGGAGATGGACGGTTTTGAAACCAATGTCGGCGTGATCGTGGTGGCAGCCACCAACCGGCCCGACATTTTGGACGCTGCGCTGTTGCGTCCGGGGCGATTTGACCGCCAGGTCTATGTAACGCTGCCCGACATTCGGGGCCGCGAGCAGATCCTGAACGTGCACATGCGCAAGGTTCCCTTGGGCCAGGACATCAGTGCCAGCGTGATTGCACGCGGCACGCCTGGTATGTCGGGCGCTGATTTGGCCAATTTGTGCAATGAAGCGGCTTTGATGGCGGCCCGCCGTAACGCACGTGTGGTCGAAATGCAGGATTTTGAGAAAGCCAAGGACAAAATCCAGATGGGTCCTGAGCGCAAGAGCATGGTGATGCCAGAGTCGGAGCGCAAGAACACGGCTTACCACGAGTCGGGCCATGCACTGATCGGGAAGATGCTGCCCAAGTGCGACCCGGTGCACAAGGTCACCATCATTCCGCGTGGCCGTGCCTTGGGCGTGACCATGAGCCTGCCTGAGCAGGACCGCTACTCGTACGACAGCGAGTTCATGCTCAACCAGATCAGCATGCTGTTTGGTGGCCGGATTGCCGAAGAGGTGTTCATGAACCAGATGACCACCGGTGCCAGCAATGATTTTGAGCGCGCAACCCATATTGCGCGTGACATGGTGACCCGCTATGGCATGACCGACGCCTTGGGACCTATGGTGTATGCCGAGAATGAGGGCGAGGTTTTCCTGGGCCGTTCGGTCACCAAGACCACCAATATGAGCGAGCAGACCATGCAGAAGGTCGATCTGGAGGTGCGTAGGATCATTGACCAGCAGTATTCCCTGGCCCGCAAGCTGATTGAGGAAAACAAGGACAAGATGCATGCTATGGCCAAAGCCTTGCTGGAGTGGGAAACCATCGACAGCGACCAGCTCGACGACATCATGGCAGGTAAAGAGCCACGCCCGCCCAAGGATTGGACGCCGCGCGCTCCCAGTTCTGGTGGCAACAGCAGTGGTGGTGGCGCCGCAGTGGCTACCGATGCAGCACCCACGGTGGCCTGAACCATTCGATCCAAAGAAGACGGGGCCTTGTGCCCCGTTTTGCTTCGCAACCGCACCATCGCAACCGAGGTCAATCCATGCAGTGGCAAGTGAGCCGTTCAGTCATCAATTTGGCAGTCCCCCAGGTCATGGGCATTGTGAATGTGACACCCGATTCTTTTTCGGACGGCGGTCTGCATGCCTCCCATGATGCTGCGCGGGCGCACTGCGAGCGACTGCTTCACGATGGTGCGAACATCCTGGACATAGGTGGTGAATCGACCCGACCGGGGGCGTTGGCGCTGTCGTTGGAGGAAGAGTTGTCCCGCCTCCTGCCCGTCGTGCGCCATGCCGTGACTTTGGGGGTGCCGGTGTCGGTGGATACCTACAAGCCGCAAGTGATGCAAGCCGCGCTGGACCTGGGCGTCGACATCATCAATGACGTGTGGGCGCTACGCTGGAAAGACGCGGCTGACGGCTTGGACGCCCGGTCGGTGGTGGCGGCCCACAAAAGCTGCGGCGTGTGCCTGATGCACATGCACCGCGAGCCCCAGACCATGCAGGTGGCGCCCATGGAGGGTGATGTGCTGGCTCAGGTGCTCTCATTTTTAGAGCGCGCTACGCTCGATTTGCAAGGGCTAGGAGTCGAAAAGGCCCGCATCTGTATTGATCCGGGAATTGGGTTTGGAAAAACCGTGGCGCAAAATTTTGCCCTGCTGGCCCGCCAACAAGAACTTTTGTCTCTGGGCTACCCGGTGTTGGCGGGCTGGTCCCGCAAATCTTCATTGGCTGCCGTGACCCAGACGTCATTGGCGTCGGTCGCGACACTGGATGTCCATGACCGCATGGCCCCCAGCGTTGCGGCAGCCTTGCTTGCGGTTCAGCATGGTGCCAGTGTAGTGCGGGTGCATGATGTGAAAGAGACGGTACAGGCACTGAAAGTATGGGCTGCCATGCAAGCGGCAGGCCATGATCAACAACAATCTGCAAGGTAGGTGAGGGTATGAAACGACAGTATTTTGGAACCGATGGAATTCGCGGTACGGTGGGGCAAGCGCCTATCACCCCTGACTTTGTTCTGCGCCTTGCGCATGCGGTGGGACGGGTGCTCAAACAAACCGAATCCCGCCCCACGGTGCTGATCGGCAAGGACACCCGCATATCCGGCTACATGCTGGAGAGTGCCTTGGAAAGCGGTTTTAACTCCGCGGGGGTAGATGTGGTGTTGTTGGGGCCATTGCCCACGCCCGGCGTGGCCTATTTGACCCGCACCCTGCGTGCGTCACTGGGTGTGGTCATTAGTGCGAGCCACAACCCTTTTGCAGACAACGGCATCAAGTTCTTCAGTGCGCAGGGCTGCAAGTTGCCGGATGCGTGGGAACTGGCCGTGGAGGCTGCGTTGGAGCAACCCCCGGTGTGGGCAGCGTCCTCCGATCTGGGCAAGTCCCGCCGCTTGGACGATGCTGCAGGGCGCTATATTGAATTCTGCAAAAGCACCTTTGCCAATGACCTCACCCTCAAGGGCGTCAAGATTGTGGTGGATGGTGCGCATGGTGCGGCCTACCAGGTGGCTCCCAAGGTGTTCCATGAATTGGGTGCCGAAGTGGTCACCATCGGTTGCGCCCCTGATGGTTTGAATATCAACCATGAAGTGGGTGCGACCCATCCGCAGGCGCTGGTTGCGGCGGTCAAAGCCCATGGTGCACATTATGGAATTGCATTGGATGGTGATGCCGACCGCTTGCAATTGGTCGATGCCGAGGGGCGCCTGTTCAATGGGGATGAAATCCTTTACCTGATGGTGAAAGAGCGGCTTTCCCGCGGCGGCAAGGTGGTCAGCAAGCGGGCCGGTGAAGCCATTCCCGGCGTGGTAGGGACTTTGATGACCAATATGGCGGTGGAACTGGCCCTGAAAGCCAGCGCCGTGGAACTGGTGCGCGCCAACGTCGGAGACCGCTACGTTCTGGAAGAGTTGAAGAAGCGTGGCTGGCTGCTGGGTGGGGAGGGTTCCGGTCATTTGTTGGCGCTGGACAAACAGAGCACGGGGGATGGCATTGTGTCGGCCTTGCAGGTTTTGCAGGCCTGCATACGCAGTGGCGAAACTCTGGCGGAATTGCTGGCGGATGTGACCCTTTTCCCGCAGATTCTCATTAATGTTCGCCTCCAACCCGGCCAGGACTGGAAGGCCAGTCTGAATTTGACGGCCGCCACCCAGGCCGTGGAGGCCGAGTTGGGGGATACGGGCCGGGTGCTGATCCGTGCCAGCGGCACCGAACCTTTGGTGCGTGTGATGGTGGAAGCCCGCAATGCGGACCAGGCCCAAGCCTGTGCGCAGCGTATTGCCGACACCTTGAGGGTCTGAACATGGAGTCCAGCCCGATTCGTGTGTGCCGTGCCGACTATACCAATCCCCGCCATGCCCAGGCATTGGTGGAATTGTTGGATGCCTATGCCCGTGATCCCATGGGAGGGGCGCAAGCGCTGAGTGATTACGCCAAAGCCAATTTGGTGTCCAGCCTTGCGGCCTGCCCGCAGGCCTTCAGTGTGTTGGCGTTTGCCGGGGACGATGAGACAACCCCCGTGGGTTTGGTCAACTGCTTTGAAGGGTTTTCCACCTTTGCCTGCCGCCCCTTGGTCAACGTCCATGATGTGGCGGTATTGGGCAGTTACCGTGGGCAAGGCATTGCCGAGCGCATGCTGGCATTGGTGGAAGAAATGGCCAGGGAGCGTGGGGCGTGCAAACTGACGCTGGAGGTGTTGCAGGGCAACGCGGGCGCCATACGCCTGTACGAACGCGTTGGTTTTGCCAATTACCAACTGGACCCCGCCATGGGGCATGCGCAGTTTTTACAGAAGAAGCTGTGAACGCAGAAACGCCAAAAATTGTTCTGGCGGCACCGGTCGGCTGAAGTAATAGCCCTGCACTTCGGTGCAGCCTTTTTCCTGTAAAAAGGCCAGCTGACCCTGGGTTTCCACACCTTCGGCGATGGTTTGCATGCCCAGGCTGGCGGCCATGGAAATGATGGCGCCCACAATGGCCCTGTCGTCGGGGTCCTCGGTGATGTCGCGCACAAAGGACTGGTCGATTTTGACCTTGTAGACCTGGAATTTCTTCAGGTAGCTCAGCGAGGAATAGCCGGTGCCAAAATCGTCAATGGACATGCGCACGCCGCGCTGGTGCAAATTGTTCATGACGGCAATGGCACCCTGCGGGTCGGTCATGGCGACACCTTCGGTGAGTTCGAGCTCCAGCAGATGCGCTGGCAATTGCGCTTCTTCCAAAATGGTGGTGACCAAATGGGGCAAGTCGGCATGGCGAAACTGCACGGACGACAGGTTGATGGCCATGGTGAAGGGTGGCACACCGGCATCAATCCAGGCTTTGAGTTGCCGGGTGGCGGTGCGCAGCACCCATTCCCCGATCGGCAAAATCATTCCACTGCTCTCTGCCACGGGGATGAACTCGGCCGGTGACACCATGCCCAGTTCCGGGTGATTCCACCGCAACAGGGCCTCCGCGCCAATGATGCGACCGTGCGCCACGGACATTTGCGGCTGGTAGTGCAGGCTCAACTGGTCACGCTCCAAAGCGCGCCGCAATGCATTTTCCAGGGTCAGGGCTCGTTCCGAGCGGGCCTGCATTTCGGCGGTAAAAAAACGGTAGTTGTTGCGCCCATTCTGTTTGGCGTGGTACATCGCTGCATCGGCGCAGCGCGACAGGGTGTCAAAGTCATGGCCATCGCTGGGATAGACGGCAATCCCGATGCTGGGCGTGATGGTCAGTTCATGTTGTTCAATTTGAAAGGGGCGCAAAGCGGACTGCAGCAGCTTTTCGGCGACGTGTGCCGCTCCTGCGGCGTCGGTGTCGGGCAGCACCAGAATAAATTCATCACCCCCCAGGCGGGACACGGTGTCCTGGTCGCGCACGGCATTTTTGAGCCGCATCGCCAGCGCAACCAGCAGTTCGTCGCCCACCCGATGCCCCAGGGAGTCATTGACGTTCTTGAAATGGTCCAGATCCAGAAACACGATCGCCACCGAACTGGCATTGCGTTGCGCGGCGTGCAGCGCCGATTGGCAGCGGTCGGCCAGCAAGGCGCGGTTGGGCAGGCCGGTGAGGGCATCAAAGTGGGCCAGCAGCCCTATTTTTTCGTCTGCCTCCTTGTTCTGGGTGATGTCGCGGGACAGCACCACAAAACGTGCTGTTTCTCCGGGCACCGCGGCCTTGCGCGCGACCGAGAGTTCGAACCAATGGGTTCCAATATCCAGAGGCAATTGAAATTGTTTGCCCGTAGACCATGTTTTGTCGTTGGCCTCCTGCAGGGCCGACATGACCACCTGAGCGGCCTGCGGAGGCAGGACATCATGGACTGTTTTGCCCAGCAGTTCTTCGGACGGACGGGCCAGTAATTCTGCGTGAGGGGAGTGTGAGCTGTAATAGCGCCCGTCCAGCCCCATCTCAAAAAGCAAGTCCGGTATCGCCTGGATCGTGGCTTCCAGGTGTTGCTGGGTGGCCAGAATTTCTGCTGTGCGTTGCTGGACCTCGGCTTCCAGTTGACCATCGCGTATGCGCATGGCCTGGAGCAACCAGGCCAGGTAAGCCATGAGCACGCTAACCAGCAGCCCAAAGGCCGATTTGAGTGCCACCCGGCCCGGGTCACCCCAGCCATTGGCGGGGGCGATACTCAGGGTCCAAAGTCCATTGGGCAACTCCAGCGTGCGCTCCACGGGAGAGTCAAGAGCGGTATTGCCGGAGGCTTCAATGGTTTGCCGAGCTCCCGTATCCGGCACGGTGCGCCACAGCTCGAATGCGTAGCCACGCTCGCTCAGAAGTGGCAAACGCGCGGAATCCAGTGCTTGTGGAAAGCGCAGCGTGACATAGGTAAACCCCCAAAACTCTTTGCGCTCTCGCGGACCATTCAGAAAGATGGGCAATCGACCGACAACACCCAGTCCCCCCTGGGTCAGCTTGAGCGGGCCTGCCAGCGTGAGTTTGCCGGTGTCACGGGCAATGATGGCCTCCTTGTTTTGGGCAATGTCCTTCAACTGGTTGAATCCAATGCTTTTTTCATTGCCGACCAAAGGCGCCACATGGCGAATCACACCCCCCGGCGACAGCCCGAGCGCCGCAATGCCTGGATAAAACGGCAGCATTTCTGTCGCCACCGCTTCGAAATCCGGCAAAACGCCCTGGCCTTGGCGAACCAAGGCGGCGATGGCGTAGGTGGCGGACAGGGCGCGTTCAATGCCGCGCTGCAGTGACTGTGCATGGTCTGCCGCCAGATCGGCGGCCCGCGCCTGGGCTTCGGAACGCTCCTGTTGCTCCGAGCGGCTGATCCACGTTGCTGCCAGCGCGGCGGTGCCCAGAAAGACGAACAGCGCCAGCATCCATTGGCGCGCAGGGCATCGCTGTAAGAGGCGAACTATCTGGTTCATCGTCTGGGGAGTCTAGCAACTTTCAGGTACATCTGGCACCGATACCGCGCTGGCAAAGTCCGTTGCAGTTGATGCGATGGAGACCCTAAAACCGCCTTGGTGGCATGGGTACCCACCCAGGCTTTTGCCGCCATGGGAGGGGCCTACTTGTAAAATGGCCCAGGTGGCTTGGCTCAACAAACTTCCAGGGTATCAGCGCACTCCTTATGGATTTGAGTGGGTGCTGTTGCGACGGATGCCAAAGGTGGCGGTGGCGGGAACCCTGTTCCCTGCGCTGCTCTCGGGGGCCGCCCGTTTTTTCATGACCGCGAGCAGTTCTGCTGAACTGGCGCGTCGTATTCAATGGTTTGATTTTGTGATGATCGGCTTGGTCGTATTTGTATGGATGCTGGTGCTGACGGTGGTGATGGGGTGTGTGGTGGTCTGGCTGATGAAAGGCCCCGCCTATGTGGCCGATCCGTACGAGGTTTCGCACAGCGATGAACCCAAGCGCTGATACCTATTCCCAGCTCCAGCCCCAGCGCTACGCGCCCAGACTGCCCGGCGACCTGGCGGTGTGGCTCATCATCCTGGCGGAGCTGCTCACCTTCGGGATTTTGTTTCTGTCTTATGCCTTTGCACGGGCGCTGGATGTGGAACTCTTCAATGCGTCGCAACGTACCCTGGACTTGAACTCCGGCGCCGTCAACACGGTCTTGCTGATCACGGGGAGCTGGTGTGTGGTCCACGCCGTCAAGGCCGTCCGGCGCGACGCGTCGGGCCAGGGGGTGCGCTGGCTGGTGGCCGCCATGGTCTGTGGCGCCGGTTTCATCAGCCTCAAGTCCATGGAATTTTCGGCCAAGGCGGATGCGGGTATTGACCTGTCGACCAACACCTTCTACATGTTTTACCTCATGTTGACGGCCTTTCACTTTCTGCATGTGGTCGTTGCCATGGTGTTTCTGGCCATCTTGCTGGTCAAAACCCGGCAGGGCGCCTATGGCAGCCACGACACCCATGCGCTGGAGACGGGCGCGGCCTTCTGGCACATGGTGGACCTGTTGTGGATTGTGCTGTTCCCGCTGGTCTACGTCATGCGCTAGCGCAACACCGAATGTTCAACAATTCCATCAATCGCATCTGGATCGCCTTGCTCATCGCCACCGGCGCGACCTTCTGGCTCGGTGAAAGCGGCCTGTCGGGCAGCGCGGGCATGACGCCGGTGTTACTCATGTTTACCCTGGCCGCAGCCAAAGGGCTGTGGGTCATCTACGACTTCATGGAGCTGCGGCACGCCCCCGCACTCTGGAAGCGCCTGCTGGTGGGGTGGCTGGGTTTTGTCACCGGCATGATTGTGCTGGCCTACTGGATCGGGCAGCGCTAGAGCGAATTCACCCTGACTGGCAATAGCCGCAGTGGCGAATGTAGTTCTCGCATTCACCGCCGCTGAATTGGCCCAGCAAAGAGCCAATG